>NZ_LFKY01000043.1:0-992835 GCF_028128965.1 Bradyrhizobium sp. CCBAU 25338
GCAGCCTAACTCTGGCAGAAACTCCACTTATCGACGCGGAATTGCTGTTCAGACAACCGGGGCCAGCTCTCCTTCGCGCAAGGTCGAAAAGCAATCGATCAACACAGACCAAGTCCGCGCTACAAGCGGCAGATTCGCAAGAGCTACGAGAGCTATCGCCACCATGATTTTACCAACGTTGGCTTGGCTGCCTATTCGAAGGGATATAAGCGGTTCAAGCTCGACAGACCGCTGTCCATCACCTTGACGCGCGCCAGCATACTACGCGCTGCCGGTCTGGGCCCTGCCCAATCACGCCAGACGAGGAACAGACGCGAGTTACAAGGCGCGTTGCAGCGGCTGACCGAACCGGTCGTGAAAGGATTGCCACCGCTCGTCCGCAGTATCAAGACGATGCGGAGCGGGAGGTTACGGCTCATCATCGAACCCAAGTGGTTGCCGGACGGCAACTATGGCCAACTGGTTTGGCCCCCACCCAAAAGTGGCGCGACGGTACTGGCCCTGTACTTATTCCTCGGTGGCTGCCGGTTACGATCGAGGATCGACCCCATGGCGGTAGAACGCCTTTACCGCCGCATCGGCATCCATCATCTTCGGCCCAGCCATGCGGAGCGTGCGCTGGACCATGCTCTGGTGGTGATCAACGAGCACCTGAAGCTGACAGATGCTGATCTGGAAGAAAGGGATTTCCCCCAAGGAGTAAAGGTAAAGCGTTTCGAGAATGGCAATCGCATCCGGTTCTCAGCGGTCTTGAGTACGAAGCAGAAAGAAAATCGCCGGATCAAAATAGAGCTCAACAAGTACCGACCACAGAAAGAGGAAATCGACCAAAATCGTCGCGAGGAAGAAGAGGCAGAGCGCTGGTACGATGAACACGATCGAAAGCGGAAGCGCAGACAAGCAAGGGAGCGAGAGGATTACGAGGAGAACGGCTACTACGATACGGTCTAGTTCCCCCACGACCCGCGCAGCCAAAAAAAGTAGTTCCCCCACAACCCGCAAATCAGGCTGGGGTAGTTCCCCCACAGCCCACCGAAAAGTGGTGTTTGTGACTGCAGCGCTAGGTGATTTCGTGTTTTTGTAATTCCGTCTAATAGATACACTCTTCAATACAGAGAATATATAAGATTAATGGTGCTAGCACCGTTGCGCTGCGCGCGCCTTTTCTTTTCGATGCTGGATCATGGATACTTAAGCGAGCAAAGGGTGCTGTCTTCATGAGCCAGGGTGTACGGTTACTGATCACTGCTGTCCTTCTGATGCTGAACGTAAAGTACGTCACCGCGGCAGAGCCAACAAAAATCAAAGGGTTCTACATAGGAATGACCCGTGCGGAGGTTCTGAGCCTCAAACCAGCGGACGTAGAGTTCTTTGAGGAAGGCCCAGAACGGTACACCGGCTCGATGGATCTAAATTTCACAGCCAAGTACAGTGGAGCGCCCCAGAACATTGCCGTGTTCATTCATCGGAAAGACCACGTTGACAGCTTCGTGCTGCGTCAAACGTATTTTGACAGAGCGCTGACGTTAAAGCCGAGAGAGTTCATAAACGAGATTCTGGCTCACTACCCCTTCAAGGGGGTTGCGTGCGGCGCACAGCAATCTGGCAATCGATGCACAGGAAAGACCCCCGAGGGGGATTTCGTTCAGCTTGATTGGGATACGCAACTGGGTGCAGCAATTCGCGTCACGAAGGCACCAGAAACGCCGGCTGAACCTAAGCCATCCTTCGATTAGAGCTTGCAAGATCGTCCCGCACGAACACGCCCAGCACACATGAATTTCTGATCTCGTCATTCGAGGTCAACAGTCTCAGTGATGCTCTCTCCCAGTCTCTGGGATTGACTCCCCTACCCCGACCGCCGGTTAGCTAAACCGTAGGCCCTTTCGACCAGCCGCGCCTAAAAACGCTTATGTTGCTCGGGGTTGCGCCTTCTTTGTAATACAACCAAATCCCGCTACGATGGAAGGGGTAACAGCGGGGTATTCAGGTGGCGCGTTCTAAGCCGCGTAGACGCTATCAACTTTCAACCGAGACTAGCTCGGCTCCCATACCGGTGCCACCCATGCGCAGGTCGGGTGTCACGAACGGTTCACGGCTGCACATCGAATTGCGGGACAAGAATTCGCCTTGGGCCAGACGATTGCGTGATCTGCTCGCTCTCATGGTCTCCGATCTCGGCGGCGCGGACAACTGCTCCGAAGCAGAGAAATCACTGGTTCGCCGTGCATCGATGCTCACACTGCAACTTGAACTGATGGAACAGAAGTGGGCTCAGAACGGCGGCGAAGCCTCCGACAAGTCGCTAGTCACCTACCAGCGTGTAGCGAACAGCCTACGCCGTATTCTCGAAAGCATCGGACTCAAGCGGCGCTCTCGCGACATCACGCCATCGCTCGACCAATACCTGCGGCAGAAGCGAAAGGAGGCGAATGGTGCGTCGTCGGAGGAGGATTAGACGTCAGCCTACGGGCTTGATGCTCTCCCACGACCAACGAGAGACGATCACCAACACCGCCAACCAACTCCGACCGGATCTTCGGCATTCCTTCGTGCTCAGGGTCCAGCGGACTCTTACGATCAGTACGTCCGCCGCCTTCGCAAGCGATGCCTTGGTCACTCGGGCAATCGATGCCGCCCTGCGGGAGCTGGTCGGATGATCCCGCGTTACAAGCCGAAGCCCCAATCACCCAAGTTCAAGCGGCATCGGCCAACTGAGCCTAACATCTCGATCCTCGATGCAATGGACGACCCACGTCTGTTCCGACATCACTTCCGAGACGTCAGGACGTGGTCAGCATGGCGGGTCTTCCTTGCGGCTCTGTTCGGCCTGCCTCTCGATGCGGACCAACTCGGTGTCTTTCAGGAATGCACGGGCCGGGACGGTCCCGACCCGAATGGCTACCGCGAGGCGGACCTCGTCATCGGACGGCGTGGCGGCAAATCGTTCGTCCTAGCCTTGATAGCAGTATTTCTCGCGACGATACGCACGTGGACCCAATATCTCGCCCCCGGCGAAAGAGCGACGATCATGGTGATCGCAGCCGACCGCAAGCAAGCCAGGACGATCTTGCGCTACTGCAAGGGCCTCCTATCGGAGACGCCCATGCTAAAACCGCTGATCGGGGGCGAGCGCGCAGAAGCCATTGATCTCAAGAACCGGGTCACGATTGAGGTCCACACGGCTAGCTTCCGCAGCACGCGCGGCTACACCATGATTGCGGCGCTCTGCGATGAGGCCGCATTCTGGCGCTCCGACGAAAGCGCCAATCCCGACGTTGAAATCCTAAACGCCTTACGGCCGGGCCTCGCCTCCATTCCTGATGGGTTGTTGCTCGTCGCCAGCAGTCCTTATGCCCGAAAGGGAGCGCTGTGGACGGCATATCGCAAGCATTACGGGACGGAGTCGCCGGTTTTGGTCTGGCAAGCCGCTACGCGCACGATGAACCCTAGCATTGCGCAGGCTATTATCGATGAGGCGTACGAGGCAGACCCGGCTTCTGCTGCCGCAGAATATGGTGCTCAGTTCAGAGGCGACGTTGAGACCTACGTGAATTTGGAGGTTGTACAGGCTTGTATCAGCCTTGGAGTGTTCGAACGTCCTCCATCGACCAAATTCAACTATCGAGCGTTTACCGATCCGTCTGGCGGGTCGTCGGACAGCTTCACCTTGGGTATCGCCCATGACGAACTGGATGCAGTAGTTCTCGATTGCCTAAGAGAAGTTCGTCCGCCATTCAGCCCGGAAAGCGTTGTTGCTGAATTTTCTCAGACTTTGAAGTCCTACGGCATCTCGCGGGTCATCGGTGACAGGTATGCGGGCGAGTGGCCTCGCGAGCAGTTCCGAAAGCACGGCATCAGCTATGAGCTGAGCGCAAGAACTAAGTCGGATTTGTATAGGGACGCCCTGCCGCTGCTGAACAGCCGCCGCGTTCAGCTTCTAGACGACGCCAAGCTTACGAGACAGCTTATCGGCTTGGAGCGCCGAACAGCTCGCGGGGGGCGTGACAGTATAGACCATGCGCCGGGTGCCCACGACGACGTTGCCAATGCGGCAGCCGGCGCTCTGTTGGCCGCATACGGCGCCAGTAAGGCCCGCATCCGAATGTTTGCGATGCACTCCGGCACTGTTCCGCCTAATGGCCGCCTGCCCCCAACTGTCGAACTCGATCCAGCGACATGCCGGCCCATTGAGCCCGCGGCGGCGCGCATCAGGTGGGTGAAGGTAGACGCGTCGATTCAACGAGCAAAGGCCCCCTAACCAGAGAAGGAGATCATGATGACAAGACGGGTAACTGATACTGAAATTGCCGCAAGGATCGTTCCAACGATGTTGCGCTGGCCGGCTGACGCAAAGACTATCGCATGGGATCGCTTGCGCGAGTGCGTCGATGCGCTGCGCGGTCTCGTTTACACGGTCAATGTGCAATGCTCCGAGGCCGAGCAGGATGGCGACCTTTCGCCGGAAGGTATTATACGTCGCCGCACCAAGATCGGCCAAAAAGCACTATCCGAGTTGGCTGAGTTCGAGCCGCTCCAGTTGGCCGCCAAAGCTGTCGCTGCGAACCTAACCGCTCTTGAAGATCGTATGGTCGAGCTGCCGAAGCCGACAACAAATGCCGTCGATTTCATGCTTGAGCAGGAAATTCGCAGTTATGTCGCCGACCAGAACTCTCCGGTCGAATTCGTTCTGAAAGCGATGCCAGATAGGCGAGTACTGAGTGCCGTTCTGACTGCCCCAGCGTTCCTTTCAGGTCTCAGCGATAATGAATGGAATTTGGTCCGGGAGCGAGCCCGCGCCGCTCTGCATCCCCAGCAATCGGAGATGCAGCACTGGCTGAACAAAGCTCTTTCAGAGGTGCGCGAGGGAGCAGCGGCGGCCAAGCGCATGCTCCTGGAGAGGTGCGAATTGCGAGAGGATAGCGAGGGTCAGTTTCGGCCTATTCGTTCGGCAAAAGTCGCCTGACACCCCAAATCCGGAAATCGCTCTCACTTTTGGTCATGTCAGCTTGGGGCCAACAGCGGAAGTTCGATTCGCGCGCGGGGCGAGGCCTACCTATCAATGGGCGAGAATGTGCGCACGACCTCATACATGCCCGGCTCAAATTTCGCGATCGTGAGCGCCTCTTCGAGAAAGGGTAGCGGTCCAGGATCCTGGCGCATGGACTCATAGTCTTCCGCGCTGCGCCACTGCGCATACATGGTCACCTTCGTGCCGTCGAGGCTCCGATGAAGGGTCGAGGAAACAAAGCCAGGTGCCCGGCTGACGAATTCATCGGTCGCGCGCGCAAGCAAATCGAGGAGCCGGTTCTGGTTGGCTGGATCTACCGTGAAGACATTTATTAGGCTGATCATACGGCTCGGTCCTCTCCTTTGTTGCCTGATGCCTTGCCTATCACGAAGGGGGGAGTTCCAATAGGACCGTCACCATTTCAGCTTCGCGCCGGATCGACCGCCCGAGGTCGTTGCTGGACGCAAATGACGCGCCCCTGAGAGAACACTATCAAACCAAAGGTAGGCCGCACCGGGTCAAGGCCATTGATGCCCGTTGCGGGTCAGCAGCGCCGGTTTGAAAGGCGCCCTGTCACTTCCGGTGTGCCCCGATCACTGACCATATCTGAGCCAACCCGGACTTCGCCATCGGGCCAAAAGCAGATACCGAGTAGTACGAAGCATGTTCATCCTCTGACCTTACTAGGTGCACCAATCATCATCTTTTGGTTGCATCGCCAATGGACGTCAACTACCTGCACTGCGCATGCTAAGCTTTGAATGAGCACGCGGTCCGCTCGGGGTCACAAGCCGATTCTCCAGCTCCATGCGCGATAGGTCTGCTGTTCGCTTCGAACCGGACTAACGGTTCAGCTTTGGCGATTTCCAACCAAAGATTGGCTGAAATTTCCAAATTTTGGAGGGCATAATGATTGTGGTCGCTCCGTCTGGCAAAACAGCGGTTCGATAACGTATTGGCGCAACAGCTCGTAAGTAGTTGAACTTTCTATGGAACAATCCGCTATCCGAGGCGCTGCTTGGCTGGTGCGTTGCGGTTGGACGCGATAACTATTGGTGTTGGATGAAGCGTCTAAAGGAATTTGCAAACCCGCAAACCTGATGACGCTAGGTTGGTGCGTTGTTTGCGGTTGACGCACCGGCGAGGGTCTTACGGTAATCAGCGCTCCTCAGTAAATCCGGGAGCGTTTTGAGGCAATCAACTGCGGGAGCGATTCCGCAGAAGGAGAGCTGCTGTGTCTGAGCAGGACTTGAAGTATTCGGACCTAGTGGAGATCGCCAAACGCAACGGCGATTTCAGAAAGAATTACGGACAGGTAATCGGAGCGTTCCTTTATCTCCGGTCTATAAGCGCCACTCGTCCTAAAGCGATATGGTGGAGTGGTCTGATAACCGCCGCGTTGACCGTTGCAGCGGCCGTACTACACAGGTTGGGCCTGCCATCCTGATCCTTCATCGGATGCCAGTCCTAAATAACTCAACTACCGCTCGTGAGGCGACGATATGAGCTCTTTCGCTAAGGAATTCGAGGAAGCGATCGCCGCCATCCCGCAACAGATCCTTGCCGACACGATAATAAAGAAGCTTTCCGCACATGGCATCAAGCTTTCGCAGAAGAAGGCCCATTTGCTAGCGGGCAAGCTTCTGAATGGCGATCCTGTCAGCAGCGAGACATTTATTGATCGTGTTAGAAGGACGCTCGGCTTTGCGGTTAAAGAGACGGTCGTTGCATTTACGGAGGACGACGTTCGAGCCGTCGAGGAAGCCCTTGACGCGTTCGTCGTCAGCCTGCCGCAGACCGTTCAGGACACGATCGAGAACACGTCGTCCGATCTGCTATTCGCATTGAAGAAAGACTGGTCGCGCGAGGCACGTCGTCAAATGCGAGAACGCGAAGCGTTCAAAAGACGACTGTACCAGCGATGGGGCGAAGGCCTTCACCTTCTGAAGCTTCTCATTGCAGTCTGCCAGGAGGTGGGCAGCGAAATCAGCTCAACTGAAAGGAAAACGGCTGAGGCTCCTTTATCAGCGGCGGTTCTAGCACGGCTGCATGCGCGAGGTTGCCAAATCTCTGAAGAAATTGTCTGCCTTCTTGAGGGCGGGTTTTCGGACGGCGCGATGGCTCGCTGGAGGACCCTGCATGAAATTTCCGCCGTGGCTGCTTTGATCAACGAGCATGGGGAAGAACTAGCCGAGCGCTACCTAGAGCATGATGCTATTGAATGCGCGCGGGCGGCCCGCCAGTACCAGAAATATCACACAAGGCTGGGAGCGGAGGCCATCTCAGATCAGGAGATGCAAGAATTCGAGGAGCGCGCGCAGTTCCTCAAAGAAAAGTACGGCAAGGACTTTGGTAGCTCAAACGGCTGGGCCGCGAACCATTTGGGCATCGCAAAACCAAACATCGATCAACTCATCGCCGCCGCGAGGATCGACCACATGTTGCCGTACTACAAGATTGCAAGTCACAACATTCATGCAAATCCCAGAGGGATATTCTTCAAGCTCGGAATAATCGGCGAGACCGAGATTCTGTTGGCCGGACCAAGCAATGCGGGTCTCGAAGACCCCGGACAGAACACTGCGATCTCACTCATGCAGATAACGTCGGCGTTTGCTCTCATGAACCCGACTTTGGATGATCTGATCTCCATGAAAGTGATCCAGCAGCTTGCAATCCAAATTGGCGATCTGTTGGTCACAGCTCAACAGCAACTTGATCGAGACGAAGCATCATCGAAATGACGTAGCGGCTCGTCCCCGCGTTATTATCCCCATTTTCGGAGCGAGGACTGTGGCTGAACAGTTCCGATGCTTCCAAAACCTTCGGCAGGCCAAATCGGTACGGCATTTTCGTTGCGCCTGGAAGGAGACCTCGATGTGCTCGTGAGCCATAAAGGGTCGCAAACCCAGGAGGTCGGGAAGCCTGCAACGTTCGCCGCAGGCGGTCCGCCACCTGTAAACCCACGACTAGTCCTCACTCCAATTGGTCAGGGACAAAATTCTTGGGAGTTCGCCGAAGCGACGCCAAAAAGCCGGCGGCAGCTCCACCCGTAACGGATGGTGCTCGTCGATTCCTATGTAAAAATTCCGCTCGTCGCCGGCAATGGCAAGGCGGACCGGGCAACCCGGATGCTTGGTCCAACCCTTCAGGTTGGCAAGACTCATTGGGCCGAACCCCATACGAATGGCTTCAGCATCCTCGAATATGTTTGCCGCGGCCGAGATTCCATGGGACAGCATACGAGCGGCTTTGGCTTGATCCTCTTTTGTCATTGAGCGGACGCGCTCCTGCGTCTCCTCCCCGAAATCCAGCAAGCCAAGCCGTTTTGCCGTCCCCTTTATCCGACCGGCCAGTCGTGATGTCTTCGGGCTAAACATCCGGTAGCCGGGAAACTCGAATAACTTCCGCACGTCCAGGAAGCTCTCGACCTCTTCAGCGCCGGCACGCGTCCGACGCATGCGACGCGACATTTCGGTCACGTCGAGCGAGCCGCGACCGACGTGCCGCCATAGGTCAACGCGGATGATTTCGGTCAATCGCTGCTGCAAGACCGAATGCACCTCATCGATTGCTTCAAGGGTCGGCAGTGCGTCTGCAATCACCTCGCGAGCAGGCCGGTTCAAGTGCAGGTTCGTGAGCAGGTATGCAATAGTGCGTCGCTCGGCCTCTTCCCGGGTAAACTGCTCCATCGCCTCCCAGTGGCCCTCCGGGTTGAGAGTAGCGAAGCAGTCCGGACCAATCATTCGGATCACGTGCTCGTCAGGAAACCAAGCTATTTTGCCGTTTTGAGAGTACTTCGGCGCTCGCGGTGAACAGCAAGGGCACGGAGCGTGCCGGTCGGGGGCTCGATGACTGGGAGGTAGGTCGTAGGTGCCGAGATAGACGATACGCGAGCCCGTTACGGGCTTGGAATGGGTATGGTGGCGCCAAGTGTGCGGCTCACCGGTCTTCTTGATGTGGTCCTTGATCTCGCGGACCACTGCTTCCGCTGCGGCGCGGTTGCGATAGTAAGGCTTCTGATCAAAAAACTCGTCGGGGATCTCCAAGTGCAAGGACATTGCGAATCGCTCCTGAGTGATGTTCTGTCACGCTGGCGGTCCTCCCCTGTTTCAGGTTGTTTGTTCCGTCCATACACCTCGGGATGTCGATTCGTAAGGATCTGACAAGCCTTTTAGCAGGTATCCCCTTATTTTTGTCGGGTGTGGCTTCACTACGGGCTGATCAGTGCCAGGCAAGATAGGCAGTAGCGTTGCCGCCCTCAATCGGATGGGATTGACCGGCAGTTCTGTCGCATGAATTCCGGCCTACGATGGTAGCTAGCCGTCGGCCCCTTCAGCCCAAAAACTAGTGAAAAAGGTGGTCAGGAAACAACCTCGGAACAGTTAACAATCTGGCGTTGTGCTAGGGCTTCTTTCCATTGATTCATCCAGTTGGGGAAATGCGATTCATGGCGAGCCTGCCGTATGTTGTGAGCTATAAGAACCTGCCGACACTCTTCGAGAAGATCAATTCAGCAAAAATCCCAGAGCAGGGCTTCACGTACAATTTTCTGCTGACGACTATCGGTTTGAAGTCGACGAACGATAGAGCTTATATCCCGCTACTGCGGCACCTCGGCTTCTTGGACCAGTCGAACATCCCGACGCCGAACTACCGACTTCTCAAAGGAGAAAAACGGAAGGCAGCTCTAGCAGACGGAATCCGCCGCGCGTATAGCGCACTGTTCGATGCCGATCAGGATGCCAACAAGCTCAATGGAGAGAAGCTTAGAAGTCTAGTCGCGCAAGTGGCAGGAACAGACGCTGATCTTACCGGCCGAATTGCTGGCACGTTTGCTTCACTGGTCAACCTTGCCGACTTCGAGACAAATGGACCGGCGGACGAGAAGAGAGCTGAGGAGAAGGCCGATACCGGGGACCTGCCACCTGAAACGGACGGCAATCGGCCCAAACCGAAAGGACTGCGAACGGAATTTCACTACAACATCCAGGTGCAGTTGCCCTCGAATGGCACCGAGGAGACCTATCTGAACATTTTCAATGCGATTCGTAAGACCTTCCAATGACTGTCGATTCAAGAGCTGCCTTATTCTTGATGCTGGGCCAGGCGGCTGAGAGGACCGTTTCTCAGCTTGAGGAGGTCGTGCCAAAAGAAGCCCTATTGATATCTCCATCCTATGATTTGGCGGCGCTCGTTCCAGAGAAGACAAGGCGGGCAGCGGAAGCGTCGGAAGCGTATAAGCTGTTCTTTGTCTTCGAAAGCTATCTTCGAGAGATGATGGTTGAGGTGCTTTCTAACGACGGCCAGAACACCAATTGGTACGAAAAGGTGCCGCCCGACGTGCAGACTGAAGTGACCAAGTTGGAGCAGACAGAAGAGGTGAAGAGCTGGATGGCGCTAGAGTCGCGCGACAAATCTGCGCTGTTGACGCTCCCTCAGCTTCTAAGGGTGATCGATGTCAATTGGAAAGACGGTTTCGAGGACTTGGTGAGAGACAAGAGCCTGATTCAGCAGGCGCGAGTTTTGGTGCATCTGCGCAATACGATCTGCCACATGAGCACCATACCTGTTGAGGAGCTTGCGCGGCTAAAGCAGACGATGCGGGACTGGTTCAGGGTCGTGGCGCCCTAGCTGCTAATGGAAAGTACATTGGGCCACAGCCAGTTAAGGCCGTGGCCCAGAGCTTCGCGCAGAACGGATCAGCTCAGGAGCAGTGAACGTGCCCGCGCGATCTCCAGCGTCGCCGCGTTCTCGATTGCCATCCGTTCATCGCCCTTGATGCGGAGGAGGCCGCTTGCCCGGTTCGTGATCCGGGCCAGTTCGCCCAACGATGGTTTCGCGTTGTCTTGATATGCAAGGACGACGTCTGCAATCGCGATCAACGCTTCGACCCGCTTGCTCTGATCTGACTTGGGCTGCTCGTTCTTAGTTTGCGGCTCGGCCGCTTTATTAGGTTTTGACATGGTTCTCTCGCTCTCTCATTGACGTGCCCGCTAAGATTGTTCAGCGGAGTAGATTCGCCTCTAACCCGTGTTCGGGGAAAACGAAAGAACGATCTCGGGAAATGCCGGCCGCCCGGGAAGTAAAAGGGACCGTAGCGGTCCTATCGGTGGCGGCGCCCTGCGGACGCCGCCTGTTGGTTATGCGGACCGGGGGCGGCGGGTGCCCGGGCGCAGCCAATAGCTCCTGTACGGACGCCGGCCCGACCGGCGGCAGCCGTCCCCCGGCCCCCGCCCTTGGACCGGTGAAGCTCGGCCCGCAATCACCCGCAAGTCAACTAGCTAAGACGTTACCCGCAGCGTTACCCCTGCGATCAAAGCTGTCGAACGGCCCCAGATACCTACAAACAAACTATTGATAATTAATGGCTTTCTGGCGCGCTCGGAAGGATTCGAACCTCCGACCCTCGGAATCGAAATCCGATGCTCTATCCAGCTGAGCTACGAGCGCCCTGGCCCGGGCACCGGGCCACCGAGATTCGCCAGACCGCGCCGGTGACGAACCAGCACACCGGACGGCGCTCGGATTGGTTCGAATTAGCAGAGAGCCCGGCCAATAAAAAGCCCTTCCGGCCTTCATCGAGGCGGGTCGAAGGCGCTGTCACCAGGTCGTGTTGAAGAGACCGAAATGCGGCTGCTGAGCGACCTGCATCATCGGCCGGCCGGGCTGCGGCGCCGGATGCGTCCTGACGATCTTGCGCCTGGGCTGAGGAGCCGGCACCGGAGAAGCTTGAGCCTGAGCAATCTGAGATTGAGTGGCCCCTGCCTTCTTGGCGGCGGCGGTATTGGCCTTCGGCTCCGGCGTGAACTGGGCGAAGGTCTCGCGCACCCGCGTCTTGGCCGAGATCTCGGCTAGTGCCGGCGAGACGTCGTCCTGTACCGGCGGCTGGGGAGCCGCAACAGCGGCAGTCTTCACCGCAGGCGCGGCAATCGTCGGCTGGCTGGTGTCGAGCACGACGCGCTCGGGCAGGTGCCGATTGGACCGGATTCGGATCAGGGGCTGGTCGTTGCCCGCGGTCGCGACGGCTTGTGTTACGGGCGCTGCCGGGAAAACGAAATCCGCCGCGAACAGCAGTGCGAGCAAGGCTCCACCGACAAAAATGAAATACCTAAAGATGGGCATTGGCCGCACTCCGCCCCCCGCATCCCCGCGTGGGCTCTCCGCCTCAACAGGCGATCTCTCAATTGGTTCCTGACCCAGCCATTTGGTTCAAATGGCGATGCATAGTTTCTTGGCCAAGGTCCGCGTAGAGTAACTTTTCCGCTACCGGAACGTGCCGCCTTTAAGCGCGGCGCGCTGCGACCAGCGAACATTTCGCCTGATCGGCATTCACGTTAACGAAGCCGACGGGGATACGCGCAAAGGTCTTGCGGCTCTTCATGCTGACTGCATTCGCCAGCACCCGGCTACGGTTGGTCAGATGACTGCCGTCGCGCCGCGTAAACGCGCAGACGATCTCGACATCCTTTACGGCATAGTCATTGTCGTTTCGCAGCGTTAACGTCACCAGGGCTTTGGAGCCGAGGCCGCCGCGGCGCCAGGTCTGCGATGAAATCCTGAGCCGACTGAGTTCCGCCTTCGCAGGTGCCGACGCTTCGGACGCCGAAGACACCACCGCGGACGCATCGCCCGAAGGAGCCAACTCAACAGCCGCCAGCTCCGGCCTCGCCGGCTCAGCACTAGTGCCTTTGGAAAGGGGCAGCAGCATCCAGATGCCGCAGCCGACGACGATTGCCGCCAGCAGCCACAGAAGGCTACGGCCAAACGAGACGCTCGCGATCGTTACGGCCCGCGCCAATCGTTCGCCGGTCCCGGCGAAGCGCTCCAATCCGATCCGGTCGAGCCTGCCACTCATGGTTGCATCACCGATCGCAGCCGAGCACCATGAACGATGGACTGGGCCACTGCTACGTTAATCCGGGCGACGAACTAAGGTTCCCGCACTTGTGCGAGGCGGCAAGGACGGTGGCGACCGCCGGCCGAGGCCGCTAACATGCGCCGCAACATCGAAGGACCCCGTTGGGAGAACATGAAATGCCAATCGCCGTCACTTGGGATCACGTCCATCTGCGCAGTCCCGATCCAGAAACCACGGCGGCCTGGCTGCGCGACATCCTTGGTGGCGAGATCGTGCGCGCCCCCGGACGGATCGACGTGAACCTCGGCGGAGCCAGGATCTTCATCGCACCACTCGAGGGCGACAGCGCCGTCAACCCGCCGCCCCCGCATCCGCATCAGGGTCTCGACCATTTTGGCCTGACGGTGAAGGACATCGACGCCGTCGCCGCCGAGATCAAGGCCAAGGGTGTCACCTTCACGCGCGAGCCGACGACCATTCGCCCCGGCGTGCGCATCTGCTTCATCCGCGGCCCCGAGGGCATCTCCATCGAGCTGCTCGAGCGCAACAAGAAGTACACCTGACGCGGCGCCGGCCGTCTCAGGCATGCCACCGGAACGACGTGACGCCGCGTGGGGCTAAGTCATGCTACCGGGCATAAAGCAGCGGATGGTGACGCCCATGTAGCCGTAGATCGGCCAGACCATGGTGCGCCCCACCCGATTCGGCTCCGAGATCACGGCTTCCTCGGGCACATCGACCCAGACGAGTTCCTGCTGCTGGCCGTCGAGCGCGTAGCCGTAGCGCGGGACGCGGACGCGATAGTGCCCGTCCTTGCTGTCCCAGTCGGAGTCCGAGAGCGCCGAACCGTCGGCATCGGAGCAGCAAGGCCCCTTGCCGCTGCGCAGACCGTCGAACCATGCTTTCAATTCGGCATTGGTGTTGACGAACTGCCCGCGGTCGCGTGCGTGCCCAAAGGGGGCTGCCAGCGCAAACAAGGTCAAGGCGTACGCTAGGCTTGTCAGGCTTCGCCGGCGTATCGCACTGCCAATCCGCCGTTGTTCGCTTCTGCAGTTCGTGGGACGCGCACCGTACAGACGCGGCTCATCACCGCCGGAATCGATCCAGTTGGTCACGTTCGTCTTGCTCCAGCACCCCGCGGCCAGTGCAACAATGATTATGCATTTCGCGGGCCAACTCCGATTCGTAACGGCGAGCCCCGCTTCACCATCAGAGCGTCACGACGGCATCACGCACAAGCCGGGATAACTACGGCTCGCCGCTGCAGGCTTCCGCGAACGGCCGGCAAACTGCCGCGTTGCGCGAGGGGATGGGCTTTGGCATAAAAGCCGGACCGGTGACGCCATTGGGCGATGGCGGCCGGCCCACGGGACGTTATGAAGAACGGCCTCTATTCAATTCACGTGACCCTGCTCGATGGTCGAGTCGGCAAGGGCAGCGGCGTGATTCTTTTCCGCGACGGCAAGATTCTTGGCGGCGATGCCTACCTCTATTACACCGGCAGCTACACGGTGAAGAACAACAATACCTTCAAAGGCGAGGTGCTGGTGCAACGGCACACTTCGCCTCGGGGCGACGACAATCCGCTGTTCGGGGGCCCCGCCCCGGTCGGCATCGGCGTCAGCGGCACCTACACGGACACGCGCGCGGAGATGACGGGCACAGCGCTGGTCGGCAAGGCCAGCCTGATTTTCGGCGCCACCCTGCACAAGCTAGCAGAGGTCGATTAGCTATTCCGCAGCCTGCTCGAGCGGCGCCACGCGCGGCAGGATGATCTGGATACGCGTGCCGCCGCCAGGTTCGGAATCGAGATCGAGCCGTCCGCCGAGCCGGTTCGTAACGATGCTGTAGACGATGTGCAGCCCAAGGCCGGTGCCGCCCTGGTCGCGCCGCGTCGTGAAGAACGGATCGAAGGCACGGCGGCGGACGTCGAGCGACATGCCGCAGCCATTGTCGGAGAAGATGATCTCGACATTGTCCTTGCCGGACTCGCGCACCTGGATCTCGATGGTTCCCGGCCGGCCGTCCGGGAACGCGTGCGCCACCGAATTAAGAAACAGGTTGGTCAGCACCTGGCCGTATGGGCCGGGATAGCTGTTCATGGTCAGGTCCGGCTGGCACTCGACGTTGAGCGTCAGATTGTGCTTGCGCAGGCCCGGCCGCAGGCTCATCACCACCTGCTCGGTGAGGTCGCCGAGATCGAAAGTACGCTGGTCCGAATAGTTGCGGTCCGCTGCGACCTGCTTGAACGACTGGATCAACTCGGCGGCACGGTTGAGATTGGAGACGAGCTGCGAGGACGCATCGCGGCTGGTGTTGAGGAAGTCGTTGAGCGTGGAGCGGCGCAGCTCGCCTCGCTCGACTTCGGCGGTGAACATCGCGGTCTTGCGCTCCAGCGCGGAGGCGACCGTGAGGCTGATGCCGACGGGATTGTTGACCTCGTGGGCGACACCGGCGACCAGGCGCCCGAGCGCGGCGAGCTTCTCCGCCTCGATCAACGACGCCTGGGTTTCGCGCAGATTGCGCAGCGCGGTTTCGGCGGCTTCCTTGGCCTTGCGCATTTCCTGCTCGCCGCGCTTGCGCTCGCCGATGTCGAGCGCGACAGTCACGATCCGCTCGATCTCGCCCTCGGCATCGAGCAGCGGCAGCTTGTTGACCAGCCATTGGCGCATGTTGCCTGCCGCGTCCTTGTACTCCTCCTCGTAGAAGCCGAGCCCCTTGCGGAGCTTGAGCACCCTCTTGTCGCTCTCGTCGGACTTGGCCGCGCCATAGCGCGACATCAGATCGGACGTGGTGCGGCCGAGCGCATCGCCGGGCTCGATGCCGAAGATGCCCGCCATGTAGCGGTTCATCAGCACGTAGCGCAGCTCGCGGTCCTTGACGTTGATCACAGCGGGCACGGTGTCGATGACCTGCTGGAGCAGGCGCCGGCCTTCGGCGATGGCGTCCTCCGCGCGCTTCTGGTCGGTGATGTCGCGCAGCGTACCCTCGTAGCGGACGATGTTGCCCTGCTCATCCCGCACGCCCGTGGCACTGTCGGAGAGCCAGAGGATGTTGCCGTTGCGCTGACGCACCTGGTACTCGAACTCGCGCACCATGCCGTCGCGCGCCATCAACCGCTGGTATTCGGTACGCGCCTCGGGATGGACGTAGATCGTGTGGGCGATGTCGTTGATGCTGTCGATCAGCTGCTGCGGGCTGTCATAGCCCATCATCCGCGCCAGCGCCGGGTTGGCGTTGAGGAGGTCGCCGGCCGGCGTCGTCACATAGATGCCGTCGACCGAGCCCTCGAACAGCTTGCGGTAGCTCTCTTCGGCGAGGCGCTGCTCGGTGAGCGCGCGCACCGCCGCCTCGCGCGCCGTGTCGGCCTCCTCCAGCGCGCGGCGGAACACTTCGGCAGCCCGTGCGATGTCGCCGATCTCGTTGTCGAGCTCGGCGGACGGAATCGACGTGTCTTTCCGGCCGGCCGCAAGCGCGCGAATGGATCGGGCGATCTGGGCGAGCGGACGCACCGTCCTGCGTACCACGAACAGCGCAGCGGCGATGCCGATCAGCACGCCGATCGTACCGAGCACGATGCTCTGCCACCGCGCCTCGGTCAGGGTGCGAGCAAAGTCGCGCGACAGCACGTGGCCGCGCCTTGCGCTGACCTCGCGCAGCAATTCGGTGACGCGGCCGATCAATCGGCCCTCGGTGCCCAGCACCTCGCGATCGATGTCGACGATCTGCCGTTCGCGGACGGCGACGGCCATGATGGCCTCGGCATAGTCGTTCACCGCCGACTTCAGCTTGGCATCGCCAATATCAAGCGCCCGCATCCCCTGCGCGGCTTGCTCGGCCGCGGACGGATTGCGCGCGAGCAGCCCGACTGCGATCCGGCTCTGCGCCTCGGACAGGCGGGATGCCAGCTCGCGGTCCGCAGTGCCTGCGATGGCTGCATCGAACCGTTCGCGCAGCGGCGGCAGGCCGGCGAGCAGCTGGGCGCGGCGGTCGATCAGGGTCGAGATCCGCTCCAGACCGTTGCGATAGGTCGCAAGCCGCTCGGTGACCCCGTCGATCATATCCTGCTGTTCGGGCGCGAGCTCGATGCGGGTCTTCTTCAGGATGTCACTCAGGGTCGAGGCCGCCTCGCCCACCTGCTGGAACTGGATGCCGGCGCCGGGGTCTGTGACGAAGTCTCGCGCGGCGACGCGCAGCTCGTTCATGCGGCGATCGATATCCTCGGCGAGATCTCCGACGCTCTGGAGCCGCTGCAGCTCGGCGAAGGTCGTGTCGATGTGCCGGATCGCGATCACGCTCGCGGTCGAGGTGACGATGATCACCGCCAGCATCAACAGAAAACTGCCGAAGGTGAGCTGGCCGATGGAGAGCGAAAATGTTCGCCTTTTCTCAGGGGGCGGCGTCAATTCGGCGGACATTGCTGGTTTGAGGACCGGGCTGCTGGAGACCCAATATACGACGTATTGCCGCCCGGGGGGAACATGCCTCGGGGCGCGGAATATCCTTAATATCGGGGCCTGCCGCCTTCTTCAGCCGCGGCCCTACGACAGTTTGACGCTGGCTGCCCTGCGGGCCGGGATGGTCATGGCGGCGACGCCGAGGACGACGCAGGCAAGGCCGATCCAGGCGGTCCGGCTCAGGGCTTCACCCAGGAAGGCGACGCTGATGGCGACCCCGATGGGAACGCGGAGATAGGCCTGCGCGGTGGTACCGACCGATCCCAGGGTCTGGATCAGGCGGAAATAGATCGCGAACGCTGTCGCGGTCGAGAACACCGCGAGCGCGGACAGTGCCAGCATGGAGCTCGGCGAAGGTGACAGCGTCCAGGGCTGCTCGAGCGCCAGCGAGGCCGGGATCAAGACCGCGGCGCCTGCCAGCAGCGAGCCGGCAGCAGGCGCCATGGGGTCGAGGCCCTTGAAGCTGCGGCCGAAGATCGCGGCGCAGGCGTAGCAGATGGTGGCGGCAACGATGGCGGCTTCGGCGAGGAGGCCGCTGCCGATGCCATGAAAGGCATCGGCCCCGACGATCAGCAGGATGCCGGCCATCCCCGCCACGACCCCGAACAGCTTCCGCGGCGTCGTCGCTTCGTGGCGGGTGACGGCCGCCGTGAGCAGGAAGGTGAAGATCGGCGCGGCCGAGTTGAGGATGGTGGCGAGCGCGGCATCGACATGGCGCTCGCCCCAGGCGATCAGCGTCCAGGGGATGACGCCGTTGAGCACGGCCTGGAACGCGAAGCGCTGCCAGGTCGCCCCATCCGTCGGCATCTTGATGCCACGTATCCACATGACGGCCAGCAGCAGCAGCCCGGCAATCGCGGTGCGCGCCGCGATCAGCGTGATCGGCGGGATGGTGGCAACGCCGAGCTTGATGAAGGTATAGGAGCCGCCCCAGAGGGTTGCGAGCGCAACCAGCAGGGCCAGCTCGACGGCAATATTGGTGTCCTGCCGGTTGTCCATGGCGCGCATTCCGTCCTTCTCGGTGGACGGAACCTAGCGCGTCCGCGTTCGCCAATACTTCGTTGCCTATCGAAGTGTACTAGCCGACCGCTCCGACCTCGAACACCTCGCCGTCGTAACCGGCTTCCCGGGGAATGCGGAGCTGGCGGCCGGTTTCGGTCTTGGTCATGACCGGCATCACCGTGACGATCGACAGGCCGCGGGCGTGCTCCAGCGCCGCGTTCACGTTCGGCTGCTTCGCAAGCCGGATCAGATTGCGCGTGGTCGGAAACGGCAACTTGAAGCGGCCGCTCTCACCGCCCTCCACCGCTTCGCGCGGCGAGACCCAGATCGAATCCGTGGACTCGCGGCCGTCGTGGGCGCCGAGCTGGTCGGGCGGAGCTGCCGCGAGGAAGAACCATGTGTCGAACCGCTTGGGCATGCCCTCCGGCGTGATCCAGTGCGCGTAGGGCACGAGCGTGTCGAGCGCGAGCTGGAGCCCGTTCTCGGCCAGAACGTCGAGGAAATTGATCTTGTGCTCGTTAAGCGCAACGCGGTGCCCATCTGCGATCTCGCCGGCGCGTCTGGCATCGACCGGCGTCCCTGTTGCTTTCGACCGCGCCAGCAGGATGCCGCTCTCCTCGAAGGTCTCACGGATCGCGGCGATGCGAAATCCGCGGTCCGCTTCGCTGAGGCCCTCGCCGCCCGAATACAGGTCCGAGCGCGCGACGATCTCCTTGTCGCCGGCATCGACGCTGCCGCCGGGAAACACCAGCGCGCCCGAGTTGAACTCGATCTGATGATGGCGAACCATCATGAAGACCTCGACTTCCCGTGCGGCACTGTCGCGCAGCAGGAGGATCGTCGACGCCGGGCGTGATGCTGATGTCTCGGTCATTCAACTAACCTGCGGCGCTGGATTGCGGCCCGAGATGGGCGCGCTTGTCGACACGGGCGACGCGCGACAGCAGGTACTCGACCTCCGCCTTCGCCGCCGCCGTGATGGTGGCGCCGGGCTTGCGCTGGGCGCTGGAAGCGATGACGCCGCGCTTCTCCAGCACGTATTTGCGCACGGCAAGGCCGGCGCCCGGTTGCTGCTCGTAGCGGATCAGCGGCAGATGAGCGTCGAACAGGTCATGCGCGGCGTCACGCTTGCCTTGCTTCGACAGGCGCACGACATCGATCAGAAGCTCGGGGAAGGCGTAACCGGTCATGGCGCCATCGGCGCCGCGCTCCATCTCGAAATCCAGAAAGAGCCCGCCATTGCCGCAGAGGATCGAGAGCGGCCGCAGCGAGCCGTCCTTCTGGAAGTTGCGCAGCGCCGAGATCTTCTCCAGGCCCGGCCAGTCCTCGTGCTTGAGCATCACGCAGTTCGGATTGTCGGTGACGATCTTGCGGATCACCGCAGGCGTAAACACCACCGACAACGTCAGCGGATAATCCTGCAGCACCCAGGGCACGTCGGGGCCGATCGCCTCGGCCGCCTGCTTGAAATAGCCGATAATCTGATCGTCGGTGCGCAAGCTGGGCGGCGGCGCGATCATCACGCCGGCCGCGCCCGCATCCATCGAGGCCTTCGCCAGCGAGCGCATGGTGGCAAAGCCCGGCGCGGAGACGCCGACGATGACCTGCATCTTCTTGGCGCGCTTGACGAAGCGCACCGCCACCTGCTCGGCCTCGGCCGCATCGAGCTTGGGGGCCTCGCCCATGATGCCGAGCACCGTGACGCCGTCGCAGCCGACCTCCTCGTAGAAGTCGGTGAGGCGGTCGATCGAGCGCTCGTCGATCCGGCCGTCGTCGTGGAACGGCGTCGGCGCGATTGCGAAGGTGCCCTTGGCGTCGGCGGTGAGTTTCATCGTCTCTCTCTTTCTCCGTCATTCCGGGGCGCGCGCAGCGCGAACCCGGAACGACAACATCAGCCTAAAACCGCCGCGCCCCCATCTTGATCTGCTCCTCGGAGAAGAAGATCTCCTTGGCGTGATCGACAATGTCCTGGGCCTTCCAGCTCGTGTGCGGCGGTTTCCAGCCTTCCATTTCCATCATCCGCATTTCGCGCACGCCGCGGGGCCCGGACACGCCCAGCACCTTGCCGGTCTGGTCGCCCGACAAATCGCTGACCATGTATAGCACGGCCGGCGCGATGCCGTCCGGCTCGAGCGCGGCGCCGGGGTTCTCCTTATAGCGGGGCAGGTCTGCGGTCATGCGGGTCAGGGCGCCCGGGGCCAGCGTCCAGACCCGGATGTTGTACTTGCGGCCCTCGATCGCCAGCACGTTGGACAAGCCCCAGATGCCGCCCTTGGCCGCACCGTAGTTGCTTTGGCCGAAATTGCCGATCAGCCCTGATGTCGAGGAGGTGTTGACGATAACGCCGCCGCCGTTTTCCCGCATCCAGCGAAACACCGGCAGGGTGCAACAAAAGGTGCCCTTCAGGTGCACCTTGATGACCTTGTCCCAGTCGGCCTCGGAGGCCTTGGCGAAGGTCTGGTCGCGCAGAATGCCCGCGTTGTTGACGAGGATGTCGGCACGGCCGAAATGCTTGATGGCGTCGTCGAACACCGCCTGGCCGCCCTCCATGGTGGAGATGTCGGCGCCGTTGGCGACCGCCTTGCCGCCTTCGGCCTCGATCGCGTCCACCACCTGCTGCGCCATTGACTTGTCGGCGCCGGAGCCGTCGCGAGGCCCGCCGAGATCGTTGACGACGACCGATGCCCCTTCCCGCGCGAACAGTCTTGCGTAGGCCTCACCGAGCCCCCCGCCCGCGCCGGTGATCAGCGCAACCTTGCCGTCGAGCAATCCCATGGTGGCTTCTCCCTGTTTGTTTTTCTTGCTCCGTCATGGCCGGGTTTGTCCCGGCCATCGACGAACTTGGTCGCCAACTGCACGAAAGAACGTGGATGCCCGGGACAAGCCCGGGCATGACGAAATAACTCAGAGCCGCGCAAGCGGCGTCATCACCCCAGCACCGTCTTGCCGTTCTTGATCACGGTGACGCCGCGCGACTTCACCTTGGCTTCGAACGAGATCACGTTGCCGTCCTTCCAGAGGTCCATGGTCACGGTCTCGCCGGGATAGACCGGCGAAGAGAACCGCGCGACGTGCTGGCGGAAGGCGCTCGCGTCGTAGTCGGCATAGGTCTGGAGTACGCCGCGGCAGGTGATGCCGTAGGTGCACATGCCGTGCAGGATCGGGCGTGGGAAGCCGGCCTTCTTCGCGAATTCCGGATCGGAGTGCAGCGGATTGCGGTCGCCGCAGAGGCGATAGACCAGCGCCTGGTCCGGACGCGTCGTGATATCGATGATCTTGTCGGGCGCGCGCGAGGGGATCTTGTGCGGATCGGGTTGGGTCAGGTTCGGACCGCCGAACCCGCCGTCCCCACGCGCAAAGCGCGAGGCAACTAGCGTCGCCAGCTTCTCGCCTTTCTCGTTCTTCAGCACGGTCTGGTGAACGATGACGACGCCCTTGTCCTTGCCCTTGTCGTAGACCTCGAGCACGGAGGAATCGGCAGTGATGTTGGCGGCGACCGGCAGCGGCTGGTGGAAGGTAATGTCGCGCTCGCCGTCCACCACCATGACGCGGTTGAGGTTCATCTCGCCGGGCCCTGAGCCCCACGCTGCAACGGACGCGAATGTCGGCACAACCTTCAGCGGTCGCGGTGTGAACGTGCCCTCGTTGACGAAGGCGAGCTCGTTCTCGTCCATGGGATCGGCGCCGAGGCCGATGCCGTAGGCGTAGAGCATCACCTCGCGATCGGTGTAGGCGTATTTCTGGCCGATGTTCTTCAGGCCCTTGAGCTCTTCGTATCTGGCGGACATCTTGTTTGTTTCCTCGGATTCTTATGCGCCGCTGCCAGTCGAAGTGCCCTCTCCCCTTGTGGGAGAGGGCCGCGAGAGCCATGCGGCAAACTCGTTTGGGTGAGGGGTTGGCTCCGCAGTGAAAGTCTCTCTGTGGAGAGAAACCCCTCATCCGGCGCTTCGCGCCACCTTCTCCCACAAGGGGAGAAGGGAAGATGCTAGGCCGGCGTGAAGAACGGCAGCGGCGCGCCGTCGGTCGGCTTGAACACCACTTTCACCTTCTGGCCGATCTTCAGCTTCTCGAGATCGCAGTCGACGAAATTGGTCTGCACCGACGGCCCCTCCTTCAACGTGACATAGCCGATCGCGTAAGGCCCGGTCGGCGACTTCCGCATCAGGCTCCAGGTGTAGATCGTGCCCTCGCCCGACGCCTCCTCCCACACCGTCTTGTCGGAGTAGCAGAACGGGCAGATCGAGCGCGGGAAGTAGTGCGCCTCACCACAGGCGGTGCAGCGCTTGATCATGAACTTGCCTTGCTTCGCCGCGTCCCAGAACGCTGCGGTTTCCGGGTTCGTCACCGGGGCCGGATATTTCTTTGCATCTACCATCACACGCGCTCCAGAATGGCGGTCGAGGCGGCGTGGCGGACGCCCAAAAGGCCGCCGGTGCCGTGGGCGATGGCGAGATCGCAATTCGGAACCTGCACCTTCGGATGCGCCTCGCCGCGCAGCTGCCTGACGGCCTCGAGGATCTTGGTCATGCCGCCGCGGTTGACCGGATGGTTGCTGCAGAGGCCGCCGCCGTCGGTGTTGAACGGCAGCTTGCCGACGCCCGAGATGAGGTTGCCGTCGGCGACGAACTTGCCGCCCTCGCCCTTCTTGCAGAAGCCGAGGTCTTCCAGCTGCATCAAGACGGTGATGGTGAAGCTGTCGTAGATCGAGGCGTATTTGATGTCCTTCGGCGTGATGCCGGCTTCCTCGAACGCGCGGGGACCGGACCACACGCCGGCGGAATAAGTGAGGTCGAGATCCTTGCCGCCGCGCGGGCCCTTCATCGCCTCGCCATGGCCGATCAGGCGCACCAGCGGCTTCTTCAGGCTCTTGGCGATCTCGGGCGTCGTCACGATCATCGCGCCGCCGCCGTCGGAGACGACACAGCAATCCATGCGATGCAGGGGATCGGAGATCATCGGCGAGTTCAGGACATCCTCGACGGTGACGACGTCCTTGAGCATCGCATGCGGATTGTATTGCGCGTGGTGCGAGGCCGCGACCTTGATCCAGGCGAGCTGCTCCGAGGTGGTGCCATAGTCGTGCATGTGGCGCATGGCACACATGCCATAGGCATTGTGCGTGGTCGCGCCGTAGGCTGTCTCGAAATCAACCTCGGCGCCCGCCGCGCGCGGCGGCATTGCCCCGGTGCGCGGCTTGCCGGCGAGCGTAACGAGCGCGATCGAGCATTTGCCCGCGGCGATCGCCTCGGCGGCATGGCCGAGATGGATGATGTAGGAGCAGCCGCCGGTCTCGGTGGAATCGACATGACGAAGCTTCTTGGTGTTCAGGCCGAGATAATCGACCATCGGCCAGGCGCCGCCCGGCGCGTCGCCCGCGCAGAAATAGCCGTCGATATCGTCCTTGCTGATCCCGGCATCCTCGATCGCGCCCTTGGCGACCTCGGCATGGAGCTGGGCGGTGGATTTGTCCGGCGCATGCCGGGTCGGGTGTTCATAGATCCCGGCAATGTAGGCCTTGCCCTTGATGGTCAAACTTCAGGTCTCCGCTTGCGCTTCTTCTTGCTCGGTTTTTTCTGAACCGCGATGGCCTGATTGGCAAGCGCGGAAATATTCCGTCGCGCGAGAGGGCAGCGGGTTGGCGCAAGTGGACGATGTTCTTGTGTCCCGGACGCGCTGCAACGCTCCAGCGTTGCTGCGCAGAGCCGGGACCCACGCGGCTGCTCATCGTTGTGACATGGGCCCCGGCTCTGCAGCGCACCGCCAAGGGCGCTGCGCTGCGTCCGGGGCACGAGAGCTCGACTGCACAAAATCCTAAAGGTGTTTTGCCCGACGACACAACCGATATTCAATTTCCGCGAAAACAACCCCATGCACAGTAGAAGGGTGGTTGATTTCAAAGAGGAAATCGTAAGGTCGATTGTAGCCCGGATGAGCGAAGCGACATCTGGGATCTCATGAGCAATGTCCCGGGTCTCGCTTCGCTCACCCGGGCTACGAGCAAATCAATGCCCTTACTCGGCCGCGATCTGCCTTGGCGCGGGCGGCGGATTAGCGAGGTCCGCGGCGAGCTGGGCGTAGCGCACCTTTGCATCCGCGACCGCCTTCTCCTTCACCGGGCCGTAGCCGCGGATGCGGTCGGGCAGCGACAGCAGTTCGACGGCGGTGTCGATCGTGAGCGGCGACAACAGACCGAGCACGGTGGCGACGTCCTTCTCGTAGCCCGTGATCAGATCGCGCTCGAGCTTGCGATCGGCGCTGCGGCCGAAAATGTCGAACGGCGTGCCGCGCAGGAATTTGAACTTTGCCAGCACACGGAAGACGTTCAGCATCCACGGGCCGAAGGCGCGCTTCTTCGGGCGTCCGAGCGCATCGACGCCGCTCGCCAAAATCGGCGGTGCCAGGTTGAAGCTGAACTTGAAGTCACCCTCGAACTGGTCGCGGAGCTGCTGCTCGAAGGCGCCGTCGGTGTAGAGGCGCGCGACTTCGTATTCGTCCTTGTAGGCCAGGAGCTTGGCGTAGTTCACCGCGACCGCCCGAGGCAGCGCATCGCCATAGCCGCCCTTCACAGCGGCATCGCGCACCTGATCCACCAGTTTGCGATAGCGTTTTGCCAGACGACCATTCTGATAGGCGGTGAGATGCTTGGCGCGGTGCTCGATGACCTCGTCGAGAGACATTGCGTCCAGCGTCTTCGGCGCAACCACCTCGTCCGTCCCCTTCAGCATCGCGGCAAGGCGCGCGGGGTCCGCGACCGCCAGGCGGCCGAGGCGGAAGGCTTCCTTGTTCATCTTGATCGAGACGCCGTTGACCTCGATCGCCTGCTCGATCGAATCCGCCGACAGCGGGAACAGCCCCTTCTGATAGGCGTAGCCCATCATCATCATGTTGGTGGCGATGCTGTCGCCGAGCAGCTGCTCGGCCGGCTTGGTGAAGTCGAAGAAGACGGAGTCCTTGTGCAGCGCCGTCTCCAACAACCCATTCAGCTTGCGGGTCTGGAAGTTGAAGTCGCGGTTGAGGACGAAGTCGGCGGTCGGGATCACGTGGCTGTTGATGATGCCGCGGGTGCGGCTGGTGTCGCAGAGCGAGATCGTGTCCTTGGCGACCGCAACCACCTCGTCGGCCGCGAGCACGAGATCGGCCGTGCCGGTGACGATGCGCGAGCAGGTCACCTCTGCCGGATGATCCGACAGGCGGACATGGCTGAGCACCGCCCCGCCCTTCTGCGCAAGGCCCGACATGTCGAGGATCATCGAGGCCTTGCCCTCGATATGGGCGGCCATGCCGAGCAGCGCGCCGATGGTCAGCACGCCGGTGCCGCCGACGCCGCCGACCGCGATGTTGTAGGGCTTGTCGAGAGTCGGTCGCGAGGCCGGCTCAGGCAGCTCGCCGATCTCGCTGAACTCGGCCGGCGCACGGTGACGCGGTTTGCCGCCGTCGACGGTGACGAAGGACGGGCAGAAGCCCTTGAGACACGAATAATCCTTGTTGCAGGAGGACTGGTTGATGGCGCGCTTGCGGCCGAACTCGGTCTCCAGCGGCTCCACCGAGATGCAGTTCGACTGCACCGAGCAGTCGCCGCAGCCTTCGCAAACGGCGGGGTTGATCATGACGCGGCGCGCCGGATCCTCCATCAGGCCGCGCTTGCGGCGGCGGCGCTTTTCGGCCGCGCAGGTCTGCACGAAGACGATCGCCGAGGTGCCCTTATACTCGCGGCACATCTTCATGACGCTGTCGAGCTCGTCGCGGTGATACTTCTTCACGCCGGGCGCGATGGTGTCGGCCGGATAGGCGTCAGGGGTCTCCGAGACCAGATAGATCTCGCGGATGCCCTCGGCGTGGAGCTGGAAGGTGATCTGCTGCGGCGAGAGATCGCCGTCATGGCGCTGGCCGCCGGTCATGGCGACCGCGTCGTTGTAGAGGATCTTGTAGGTGATGTTGGTCTTGGAGGCGACAGCCTGGCGGATCGCCAGAAGCCCGGAGTGGAAGTAAGTGCCGTCGCCGAGGTTCGCGAAGATGTGGTTCTCGTTGGTGAAGGGCGCGATGCCGACCCAGGGCACGCCCTCGCCGCCCATATGCGTGAACGTCTCGGTCGAGCGGTCCATCCACAGCGCCATGAAGTGACAGCCGATGCCGGCGAGCGCGCGGCTGCCTTCGGGGACTTTTGTCGAAGTGTTGTGAGGGCAGCCGGAGCAGAAGTAGGGAGTGCGGGAGACGGGGGCGACCGCCTGCATCTGGGTCGCCTGGCGGCCGTTGAACCAGTCGGCCTTAACGCGGAGCATCTCCGCGATCTCAGGGTTGAGATTAAGTCGAAGCAGCCGCTCGGTCAGCGAGGTCGCGAGCGAGGCGACGCTGAGCTCGGCGGCGAAGGTCAAAAAGCGCTTGTCGTGCTCGTCCATCTTGCCGACGATGCGCGGGCGGACGTCGTCGCGCCAGTTGAACAGCTCCTGCTTGACCTGGTTCTCGACGATCTCGCGGCGCTCCTCGATGATGAAGATCTCCTCGAGGCCGACAGCGAACTGCCGCACGCCTTCCGGCTCCAGCGGCCAGGGCATGCCGATCTTGTAGAGACGAAGGCCGATCTTGGCGGCGACCTCCTCGGTGATCCCCAGCTCGCGCAGCGCCTGGCGAACGTCCTCATAGCTCTTGCCCGACGCCATGATGCCGAAACGGGCGTTCGGCGAATCCATGGTGACGCGGTTGACCTTGTTGGCGCGCGCGAAGGCGATGGCGGCAAAGCCCTTATAGTCCTGCAGGCGCCGGTCCTGCTCGAAGCGGTCGTCGGGCCAGCGCAGATTGAGCCCGCCGGGCGGCAGCTCGAAATCGGTGGGGATGACGAAAGGCTTCATCTCGTCGGTGAGGTCGATCTCGGCGGTGGTCTCCACCGTCTCGGTGATCACCTTCATGCCGACCCAGCAGCCGGAATAGCGCGACATCGCGATGCCGAGCAGGCCCATCTCGATCATCTCGTGGATGCTCGAGGGATAGAGATAGGGCATCAGCGCCGAGATGAAGGCATGGTCGGACTGATGCGGGACGGTCGAGGATTTTGCGCCGTGGTCGTCACCGGCAAGGCAGAGCACGCCGCCGTTCTTGGCCGAGCCGGCCGCATTGCCGTGGCGGAACACGTCGCCACAGCGGTCGACGCCCGGGCCCTTGCCGTACCAGATTCCGACCACGCCATCATATTTGGCACCGGGCGAGAGGTTGAGCTGCTGCGAGCCCCAGACGGCGGTGGCCGCCAGATCCTCGTTCACGCCGGGCTGGAACTTGATGTTGTACTGCTCCAGATGCTTGCGGGCGGCGAAGAGCTGCTGGTCGTAGCCGCCGAGCGGCGAGCCGCGATAGCCGGAGATGAAGCCCGCGGTATTGAGGCCGTTGGCGCGGTCGCGCCGGATCTGGGCCATCGGCAGGCGGACCAGGGCCTGGATGCCCGTGGTGAAGACGTGCCCGGTCTGCTGGGTGTATTTCTGATCGAGACTGATCGGACCCTGGTTGATGCCCATGCTGTCCTCGTTTGGCCCTGCTCAGGCCTTTGTTACTTAAGGTCGCTTAAGCCGTTGCCTTCCCGTCGTTTTTAGCTAGGGCGCGCCGACCGTCACCGCCACTCTATGTCGGATATTTCATGATCCGCACCACAAATCTGGACGAAAAGGCGCGCCGGGTAAAAATCGCAATTTCGTGGCCTCAAACACGCCGGGCATTTTCAATTTGTGTCACCATACCCCCGCCGTCGCGAAATGAATGGCCGCCCCAATGGCCCCGATGACGGCGATTGGTCGCAGGAGAAGCCGAGCATGCGCACGATTCTGGCTTTGATTGCGTTGTGCAGTGCAGTTGCTGGCGCGGCGCTTGCCGCCGAGCCATCACCGGAACTGATCGCCTATGGCAAGACGCTGGTCGAGGCCGGCGACTGCGCGGGCTGCCACACCGCCGATCCGGCGAAGCCGTTCGCGGGCGGCAAGCGGATCGACACGCCTTTCGGCGCGATCTTTGCGCCGAACCTGACGCCGGACCGCGACACCGGCATCGGCGCCTGGACGGATGCCGATTTCGTGCGCGCGGTGCGCACCGGCATCGCGCCCGACGGCTCGAACTATTACCCGGCGTTTCCCTATCCTTACTTCACCAAAATGACGAAGGACGACACGCTGGCGATCCGCGCTTATCTTGCCACGCTGGCGCCCGTAGCGAACCGCAACAAGCCGCCGGAGCTGCGCTGGCCGTTCGGCTATCGCGGCCTGATGCGGCTCTGGAACGCCATGTACTTCAAGCCCGGCCTATTCGAGCCGGACCAGAGCAAGAGCGCGGCCTGGAACAGAGGCGGCTATCTCGTCACCGGGCTCGGTCATTGCGGCGCCTGCCACACGCCCAAGAACTATTTCGGCGCCGACAGGGATGGGCAGGCGCTATCCGGCAATGAGGTCGGCGGCTGGTTTGCCCCCCGCCTCGATGGCGCCGTCCGCACCGGGCTGAAATCGTGGAGCGAGGAGGACATCACGGAGTATCTGCAAAGCGGACGCAACGCCAAAAGCCATGCCGGCGGGCCGATGGCGGAGGTCGTCGTCAACTCGACCGCGAAGATGAGCGATGCCGATGTGCGCGCAATCGCCGTTTACTTGAAGAGCCTGCCGCCGGCGCGGCGTGAGACGATCGTGACGCCGCCGGATGATGCCGAGATGAAGGCCGGCCAGGCCGTCTACGCAAAACTCTGCATCGCCTGCCATGAGGCCGACGGCTCCGGGGCCCCGCGCATCTATCCGCCGTTGCCAGGCAATGCGCTGCTGCAATCCAACAACCCATCCTCCACCTTGCGCATCATCCTCGACGGCGCCTACACCGTGACCACGCCGCGCGCGCCCAACACCGGGGAGATGCCGGGCTATGCCAAGCAACTGTCCGACGAGGAGATCGCGGCGGTGACGAATTACATCCGCAATTCCTGGGGTAACGCGGGCCTGCTGGTGACGTCGGCCCAGGTGGCGAGGGCGAGGAAGGAGCCGTAGCCACCTCCCTCCCTCGTCATCAGAATGAGGCGACTTGACTCTACCTCTCCTCATCCCCGGTGAACACGAATTTCGGCATCTCCCATCTGTAGTGCACCGCAAGCAGGCGGAAGCTGAGGCCGAGCGCGAAGGTCAAAATCGTCCAGAGCTCGGCATTGAGATTGAAGCCGAACGCCGTCGCGTAGAACAAGCCAGTCACGACCGAGACGCTGGCATAGAGCTCGGATCGAAACAGCAGCGGCACGTCGTTGCAGAGCACATCGCGCAACACACCGCCGGCGCAGCCCGTCACCACGCCCGAGACGATCACGATCGGGAGCGAGGCGTCCATCTGCCAGGCGACGTTGCAGCCGATCATGGTGAAGACGACGAGGCCGATGGCATCGAGCACGATGAAGGCGAGGTGCAGCCGGTGGACGAGGCGCGCGATCAGGATCGTCAGCAGCGCCGCCCCACCCGGCAGAGCAAGGTAGATCGGGTTGGCCACCCACACCAGCGGATAGTGACCGAGAAACAGGTCGCGTAGCGTGCCGCCGCCAAGCGCGGTGATGCAGGCGAGAAGACAAACGCCGACATAGTCCATGCTGCGCCGCCCCGCGGCCAGTGCCGCCGTCATGCCCTCTGCCGTCAAGGCGACGAGGGCCAGAAAGTGCAGCACGCTATCGGTCGGCGGCAGACTCCACATCGGTCTCGTTCCCTCGTCGCAGCCATGGAACTCGCGTCCAGTTCCCGAGCGAACAGGTTCCCGATTCCCGACACGAGGGCAACATGCGACGAAAGCATGGGGTGGCGCGGAACGGAATCTCGCACCTGAGGGTTGTCCCGACGTCATAACCGAGGAGATCCAATCGATGGCTGACGACCGTTTTCCCAACGATCCGTATCGCCCGAACCTCGCCGACGATGAGTTTTCTCGCGCGGCGCGCCGGGATGCCGACCTTCAAGCCGATCCTGAGCTCGGGGAAGGCCCTGCCTCCAGCGGCAAGATCGCGCTGTTTGCGGTAGCGGTCGCCCTGGTGCTGGGCGCCGTGTTCTACGGCTTGAACAATACCACCACGACCAACGAGGCCAGCAACACGCCGGCCTCGCAGACTGCGCAGACGCAGCCGACCAATCCGGCGGCGCCTCCTGGCGTGCGCGACGTGACGCCGCGCAACAACACCGAGCCGGGCGTGACCACGGGTGCGGCGCCGAGCAGGCCTGCTGCCCCGGCTCCCGATACGCCTGCTGCAAAGCCGGCGCCGGGTTCGCAGACGCCGTCTGACGGCGCGAAGTAACAGTTAGCAATGAGATGTGACAGCGGCGGGATGCAACATCCCGCCGCTGTTCGTTGGCCTAGATGAGGTGAGATGAGGCTTGATCGCTGCAACGACGGAGGTGCACTCCCTCTCCCGCTCGCGGGAGAGGGTCGGGGAGAGGGTATTTCCGCAATGGGACAATCCCCAAGAGGAGAAAGCCCTCACCCGGCGCTTCGCGCCGACCTCTCCCGCAAGCAGGAGAGGTGAAGGAGCCGCGGCAATCGATTCAACCTAAAGCCATTCCGCTTTAGCTGAACATCTTGTTGAGCTCGCCGCCGGGATAGCCGCCGGCAAGCTCTGTGAACGTTCCCTTCTCCGCCATCTCCTTTGCAGCGCGCATGAAGCCGCCCCAGGCGGCGCGGGCGAGCGAGCCGCCCACACTGATGCGGCGCACGCCGAGATCTTCTGCCTCCTGCAACGACAGGCCGGACGCGCCGATCAGGAGATTGAACGGCTTCGGATGCACCGCCTTCACCACCGCGGCGATGTCCTCGCGGCTCTTCAGGCCCGGCGCGTAGAGGCAATCGGCGCCGGCATCGGCATAGGCGGTCAGCCGATCGATGACGAGCTTGAGGTCGGTGACGCCCCACAAGTAAGCCTCGCAGCGGCCGACCAGCAGCGTGCCACTGTCGCCGATCGCCTTGCACGAGGCCTTGATGCGCTCGACCGCAAGCGCGCGGTCGTAGAGCGGCTTGTCCTTGTCGCCTGTGGAATCCTCGATCGAGAGGCCCGCGACGCCGGTACGCACACAGCGCTCGACATTGTCGGCGACCCTGTCCGGCTCGACGGCAAAGCCGCCCTCGAAATCGGCGTTCACGGGGATATCGACGGCCGAGCTCAATGCTGCCAGATGCTGACAGACGTCCTCGACGCTGACGTGGTTGTCGGCCTTGCCGATGGTCCAGGCAAAGCCTGCGCTCGAGGACGCGATCGCCTTGAAGCCGAGATGCTGCAAGGCTTTCGCGCTGCCGACATCGACCGGATTAGGCAGGATGAAGCAGCCGCTCTCGTGCATCTTCCTGAACGTCGCGCGCTTGTCCGCGGTCGTCACGTGCATGTTTCTCTCCCTAGTTGGCCGCGCAGACATAGGCGCGCCCTTTCAAGTGCGCTAGTGCCCGTCGTGTACGGCGCGGCTGTCCTTCGGAGCCTGCTCGCGGTCGGTCATGCTGTAATCCCGGATCACGCTGGCGATGCGCAGATGATAGTCCGCGAAGATTTTTGCGCGGCCTTTCGCTTGCGTGCGGCGATGCTCCATCGTGTTGCGCCAGGCCTGCACGGCTGCCTCATCCCGCCAGAACGACACCGACAGGATCTTGCCCTTCTCGGTCAGGCTCTCGAAGCGCTCGACCGAGATGAAGCCGTCGATGGTGTGCAGCAACGGCTTCAGATCGGCCGAGAGGTCGAAATAGTCCTGGCGGTGTTCCGGCTTGGGCCAGACCTCGAAGATCACGGCAATCATGAGCATCTCCTGCTGTTGGTTGGCCTACAATACCACCTTGCGCAGGAAGGTGCGCTCTTCGGCGAGGATGAATTTCTCGGACTCGGCAAAATTGAAGTTTGCCATGCCGTCGAGATCGGCCCGCAGCCGTTTGCGATAGGCCTCGTAGGCGGCCAGGCTCTCGAACGAGATCAGGGCGGACGCGATGTTGTTGGTGCCCTCGTGGGGCATGAAATAGCCGATCAGCTCGCCGCCACATCTCGGGATGATGGTGAGCCAGCGCTTCGAATATTCCTCGAACTGCGCGCGCTTGAAGGGATCGAGCTGGTAACGGATGAAGACGGTGACGGACATGACGGGTTCCTGTGCTTGAAGCAACACGCTACGCCCTTGCCCGGCCACAATGCTTCGGCTACCATCGAAGCATGAAAGCAGGTCCTGATATCGCCATGGTCGCCTCCCTCGTCGGCGACCCCGCGCGCGCCAACATGCTCACGGCGCTGATGAACGGCCGCGCGCTCACCGCGAGCGAGTTGGCGCAGGAGGCCGGCATCACACCGCAGACCGCAAGCTCGCATCTTTCGAAGCTCGAGGCCGGCGGCCTCGTCGAGCCCGAGAGGCAGGGCCGCCACCGCTATTACCGCCTCACCGACGACGACGTCGCCGGCGTGCTGGAGGGCCTCGCGGGCCTCGCCGCGCGGACCGGCCACATGCGCGTGCGCACCGGACCGAAGGATCCGGCGCTGCGGCGGGCGCGGATCTGTTACGACCATCTCGCCGGCGATCTCGGCGTGCAGATGCTCGACACCATGCGCGAGCGAAACCTGATCAGGCAGAAGAAGCAGGACATCGAGCTGACGGCCGAGGGCGAGCGCTTCCTCGCCAAGCATCTGCAGATCTCGCCCGAGATGCTGGCGCATCCGCGCCGCCCGGTATGCAAGGCCTGCCTCGACTGGAGCGAGCGGCGGCATCATCTCGCCGGCACGCTGGGCGCCGCCATGATGCAGCGCTTCGCCGAACTGAAATGGGCTTCGCGCGATGCCACGCCCGGCAGCCGCGTGGTGAATTTCACCCGCACCGGCGAGAAGCACTTTGCCACGCTCTTCGGGAATGCGAACGACTGATCACGCGGGGCGCGTGGGTTCGCACGTTTGCGTGTGAATGCGGGCTCTCGTCGCGGCCGGGCTTGACCCGGCCATTGACGTCTTTATGCGCATTGTCATTCCGGGATGGTCCGAAGGACCAGACCCGGAATCTCGAGATTCCGGGTTCGCGCTGCGCGCGCCCCGGAATGACTGCTCCAATTACGAGACCCTCCATGAACCGCCTCCTCCCGGCCGCGCTCGCCGCCGCCCTTCTCGTCTCTCCGTTCACCTTCGCCATCGCCGCCGACAGCCCGCCCCGTGAGCCCTATGGCATCGCGCTCGAAGGCTTTGCCTATCCCTACCCCGTGCACCTCCTGCCGGTCGTCAACGATGGCGAGCAGCTCAGCATGGCCTACATGGACGTGTCGCCCGCGCAGCCGAACGGCCGCACCGTGGTGCTGCTGCACGGGCGCAATTTCCCGTCGAGCTATTGGGCGCCGGTGATCAAGATGCTGAGCGAGGCCGGCTTCCGCGTCGTGGTGCCGGACCAGATTGGTTTCGGCAAATCCTCCAAGCCGCAGGGCGAACTGCATTTCGACACGCTGGCGCGCAACACAATCGCGCTGCTCGATCATCTCAAGATCGACAAGGCCGAGATCGTCGCCCACTCGCTCGGCGGCATGCTGGGCGTGCGCATCGCCCGCGCCTATCCCGACCGCGTCGCCCATCTGGTGCTGACCGCGCCGATCGGGCTCGAGGATTACCGCCTCTACGTGCCGCCGACGCCGACCGGGAAGATGATCGAGACCGAGGACAAGCTCACGCCGGAGGGCTATCGCAAGCAACTCCAGACCAATTACGCGATCAAGCTGCCGGCCGAGGCGATCACGCCATTCATCGATGCCCGCTTCAACATCAAGGGCAGCCCCGACTATCCGCGCTGGCTGCGCGCCTTCGTCAGTTCCGGCCAGATGATCTACCGAGAGCCGGTGGCGCACGAGATTCCGCTAATCGCGCTGCCGACGCTGTTCATCATGGGGGCCGACGACCATAACGCGCCGGGCCGGCCGCTCGCGCCCGAGGCGCTGCGAGCCAAGATGGGGCAGAACGCCGAGCTGGCGAAGGCGCTGGCGGCGAAGATGCCGAATGCGCGGGCCGAGGTGATCCCGAACACCGGGCATCTCGTCTTTCTGGAGGCGCCCGAGAAGTACAAGGAGCTGGTGCTTGGTTTTCTCGGCCGCTAGCGACAGTTGCGTGTCGTCTGAGGCAGGATGCGCGGAACGTTCATGCCGCATTCAGGTCATGATTGGCAGGTTTGGATCGCGACGTGTCGGCACGCCCCAGATTTAACGTGTCGAATCGTGTCTCTTGATTCATTGTGCGCCGCAAGCGCCGTTCCCCTAGCCTGCCTAAGGACGAGAAGGAAGACCAAATGAAATACCTGTTTGCCGCCGTCATGCTCGCCAGCGCGGTCGTCGGTTTCAGCGAGGCGGCCAGCGCCGCCGGAGGTTGCGGCCCGGGTTGGTATCGCGGCCCCTATGGCGGCTGCCGTCCGATGCGCGGCCCGGTCGTCGTTCGCCGCGCTCCGGTGGTGGTCGCCCCGGCGCCGGTCGTCGTTGTGCCTCGCGCACGCGTGTGCCCCTACGGCTTCCGCTGGTACGCCGGCCGCTGCCGCCCGTTCTGATCTCGTCCATTTGCGTTACTGAATGGCCGCGCGGCGGAAGCCTGCGCGGCCATTTTATTTGGGATTGCGACCAAACAATCCATCCGCCGTGGAACCGGAGTGCCTCCAGAATCGAAACGGGGACCGCCGGCGGCGACCCCCGTCCAATCCGCGAACTTCGCGAGCTTACCAGTGATGGCGGCGGTGCCAGCGTCGGCGATGCCGGCGCCAATGACGGCGGTGCCAGCCCCAGTGGCGGTGATGGCCGTAGTGTACCTGCTCTGGCGTCAGCTTGGTGGCTTCCTCGCTGGTGGTGACCGCGGGATGAGCGTCGGAATTGCCCTGCGGCATACGGGCGGGGTCACCGACCGGCTGCGGTGACAGCGGCGCGGCCTGCGCGGCCGTCGCGGCGAAGGCGGCGGCGCCCGCCGTCACCCCCAATGCAAGTTTCAAAAAGTTCCGGCGCTCCATCATTTCTTCCTTTGGTCATCGTGACTTGTGATGCAGAGGAAGTGTCGCGTTCACGACATGAACCGAAGCTGAATCGCGCGTTCAGATTTATTGAGCTGCGGATGTCTCCCGCCTATTTCGCTAATTCCTGCGCCAGCACAAGCGTTTCGCGCGTGCGCTTCACGTCGGGCCAGTCGCGGTTGAAGTCGGCGACGAGCTTTCGTAGCGCGTCACCTTTCAGCATCGCATTCAGCTTTGCCTCGTCATCGAACTGATACATCGCCTGGTGCAGCGAGGGATCGTCCAGACTCCAGAACCGCCAGGCCTTGCTCACGCCGAACGCCTTCACCGCATCGGGCAGGTGTTCCGTCTCGTACCATCGGTCGAAAGCAGCGCGCTTATTGGGATCGGTGACGATGGCGCGGACGACGAAAAAGGCTGCTGGCATCGGATTTCCTCCTGTTGTTTGAACCGAGACTAGCCGGTTAAGCCGCCGGCGACAAAAAGAGTTGGTCAGGTGTCGGAATGGACGCCCTTCGTTCGTCCTTTGCCTCGAACCAGGACACGGAGACAGCAAATGGCCGACCTCACCCTGACCACCTTCGATTGGGTTCCCGCAGCGCCGCGAGGCTTCGTGCGCGACTTCCGCGTGCGCTGGGCGCTGGAAGAAGCCGGCCTGCCCTATCGCGTCGCCAGCGCGCCGTTCGACGATCGCGGGCCCGCGCACCTCGCGCACCAGCCGTTCGGGCAGGTGCCGTGGCTGACCGACGGCGACCTCTCGATCTTCGAGACCGGCGCGATCCTGCTGCATCTCGGCGGGCTCAGCGAGAGGCTGATACCATCCGATCCGCGCGGTCGCGCCGAGGCGACGAAATGGGCGTTCGCGGCGCTCAATTCGGTGGAGATGGCCAGCATGCCCTGGGGCATGTCGAAGTTCATGGGCCATCCGACCGACACGGCGGCGTGGAAATTCGTCGACGACTTCCTCAAGCTTCGGCTCAAGCATCTCGAGCCGGTGCTGGGCAGCCGCGAATGGCTGGCGGGCTCCTTCTCCGTCGCCGACATCCTGATGGCGGACGTGCTGCGCGTCGTCGATGGTTTCGACGGGCTGACGGACAGTCCTGCCTGCCGCGCCTACGTCGCGCGCGCCACCGGCCGCCCGGCGTTCATCAAGGCCCATGCCGACCAGATGGCTCATTTCGCTGCGGCGGATGCGACGCGCAAGGCGTGATGTGGCTCACACATCCAATCCAGCTCCTGGCCTATAGAGTCGCCACCGCCGAATGAAGCAATTCGCCTGAGTTTATTTCCGCTAAGAGGTGACCCGTGGCTCGCATCGAATATCTCAAGCAACAGATCGCCCGCGCCGAGCGGCTGGCAAAAGCCATCCTCGACCGGCAGACGGCCGAGCGACTTCAAGCCTTCGCCGCCGAATGCCGCACGGAATTGTCGGTGCTGACGCTCAAGACGGCCGCGTGAGGCGTGGTGGCGCTGGTTGCGTCACACCAGCTTCAACGGAGCATCGGCGACCAGGCGAAGGTCGATGCGTCCGATCAACGCCGCACGTTGCGCCTCCGCAGCACGAATGGCGTCATCCGTCTGCCGCAGCGTGCTGACATTCGAACCGAGCGAAACGATCCCGCCGAGCACCAGAGCGATCGAGCCGAGCGCGGCGGTCTGACCTGTGCCAAATAGGCCGAGGATCGTCACCAACAGTAGCGCTGCTCCCCCACCGATGGCGATCTTGGACGCCAGGATGTACTTCCGACACCGCTCGGCGATCTCGGCGAGCGCCTCGATCCGATCTTCGATATCGGAGATTTCGTCGGTCGGATCGTCTTCGGTCATTGGATCGAGGATGCCAAATCAGAAGGAACCAGTGGCCCGCATGAGCGAAGCGACATGCGGGACTTGGACAAAGAACCCGGACGTCGCTGCGCTCATCCGGGCTACACGTCCTCACAACGGCAGATTGTCGTGCTTCTTCGCCGGCATTTCCGTCTTCTTGTCCTTCAGCATCGCCAGCGCCCTTGCGATGCGCTTGCGGGTCGAGTGCGGCATGATGACGTCGTCGATGTAGCCGCGCTCGGCGGCGATGAAGGGCGACAGGAAGCGGTCTTCGTATTCCTTCGTTCGGGCCGCTATCTTGTCGGGGTCGCCGATGTCGGAGCGGAAGATGATCTCGACCGCGCCCTTGGCGCCCATCACCGCGATCTGGGCGGTCGGCCAAGCGTAGTTCATGTCGGCGCCGATCTCCTTGGAAGCCATGACGTCGAAGGCGCCGCCATAGGCCTTGCGAGTGATGATGGTGACGAGCGGCACGGTGCATTGCGAATACGCAAACAGCAGCTTCGCGCCGTGCTTGATCAGGCCGCCATATTCTTGGCTCGTGCCCGGCAGGAAGCCGGGCACGTCGACGAAGGTGACGATCGGGATGTTGAAGGCGTCGCAGAAGCGGACGAAGCGCGCGGCTTTCCGCGAGGCGTCGCTGTCGAGCACGCCGGCCAGCACCATCGGCTGGTTGGCGACGAAGCCGACGGTGCGGCCGGCGATGCGGCCGAAGCCGGTGACGATGTTCTTGGCGAAGGCTTCCGCGATCTCGAAGAAGTCGCCCTCGTCGACGACCTTCAGGATCAGCTCCTTCATGTCGTAGGGCTTGTTCGGATTGTCGGGGATCAGCGTGTCCAGCGACATGTCGACGCGGCCGATGTCGTCGAAGCTCGGCCATTCCGGCACGCCGTCGGTGTTATTGGAGGGCAGGAAGTCGATCAGGCGCCGCATCTGCAGGAGCGTCTCGACGTCGTTCTCGAAGGCGCCGTCGGCGATCGAGGAGCGCGTCGCGTGCACCGAGGCGCCGCCGAGCTCTTCGGCGGTGACGACCTCGTTGGTCACGGTCTTCACGACGTCGGGGCCGGTGACGAACATGTAGCTGGTGTTCTTCACCATGAAGATGAAGTCGGTCATCGCCGGCGAATAGACGTCGCCGCCGGCGCAGGGCCCCATGATGACGGAGATCTGCGGGATCACGCCCGAGGCCAGCACGTTGCGGCGGAAAACGTAGGAGTACCCGGCGAGCGCGGCAACGCCCTCCTGGATGCGGGCGCCGCCGGCGTCATAGAGGCCGATGATAGGCGCCCTCGCCTTCATCGCCATGTCCTGGAGCTTCGTGATCTTCAGCGCGTGGGTCTCGGACAGCGAGCCGCCGAACACGGTGAAATCCTTGGCGAAGACGAAGGTCTTGCGGCCGTTGACGGTGCCCCAGCCGGTGACGACGCCGTCGCCGGGCACCTTGGTCTTCTCCATGCCGAACTCGGTGGAGCGGTGCTCGACGAACATGTCGAACTCCTCGAACGACCCCTTGTCGAGCAGCAGCTCGATGCGCTCGCGCGCCGTCAGCTTGCCGCGGGCGTGCTGCGCCTCGATGCGCTTTTCCCCGCCGCCGAGTTTTGCGGCGGCGCGACGGTCTTCGAGGGCGTCCAGGATGTGTTTCATTTGCTCCCGCCAGTTCTTAAGCCTTAAGTGACGCCGGGGGTTCTAACACGGCATTTTGCGGGCCGGGAAGCGGCTTTCGGCGTCGCAGGGCCGCCCTGCCGCAGCGTGAAAGCGCAAGGAATTACAAAGTTTTGCCTGGGAGACGAGCATGACCGAAGGAACCGCCGGGACCGGCGCGGCGACAGGCGGTGTCAACATCCTGCTGCGGTTGGAGGGCCTGACCCTGTTCGCAGGGATGGTGACGCTCTACTGGGCCTGGGACGGCTCCTGGTTGGTCTTCGCCGTGCTCTTCTTCGCCCCGGATTTGAGCTTTCTGGGCTATCTTGCCGACGCCAAATTCGGCGCGATGGTCTACAACGCCGCCCACAGCTACATGGCGCCGGTGGCGCTGCTGACGCTGGGCTTCGGCCTCGCCTCGCCGCTTACTTTGTCAATTGCCTTGATCTGGCTTGCCCATATCGGCATCGATCGGGCGCTCGGCTACGGCCTGAAATATTCCGCCGGGTTCTCCTTTACCCATCTCGGCCGGATCGGGCGGCAGAAGGCCGCCTGATTGGCGCGCGACCTCGCAAGACCCGGTGTTCCGGCCCGATTGACCGAGCAGCCCGATCAGGCTTGCTTCGCGCTCACGGGCTGGCGCCGAATGTGGCGTGGGCCCAATCGGCACGGCGGCGATCACGACACCTTGGCCCGCGCATCACGCAAGCATCGCCGAGATGCTCGCGACGGTCGTCCCCCGGCGCCGTGGAGGAGTTCTTGCAGGCGCTCATCAAGCCAGGTCAGGCGGCAACGGCGTTGGAGCTAGATCGCGCCGATCTCGGCAAGGCAGGCCTGTGTCAGCGGCATGCGCTCGCCGACGAGACGCGGCTCCTTACAATCCATATTGAGCGCGAACACGGTGTGCGCCTCGCCCTTCTCGGCCCAGCCGACCATCCAGCCGAGCGACGGCTCGCCGCGCTCGGCACCCAGCAATCCGGACTTGGCGCGGATGATGCTGTCGCCCACCTTGGTCACCGGCAGGATGTCGGCGACGAGATCCTGGCTGCGCTTTGAGATCGGCAGCACGCGGCGGCGCAGCCGGTCGACGAAATCGACCTGCTCGACCGGATCGATGCGCAGGGCGCCGGTGAGCCAGAACTGGTCGATGCCGCCGCCGATGTCGCGATTGCCGTAGTCGAACTCGTCGACATATTTTTGCATGCGCTCCTGGCCGATGCGCCGTGCAATCTCCTGAAAGACCGGCACCGCGCTCACTGCGATGGCGCTGCGCAGTGTGTGATCCTTGTTCCAGGCCTCGATCGGGCGCTTGACGCCGTCCCAGGGAAACACGTCCTTGTCGGGGTCCGCGACCACGCCGGTCTCCAGCGCAATCAGCGCGTTCGGAATCTTGAAGGTCGAGGCCGGCAACTTGCCCTCGCCCGAGCGCTCCTTGTCGCTGGCGACGATCAGATAGTCCTCGACCTTGTAGCCGACGAAGGTGCCGGATGTGCCGAGATCGGTGAAGCGTTTTGCAAGACTTTCACGGATTTCATTGCGCGGCGGCGCGACGTGGGCGCGCGCGCGGGATGGCAGCACCGCGGCTGCGGCGAGAAGACCGAGGGTGGAACGACGGGTCAGCAAAAGCGATATCCGTGAACTGTGAGAAGCCGCGCGACCATGCAGCCGCTACGTGGTGAAACGATGACAGGTTATTCTTACCGCCCCCGGCCCGACAGCCGCAGCACGAACACCAGCACCTCGGCGACGGCCTTGTAGAGATCCGGCGGGATCTCGTCGCCGAGCTCGACCTTGGACAGCGCGCCCGCCAGAATCCCGTTCTCCTCGATCGGGATGTCGTGGGCATTGGCGATCTCGACGATCTTTTCGCCGATCGTGCCCTTGCCCTTGGCGACGACGACAGGCGCGTTGGTGCCCTTCTCGTAGTGGAGCGCGATCGCAAGCTTGGATGGATCGCTCATGTCGCGCGATCCAGGAAGTGCCCGGCGCGGGCCGGCGCCGGCTGCGGCGGCGTGCCATCGCGGACCACGATGTCGCCGGGCTTGAGTTCGGCTCTCGTCAATGCCTGGCTGAGTTCACCGACGCCGGCACGGAGCTGCTGCGCCGTCGCCGGCCGCTCCGCCCACATCCGCACGAATGTCTTGTCGCCGTTCAGCGTGATCAACGCATGCACGGGTCCGGCCGGCTCCACATTAAGGGAGAAGCGCGCGCGCCAGGTGCGCTGGGCAGGATCGGCGGACTCGTTGCCGCCATCGCGCGAGATCTCGAACTGCGCCATGGCGGTGCCCTGCGGGGTCGCGAACGGAATCTCGAAATTCCACTGCGGCACGGTCGGATCGATCCGGTGCCCGCTGGCATCGATGCGATCGGGGAGCGAAGCAATTTGCAAGAGCGTCTGCCGCGCGAGCGCCGCATCGGTGTCGTCGAGCAGGCGATGCACGGTGGCAGCGAGCGGCGTATCCGGCGCGAGCGATGGCGCGGCGACGGACTGCGGCGCCGGCAGCGCACCGCGGAATGGCGGGGGCGTCGCGTGTGCAGCGGCCTCGAAGAGGTGGCCATCCGGCACGGCCTTGTTCGAGCCCGGCACGTTGCCGGTCAGGTGCGGCAGGTTTTGCGTGACCTCTTGCAGCAGGCTCGCGGCAAGGCCAGCGGACATGATCCGCGATGTCGCCGCCTGCGAAGCGCCGCCGGCGATGTCTCCGAGCACGGCCGCCGTAGGATTGGCGCTGCGCGGCGTTTGCGGCTGCTGCGCGATTTCGGCTGATGGCGATCCCGCCTGCGCCGCCCCACCTGCTGCCGGAGCCGGCGGGGCGCCTTGTGTCGATGGCACGGCCCTCTCAATCGTAGCCAGTGCCTGGCGCAGCACCAGCAGCGCCGCCTTCAGATCGGGCATTGTGCCTGACGACGGCGTCGCGCCTGCGGCGAGCGAAGCCTCGAGGAACAGCCCCGACTTCTGAAATGCGGATTCGATATCGCCGCCGGCAAGCCCGGTATCGAGCGGCGTCTGCTGCGCCAGCACGGCCAGCACCGCCTGCTTCAAGCCCGCAGGCAGATCGCTCCCGGTGACGACGGCGGCCAGATTGGCAAACAGCGGCGCCTGGCTGCCCTGCCTGGTGACGGCATCGGCCGAAGCCACCGTGACGGCGACTTGCTCCAGAGGTGTCAGCGTGTTGCGCGCGGCGCCCGCCGACGGCGCAAGCGGCGGGCTCTCCACCAGCGAGGCCGCACGCGGCGTCAGCGTGACCACGTCGGCGGCCGCCTCGCCTGTCCCGCTCACGACGGCAAGACGAACGGTGCCGTCGTTCCGCGACACCGCCAGCTGGAGATTTTGCCCGGGCGACAGCGCGACTTCCGACATCACGTCGAGCGATAGATTTGCGATCGCGATCCGCACCAAATTGTCGGCGAGGACGCTGACGACCCTGGCATCGACGACGCTGCCGGCTTGGAGCACAAGATCGGGTGTCGCCGCATCAGCCAAGGGGCTGGCGGCGCTGACGGGAGCAATGGAAGTGACCGGCGTCGGCATCTCAGCGGCCTTAGGGAGCGCCGGCTACCGTAACGCTGCGTCGTAAACCTCTCGTTAAGGACCTATGGCTCGGGCCGGGTTTACGGCCGCCAGCACAGCCACGGCGGCCTCGAAATCCCTGAGGCGGATGGCCCGGCGGCTGGCTGCCTCCTCGTCCGCGCCCCATTGCTCGGCGTTCCAGTCCTCATCGACATGGGCGGCGGTCCAGACCTGGTCGGCGTCCCGCGCGCCATGGGCGAGCGCCAGTGCCAGCAACGCCGAGCCGGTCAGGGTCGTCACCACATGGAGAGCGGCGACCGACCAGGCATCCTGCGGCAGCGCGGCGCGCGCCGCCCGAAGCGCCTCGTCCGGCTGCTTCACATGCATGATGCCCTCGGACAGGATGAAATGCGCTCCCAGCGTCCCCGCCGCCCAGAACAGCACAGGATCCCAATGCGCGGCCTCGCGGGCGACCAGTCCCTCGGGATGGCCGGCACGATAGAACAGCAAATCGGACTCGAAATATCTGGCGAGGTCGTTGCTGACGAGCTCGACGCGATCGACGACCCCCTCCACCACGCTGTTGGCGATCCGCGTCAGCGGCATGCTCATGGGGTCGATCGTCTCGCCCTGGGCCGCCCATTCCGCAGCCACCGCCTCGGCAAGTTCGCGCGAAGGGATCACCACCTGGCGACCGGACGGCGTACGGATCGGCCTGCCGTCCAGCGCAATGGCATACCCGCCCTCGGCCTCGCTCACGCCCGCCTCCTTGTAGAAGCGCTTGCGCTGCGGCGGGCGCGCCGACTGGCGTGCCGCCTCGCGCGGATCGGGCGGGCTTTGCCCCGCAGCTTCATCGAACAATTCGCGCATGTCGGTTTTTCGGTCCCTGCCGCTGAATGCCAGGCTTTTAGGATAAACCCGGCAGCCGATAAAGCGAGCGGCGGGCATGAGGGAACTTGGCGGGCGTTGCGGACCTGTTCGCCGGGCCTAGCCGCTAGATCGACCCTAGTTCGCGCATCTGAGCGCATAGGTGCCACGGTGACCGGGGCTCAGCCCCGCGCCTGCGGCATCCTCGAGGCACTTCGAAAAGCGATCGCCGAACGAATTACGCGGAAGCGGCCGGTAATTGTAGCTCGGCGGCGCATCGAGTTGCGGCATCTTCGGCACCTCGAGCTTCGGCGGCGGTGGCGGCGAAGGCAGCGGAACGACCTGCGAGGGGCCCGGCAGCACCAATTGTGCCTGAGCCCCCTGCCCCATAAACAGTGCGGTCAGAACCACGAGACATATCGCGAGCCGTTTCATAGGCGATATGTTGTGCTTCGACTGCCCCCGTTCAACCTGACTTAATTATTCTTCAGGCGCGTTCTCGATCGGATCAAATCTGGTTGCATCAAGCCCGAGCAGGTTCCACGACTGCTGCATATGTGGCGGCAGAGGCGCGGTGGCGTCGATCACGCCGCCGCGCGGATGCGGGATGACGATGCGGCGTGCCAAGAGATGCAGCCGGTTCTGCAAGCCGCCCGGCAGCTGCCAGTTCTCGATGTTGAAATATTTGGGATCACCGACGATCGGATGGCCGATATGGGCCATGTGGGCGCGCAGCTGGTGGGTGCGGCCCGTTACCGGCTTCAGCGACACCCAGGTCAGCTTGTTACCCGCGGTCTCGACCACCGCATAATAGGTCACCGCGTGGCTCGCGCCCTCATCGCCATGCTGGGCGATGCGCATGATGGTGTCGTCCTCGCTCTCTTCCTTGGCGAGGAAGGTCGAGATGCGGCCCTGCTTGGGCTTCGGCAGGCCCGGTACCAGAGCCCAATACACCTTTCGCGCCGATCGCGAGCGGAATGCGCCTGTCAGGTGCGAGGCGGCGAAGCGCGTCTTGGCGATCAGGAGACAGCCCGACGTCTCCCTGTCGATGCGGTGCACGAGCCGCGGCTTCTGGCCCTTGGCGTCGCGCATCACCTCCAGCATCTGGTCGATGTGCCGCGTCATGCCCGACCCACCCTGCACGGCAAGGCCGGCCGGCTTGTTCAGGACGAGGACGTCGTCGTCCTCGTAGATCGTCATCTCCTGCAGCGCCTTGAGCGTTTTTTGCGCAGCGTCCGAGAGCTCCCCGACGACCTTCGGTGCGTCGAGCTTCAGCGGCGGGATGCGGACGCTCTGCCCCTCCTCGAGGCGATCCTTGCTGTCGACGCGCTTGCCGTCGACGCGCAGCTCGCCTTTGCGGACGACGCGCTGGATGTGGGAGAACGACAGGCCGGGAAAGCGCGCTTCGAGGAAACGGTCGACACGCATGTTGTTCTCGTCCGCCGTCACGGTGACGGTCTGGACCTTGGTGGGCAGCAATGCTTCGACCGGCTTTGCCGGAACGGCCTTTTCCAGCACAGCTTTGGGCGCGCGGCGCTCGGCCCGTTCGCCCGCAAAGCGCGGCGGCTTGCTGCCGGGCTTGCCGCCCGGCCGCGGCCCGGCCTTCTTCGCGCTGCGCGCCTGATGCGGACGCGCGTCCTCGCGCTCGTCTCGCGAACGCGGCCTTGGATTCATTCTCTTGATGCGGCGGCTCATGATTGCCTGCGTACCCTAAAAGCGGCCCTACGTCACCGCAAAATCAGTTCAATCCGGCTATGGCCCGGCTATACTGAAGCAGCCCGTGGTTGAAACCCTGCCCAACGCCAGGAGATGAATTTTGGGATACAACATGTCCTGGATTTTGGTCGACGGGATCACCGAAGAAGTTCTGTACGATTGTCTTGATCTCGCTCCAACCGGAGGAACGCCCGATCGATATGATCTAGGAACGAGCTATGTGCCGCTGGCAGGAGCTGTCCTCAAGTCGGGATGGTGCGGTGTATTCGCAAAGTATGCGCTGGTCATGGACGCAACCGTTGGCAAAAGTCCGATACCGCTCACCAGGCTTCCGGCGAAATCCCGATGTATCACCTGCGTCGTTCTCGAGCATGCGATGGTCTCGTACGCGAGCCTTTGGCAAGGCGGCCACTCGGCCTGGGAAATTCGGCATGACAGCGGCCAAGGACGTTCACATCTAGAGGCGCGCGGAGACCCGCCTGTCGTGTTCAAGGAGTTATGCGACACAGCGATGAAGAAGCAACGCGCAGAGGACGCGCAGGGCAAACCCGGTGAATGGGGAGTGGACTATGTTTTCGATGTCCCGATCAACACAGCCGCTTCAATCGCCGGGTACCGCCACGATCGTGTAGTCGAGGAGGATTTCTTCAAAGCTCTGCGCACTCTCGCACCGGCTAACGGGAATGTCCTCACAAAGCTCAACCAGCCGCCTGGATGGTGGCAGACCGTAGGCTCCACAAATTACGAATAGCGAGACGCAAATTAGCTCCGAATCGCAGCACACGGCCCAGCCGCGAGCGATCTCCTGTCAGCAGGCGCCTGGCTATTTCCCGCCCCGCTCCTTGCGCAGCTTGGCCCAGTAATCCAGCCGCTTCCTGATCTCGCGCTCAAAACCGCGCTCGGGCGGGTCGTAGAAGGTCTGGCGACCGAGCGCTTCCGGGAAGTAGTCCTGGCCGGAGAAGGCGTCCGGCGCGTCATGGTCGTATTCGTACGCTGCACCGTAGCCTTCCGACTTCATCAGCTTGGTCGGGGAATTGAGGATGTGCTTTGGCGGCAGCAGCGAGCCGGCCTGCTTGGCCACCTGCATCGCCGAGCCGAAGGCGGTGTAGACCGCGTTCGATTTCGGCGCGGTGGCGAGATAGACCACGGCCTGCGCGATCGCGAGCTCGCCCTCGGGATGGCCGAGGAAGTCGAAGGCATCCTTCGCCGCATTGGCGACGACGAGCGCCTGCGGATCGGCAAGCCCGATGTCCTCGACCGCCATGCGCACGACACGGCGGGCCAGGAACAGCGGGTCCTCGCCAGCGTCTAGCATGCGCGCGAGATAATACAGCGCGGCATCGGGATCAGAGCCGCGCACCGACTTATGCAGCGCGGAGATCAGGTTGTAATGGCCGTCGGCCGACTTGTCGTAGATCGGCGCGCGGCGCTGCAGGATGTCCTGCAATTGCGCGGCATTGAAAATCTCGTCCGCCCGCGCCGAACGCCAGACCTCTTCGGCAAGCGTCAGCGATGCGCGGCCGTCGCCGTCGGCCATGCGCACCAGCACCGCACGCGCCTCCGCATCCAGCGGCAGCTTCTTGCCCTCGACCGCCTCGGCATGCGCGAACAGCTTTTCGATCGCGGCGGCATCGAGCGAACGAAATACCAGCACACGGGCGCGGGACAGGAGCGCTGCGTTGAGCTCGAAGGATGGGTTCTCGGTGGTGGCGCCGACCATGACCACCGTGCCGTCTTCCATCACAGGCAGAAAGGAATCCTGCTGGGCGCGGTTGAAGCGATGCACCTCGTCCACGAAGAGCAGCGTGCCCTTGCCCATCTCGCGGCGGGCGCGCGCGGCATCGAATGCCTTCTTGAGATCGGCGACGCCGGAGAACACCGCGGAGATCTGCTCGAAATGCAGATCGGTGGCATCCGCCAGCAGCCGCGCCACCGTGGTCTTGCCGGTGCCCGGCGGGCCCCAGAACACCAGCGAGCCGAGCGTGCGCGTTTCCAGCATGCGCGTCAGCGCGCCGTCGGGGCCGAGGATATGGTCCTGGCCGACGACCTCCGACAGCGTGCGCGGACGCAGCCGGTCCGGCAGCGGATGCGGCGCCTCGTGGTCGAGCCCGGCCGCGGCAAAGAGAGTCGGCGTCTGCTGTGGTCGTTTCGGACTCATCCGCCCAACGTGACGTTGATCTGCTGGCCGCCGCGCACCAGCGTGATGCGCCAGATCCGCGGCCGCTCGCCTGCGGCCTTCTCGAGATCGCCGGTCTTGCTGATCTTCTGGTTGTTGACGGCCAGGATGATGTCGCCTTTCTGGAAGCCGACATTGGCAGCCGCGGTATCGCCGCCGATATCGGTGATCACGACGCCTTCGGTGTCGGCGTCCAGACGCAGCTCGTCAGCAACCGCGGGCGTGATGGTCGAGACCTTCGCGCCCTGGAACGGCGAGCGGGCGGTGACGACGAGTTCGCTGCGCCCGGTATCGGGCGCGGTCTCCAGCGCCACGGTCAGCTTGATCGGCTTGCTGCCGCGCTGCACGTCGATCTGCGCGGTGCCGCCGAGCGGACGGGTTGCGAAGCGGTAGTCGAAAGCGTTGGGATCATCGACGGCCTGGCCGTCGATGCCGGTGATGAGGTCGGAGGATTTCAGACCGGCCTTCGCTGCGGGGCCGTTGGGCACCACGCTTGCGACCAACGCACCGGTCGGCGAGCGCAGGCCGAGGCTTTCCGCGATCTCCGGAGTCACCGCCTGCAATCTTGCCCCGAGCCACGGCCGCTTCACTGCCTTGCCACCGCTCTTGGCGGAGGCGACGACGACGCGCACCATGTTGGCGGGAATCGCAAAGCCGATGCCTTGCGAGCCGCCGGAGCGCGAATAGATCGCAGTGTTGATGCCGGCGAGCTTGCCGCTCATGTCGACCAGCGCGCCGCCGGAATTGCCGGGATTGATCGGCGCATCGGTCTGGATGAAGAACTGGTAGTCGGTGATGCCGACTTGCGTGCGCGCCAGCGCCGAGATGATGCCGTGGGTCACGGTCTGGCCGACACCGAAGGGATTGCCGATCGCCAGCACGACGTCGCCGACCAATAGCTCATCGGAATTCGTGAAATCGAGCGTCGGGAATTTTTCCTTGGCGTCTTTCAGGCGCAGCACGGCGAGATCGGTACGCGAATCCTTCAGCAGGATCTCGGCCTCGAACTCGCGCTTGTCCGACAGCGACACTTTCACCTGGTCCGCGCCTTCGATGACGTGGACGTTGGTGACGACGAGACCGGAGGCATCGACGATGACGCCGGAGCCGAGCGAGCGCTGCATCTGCTCGGGCTGCTGACCCGGCACGCCGAAGAAGCGGCGGAAGATCGGGTCGTCCAGCAGCGGATTGCGGTTCTGCACCACCTTGGCGGCATAGACGTTGACGACCGCGGGCTGCACCCGTTGCACGATCGGCGCATAGGACAGCCGCAGCTCGGCCGGCGATGACGGGACGCGGCGGTCCTGCGCTGAGGCCGGATTGAAATGGGCCGAAAAGGCTATGCACAAGGCCGTGACGACGGCGGTCCAGGTCGATCGAAACATTCCTACCTCTTGGAAAAGACGTCGGAATATAGGCGCGTTCGCCCCTCAATAGAAGGGCGCGTGGCGGCAATATTCGGCCTCATTCCGGTGTCTCCCGAATGCATGCCCAGCGTGCGATTCGGCAATCTGCCGGAGCGATGGATTGGCATGATGCGCGTCATCCAGCATTGTGGAGTAACGCGGATTCGGTTGCGGCGAATTTGCACCAGTGGGAACCGCGCAACCGGGCGCAGCGTCGCGGGGCAGTCATCGATCACACCTAGGCTCCGCAAACAACTTGGGGAAGTTCGTCAAACGATGGAGTCATGACGTGAGCAGGACAAGAATTACAGCCACGGCAATTGGTCTCGCCGGTGCGCTGGCGGCCTCGCAGGCCCAGGCCCAATCGGCGAGCAGCAGCGAGCAGGAGATCGCGCTGCTGAAGCAGCAGTTGAAGATGCTGGAGCAGAAGCTCGACAAGCTCCAGAGTCAGACCGCGGCGAACACGGCGGCCACGGCGAAAGCCAGGGCCGAAGCGAAGGCTGAAGCGAAGGCCGAGGCGCGTTCGGAGGCGAAGGCCGTCGTTGCCAACGCCAATGCGGCGATCCCCGTCAAGGGACCGGCCCCGGCATCCGGCGTCGTCGTGACGATGCCGAACAATCGCCCGACGATCTGCACCGCCGACCAGGCCAACTGCGTTGCCATCACCAGCCGCCTGCATTGGGATGTCGGCGGCTATGACTATCGTCCCAATACCGCGGCCACTGTGCCGCAGAAGCTCGACAGCGGCCAGAACGTCCGTCGCGCGCGCATCGGCGTCGCCGGCAAGTTCTTCAACGACTGGAACTTCGCGCTGGTCTACGATTTCGGCGGCTCGTCCGACGGATTTGGCGGCGCCGCGCCGGGATCGCTGCCGGGCGGCGGCGTCTCCGGCGTCGAGAACGCGTATCTCAGCTACACCGGCTTGAAGCCGTTCGGCGGCAAGATGGCGATCGAGGCCGGCATCATGGATCTGCCATACACGCTCGACGAAGCGACGAGCTCAAACGACATCATGTTCATGGAGCGCGCCTCGCCCGGTGTAATCGCGACCAACATCGCCGCCGGCGACTTCCGCTCCGCAGCCGGTGCACGCTGGTTCAATGACCAGCTCTGGATCGGCGGCTATGTCACGGGGCCCTCGACCGGCGCGATCCATTCCGCCTCGAGCGCTTCGCCGCCGGGTACGAGCGAGCAGTATGGCGCCGTGGCGCGCGTCGCCGGCAATCCCATCAGCGGCAAGGACTACTCCGTGCATATCGGCGCCGACGCGCAATGGCTGATCCAGCCGCCGCGCAACCTGATCGCCAACACGCAGACGGTCACGCTCAGCGATCGTCCGGAATTGCGTCTCGACCCGACCACCCTGATCTCCACCGGTGCCATCGCCAATGTCTCGGGGGCACAGGTCTACAGCGTCGAAGCGGCAGCGACCTACGGGCCGTTCATCGTCCAGGGCGAGTACTTCTGGTACAACGTCGATCGCACCGCCAACACCGGCGTGCCGCTGGTCGGCGCACCGAGCCTGAAATTCCAGGGTGGCTACGCACAGGCCGGCTACGTGCTGACGGGAGAAAGCCGGGCCTACAATGCCGCGGCCGCGGCCTATCACGGCGTCAAGCCCGCGCATCCGTTCTCGCTCGACGGCGGCGGCTGGGGGGCGTGGGAAATCGCCGGGCGCTTCTCGACGATTGACCTCAACGATCAGCTCGCGACCGCGACCGGTGTCGCCGGTGGCCGGCAGACGGTCTACACCCTCGCGCTCAACTGGTACGTCAACGGCAATGTCCGTTTCATGCTGGACTATCTGCATGGCACGGTGTCGCGACAGGCCTCGCCGATTTCGACCGCCGATGTCGGCTCGAAGTTCGACGCGGTCGCGATGCGCACGCAGTTCGCGTTCTGACGCTCACCTTTTCCGGGAGCGGTACGATCCGCTCCCGGATACTCACGCCGCGCGCTTCGGCTTCCTCACCACCACCGGCGGCGGCGCGCAGGACAGCCGTTCCTGATGACTCTCGCCCCAGGCCTTCAGGATGTCGATGACAGGCCTGAGGCTCTCGCCGAGCTCGGACAGGCAATATTCCACGCGCGGCGGCACCTCGGCATAGACCTTGCGGATGACCAGCTTGTCCTCCTCGAGCGCGCGCAGCTGTTTCGTGAGCATGCGCTGGGTGATGCCGGGCATCCGGCGGCGCAATTCGCCGAAACGCTGGGTGCCGCTCTGGAGGTGGTAGAGGATCACGCCCTTCCACTTGCCGTCGATCAGGTCCAGCGTCGCCTCGACCGAGCAGCCGGGACGACGGGCAAAATTGCGCCGCTTCATGCGTGTTTTCCCAATAGTATCCAAACAGGGACTATATCCCCAAATTTACAGTACTTGCCAATTTGAAGCCAGGGCGACAGTTAGAGCGGCAGGCGAACAGCCCATCTGATGGAGACAAGCCATGAAGGCCGTCGGCTACAAAAAATCGCTTCCGATCGAGGATGCGGATTCACTGATCGATTTCGAGACCGCCAAGCCCGAGCCCAAGGGGCGCGACATCCGCGTCGCCGTGAAGGCGATCTCGGCCAATCCGGTCGACTACAAGGTGCGCAAGCGCGCAGCTCCGCCCGAGGGCGAGACGAAGATCCTCGGCTATGACGCGGCCGGCGTGGTCGATGCCGTCGGACCCGACGTGACGCTCTTCAAGCCGGGCGACGAGGTGTTCTATGCCGGCTCGATCCTGCGCCAGGGCACCAACGCCGAGTTCCACCTGGTCGACGAGCGCATCGTCGGCAACAAGCCGAAGAGCCTGTCGTTCGCGCAAGGAGCCGCCCTTCCCCTCACCTCCATCACCGCCTGGGAATTGCTGTTCGACCGGCTCGGCGCGGTACCCGGCAAGAGCGTCGATCCGCGCACGCTCCTGATCACGGGCGGCGCCGGCGGCGTCGGCTCGATCCTGATCCAACTTGCCCGCCGCCTCACCGGGCTGACGGTACTTGCCACCGCGACGCGGCCGGAGTCGCAGAAATGGTGCCTCGATCTCGGCGCCCATGCGGTGATCGACCACGGCAAGCCGATGAAGGAGCAGATCGACAAGCTGAAGCTGCCGCCGGTCGCGCTGGTGGCGAGCCTGACCTTCACCGACCAGCACTACAAGGCGATTGCGGACTTCATGGCCCCGCAGGGCAAGTTCGGCCTGATCGACGATCCCCCGGAATTTGCCATGAGCACGTTCAAGGGCAAGGCCATCTCGGTGCACTGGGAATCGATGTTCACGCGCTCCTCGTTCCAGACGCCAGACATGATCGCGCAGCATCATCTGCTCAATGATGTAGCCGACCTCATCGACAAGGGCGTGCTGCGCACCACGCTCGACCAGACCTTCGGCACGATCAACGCCACCAACCTCAAGCGAGCCCATGCGCTGCTCGAAAGCGGCAAGTCGCGCGGCAAGATCGTGCTGGAGGGGTGGTAGCAGCCGCAACACTTCGTCATGCCCGGGCTTGTCCCGGGCATCCACGTTCTTGGTGGAGTGGCGAAGGTCGTGGATGGCCGCGCCAAGCGCGGCCATGACGAACTTCGCTACGGCGCAACACCCTCCACGAACATCAGCCGCCGCTCCAACGCCGTCTGCCGCAACTTGAGTGCTTCGGCATATTCGGCCGACGCGTACCATTCGCGCGCCCGCGCCAACGAAGAAAACTCCACGATGATGATCGACTTCGCCGGCGGACCGCCCTCCACCACGTCAGCGGCGCCGCCGCGCGCGAGATAGCGGCCGCCATATTGGGCAATGGTCTGCGCCGCGAGCGTGCGGTAGGCCTCCATCGCGGCTCTGTCGCGCACCTCGACCTCGGAGATCACATAGGCCGCCATGCGCGTCGCCTCAGGCGATCGTGTTGACGATGCCGCCCTCGGCGCGCAGCGCTGCACCGTTGGTGGCCGACGCCTGCTTCGAGGCGACATAGACCACCATGTTGGCGATCTCCTCGACGCTGGCAAAGCGCTGCAGCAGCGAGCTCGGGCGATGCTGCTTGACGAAGTTCGCAGCAGCCTCGTCCACCGACTGTCCATTCTGCTTGGCGAGATCCCTGACGAACGTCTCGACGCCCTCCGACATGGTCGGGCCCGGCAGCACGGAGTTGACGGTGACACCGGTGCCGCGGGTGAGCTGCGCCAGGCCGCGCGCGACCGAAAGCTGGGCCGTCTTGGTCATGCCGTAATGGATCATCTCGACGGGAATGTTGAGCCCGGACTCCGAGGAGATGAAGACGATGCGGCCCCAGTTGCGCTCGAGCATGCCCTTCATGTATGCGCGCGACAGCCGCACGCCGCTCATCACGTTGACCTCGAAGAAGCGGCTCCAGTCCTCGTCCGGGATATCGAAGAAATCCTTGGGCTCGAAGATGCCGGCATTGTTGATGAGAATGTCGACCTCGGGCAGCGCCGCGACGAGTGCCTTGCAGCCCGCCGCGGTCGAGACGTCGGCGGTGATGCCGCGCACCTTGGCGCCCGCCCCTTCCAGTTTGCGCACGGCGGCATCGACCTTGTCCTGGCCGCGCCCGTTGATGACGACGCTCGCGCCCGAGGTGGCAAGGCCCCTGGCTATGGCGTGGCCGATGCCGGCGGTCGAGCCGGTGACGAGGGCGGTCTTTCCGGTAAGGTCGATGTTCATGCGATGTCTCCATGGCTGATGACGGAGATATCGGGAGCGACCTGTGATGCCGCAATCGGGCTCACTGACGCGTGAGGAAGCGCATGTACATGGGCGAACCCGCCCTATGCGTCCAAACAAAAACGGCGCCCGGAAAGGCGCCGCTTCAATTCATATCCGCCGATCGGCTTACGCCGCCTCGGCTTCCTTCTCCTGCACCGGACCGGAATCCTGGCCCTTGGCGTCGACGTCGCGATCGACGAACTCGATCACGGCCATCGCGGCGTTGTCGCCGTAGCGGAAGCCGGCCTTGATGATGCGGGTGTAGCCGCCCTGCCGGTCCTTGTAGCGGGTCGCGAGCGTGTCGAAGAGCTTCTTGACCATGTCGACGTCGCGCAGCTCCGCGATCGCCTGGCGGCGCAGCGACAGGCCGCCCTTCTTGCCGAGGGTGACGAGCTTCTCGACGATCGGGCGAAGCTCCTTGGCCTTGGGCAGCGTGGTGACGATCTGCTCGTGCTTGATCAGCGAGGCCGCCATGTTGGCGAACATCGCGCGGCGGTGCTCGGCCGTGCGGTTGAGCTTCCGATGAACCTTGCCGTGACGCATGTGTTTATTCCTTACATATGAACTGCCGCGACGGTTCGTCGGACATGTTGCTCAGGTGGGCTGCCTGCGTTCGCCCAAGTCAGCGAGTGGCGAATGGTGAGTAGCGAATAGTTCTTCCCCATTCGCCACTCCCTGCTCGCCATTCGCTCAGTAATGATCCTCGAAGCGCTTGGCGAGCTCGTCGATGTTCTCCGGCGGCCAGCCCGGCACTTCCATGCCGAGGTGCAGACCCATCTGGGCCAGCACTTCCTTGATCTCGTTCAGCGACTTGCGACCGAAATTCGGAGTGCGGAGCATTTCCGCTTCGCTCTTCTGCACGAGGTCGCCGATGTAGACGATGTTGTCGTTCTTCAAGCAGTTGGCCGAACGCACCGACAGCTCGAGCTCGTCCACCTTCTTGAGGAAGGCCGGGTTGAAGGCGAGGTCCGGGATGATCTCCTGGGCGACTTCCTTGCGCGGCTCTTCGAAGTTGACGAACACGTTGAGCTGATCCTGCAGGATGCGCGCAGCGTAGGCCACCGAATCGTCCGGCGTGAGCGCGCCGTTGGTCTCGATCGTCATGGTCAGCTTGTCGTAGTCGAGGATCTGGCCCTCGCGGGTGTTCTCGACCTTGTAGGAGACCTTGCGGACTGGCGAGTACAGGCTGTCGACCGGGATCAGGCCGATCGGCGCGTCCTCGGGACGGTTGCGCTCGGCGGGCACGTAACCCTTGCCGGTGGAAACCGTGAACTCCATGCGGATCTCGGCGCCCTCGTCGAGCGTGCAGATCTGCAGATCGGGGTTCAGCACGACCACGTCGCCGACGGTCTGGATGTCGCCGGCGGTGACGACGCCCGGGCCCTGCTTCTTCACGACCATGCGCTTGGGGCCTTCGCCCTGCATCTTGATCGAGATGTCCTTGATGTTGAGGACGATGTCGGTGACGTCCTCACGGACGCCCGCGATCGAGGAGAACTCGTGCAGCACGCCGTCGATGTGCACCGACTGCACCGCTGCGCCCTGGAGCGAGGAGAGCAGGATCCGGCGCAGCGCGTTGCCGAGGGTCTGGCCGAAACCACGCTCGAGCGGCTCGGCGACGATGGTCGCAAAACGCGAGGAATCGCTGCCGGGCGTAACCTGGAGCTTGTTCGGCCGAATCAGTTCTTGCCAATTTTTCTGGATCGTCACTGTTTCACCCATACAGGCCAGTCAATTTGACAGTTCAAATACTGGCGTTGGAGAAAGGCCGCAGATCATTCCCGCGGCTTCTTAGTAAAGTCATCGCGGGCGCCGATGCGCCCGCAACTTGGTATCAAACGCGCCGACGCTTACGGGGACGGCAACCGTTGTGCGGAATCGTTGTCACGTCACGGATCGAGGTGACGGTGAAGCCCGCTGCCTGGAGCGCGCGGAGCGCCGACTCACGGCCCGAACCGGGGCCGGCGACTTCGACTTCCAGCGTGCGCATGCCGTGCTCCTGCGCCTTCTTGGAGACGTCTTCGGCAGCGACCTGCGCGGCGTACGGGGTCGACTTGCGCGAGCCCTTGAAACCCATCGTGCCGGCCGAAGACCAGGCAATCGTGTTGCCCTGCGCGTCGGTGATGGTGATGGTCGTGTTGTTGAACGACGAGTTCACATGCGCGACGCCGGAGGCGATGTTCTTGCGCTCACGACGACGAACGCGGGTGGCTTCCTTGCCCATTGAGTCCCTTTCCTGAAGATCTCAAACGCCGCCGTAATGCCAGCGGCTACACCTGTGGAAGCAAATAGTGAGTAGCGAATGGCGAATAGGGATGCTCCCTACCCGCCATTCGCCATTGCCTATTCGCGAGTTTACTTCTTCTTGCCGGCGATGGCCTTGGCCGGACCCTTGCGCGTGCGCGCATTGGTGTGAGTGCGCTGGCCGCGCACCGGCAGACCGCGACGATGACGCAGGCCGCGATAGCAGCCGAGGTCCATCAGACGCTTGATGTTGATACCGACCTCGCGACGAAGATCGCCCTCGACGAGATAGTCGCGGTCGATGACTTCGCGGATCTGGAGCACTTCGGCGTCGCTGAGCTGATTGACGCGACGATCCACGGGGATCTTCACCTTCTCCAGGATCTCACTGGCGATCTTCTGACCGATGCCATGGATGTACTGGAGCGCGATCAGCACGCGCTTGTTGGTGGGAATGTTCACGCCGGCAATACGGGCCACGGCCTTCTCTCCTGTCGCCGATCCTCGTCAGGATCGGGCTTTAAGTGCTTGTGTTCTCGGGCAGGTGTTCACAAACGCGAACACGACGCCAACCCCCGGTCTTCCTGGGGCCCGGCATCGTCTGAAACTATCCGACTTGGATGCGGGGCTTATTAGGGGATTCCGGGGGCTTTCGTCAACCGCTGCTAGCGTTGGGCTCGCTTTTTCGTGACCTTTTTTGCGGTCTTTTTGGCACCCTTTTTGACGGCCTTCCTGGCGGTCGCTTTTGCGGCCTTTTTGGCCGTTTTCTTGGTCGCGGCCTTGGTAGCGGTCTTGGTAGCGGTCTTGGAACCCTTCACGGCTTTCTTGACCGCCTTTTTGGCAGCTTTGGCGGCTTTGGCCGCCGTTTTGGCTGCCTTCGCCGGTTTTTTGGCCGATTTCTTCGCCGCCTTGGCCTTTTTGGCCGGCGCCGCCTTGGCCGCGCTTCTGGAGTGGGTCTTGGGCTCGACCGCGCCGAGCGCCAGAAGCTGGCGGTGGATGGCGCGGGTGACCTCGTCGATGGCCATCATGCCGTCGATGGTCGAGAGCTTCCGACGCTCGGAATAGTAGTGAATCAGCGGTTCCGTCTGGCTGCGGTAGCTGGCCAGCCGCTTGGTCAGGACCTCAGGGGTGTCGTCGAGCCGGACCTCCTCCCCGCGCTCCCGCATCTGGGCGACACGGGTCTCGACGCGGCTCAGCAGTGCGCTCTCGTTGACGCGGAGCTCGATCACGGCGTCGAGCTTGAGATGCTTCTGCTTGAGCAGCTCATCCAGCGCCTCGGCCTGCGGCACGGTGCGCGGGAAACCATCGAGGATGAAACCGTTCCTGGCGTCCGGCTGGTCGATCCGGTCGGAGATGATTCCGACCACGACCTCGTCCGGAACGAGGCCGCCACTGGCCATGATCTCCTTGGCCTTCAGCCCGACCGGCGTTCCAGCCGCAACCGCCGCGCGTAGCATCTCGCCGGTCGAGAGCTGGACGATGCCATAGCGCTGCACCAAGAGTTGCGCCTGGGTCCCCTTGCCCGACCCCGGCGGTCCCAGAAGTATAATTCTCATCGGCGTACGCCCCCCGGATTGGTGAGCGATACGTCGCGCACCTGTGCTTTGATATCAAGAGCGGTGCAAACCACAACCAGCGCCGCACCACCATTGACGACCATACTATAAGGCAGACCGATCCCGTAAAGGTCGAACACCTCCGGAATCAACTGCAACGCCGTCAGGTAGACGGCTCCGACGACCGTCGTCAATGACACGACGCGATCGAGATAGGCGGCGGTCGCCTCGCCGGGCGCGACACCGGAAATGATGCCGTCACGTTGCGCCAGGGATTTGGCCGTGTATTCGGGATCGATGACATAAGCGGTGTAGATGAAGGCCAGCACGAACACCGCGACGGACACGAGGATGAGGTGCGCCGGCTGCCCGAGTTGAAGATGGCGATAGGCCGCGGCGACCAAGGGGTGATCGGCGCCCATGACGACGCCCGCAAGAGCGAGCGGGAGAAAGAAGATCCATGGCGCCATGGTGACCGGAATCAGGAACCCCGCGCTGTTGAGCTTGATCGGCAGCACCGCTTCGCGCACCGGCAGTTGCCGCGCGCCGACATTGAGCGCGCCGAACTCGACCCGAACATTTCGCCGTGCGCTTTCGACAAGCACGATCACAGCGACGGTCGCGACCCATAACACGGCGTGGAAGAGCACGAGATTGCCCGAGATCGCCCCGCTCCGCACGACGTCTGCGATGCCGGCGACGTCTCGCGGCAGAGAGACGAGCATGCCGACACTCAAGATCAGCGCCAGACCGTTGCCAATGCCGTAGCGGGTGATCTGTTCGCTCAGCCACACCAGCACAAAGACGCCGCCAATCATCGAGGCCGTGGCCGTCATCACGAACCAGCCGTCGGGATTCCTGACGAGCTGCGGAATGGAAATCAGCGCCGAGGAGATGCCGTAAGCCTGAAAAGCGGCAAGAGCCAGCGTGAGTCCGAGCGTGGCACGGGCCACCTTGCGTCGGCCCTCCTCGCCCGACCGCTCGAGCGAACTAAGGCCGCGCCACACGACAGACAGCAACCGGAGGAAGATCGCCGCAGTCAGATAGGGAACGAGGCCGAGCGAAAACAGCGAAAGGCGGCCGTTGAAATCGGGTAGCGACGAGAGACGCGAAACATCCAGCCCCGCGATCGGGATCTGCGTGCCCAGCCTGAAGAGGAGAAGCGCGCCGATCGTGAAAGCGATTCGGCGCGCGAGCTCCCTGCTCATCTACGGCGGCCACGCAGCTTGGACTTCCGGATCAGGCCCTCATACTGATGGGCCAGAAGATAGCCCTGGACCTGCGCCACCGTATCCATGGTCACACTGACGACGATCAGCAGCGAGGTGCCGCCGAAATAGAACGGCACCGACGCGTAGGAGATCAGGATCTCGGGAATCAAGCAGACGATCGCCAGATAAATTGCGCCGAGCACCGTAATGCGCGACAGCACGTAGTCGATATATTCGGCAGTGCGCTCGCCAGGACGGATGCCCGGAATGAAGCCGCCGTGCTTCTTCAGATTGTCCGCGGTCTCGGTCGGGTTGAACACGATCGCGGTGTAGAAGAAGGCGAAGAACACGATCAGCGCAAGATACATGATCAGGAACAGCGGACGGCCATGGCCGAGCTGGGTGTTGATCCACTGGAACCACTCCGGCCCGCTGCCCGCGTTGAAGTTCGCAACCGTGGTCGGCAGCAAGAGCAGCGAGGACGCGAAGATCGGCGGGATCACGCCCGAGGTGTTGAGCTTGAGCGGCAGATGCGAGGACTGGCCCTCGAACATCTTGTTGCCGACCTGGCGCTTCGGATACTGAATCAGGAGGCGGCGCTGCGCGCGCTCCACGAACACGATGAAGGCGATCACGGCGACGGCCATGATGATGACGACCAGGATCAGGCCGGTCGACATCGCGCCCTGGCGGCCGAGCTCGAGCATGTTGGCGAGCGCCGCGGGCAGCTCGGCGACGATGCCGGCGAGAATGATCAGCGAGATGCCGTTGCCGATGCCGCGCGAGGTGATCTGCTCGCCCAGCCACATCAGGAACATGGTGCCGCCGGTCAGCGTGATCGCCGTGGACAGGCGGAAGAACATGCCGGGCTCGCTGACGACGTTGCCGGCGCCTTCGAGGCCTACCGCGATCCCGTAGGACTGGAATGCCGCCAAGATGACCGTCAGATAGCGAGTGTACTGATTCAGCGTCTTGCGACCGGCCTCGCCTTCCTTCTTCAGCGCCTCGAGCTGCGGCGAGACGGTGGTGAGGAGCTGGATGATGATCGAGGCCGAGATGTACGGCATGATGTTCAGCGCGAAGATCGCCATGCGGTGGATGCCGCCGCCGGCGAACATGTTGAACATGCCGAGGATGCCGCCCGCCTGGGAGCGGAACACCTGTTCCCAGATGTTCGGATCGATGCCGGGCAGCGGGATGTAGGTCCCGAGCCGATAAACGAGCAGCGCACCCAGGGTGAACCAGATGCGCTTCTTCAGTTCGTCGGCCTTGGCGAACGCGCCGAAATTGAGATTGGCTGCCAGTTGTTCCGCTGCAGAGACCATCTTGGACTTTCTCCCGCCGCCTGTTGCGCCGTCATGCCCGCGGCCGGGCTACTTTAGCGGACGCCGGACATTATCTGGGGCTCGGCTTCGATAAGTCCACGTCCCGCATGCGTAAAGGCCCGCGAGCCGCGGGCCAATGACGCAGTTGTTACGCCGCCTCGCCTTCTTCCTTGGCAGGGGCGAGGATCTTCACCGAGCCACCGGCCTTCTCCACCGCCGCGATTGCGGTCTTGGTGGCGCCATGCACTTCGATGTTGAGCTTGGACTTGAGCTCGCCGCGGCCGAGCAGCCGCAGACCGCCCTTGGCGCGGCGCAGCACGCCGCCCTTCACCAGGGCCTCGACGTTCACGACGCTGCCGGTATCGATCTTCTTGGCATCGACAGCTTCCTGGAGCCTGTCGAGATTGATCTCGGCGAACTCGATGCGGAAGATGTTGTTGAAGCCGCGCTTGGGCAGACGGCGATGCATCGGCATCTGGCCGCCTTCGAAACCCTTGATGCGCACGCCCGAACGCGCGGTCTGGCCCTTGCCGCCGCGGCCGGACTGCTTGCCCTTGCCGGAACCGATGCCGCGGCCGACGCGCATACGCTTCTTGCGCGAGCCGGCGTTGTCGGCGATATCGCTGAGCTTCATCGCCCTTCTCCTTGTGTCTTGCGCACGATCTTCACCGAAAACCGCTTCCCGCTCCTCGGGATCGTGCGCCTTTGCTTACTTCTCGTCGACGATACGGACGAGATGGTGAACCTTCTCGATCATGCCACGGACCGCCGGGGTGTCCGGCAGTTCGCTGATACGGCCGATCTTGTTGAGCTTGAGCCCGATCAGCGTCGAACGCTGCGAGTGATGGCGGCGGATCGCGCTGCCGGTCTGCTCGAGCTTGATCGTCTTTGCGGCCTTGGCCATAGGAGTCTACTCCGAAAAGCTTCCGTTAGTCGGCAGCCGCCTCGGCATCGCCGCCGATACGACGGGACTGGAGGGTGGACACCTTGATGTTGCGACGGGCTGCGACCGAACGCGGCGAATCCTGGTGCTTCAGCGCGTCAAAGGTCGCGCGCACCATGTTGTACGGGTTCGACGAGCCGATCGACTTTGCCACCACGTCCTGGACGCCCAGCGTTTCGAACACGGCGCGCATCGGACCACCGGCGATGATGCCGGTACCGGCCGGAGCTGCACGCAGGTAGACACGGCCCGCGCCATGACGGCCGGCGATGTCGTGATGGAGCGTGCGGCCCTCGCGCAGCGACACGCGCGTCAGGTTGCGCTTGGCGGACTCGGTCGCCTTGCGGATCGCCTCGGGCACTTCGCGCGCCTTGCCGTGACCGAAGCCGGCACGACCCTTCTGGTCGCCGATCACGACCAGCGCTGCGAAACCGAAGCGCTTGCCGCCCTTGACGACCTTGGCCACGCGGTTGATGTGGACGAGCTTGTCGACGAACTCGCTGTCGCGCTCCTCGCGCTCCCTGCGTTCACGTCCGCCGCCGCGTTGATCGCGTCCACCACGTTGTTCGCGTTCAGCTGCCATGGTTTTTCCAATCCTTCAGAGGCTTGCGCCTCAATCCTCAAATTCTGTTAGAAGCTCAGCCCGCTCTCACGCGCCGCGTCGGCCAGAGCCTTGACGCGCCCGTGGTAGAGATAGCTGCCGCGATCGAACACGACTTCCTTGACGCCCTTCTCGGCCGCGCGCTCGGCCAGCAACTTGCCGACCGCCTTCGCCGCATCGATGTCGGCGCCGGTCTTGCCGCCGTCGCGCATCGACTTCTCAAGCGAGGAGGCAGAGGCCAGCGTCTCGCCCTTCAGGTCGTCGATGACCTGGGCGTAGATGTGCTTGGACGAGCGGAACACTGACAGGCGCGGACGGCCGCCGGCGGAACGGCGCAGCTTCAGCCGCACACTCCGCTTGCGCCGGGCATTCGTAACCTTGGCTTTCGACATGACCGGCTCCGTTACTTCTTCTTGCCTTCCTTGCGGAAGATGAATTCGCCCACATACTTCACGCCCTTGCCCTTGTAGGGCTCCGGCGGACGATAGGAGCGGATCTCGGCGGCGACTTGGCCGACGCGCTGGACGTCGCTGCCCGCCACCGTGATCTCGGTCGGCTTCGGCACCGTGATCGTGATCCCCTCGGGGATCGGATAGATCACGTCGTGGCTATAGCCGAGCGCGAGCTGCAGGTTCTTGCCCTGCATCGCGGCGCGATAGCCGACGCCGGTGATCTCAAGCTTCTTCTCGAAGCCCTTGGTGACGCCTTCGACCAGATTCGCGACCTGGGCGCGAGCGGTACCGTACAGCGCCCGCGCGCGGTTGGTCTCGGTCCGCGGCTTGACCTTGACCTGGCCGTTCTCGAGCTTCACCTCGACGTCGTCATGGACGATAAACTGAAGCTGGCCCTTCGGCCCCTTCATCTTGACGGTCTGGCCGTCGACGGTCGCAGTAACGCCCGACGGCACCGTCACAGGCTTTTTGCCAACACGTGACATGGATCGAAAATCCTTCTCAGAACACCGTGAAGAGGACTTCACCGCCCACATTCGCGTCGCGCGCGCTGTGGTCGGCCATGATCCCCTTCGGCGTCGACAACACCGAAATCCCGAGTCCGTTGTTCACCCGCGGCAGGTTCTTCACCGAGGCGTAGACGCGACGCCCGGGCTTGGAAACGCGCTCAATCTCGCGGATGACGGGCTCGCCGTCGAAATACTTCAGCTCGATCTCGATCTCGCTGCGGCCCGAGGAATGCTCGAGCGTGGCGTAACCGCGGATGTAGCCCTCGGTCTTCAGAACCTCGAGCACGTTCTCGCGCATCTTCGAGCCGGGCGTGGAGACCTTGGTCTTCGACCGCATCTGCGCGTTGCGGATACGGGTGATCAGATCGCTGATTGGATCGTGCGTAGACATCTAAACGACCCTCCTTACCAGCTGGACTTCACGAGGCCGGGGACCAGGCCCCTGGAGCCAAGGTCGCGCAGCGCGATACGGGACAGCTTGTTCTTGCGGTAGTTCGAGCGCGGGCGGCCCGACAGCTCGCAGCGCAGGCGGATGCGGGTCGCCGACGAATTGCGCGGCATTTCCGCCAGCTTCAGGGTCGCGGCGAACCGCTCCTCCATCGGCAGCGTCTTGTCGGCGATGATCGCCTTCAACCGCTCGCGCTTGGCGGCGGCGTTCTTCACCATCCGCTTGCGCCTGTTGTTCTTCTCGACTGAACTCTTCTTTGCCATGCTTGGCTCCTGGGTATCCGCGTTTGAGAGGCTCTAGGTCAGCGTCTCACTGCCGGAACGGGAAATTGAAAGCGGTCAACAAGGCCCTCGCCTCTTCGTCGGTCTTGGCCGTGGTGCAGACGGTGATGTCCATACCGCGGGCTTCCGTGACCTTGTCGAAGTCGATCTCGGGGAAAATGATGTGTTCCTTGATGCCGAGCGAGTAGTTGCCGCGGCCGTCGAAGCTCTTCGGGTTCAGGCCGCGGAAGTCGCGGACGCGCGGCAGTGCGACCGTCACCAGGCGATCGATGAACTCGTACATGCGGGCCTTGCGCAGCGTAACTTTGCAGCCGATCGGCTGGTTCTCACGCAGCTTGAAGGTCGCGATCGCGATACGCGAATAGGTCACGATCGCCTTCTGGCCGGCGATCTGGGTCAGCTCGGCAGCGGCGGTCTCGGCCTTCTTGCGGTCGTTGACGGAATCGCCAACGCCCATGTTCAGCACGACCTTGTCCAGACGCGGAACCTGCATGACGTTCTCGTAACCGAACTTCTCGGTCAGAGCCGTGCGGATCTTCGCATCATATTCCGCGCGCAGGCGCGGCGTGTAAGCGGCCTCAGCCATCGATCTCAGCTCCCGAGCTCTTGGCGATGCGGACCTTCTTGCCGTCCGCCAGAATCTTGAATCCGATGCGGGTCGGCTTTCCGTCCTTGCCGACATACGCGATGTTGGACAGTTGGATCGGCGCCTCTTTCGAGATGATGCCGCCCTCCTGGGCCTGCGTCTGCTTCTGGTGACGCTTGACCACGTTGATGCCGCGCACGAGCGCGGTACCGGCGTCGGGACGCACCTCGAACACCTCGCCGGTGCGGCCCTTGTCGCGGCCGGTCAGCACGACGACCTTGTCGCCCTTGCGGATCTTCGCAGCCATCACAGCACCTCCGGCGCGAGCGAGATGATCTTCATGTGGTTCTTGGCGCGCAGCTCGCGCGGCACGGGCCCGAAGATACGGGTGCCGACCGGCTCGGACTGGTTGTTGATCAGGACGGCGGCGTTGCGGTCGAAGCGGATGACCGAACCGTCAGCGCGGCGGATGTCCTTGCGGACGCGCACCACGACGGCCTTCATCACGTCGCCCTTCTTCACCTTGCCACGCGGAATCGCTTCCTTGATCGACACGACGATGATGTCGCCGATCGTGGCGTAGCGGCGCTTGGAGCCTCCGAGCACCTTGATACACATGACACGGCGTGCGCCAGAATTGTCGGCCACGTCGAGGTTGGTCTGCATCTGAATCATTGATGCACCTCGTCCTCTTTCTCTTTGCGCCAGCCCAGCCGGCGCTCAACATTTCCCTGAAGTCAGTCGGCTAGAGCCAACAGATCAGGCGCTTTTCTTGTGTTCGCCCCGGATCACGACCCAGCGCTTCAACTTCGAAATCGGCTTCGTTTCCTCGATCCACACCATGTCGCCCGGCTTGAACTCGTTGCTCTCGTCGTGCGCGTGGTAATTCTTCGACCGGCGGATGGTCTTCTTGTAGATCGGGTGCGTGAAGCGGCGATCGACCCGCACCACGATGGTCTTGGCTTGCTTGTCGCTGACGACCACGCCCTGCAAAGTACGTTTCGGCATCTTCGTAAGCCTCTTACTTCTTCTTGGCGCGCGTCTGCGCGGCGACGGTCTTGATCCGGGCGATGTCACGGCGAGCCTCGCGCAGGCGCGAGGTGTTCTCGAGCTGCCCGGTGGCGCGCTGGAAGCGCAGGTTGAAGCGCTCCTTCTTCAGATTCAGGATGGCGTCATCCTGCTGGTCGGGGCTCATCGCGCGGATGTCTTCGATCTTCATCTGGGCCATGGCCATTACTCCGCAATGCGCTCGACGAAGCGCGTCTTGATCGGCAGCTTGGCTGCCGCCAGGGTCAGCGCCTCACGCGCGGTCTGGGTGTTGACGCCGTCGATCTCGAACAGCACCCGGCCCGGCTTGACGCGCGCGACCCACAATTCCGGCGAACCCTTGCCGGAACCCATGCGGACTTCGGCCGGCTTCTTGGATACCGGAACGTCGGGGAACACGCGGATCCAGACGCGGCCGGCGCGCTTCATGTGACGGGTCAGCGCGCGACGGGCGGCTTCGATCTGGCGCGCGGTGACGCGCTCAGGCTCGGTCGCCTTGAGGCCGAACTGGCCGAACGCCAACGTCGCGCCCGAAGACGCAACGCCGTGGATGCGGCCCTTGTGCGCCTTCCGGAACTTCGTTTTCTTAGGTTGCATCATGGCTTTAAGCCCTCAAATTCCTGTGCGGCTTTAGGCTGCAGCCGTGTCGCGGCGCTGACGGCCACGATCACCACTGCCACCCGTCTCGCCTTCGGCCATTCTCTTGTCCTGGGCCATCGGATCGTGCTCGAGGATCTCGCCCTTGAAGATCCAGACCTTGACGCCGCAGGTGCCGAAGGTCGTGAACGCGGTCGCAACGCCGTAGTCGATGTCGGCACGCAGCGTGTGCAGCGGCACGCGGCCTTCACGGTACCACTCCATCCGCGCGATTTCCGCACCGCCCAGACGTCCCGAGCAATTGATGCGGATGCCCTCCGCGCCGAGGCGCATCGCCGATTGCACGGCGCGCTTCATGGCACGGCGGAACGCCACGCGGCGCTCGAGCTGCTGCGCGATCGACTCGGCCACCAGCGTCGCATCGAGCTCCGGCTTGCGGATCTCGACGATGTTGATGACGACGTCGGACGAGGTGATGTCCGCGACCTTCTTGCGCAGCTTGTCGATGTCCGCACCCTTCTTGCCGATCACCACACCCGGACGGGCCGAGTGGATGGTGACGCGGCACTTCTTGTGCGGACGCTCGATCACGATGCGGGCAACGGCCGCCTGCTTCAGCTCCTTGTGCAGGATCTCGCGGATCTTGACGTCCTCGTGCAGCAGCTTGCCGTATTCCTGCTTGCCGGCGAACCAGCGGGAATCCCAGGTCCGGTTGATGCCGAGACGCAGACCGATCGGATTGATCTTTTGACCCATCGTGTTCTCCTGCGCTCTTAAGCGGCTGCTTCGGCTTCGACCTGACGAACGATGATCGTCAGCTGCGAAAATGGTTTGTAGACACGACCCGAGCGGCCGCGGCCGCGGGCGGCAAAGCGCTTCATCACGAGGCCGTTGCCGACAAAGGCCTGCGCCACGACGAGATCGTCGACGTCGAGGTCATGGTTGTTCTCGGCGTTGGCGATAGCCGATTCCAGGCACTTCTTGACATCGACCGCGATCCGCTTGCGCGAAAACTGCAGGTCGGCGAGCGCGGCAGACGCCTTCCGGCCGCGAATAAGCTGGGCGACCAGGTTGAGCTTCTGCGGGCTCACCCGCAGCATCCGGGCGACCGCCTTGGCCTCGTTCTCGGCGAGGCTCCGTTCGCGCTTAGGTTTGCTCATCGTGTAATCCTCAAGCCTTCTTGGCTTTCTTGTCGCCGGAGTGGCCATGGAAGGTCCGGGTCGGCGAGAACTCGCCGAACTTGTGACCGACCATTTCCTCGTTGACGGCCACCGGCACGTGCTTCTGACCGTTGTAGACGCCGAAGGTCAGGCCGACGAACTGCGGCAGGATCGTCGAGCGACGGCTCCAGATCTTGATGACGTCGTGACGGCCGGACGCGCGCGCGGCATCTGCCTTCTTGAGCAGAGAACCCTCGACGAACGGGCCTTTCCAGACTGAACGAACCATGTCCGGCGTTCCTTACTTCTTCCGCTTGTGGCGGCTTAGGAGAATGAATTTGTTGGTCGACTTGTTGGTGCGGGTCTTCTTGCCCTTGGTCGGCTTGCCCCACGGAGTGACCGGGTGGCGACCGCCCGAGGTACGACCTTCACCACCGCCGTGCGGATGGTCGATCGGGTTCATCGCGACACCACGGTTGTGCGGCCTGCGGCCCATCCAACGCTTGCGACCGGCCTTGCCGATCGAGGTGTTCATGTGATCCGGGTTCGACACCGCGCCGATCGTGCCGCGGCAACGGCCGTGCACCAGACGCTGCTCGCCCGAATTCAGGCGGATGATGACGTAGTCCTGGTCGCGGCCGACGAGCTGGGCATAGGTGCCCGCGGAACGGGCGAGCTGGCCGCCCTTCCCGATCTTGACCTCGATGTTGTGGATGATCGTGCCGACCGGCATATTGCCGAGCGGCATGACGTTGCCCGGCTTCACGTCGACATAGTTGCCGGCGACGATCGTGTCACCCACGGCCAGGCGCTGCGGCGCCAGGATGTAGGCCTGCTCGCCGTCCTGATACTTGATCAGCGCGATGAAGCCGGTGCGGTTCGGATCATACTCCAGCCGCTCGACGGTCGCGGGAACGTCGATCTTCTCGCGCTTGAAGTCGACGGTACGCAGCGTCTGCTTGTGACCGCCACCGCGGAAACGCACGGTGATGCGGCCGGTGTTGTTGCGACCGCCCGAGGACTTCTTGCCCTCGGTGAGCGCCTTGACCGGCTTGCCCTTGTACAGGGCCGAACGATCGACCATGACCAACTGGCGCTGGCCGGGCGTCGTGGGATTGAATGTCTTCAGTGCCATCGTCGTACGACCTTACAGACCGGTGGTCACGTCGATCCGGTGACCCTCTTCGAGGGTCACGATCGCGCGCTTGGAGTTCGACTGCGAGCCGAGATTGCCGCGGAAGATCTTCGTCTTACCCTTGCGGACCAGCGTGTTGACGCTCTTGACCTTGACGTCGAACAGCTTCTCGATCGCTTCCTTGATCTGCGGCTTGGTCGCCTTTGCGGCCACCTTGAACAGCACCTTGTTGTGCTCCGAGGCGATCGTCGCCTTTTCGGTCACGACCGGCGACAGGATCACGTCGTAGTGGCGAGGCTCGATGTTCTTCGTCATTTGAAGCGCGCCTCCAGCGCATCGATGGCGGCCTTGGTCAGAACAAGCTTCTGACGGCGCAGGATGTCATAGACGTTGATGCCCTGGATCGGCAGCACATCCATGTTCGGGATGTTGCGGGCCGCAGCGGCAAAGCCGTTGTTGAGCTCGGCGCCGTCGATGATCAGCGCGTTGGTGAGCCCGAGGCCCGAGAAGTGACCGAGCAACGCCTTGGTCTTGGCGGTCTCGAGCGCGGCCTTGTCGATCACGACGAGATCGCCGTCCTTGGCCTTGGCCGAGAGCGCATGCTTCAGAGCGAGCGCGCGGACCTTCTTCGGCAGGTCGGTGGCGTGCGAACGCACCACCGGACCGAAGGCACGGCCGCCGCCGCGGAACTGCGGCACGCGGGCCGAGCCGTGACGAGCACCGCCGGTACCCTTCTGCTTGTACATCTTCTTGCCGGTGCGCCAGATCTCGGCGCGACCCTTGGCCTTGTGCGTGCCGGCCTGGCGCTTGTTGAGCTGCCACTGCACGCAGCGCGCGATGATGTCCTCGCGCGGCTCGAGGCCGAAAATGGCGTCGGAGAGCTGGACCGAGCCGGCTTCCTTACCTTCGAGGGTGGTGACCTTCAATTCCATCTCACGCCTCCTGCGCAGCCGGAGCGGCTTCCGCGTCGCCAGCAACCTTGAACTTGCCGGGCTTCGGAGCTTCCTTCGGCAGCGGCTTCTTGACGGCGTCGCGCACGCGGATCCAACCGCCCTTGGAGCCGGGAACGGCGCCTTCGACGAGGATCAGGCCGCGCTCGACATCGGTCTGGACGACGCGAAGGTTGAGCGTGGTGATGCGGTCGACACCCATGTGGCCGGGCATCTTCTTGTTCTTCCAGGTCTTGCCGGGGTCCTGACGACCACCGGTCGAACCGATCGAGCGGTGCGAGATCGACACACCGTGCGTGGCGCGCAGACCGCCAAAGTTCCAGCGCTTCATGCCGCCGGCGAAGCCCTTACCGACCGAGGTGCCGGTGACGTCGACGAACTGGCCGACGACGAAGTGATCCGCCTGGATCTCGGCGCCGACCGGGATCATCGCATCTGCGCTGACCCGGAACTCCTCGACCCGGCGCTTCGGCTCGACCTTGGCGACCGCGAACTGGCCGCGCTCGGCCTTCGGCATGTAAACGGTCTTGCGGCTGCCAGAACCGAGCTGGAGCGCGACGTAACCGTTCTTCTCTTCGGTGCGGTGGCCTACGACCTGGCAATTGCCGAGCTTCAGCACGGTCACGGGGATATGTTCGCCGGCCTCCGTGAAGACCCGCGTCATCCCGACCTTTTGTGCGATCACTCCGGAGCGCATCGGCTTGCTTCCTGTTCTTTCTGTCCTTGCGGACTAGCTAATCTTCGTAGTGAGCAAGATCCGGTCAGAGAACCGGTGCCCACTTCTCGGGGTCTTGCTCAGAGCTTGATCTCGACGTCGACACCGGCGGCCAGGTCGAGCTTCATCAAAGCATCGACGGTCTGCGGGGTCGGATCGACGATGTCGAGCAGGCGCTTGTGCGTGCGCATCTCGAACTGTTCGCGGCTCTTCTTGTCGACGTGGGGCGAACGGTTGACGGTGAACTTCTCGATGCGCGTGGGCAGCGGAATGGGTCCGCGGACCTGCGCGCCGGTGCGCTTCGCCGTGTTCACGATCTCGCGGGTCGACGTATCGAGGATACGATGGTCGAACGCCTTGAGACGGATACGAATGTTTTGGCCGTTCATTGCCGTGCTTTCTTTGAGTAGAGTGGCGAGTAGCGAGTAGCGAATAGAATTCCCTATTCGCCACTCACCATTCCCTATTCGCTTGTTACTCGATGATCGAGGCGACGACGCCGGCGCCGACGGTGCGGCCGCCTTCGCGGATCGCGAAGCGGAGCTTCTCTTCCATCGCGATCGGCACGATCAGGTGCACTTCCATCGCGATGTTGTCGCCCGGCATCACCATCTCGGTGCCTTCCGGCAGGTGCACGACACCGGTCACGTCGGTGGTGCGGAAGTAGAACTGCGGACGGTAGTTGGTGAAGAACGGAGTGTGGCGACCGCCCTCTTCCTTGGTGAGGATGTAGGCCTCAGCCTTGAACTTGGTGTGCGGCTTGACCGAACCGGGCTTGGCCAGAACCTGGCCGCGCTCGACGTCCTCACGCTTGGTGCCGCGGAGCAGCGCGCCGATGTTGTCGCCCGCCTGGCCCTGATCGAGCAGCTTGCGGAACATTTCAACGCCGGTGACGGTGGTCTTCTGGGTGGCGCGGAGACCGACGATCTCGATTTCCTCGCCGACCTTGACGACGCCGCGCTCGACACGGCCGGTCACCACGGTGCCGCGGCCCGAGATCGAGAACACGTCTTCAACCGGCATCAGGAACGGCTGGTCGATCGGACGCTCCGGCTGCGGGATGTACTCGTCGACGTTGCGCATCAGCTCGAGGATGGCATCGTGGCCGAGCTTCTTGTCGGAGTCTTCGAGAGCGGCGAGCGCCGAACCCTTGATGATCGGGATCTTGTCGCCGGGGAACTCGTACTTCGAGAGCAGTTCGCGGACTTCGAGCTCGACGAGCTCGAGCAGCTCCGGATCGTCGACCATGTCGCACTTGTTGAGGAACACGACGAGCGCGGGGACGCCGACCTGGCGGGCGAGCAGGATGTGCTCGCGGGTCTGCGGCATCGGGCCGTCAGCGGCGGACACGACCAAGATCGCACCGTCCATCTGGGCCGCGCCGGTGATCATGTTCTTCACGTAGTCGGCGTGGCCGGGGCAGTCGACGTGGGCGTAGTGGCGATTCTGCGTCTCGTACTCGACGTGCGCGGTCGAGATGGTGATGCCGCGGGCCTTCTCTTCCGGCGCCTTGTCGATCTGGTCGTACGCGGTGAACGTCGCACCGCCGGTCTCGGCGAGGATCTTGGTGATCGCCGCGGTCAGCGACGTCTTGCCATGGTCGACGTGACCGATGGTGCCGATGTTGCAGTGCGGCTTGTTACGTTCAAACTTTGCTTTGGCCATTTGACTCTCCGTTCAATCGTCAGCTTGAGACCGACGACAATCAGGCAAACTTCTTCTGGACTTCTGCCGACACGTTGGCCGGCGCTTCTGCGTAGTGGTCGAACTGCATGGTGAAGGTCGCGCGACCCTGGCTCATCGAGCGCAGATTGTTCACGTAACCGAACATGTTCATGAGCGGCACCATCGCGTTGATGACGTTGGCGTTGCCGCGCATGTCCTGTCCCTGGATCTGACCGCGCCGGGAATTCAGATCGCCGATGACCGAGCCGGTGTAGTCTTCCGGGGTCACCACTTCGACCTTCATGATCGGCTCGAGCAGGACGGACTTGCCCATCTGCAGCGCTTCGCGGAAGCAGGCGCGCGAAGCGATTTCGAAGGCGAGCGCCGACGAGTCGACGTCGTGGTACTTGCCGTCGACGAGCGTCACCTTGACGTCGACCACGGGGAAGCCCGCGACCACGCCGGACGACAGCACGCTTTCCAGGCCCTTCTCGACGCCGGGGATGTATTCCTTCGGCACCGCGCCGCCGACGATCTTCGATTCGAACTCGTAGCCCTTGCCGGGCTCGTTCGGCTCGACGATGAACGACACGGCCGCGAACTGGCCGGTACCGCCGGTCTGCTTCTTGTGGGTGTAGCTGTGCTCCACCCGCTTGGTGACGCGCTCACGGAAAGCCACCTGCGGCGCGCCGATATTGGCGTCGACCTTGTAGGTACGCTTGAGGATGTCGACCTTGATGTCGAGGTGGAGTTCGCCCATGCCCTTGAGGATGGTCTGGCCGGACTCGTGGTCGGTCGACACGCGGAAGGACGGATCCTCCGCGGCGAGCTTGGCCAGCGCCACGCCCAGCTTCTCCTGGTCGGCCTTGGACTTCGGCTCGATCGCGATCTCGATGACCGGCTCGGGGAATTCCATCTTCTCGAGGATCACCTGCTTGTCGGGATCGCACAGCGTGTCACCGGTGCGCGCTTCCTTCAGGCCGGCCAGCGCGACGATGTCGCCGGCATAGGCTTCCTTGATGTCCTCGCGGTTGTTCGCATGCATCAGGAGCATGCGCCCGATCCGCTCCTTCTTCTCACGGGTCGAGTTCACGACGCCGGTGCCGCTCTGCAGAATGCCGGAGTAGATGCGGCAGAAGGTGATGGTGCCGACGAACGGGTCGTCCATGATCTTGAACGCGAGCAGCGCCAGGGGCTCCTTGTCGTCCGCCTTGCGCACGACTTCGTTGCCCTTGTCATCGGTGCCCTTGATCGCAGGCACGTCGAGCGGCGACGGCAGATAATCGACGACGGCGTCGAGCAGCGGCTGCACGCCCTTGTTCTTGAAGGCCGAGCCGCACAGCACGGGATAGAACGCGCCAGTCAGCACCGCCTTGCGGATCAGCCTCTTCAGCGTCGCCTCGTCCGGCTCCTTGCCGTCGAGATAGGCGGCCATGGCGTCGTCGTCGAGCTCGACGGCGGCTTCCACCATCTTCTCGCGGTATTCCTTGGCCTGGTCGACGAGGTCTTCCGGAATGTCGACATAGTCGAACTTGGCGCCGAGCGATTCATCGTTCCAGACGACGCCCTTCATCTTCACGAGGTCGACGAGACCCTTGAAGTTGTTTTCGGCACCGATCGGAAGCTGGATCGCGACGGGCTTCGCGCCCAGACGGTCGACGATGTCGGACAGACACTTGAAGAAGTCCGCACCGATCTTGTCCATCTTGTTGGCGAAGACGATGCGCGGAACCTTGTACTTGTCGCCCTGGCGCCAGACGGTCTCGGTCTGGGGCTCGACGCCCTGGTTCGAGTCGAGAACGCAGACGGCGCCGTCGAGCACGCGCAAGCTGCGCTCGACCTCGATGGTGAAGTCGACGTGGCCAGGCGTGTCGATGATGTTCAGGCGCTTGCCGTTCCAGAACGCGGTGGTGGCAGCCGAAGTGATCGTGATGCCACGCTCCTGCTCCTGCTCCATCCAGTCCATCGTCGCGGCACCTTCGTGCACTTCGCCGATCTTGTGGCTCTTGCCGGTGTAATAGAGGATGCGCTCGGTCGTCGTGGTCTTGCCGGCGTCGATATGCGCCATGATACCGAAGTTACGGTAGTCCTCGATGGCATGTTGGCGGGGCATGGGTCGTTCCTTGCGAGTCCGAGTGTGGCGCCGTTACCAGCGATAGTGCGAGAAGGCGCGGTTGGCTTCCGCCATGCGGTGCACGTCTTCGCGCTTCTTGACGGCGTTCCCCCGGTTATTCGATGCATCCAAGAGCTCCGCCGAGAGCCGCTCGGTCATCGTCTTCTCGTTGCGCTCGCGCGCAGCCGCGATCAGCCAGCGGATGCCCAGGGCTTGCCGGCGGGTCGAACGAACCTCGACCGGAACCTGGTAGGTCGCGCCGCCGACGCGGCGGGAGCGCACTTCGATGGTCGGCATGACGTTCTCGAGCGCCTGCTCGAACACGCCGAGCGGGCTCTGCTTGGTCTTGCTTTCGATGAGGCCGAACGCGCCGTAGACGATACCTTCGGCGACCGACTTCTTGCCGGCGTACATCACCGAGTTCATGAACTTCGTGACGATGATGTTCCCGAACTTCGGATCGGGAAGGACTTCACGCTTTTCAGCAGAATGGCGACGAGACATGGACCTGGTTCCCGCTTACTTCGGACGCTTGGCGCCGTACTTCGAACGACGCTGCTTACGGTTCTTGACGCCCTGGGTATCCAGAACGCCGCGGAGGATGTGATAGCGCACGCCCGGCAAGTCCTTGACGCGGCCACCGCGGATCATGACCACCGAGTGCTCCTGGAGGTTATGGCCCTCGCCGGGGATGTAGCCGATCACCTCGAAGCCGTTGGTCAGGCGCACCTTGGCGACCTTACGAAGCGCCGAGTTCGGCTTCTTCGGGGTCGTGGTGTAGACGCGGGTGCAAACACCACGCTTCTGCGGCGACTGCTGCAGCGCCGGCACCTTCTTGCGCGACTTCTGCACTTCACGCGGTTGAGCGATCAGCTGGTTGATCGTCGGCATCCTGGCCTTACCCTTTGTTCTGCCGCGGCCCCCTCCGGGTCCGCTGTCTTGCCGCGGCCCGTTGCCGGAACCGCAAATTCTTTCGAGCCACCCGCCCGACGAGGCCACCTCATGCGAACAATCCGCACAAAGCGAAATTGCGCCAACCGCTCGATCAGCGAGCGGAAAGCGCTTCGACGCCACAGAGGACCGCAGTATCGAAGCCGTTCAGCGAAAAGCCGCGGCCCGCGCACTGAGGTCATGCATCCGAATTCGATCTCAAGAGAACGTGCTCAAGAGAACTAAAGTCGCACTGGCATTGCCTAGCTATGATCGACAGCGTTTGAGCGGCATTCGTCGAGGTTGGTGCCCGCCTTGAGCGATCCCTCGTGGATCTAGTCCTTTGGGATCAACGGGTGGCCCGTTCCGACGCTGGCGATGCTCACCGCCTGTCGTTAAGTGAGGCGCTTTCTATAGGCGAGAATCGGTCCAGTCAAGGCGAAACGACAGTCAGAAAGCGCTTCATGCGCCTGCAGAAATAGCTTCTTCGGCGCCTTCACCACGCCAGCCCGATCGGGGAACAAAGGGCCTGCTCTGTCGGCTCCGACGAAATTATACCCGGATTAAATATACTTTTATTACCAAACCGAAGCTCTTTTCCGCGCCTTTGAACGAATCCGCCTTGTGCGGCGGGGATCCAGCGCAATTGCCGCCGTGACACCAGGTCACGTCAGCGATCTCCGGGCAACGCTGATCGGTCGGCAGGAGTTGATAGGGCCAACCCAAGGAGGCCAAAAAATCAGTGGCGCAGCTCCGGCCGAACGATTTGCATCCGGGAATCACCGAGCCGGAAGCTGCAGTGCCCGGCCCCGGTCACTCCTCGCCCTCTTCGTCATCGTCTTCGTCGTCGTCGCTTCTGTCGTCGTCATGAGCCGGCGCGCCATGCGGCTGGTGGATCTGGTCGTTCCACAGCTTGCGATAGGCACCGTTCCTGGCGAGCAATTCGGCGTGGGAGCCGCGCTCGATCGCCCTGCCCCCTGAAATCACGATGATCTCGTCCATCTCGACCACCGAGGTCAGGCGGTGAGTCGACCAGATCATGGTACGGCCCTTGGCGATCTTGAGCAGCGTGCGGTTGATCGCGGCTTCCGTGGTCTGGTCGAGCGCCGAGGTGGCCTCGTCCAGCAGCAGCACCGACGGGTTGCGGATGATTGCGCGCGCGATCGCGATACGCTGGCGCTGGCCGCCGGACAGCGTGTCTCCACGCTCGCCGACCGGCGTGTCGTATCGCTGCGGCAGGCTCATGATGTAGCGGTGGATCTCGGCCTTCTTGGCCGCCTCCTCCACCTCCGCGTCGGTCGCCCCCTCCTTGCCGAGCCGGATGTTCTCGCGGATCGACATGTTGAACAGCATGTTCTCCTGGAACACCACCGCCATGCTCCGGCGCAGCGAATCCAGCGTCACCTTGCGAACGTCGACGCCGTCGATGGTGACGCGACCTTCGTCGGGCACGTAGAGCCGCAGGATCAGATTGAGCAGCGTGCTCTTGCCGGAGCCGCTTGGACCGACGATCGCGATGCGCTTGCCGGCATTGAGCTTGAGGCTGAGATTGTCCAGCACCGGCGTCTGACTGCCCTCATACCGGAAGGTGACGTGATCGAAAGTGATGTCGTTGGTGATACGCGGCAGATCGGGCGCGCCGGGGCGATCGGCGCCGCGGGTCGGCTCGTCGAGCAGTTCCTGGATGTGGCGAATCGCGGCGGCCGAGGAGATCGACACCGGGATGAAATGCATCACATGAGCGATGTTGTAGGAAACCTCCCAGAACGCGCTCTCGAAGGTGACGAAGGTGCCGATCGTGATCTGGCCCTTGGTCGCGAGATACGCGCCGATCGCGAGCACCACGAGGTGCAGGAGGAGCACCGAGATGGTGACCGTCCGCTCCACCATGGTCGAGAGGAACGCCGCCGAGGCGATCCTGTTGCGGGTCTCGTCATTGCGCAAGGTGAAGAAGCCGAACATCTTGCGTTGCAGGCTGAACGCCTTGATCACGGCCTGGGCGGCCACGTTCTCCTGCACCATGCCGAGCAGCGCCGACTCGTTGAGCTTCTGCTCGTAGTTGGCGTGCACCGCCTTGGACGTCAGGATCCGCGGGCCGATCAGCGTGATCGGAAACACCAGCAGCGCGACAACGGCGAGCTGCCAGTTCAGGAACAGCATCAGGATGATGCCCGCGACCAGTTCCAGGAACGGCAGCGCGGCACTGTTGGCAAAGGTCTTGACCGAGCCTTCAAAGGCCGAGAGATCGACCGAAAAGCGCGACAGGATCTCGCCGCGCCTGGTGCGGCCGAAATAACCCGCCGGCAGGTCCTGGACGTGCTCGAACAGCCGCTTGCGGACGTCGGAGATGATGCAGGCGGCGAGCCGCGCATCCCAGCGCTCGTACCAGACGGCAACGATCGAGGTGAAGATGCCGGCGACCGCAAGCACGCCGAGGATCTTGTACAGCGCCTGGAAATCCTCCTCCCCGAGCGCCTCGTCGATCAGGAACTTGAGGCTGAGCGGCATGATGACGTTGAACAGCGTCTCCACGAAGACGCCGAACGCCACGTATGACAGCATCCGCTTGTAGTTCGTCAGATAAGGTTTGACGAATCCGACGATGGTCGCGAGCGCGCCGGCGGCTTCGCGCGCGGTAAAGACGACGAGGTCCTCGTCCTCATCGTCATCATCATCGTCGAGCTCGTCATCCCGCTCGTCTTCGCCGTCCTCGTCCTCTTCGAGGTCCGGCTTGGCAGCGGAGGCGAGCTTGTCGTCGAGCTCGGCCGCCTCTTCCGCGGCGAGCTTCTGTTTGTCGGGCGAGAGAGGCTTGGAAGCCATGAAACCAACCGATGCTGACGGCCGGCATGACCGCAGAGAAAGCAGGACATAGCGGCAACCGCTATTGCACCGATTCTATGCGATCAGGATGAATTCGGCAAAACAATTGGCCGATTCGATCCGCGCCCCGCGGCTAGTCCTCGTCCTCGACCTTGTCGAAGAAGGAATAGCGCAAGCTGTCGGCGTCGGCGTACCACTGCCCCGGCCCCTTGTTGGCGGCGAGCGTCGCCTCCCAGAGCGCATCGGTGCAATCCTTGCGGTGCATCGACAGGTCGAAGCCGTTGCCGAAGAACAGTTCGGACCATTCCCACCAGGTGCCGAGCTTCTTGACCCCGCGCAGCAGGTCGTAGCGGTCGATCAGGGCCGGCGCCATGTCCGAGGTGACCGAGCCGAACACGAGGCCGGTCTTGACCACGCGGTTGAGCTCGCGGATCGCACGGGCCACCTGCTTCGGGGAAACGTGGCAGAGGCTGGTCTCGAACACGAAGTCGAACGTGCCGTCCTTGAATGGCATGTCGGTGATCGAGCCGAGCTTGTTGTACTTCTTCAGCGCTTTCGGCGTCTTGGCGTGGATGGCGCGGTTGTTCTCGATTCCCCATGCATCGATGCCGCGATCGCGCAGCGCGCCGACCAGCTCACCGCTGGCGGACCCCGCGACCAGCAGCTTGGCGCCCGTTGCCTTGCCCCAGACGATCCCGATCAGCCTGCTGAGGTAATCGGGGTCGGTGAAGTGCCGCCACGCCTCGTGGTAGGGACCGAGGCCGCGATAATTCTCGAAATAGTCGCGATCGATCTTGTCCGACAGCGGCTTGTCGTCCTGTGCGCGTTCGCGGCGCAGGCGCATCATCTCGGTCAGGATGATGTCGGTCGCCGCATCCGAAGAATCGAGCAGGCCGTTCAGCGTCGAGTCGAACAGATAGTCGCCGACGACCACGATGCCGGGATGCTCCTTCGGCTCGGGCCGGTGGTTGGTCATCACGTCGCGCACGGGCAAGCCGCCCGGAATCGCGTTCACCGACGACAGCCAGCGGTGGATCTTGCCTTCCATGAAATGCAAACGCGCATCGCCGAGAGAAGTCGGCAGCGATTTCAGGGCGGCATCGATCAGCTCCTGATCCGACAGATTGGCGAAAGCCAGCGCGTCGGAGCCGGGAATGAGCCAGTTCAGAACGCCATGCTTGCCGACGTCGTGGCGCGCGCCCTCGTTGTAGACGCAGCAGCCGCCGAAAGCCTCCGACATGAACCAGGCGCCCGGAATCTTCTCGCCCCAGAATGGCTCGTCGAACAGGATCGAGACGCGCAGATAGTGCGCGGGGCGGTCGAAATAGGCAACGTGCTTGACCATCGACTTGCGCAGCTGCTCGCCCTCCCAGCTCAGGGTGGCCAGCCAGGAATGCGGCAGGCAGACCAGGACGAGATCGAAGTCGCGCGTCTCCGGTCCCTTGCCGTTCATCATCTTGAGCTGATAGCGGCCGGTCGGCGCCTTGCCGACGGTGAGCACGCGGTGATTGAGCTGGATGTCGGCATTGACCTCCGACTGCAGGCACTCGATCAGCTGCTCGTTGCCGTTCTGGATGGAATAGAGGCCGATATAGCCGTCGACGTCCATCAGATAGTTCTTGAGCGCGTTGAGACCGTTGGTGTTGTGGCTCTCGGTCGCGATGTCGGAGCGGGCCATCACCTTGAAGAAACGCTTTGCCGTCTCGTCCTCGACCTCCTCGTCGAGCACCTGCTCGGCGGTCTTGTAAGCCCAGGGATTCTCGTTGTCGTGCGCGCCGACGCCCTCGTAATATTCGACCGGCGACAACATCTCGATGCAGCGCTCGCGGAATGCCTCGATCGCGGCCGCGGTCTTGGCGCCGTATTTGCGGCGCATGCCGGGCACGTCATTGAGGAGCTCGCCGCCGAAATGCACCTGCTCGGCGTCCATCGGAATGGTCTGGAGGCCGAAATGCTGGATCAGCTCGCGCAGCGGGTCCGGCCCCGTCATCGAGTAGTCGTAGATCTCGGCAACGCCGGCCTCGTACATCGCGGGCGCCGAATCGAATTTGCGCGTGACGATCTTGCCGCCCAGCCGGTCGGAGGCCTCGTAGATGGTGACGCGGCAGAGATCGCCGAGCTTACGCTTCAGATACCAGGCGCTCATCAGCCCGCCGGGGCCGCCGCCTACGATTGCGAGATCAAGCATGTGAGTTCCGTGGTCCTCCGGCCCTGCCCCCCATCACGGGACCACCGGTCCAAACTCTCCTAGCAGAAGCGCTTTTACGGCTGAAGGAAAGATGAACAAAGGCTGATCCTGCATCGCAGCAAGGAAAGAAAGCAGCAAAAAGGCCGGCAAAAGCCGGCCTTTTCATTGTCCTCGGTATTCCTACGGATGAACGATCATTCCGCAGGCGGCAGCGCAGGAAGCTCGGCCTCCGGCGCGGGCGACACGACGGCCGCCTGCTTCTCGCGCTCGTCCAGGATCAGCTTGTCGCGCTTCATGGCGACTTCGCGGATCTTGGCCATGGAGGCGCCGGTACCCGCCGGGATCAGCCGGCCGACGATGACGTTCTCCTTGAGGCCTTCGAGCGGATCAATCTTGCCGTTGACCGCCGCCTCGGTGAGGACGCGCGTGGTCTCCTGGAACGATGCCGCCGAGAAGAAGGACCGGGTCTGGAGGCTCGCCTTGGTGATGCCGAGCAGAACCGGCGTTCCCGTGGCGGGCTTCTTGCCCTCTTCCTTGGCCTTCGCGTTCAGCGCGTCGAACTCGATCTTGTCGACCTGCTCGCCGGAGATCATGTCCGTATCGCCCTGATCGGTGATTTCCACCTTCTGGAGCATCTGACGGACAATCACCTCGATGTGCTTGTCGTTGATGAGCACGCCCTGCAGCCGGTAGACCTCCTGGATCTCGTTGACCAGATAGGCCGCGAGTTCCTCGATGCCCTTCACCGCTAGGATGTCGTGCGGCGCCGGATTGCCCTCCACGATGAAGTCGCCCTTTTCGACGACGTCGCCGTCCTGAAGGTGGATGTGCTTGCCCTTCGGGATCAGGTACTCGCGCGGCTCGTCGGTCTTGTCCATCGGCTCGATCGAGATGCGGCGCTTGTTCTTGTAGTCGCGCCCGAACCGGATGGTGCCCGCGATTTCGGCGATGATCGCCGCATCCTTCGGACGCCGAGCCTCGAACAGTTCCGCCACCCGCGGCAGACCGCCGGTGATGTCACGCGTCTTGGCGCTTTCGGTCGAGACACGGGCGAGGATATCGCCCGGCTGTACCTTGGCTCCAATGTCGACCGAGAGAATGGCATCGACCGACAGCATGTAGCGGGCATCGCCGCCACGGGCGAGCTTGAGCACCTTGCCGTCCTTGCCCTTCACCACGATGGCCGGACGCAGGTCCGCGCCGCCGCGCGTCGAGCGCCAGTCGATGACCACGCGCTTGGCGATACCGGTGGCTTCGTCGAGCGTTTCCGAGATCGACTGTCCTTCGACCAGATCCTCGAAGCCAATGGTGCCTTCGACTTCGGTGAGCAGCGGCCGGGTGTAGGGATCCCACTCGACGATGCGCTGGCCGCGCTTGACCATATCGCCTTCGTCGACGTGCAGGCGCGAACCGTACTGGATACGGTGCGTCGCACGCTCGGTGCCGTCGGCATCGACGATCGCGACAACCATGTTGCGCACCATCGCGATCAGGTGGCCTTCGCTGTTGCGGGCGATGGCCTTGTTCCGGATTACGATCTTGCCGTCGAAATTGGCTTCGACGAACGACTGCTCGTTGAGCTGCGCCGCACCACCGATGTGGAAGGTGCGCATGGTGAGCTGGGTACCCGGCTCGCCGATCGACTGCGCCGCGATGACACCGACCGCTTCACCGTGGTTGACCGGCGTGCCGCGGGCGAGGTCGCGGCCGTAGCACTTGCCGCAGATGCCGTTGACGAGCTCGCAGGTCAGCGCCGAGCGGATCTTCACCTCCTGCACGCCACCCTGCTGAATGGCCTCCAGATGGCTCTCTTCCATCAGCGTATCGCGATTGATGATCACCTTGCCCGAGCTGTCACGCACGTCTTCGCAGGCCGTGCGTCCGAGGATGCGCGAACCGAGCGAAGCGACCACGGTGCCGGCATCGACGATGGCGCGCATCTTGATGCCGAGCTTGGTGCCGCAGTCGCTCTGCGTGATGATGCAGTCCTGCGCCACGTCGACGAGACGACGCGTCAGGTAGCCGGAGTTCGCGGTCTTCAACGCGGTGTCCGCGAGGCCCTTGCGGGCGCCGTGGGTCGAGTTGAAGTACTCGAGCACCGAGAGGCCTTCCTTGAAGTTCGAGATGATCGGCGTCTCGATGATCTCGCCCGACGGCTTGGCCATCAGGCCGCGCATGCCGGCGAGCTGGCGCATCTGGGCCGGCGAACCGCGGGCACCGGAGTGAGCCATCATGTAGATCGAGTTGATGTCGGCGTCGGCTCCGCTCGCCGTCTTCTTGGTGGCGGAGATCTCCTTCATCATCGCCTTGGCGATTTCTTCCGTGGCCTTCGACCAGGCGTCGACGACCTTGTTGTACTTCTCGCCATGGGTGATCAGACCGTCGTTGTACTGCTGCTCGAAATCCTTCGCCAGCGTACGGGTGGTGTCGACGATCTTCCACTTGCCGTGCGGCACGACCATGTCGTCCTTGCCGAACGAGATGCCGGCCTTGAACGCGTTGTAGAAGCCGAGCGCCATGATGCGGTCGCAGAAGATCACCGTCTCCTTCTGGCCGCAGTGGCGGTAGACCTGGTCGATGACACCGGAGATCTCGCGCTTGGTCATCAGCTTGTTGATGATCTCGTACGAGATCCGCGGGTTCTTCGGCAGCAGGTTGCCGAGCATGACGCGGCCGGCGGTGGTCTCGATCCAGCGCCTGGAGACCTTGCCGGTCTCGTCCATGCCCTCCCACCGGTACTTGATCTTGGTGTGGAGGTGGATGACCTTCGCGTGCAGCGCGTGCTCGAGCTCGGCCATGTCGCCGAACACCTTGCCCTCGCCGGGCAGACCTTCGCGCATGATCGAGACGTAGTACAGACCGAGCACGATGTCCTGCGACGGCACGATGATCGGCTGGCCGTTCGCCGGATGCAGGATGTTGTTGGTCGACATCATCAGGACGCGCGCTTCCAGCTGCGCTTCGAGCGACAGCGGAACGTGCACGGCCATCTGGTCGCCGTCGAAGTCGGCATTGAACGCGGAGCAGACCAGCGGGTGGAGCTGGATCGCCTTGCCCTCGATCAGCACGGGCTCGAACGCCTGGATGCCGAGGCGATGCAGCGTCGGCGCGCGGTTGAGCAGCACCGGATGCTCGCGGATCACCTCGTCCAGGATGTCCCAGACCTCGGGCCGCTCCTTCTCGACCAGCTTCTTCGCCTGCTTCACGGTTGTGGACAGGCCCTTGGCGTCAAGCCGCGAATAGATGAACGGCTTGAACAGCTCGAGCGCCATCTTCTTCGGCAGGCCGCACTGATGCAGGCGCAGTTCGGGACCGACCACGATCACCGAACGACCCGAATAGTCGACGCGCTTGCCGAGCAGGTTCTGACGGAAGCGGCCCTGCTTGCCCTTGAGCATGTCGGCGAGCGACTTAAGCGGGCGCTTGTTGGCGCCCGTGATGACGCGGCCGCGGCGGCCGTTGTCGAACAGCGCGTCGACGGCCTCCTGAAGCATGCGCTTTTCGTTGCGGATGATGATGTCGGGCGCGCGCAGCTCCATCAGCCGCTTCAAGCGATTGTTGCGGTTGATGACGCGGCGGTAGAGGTCGTTGAGGTCGGAGGTCGCGAAGCGGCCGCCGTCGAGCGGCACCAGCGGACGCAGGTCCGGTGGAATCACCGGGACCACGGTCATGATCATCCATTCCGGCTTGTTGCCGGAGTGGCGGAACGCTTCCACGATCTTCAGGCGCTTGGCGAGCTTCTTGTGCTTGATGTCGGAGTCGGTCTCCTGCATCTCGACACGCAGGGTAGCCTCGAGCTTCTCGAGGTCCATGCCCTTGAGCAGCTCGCGGATCGCTTCGGCGCCGATCATGGCGGTGAAGGAATCCTGGCCGTACTCGTCCTGCGCTTTCAGATACTCGTCTTCCGACAGCAGCTGACGGTCCTTCAGCGCGGTGAGGCCCGGCTCCAGCACGACGTAATATTCGAAGTAGAGGATCCGCTCGAGATCCTTCAGCGTCATGTCGAGCAAGAGGCCGATGCGCGAAGGCAGCGACTTCAGGAACCAGATGTGGGCGACGGGAGCTGCGAGCTCGATATGGCCCATGCGCTCGCGCCGGACGCGCGACAGCGTGACCTCGACCGAGCACTTCTCGCAGATGATGCCCTTATACTTCATGCGCTTGTACTTGCCGCACAAGCACTCGTAGTCCTTGATCGGCCCGAAGATGCGGGCGCAGAACAGGCCGTCGCGCTCGGGCTTGAAGGTCCGGTAGTTGATGGTCTCCGGCTTCTTGATCTCGCCGTAGGACCAGGACAGAATCTTCTCTGGGGACGCGATCGAGATCCGGATCTGGTCGAAGACCTGAGCCGGCGTCGTCGGATTGAAGAGATTCATAATTTCTTGGTTCATCGTCTTCTCCTCGCGTGCCGGTCGCCTCCGGCCGCAAATTCGAAAATCATTCAACGAGGCGCCCTGCCCTCAAGGCCTCGGGAAAGGCGCCGATGCCCGGCCGCGAAGGCCGGGCATGAAAGGTCGAATTACTCGGCCGCTTCCGACGTCGGCGCCGGTCCCATCTTGGAGTTGTGCAGATCGACGTTGAGGCCGAGCGAGCGCATTTCCTTGACCAGCACGTTGAACGATTCCGGAATACCGGCCTCGAACGTGTCGTCGCCACGCACGATCGCCTCGTACACCTTGGTACGGCCGGCGACGTCGTCCGACTTCACCGTCAGCATCTCCTGGAGCGTGTACGCCGCGCCGTAAGCCTCGAGCGCCCACACCTCCATTTCGCCGAAGCGCTGGCCGCCGAACTGAGCCTTGCCGCCCAGCGGCTGCTGGGTGACGAGCGAGTACGGACCGATCGAACGCGCATGGATCTTGTCGTCGACCAGATGGTGCAGCTTGAGCATGTAGATGTAGCCAACCGTCACCTTGCGATCGAACGGATCGCCGGTGCGGCCGTCATAGACGGTCGACTGACCCGAAGCGTCGAGACCGGCAAGCTTCAGCATCTCCTCGATGTCGGCTTCCTTGGCACCGTCGAACACCGGCGTCGCGATCGGCACGCCGCGGCTGAGGTTATGGCCGAGTTCGAGCAGCTCGTTGTCGTTGAGCGACTTGATCGTCTCGTCCTCGCCGTAGACCTTCTTCAAGGTTTCCTTCAGCGGCTTGATATCCTGCTTCGACAGGTACGCATCGACCGTCTGGCCGATACGCTTGCCGAGGCCGGCGCAGGCCCAGCCGAGATGGGTCTCGAGGATCTGTCCGACGTTCATGCGCGAGGGCACGCCCAGCGGATTGAGCACGATGTCGGCATGCGTGCCGTCTTCGAGGAACGGCATGTCCTCGATCGGCACGATCTTCGACACCACGCCCTTGTTGCCGTGGCGGCCGGCCATCTTGTCGCCGGGCTGGATCTTGCGCTTCACCGCGACGAAGACCTTGACCATCTTCATCACGCCGGGCGGCAATTCGTCGCCGCGCTGAAGCTTCTCGACCTTGTCGAGGAAGCGCTGTTCCAGCCCCTTCTTCGACTCGTCGTACTGCTTCCGCATGGCCTCGATTTCGGCCATCAGCTTGTCGTTCGGCGAAGCGAACAGCCACCACTGCGACTTCGGGTACTCCTCGAGCACCGCACGGGTAATCTTGGTGTCCTTCTTGAAGCCCTTCGGACCCGCAATGCCCTGCCGCCCCTCGAGGAGCTCGGCGAGCCGGTTGTAGACGTTGCGGTCCAGGATCGCCTGCTCGTCGTCGCGGTCCTTGGCAAGGCGCTCGATCTCTTCCCGCTCGATCGCCAGCGCACGCTCGTCCTTGTCGACGCCGTGACGGTTGAACACGCGCACTTCCACGATCGTGCCCTGCACGCCCGGGGGAACGCGCAGCGAGGTATCGCGGACGTCGGAGGCCTTCTCGCCGAAGATGGCGCGCAGGAGCTTCTCTTCCGGCGTCATCGGGCTTTCGCCCTTCGGCGTGATCTTGCCGACCAGGATGTCACCGGCGCGCACTTCGGCACCGATGTAGACGATACCGGCTTCGTCGAGGTTCTTCAGCGCTTCTTCCGAGACGTTCGGAATGTCGCGGGTGATTTCCTCAGGTCCGAGCTTGGTGTCGCGGGCCATCACCTCGAACTCCTCGATATGGATCGAGGTGAAGACGTCTTCCTTCACGATCCGCTCGGACAGCAGGATCGAGTCTTCGAAGTTGTAGCCGTTCCACGGCATGAACGCGACCAGCACGTTGCGGCCGAGCGCGAGCTCGCCGAGATCGGTCGACGGACCGTCAGCGATGATGTCGCCCTTCTTGACGATGTCGCCGACCTTCACCAGCGGACGCTGGTTGATGCAGGTCGACTGGTTCGAGCGCTGGTACTTCATGAGACGGTAGATATCGACGCCCGACTTGGTCGGATCGAGATCTTCCGTCGCGCGGATGACGACGCGGGTCGCGTCGATCTGGTCGATCACGCCCGAACGGCGCGCCGCGATCGCGGCGCCCGAGTCACGGGCAACCACGCCCTCCATGCCGGTACCGACGAACGGCGCCTCGGCGCGAACCAGCGGCACCGCCTGGCGCTGCATGTTCGAGCCCATCAGCGCGCGGTTGGCGTCGTCGTTCTCGAGGAACGGGATCAGCGCCGCGGCGACCGAAACGAGCTGCTTCGGCGACACGTCCATGTAGTCGACCTTGTCGGGCGTCATCGGCACGACGTCGCGCGTCCCGCTCGAGCGGCAGACCACCAGGTCTTCGGTAAAGCGACCCTTGGCGTCGACCGGCACGTTGGCCTGGGCCACCGAATAGCGCCCTTCTTCCATTGCCGACAGGTACACCACCTCGTCGGTGACACGGCCGTCCTTCACCTTGCGATACGGCGTCTCGACGAAGCCGTACTTGTTCACGCGCGCGAAGGTCGCGAGCGAGTTGATCAGGCCGATGTTCGGACCTTCCGGCGTCTCGATCGGGCAGATGCGGCCGTAATGCGTCGGATGCACGTCGCGCACCTCGAAGCCGGCGCGCTCGCGGGTCAGACCGCCCGGTCCGAGCGCCGACAGGCGGCGCTTGTGGGTGATCTCCGACAGCGGGTTGGTCTGGTCCATGAACTGCGAGAGCTGCGAGGAGCCGAAGAACTCGCGCACGGCGGCGGCCGCCGGCTTGGCGTTGATCAGGTCCTGCGGCATGACCGTGTCGATATCGACCGAGGACATGCGCTCCTTGATCGCGCGTTCCATGCGCAAGAGGCCGATGCGATACTGGTTCTCCATGAGCTCGCCGACCGAACGCACACGGCGGTTGCCGAGATGGTCGATGTCGTCGATCTCGCCCTTGCCGTCGCGCAGATCCACCAGCGTCTTGATGACGGAGAGGATGTCCTCCTTGCGCAGCGTGCGCTGGGTGTCGGGCGCATCGAGGTCGAGGCGCATGTTCATCTTGACGCGGCCGACCGCGGACAGGTCGTAGCGTTCGGCGTCGAAGAACAGCGACTGGAACATGGCCTGCGCCGATTCCAGCGTCGGCGGCTCGCCCGGACGCATCACGCGGTAGATGTCGAACAGCGCGTCCTCGCGCGTCATGTTCTTGTCGGCCGACAGCGTGTTGCGGATGTAGGGGCCGACATTGACGTGGTCGATGTCGAGCAGCGGCAGCTCCTTGTAGCCCTGCTCGTTAAGCGCCTTCATCAGCTTGTCGGTGATTTCCTCACCGGCCTCGGCGTGGATCTCACCGGTCTTCGGGTTGACGAGATCCTCGGCGACGTAGTTGCCGACCAGCTCCTCGTCGGCCATGCGCAGCGCCTTCAGCCCCTTCTCCTGGAGCTGGCGGGCGGCGCGGACGGTGAGCTTCTTGCCGGCCTCGAGCACGACCTTGCCGGTGTCGGCGTCGATAAGGTCGTTGACGGTCGAGTAGCCGCGGAAACGGTTGGCGTCGAACGGAACGCGCCAGCCTTCCTTGGTCCGCTTGTAGAGAATCTTCTTGTAGAACGTGGACAGGATCGCCTCGCCGTCGAGGCCGAGGGCGAACATCAGCGACGTCACCGGAATCTTGCGGCGACGGTCGATACGCGCATAGACGATGTCCTTGGCGTCGAACTCGATGTCGAGCCAGGAGCCGCGATACGGGATGACGCGGGCGGCGAACAGCAGCTTGCCCGAGGAATGGGTCTTGCCCTTGTCGTGGTCGAAGAACACGCCGGGCGACCGGTGCATCTGCGAGACGATGACGCGCTCGGTGCCGTTGACGATGAAGGTGCCGTTCATCGTCATGAGCGGGATGTCGCCCATGTAGACGTCCTGCTCCTTGATGTCCTTCACCGACTTCGCGCCGGTTTCCTCGTCGATATCGAACACGATGAGGCGCAGCGTCACCTTGAGAGGTGCAGCGAAGGTCATGCCGCGCTGGCGGCACTCGTCGACGTCGTATTTAGGCTGCTCGAACTCGTAGCGGACGAATTCCAGCATCGAGGTGCCCGAAAAGTCGGAGATCGGAAACACCGAGCGGAACACCGCCTGCAGACCCTCGTCGAGACGGCCGCCCGGGGGTTCGTCGACCATCAGGAACTGGTCATAGGACGCCTTCTGAACCTCGATGAGGTTCGGCATCTCGGCGACTTCCTTGATGTGTCCGAAGAACTTGCGAACACGTTTGCGACCGGTGAATGTCTGCTGCGCCATCGTGGCCTCTCATTTTCGTCGCCCGCTCTGGGCGCGCCGTCCGGAACGCGGCTGCCACCGCTCTCCGGGTTGAATTTTCGAACCCGCCTTGGGGGCCAGAGACGCAGCTTCAGGCTTGAATGTCCTGAATCTGTTCTTCAGACCTTCAAAACGCAAAACGACGCGCGGGGCGCAAGAGCGCACCCGCCCGTCACAACGATCGTCTTCACGGACTGCAAAAGCCCGAAATAGCCTGCTCTCCCAACGGCTTACAGGGAAATCCGGCATCCCTGCCCACCGCGCTTTCGTGCTGCCGACCCGATATGGGGCGACAATAGTGCAGATTCGAGGGGTAAACCCTCAAATCCCCACACTTTTTCGTGTTCGACCTGCGTCGGGACGTTCCGTCGCACGCCTTTTGCATCCGGCCCACCCCCTTGAGGAGCGGACCGGGATCCCGGACCTCGCCGATGCGTGGCCGGGATCCCGCCAGCAAGCGTTGCTTACTTGAGCTCGACCTTGGCGCCAGCCTTCTCGAGCTGGGCCTTGATCTTGTCGGCTTCTTCCTTGTTCACGCCTTCCTTCACAGGCTTCGGAGCACCCTCGACGAGGTCCTTTGCTTCCTTCAGGCCGAGACCGGTGATGGCGCGGACTTCCTTGATGACCTCGATCTTCTTGTCGCCGGCGCTGGCGAGAACGACCGTGAACTCGGTCTTCTCTTCCGCCGGAGCGGCAGCGGCGCCACCAGCAGCCGGGCCGGCCACGGCGACAGCCGCGGCGGCCGAAACGCCCCACTTCTCTTCGAGGAGCTTCGCCAGTTCGGCAGCTTCGAGCACGGTGAGGCTCGAGAGGTCGTCAACGATCTTCTGCAAGTCAGCCATTGTTCAGTTTCCTTGAGTGTAAGTCTGGTTCGGGTTTGAGTTTTGCGAAGGGCGTCAGGCCGCTTCGCCCTTTGAGGCATGAGCCTGGATGACGCGCGCGAGCTTGCCCGCGGGCGCGTTGGCGAGCTGGGCCAGCTTGGTCGCCGGGGCCACGATGAGGCCGACGATCTTGCCGCGCAGTTCGTCAAGCGACGGCAGCGAGGCAAGCGCCTTCACGCCGTCGACATTCAGGACGGTCTTGCCCATCGACCCGCCAACGATGACGAACTTTTCGTTCGCCTTGGCAAATTCGATGGCGACCTTTGGCGCCGCTACCGGATCGTTGGAAGTTGCGATCACGGTCGGCCCCTTCAGCATGGGGCCGATGGCAACGACGTCAGTGCCTTCAAGAGCAATTTTGGCGAGACGGTTCTTCGAGACCTTCACCGAGGCACCCGCCTGCTTCATCTGCTGGCGCAGCTTCTGCATCTGGGCGACGGTGAGGCCGGAATATTGAGCAACGATCGCGACGCTCGTGGTCTTGAAGACCTCGTTGAGCTGTTCGACCGCCTCTTTTTTTGCCGCTCGTTCCACAGCAAGCTCTCTCCGGTTGGCGGTCATCGCGAGAAGCGGGACCGCCGGGTTGCACCCATCGTCCCGCCCGAACCTGAACCTCCGGGCCAAAAACCCATCGGACACGCCGGGCAAGACGACAATTCAAAGCCTGCCCTCCGGGAGCCCCCTTGGAGGCCCACGGCGTGTCGAGGTCCGAACCAGACCCGTTTCGCGAACCCAACCGTTAAAGCTGGGCGCGAAGTGAAATCCGGTCTTCACCCGTCTATGCAGGCCATGCGATTAAGCCGTTGAGAAATCGAAATTTCCCGCAGGCGCCTGCAGTCTTGGACAGGACGAGGCCAGCCGGCGAACCGTCCGACCTCTGCCCGCATCCCACCCACCGACGGGTTTTCCTTCCTTTTCGGGCAAATCCTTGCGGACGTCCTGAAAAGGAATGATCTCCTGTCGTGTCAGGTTTTCGGAATGCGTGCACGAACGCGCCAGCCGAGGCCGGCACGTCCGGAGGCGGTTCTTTAACCGCTCTCTGCCTGCTTGCCAAGAGCAAAATTCACACCAGTTCCAATCGATTGCCGGCCAGGCTTGATCTCGGCTGACAAGGCCCGATTCAGGACGATTTGACCGCGTAAGGGAGCGGTTTGCCCTCGAAGAACGCGGTCAGGTTGCCCAGGACGCAATTCTGCATGGCAACGTGCGATTCCAGGGTGTGGCCGCCGATATGCGGGGCGAAGACCACGTTCGGCAGCGCCGTCAGCGCAGCGGGGGCGTGCGGTTCCGTCTCAAAGACGTCGAGGCCAGCGCCGGCGATGGTCTTGTCGGTGAGCGCCGCGACCAGGGCTTTCTCGTCGATGACGGAGCCGCGGGAAATGTTGACGACATAGCCGTCCGCGCCGAGACGCCGAAGGATATCGGCATTGACGACGTGCTGGGTGTCGGCCCCTGCCCGGACCGCGATCATCAGGACGCTGCACCAGTCGGCCAGCGCCTCCAGAGAGGAAAAATATCGATAGGGCAGATCGTATCTGGTGCGGCTGAAATAGCCGACCTCGCTCTCGAAAGCCGCGCAGCGCACGGCGATCTTGCGGCCGATCTCGCCCATGCCGTAGACGCCGATGCGGCGGCCGGGCATGCCGGCCTGAGGCCGCATCATTGGCGACTGTTTTGACGCCGCCCAGTCGCCACTACGGACATATTGGTCGGCGACCAGCAGGCGCCGCGTCGCCGCGAGCATCAGGGTCATTGCAATATCGGCGACCGAGGCCGCATTGGCGCCCGGGCTGTGGCCGACGGCGATGTTGCGCGCGGCGGCTGCCTTCAGATCGACACCGTCATAACCGGTGCCGTAGCAGATGATGGCGCCGAGCTTTGGAAACAGATCCATCGCCTCCGCGCCGAGCGGGGTCCCGCCCGCAGTCAGCATCGCGCGGATACCCCTGAGCTCGTCCGCCGGAAAAACCTCGTGCGCGGGCTTGCCAGCGGTGTCGAGCAGTTCGAACCGCTCGGCGAAACGCGCCATCATCGTCTTGGGAAAGCGCGAGTAGATCAGGACCTTGTCAGCCATTGTTCTTGCTTCCGGAGAGCGCCGCCACAAACGACGAGGGGCGGAATCGGTTGCCCAATTCCGCCCCTCGCCTCATGCAATTTCCAAACCTTAGCCGAGAATGGTGCCCGGCTCGACCTTCACGCCCGGGCCCATGGTCGAGGACACCGCAACGCGCTGGATGTAGGTACCCTTGGAACCAGCCGGCTTCGCCTTGGAGACGGCATCGGCCAGGGCCTTGATGTTCTCGACCAGCTTCTCCTCGGAGAACGAGGCCTTGCCGACGCCGGCCTGCAGGATGCCGGCCTTCTCGACGCGGAACTCGACCGAGCCGCCCTTGGCACCCTTCACCGCGCCGGTGACGTCCATGGTCACGGTGCCGATCTTCGGGTTCGGCATCAGGCCGCGCGGGCCGAGCACCTTACCCAACCGACCGACGAGCGGCATCATGTCGGGGGTGGCGATGCAGCGGTCGAAATCGATCGAGCCGTTCTGCACCTTCTCGACCAGGTCCTCGGCGCCGACGACGTCAGCACCGGCCGCCTTGGCCTCGTCAGCCTTGGCGCCCCGGGCGAACACGCCGACGCGGAGCGTACGGCCAGTGCCGTTCGGCAGGGTCACGACGCCGCGAACCATCTGGTCTGCGTGACGCGGATCGACACCGAGATTGATCGCGACCTCGATGGTCTCGTCGAACTTCGCCTTCGCGCGCTCCTTGACCATCTTGATGGCGTCCGCGAGCGGGTAAAGCTTTTCGCGATCAATGCCTTCGCGGGCTTTGTTCAAACGCTTTCCGATTGCCATGACCGCTTACCCCGCAACTTCCAGACCCATCGAACGGGCAGAGCCCTCGACCATCTTCATGGCCGATTCGATGGTGTCGCAATTCAAGTCCTTCATCTTCTTCTCGGCGATCTCGCGCACCTGCGCCTTGGTCACCTTGCCGGCCTTGTCGCGGCCCGGCGCCTTCGAGCCGGACTGGATCTTGGCGGCCTGCTTGAGGAAGAAGGACATCGGGGGGGTCTTCATCTCGAACGTGAACGAACGATCGGCGTAGATCGTGATCACGACGGGAATCGGGGTGTTCTTCTCTTCCTTCTGGGTCTGGGCGTTGAACGCCTTGCAGAACTCCATGATGTTGAGACCGCGCTGACCGAGCGCGGGACCGATCGGGGGCGAAGGATTCGCCGCGCCGGCCGGGACCTGAAGCTTCAGGTATCCGGTCACTTTCTTTGCCATGTATCACTCCTGTTGTGCCGGCATGTCGCCGGCGGTTTCAGGTTCGTGGTCTGGGTCGGATGCGGCTGGCAACCGCCCTCTCCCTCCCACGGCCTCTCTTTGCGCGAAACCTCTCGGCTTCACGCGCTACCCGGTCAGACCTTCTCGACCTGACCGAATTCCAGCTCGACGGGCGTTGCGCGGCCGAAGATCGACACCGCGACCTTCACGCGCGAGCGCGCCTCGTCGATTTCCTCGACCACCCCCGAGAACGAGGCAAACGGGCCGTCGGCCACGCGCACATTCTCGCCGATCTCGAACGACACCGACGCCTTCGGGCGTTCCACGCCCTCCTGCACCTGGTGCAGGATGCGCATGGCCTCGGCTTCCGAGATCGGCATCGGCTTGTTTTCCGCACCGAGGAAGCCCGTCACCTTCGGCGTGTTCTTGATCAGATGGAACGCCTCGTCGGTCAGCTTCATCTTGACCAGCACATAGCCCGGGAAGAACTTGCGCTCGGCATCGATCTTGCGGCCGCGGCGCACTTCCGTGACCTTCTCGGTCGGAACCAGCACCAGCTCGAACAGATCCTCGAGCCCGCGCTGCTTGGCCTGCTCGCGGATCGATTCGGCGACCTTCTTCTCGAAGTTCGAATAGGCGTGAACGATGTACCAGCGCTTGTCGGACACTTGAGCGGTTGCCGTTGCCATCAGTGAATGCCCAGGAGGAAGGTGATGAGGTAGCGGATGATCTGGTCGGCGGCGAAGAAGAAGATCGAGGCGACGGCCACCATGACGAATACCATGATGGTGGTGATCGTGGTCTCACGACGGGTCGGCCAGGTGACCTTGGCGGTCTCCGAGCGCACTTCCTGCAAGAACTTGAACGGGCTGACTGCCATCGTTTGATGTCCAACGTCCATCGACAGACGCGAATGAATTTCGGGGATCCGAACAGCCGCCGTTAGCCCAGCCCTCTGTCTTGAAGGATGAGCCGGAAACCGGGCTCGATTGTTCGGGGATTTCAAAGCCGCGCCGGAGATCCGCGTCTAACGGGCCGGCTGCGAGTGCGGGGTAAATACTGCGGATGGGGCCAAAGGTCAAGATATGGGGGGCTTCGCGGCGAGAAGCCGGCGTCCTCGGCGACCGAGCACAGCCCAAGGAGGATCAAGGGCTTATTCCCCGGTCCCAGCGGAGGCGGGATCAAGGCCCCCGGGAACCTCCCTGATCAACCCGCCGCCCGGATCAGTCGGCCCGGTCGACCATGGAAACACCCGGTAGCGGCACCACGAATTTTCCACCCTCGGCGAAATAGCGGGCGTGCTTGGCCCGGATCGGGTCGACATAGCGCCAGGCGAAGACCACGACGAACGCGGGCTTGCGCTCGTAAAGGGCGGCCGGGGGCAGAATCGGAATGTCGTAACCCGGGCCCGCCATCACGTTCCCCTTCTTGGGGTCGTCGTCCACCAGGAAGTCGATCTTGTTCTCCAGGCCGAACTGCGGGAGCAGCGTCGTGGTGCCGACCGAGACACCGTAGCCGGCGACCAGTTGCCCCCGCGCGTGGGCGGCATCGGCCATCGCGACCAGCTCGTCGCGGATGGCCGCGATCCTCTTCACATAGGGCGCGTAGTAGGCCGGCTGATCGACGCCGAGCCGGTCCTCCTCGGCGATGAACTTCGCGACCTCCGCTGACGGCTTCTTCGCACCGCCGGCGCGCTGGACCGTCACGCGGATCGAGCCGCCCTTCGTCCAGATGTGCTGAACGTCGATCACTTCCATGCCGAGCCGCGCGAAGAACCGCGTCAACGGCTTGATGTTAAAATACGACAGATGCTCGTGATAGACGGTGTCGAGCAGGTTCTTCTCGGTGACGTCGACGCCGTACTGCGTCTCGAAGACGAACAATCCGTCCGGCGCGAGCACGTCGCGAACCCCGATCACCAGCGGATCGAGATTGTCGACATTGGCGATCATGTTGTTGGCGATAACGACGCTCGCCGCACCATGGCTTTGCAGGATGCGGCGCCCGATCGCATCGGTGAAGAAATCGCCGATGGTCTCGATCCCGGCTTCCGTCGCACGCCGCGCGATGTCGACAGCGGGATCGACGCCCAGCACCCGCATGCCGCGCTCCTTGAAGAAGCCGAGCAACGATCCGTCATTGCTGCCGAGCTCGACGACAAGCGAGCCCGGCGCGATCCCGAAGCGGCTGACGACGTCGTTGGCATAGCCTGCGAAATGCTCCCGCAAGCCGAGCGAGAGCGAGGTGGTATAGACGTAGTTGCGGTACTGGATCTCCGGATTGCCGACATGGAGAATCTGGAGGTGGCCGCAGTCCCGGCACAGATGCAGCGCCATCGGTACCGCGGCCCGGAAGACGGGATCGTCGACGCTGGCGTCCGGCACCTGGAAGTTCGGCGTGCCAATGGGCATGCCTGCCATCGGGACGACCAGCTCCTGCTTGTCCGAATGACAGAGGCGGCAAGTATGGCGGACGTAGAACAGGTTTTTCATCGTGGAACCGAGATGTGAGATACGCGAGCGAATGAGATAACCCCATCCTGTGAAGACCAGATCGGCAACGGGCTTAAGCGGGTCATGAGTGGCTCGAGACTTCGGTACCCTGCCCCAGCGCGAAACCGGGCTCTTTCTCCGCCGCTCTGGCGGCCTTGTCCGCGGAATACGACCCGCGCTCCGGACTCGCCAGCCAGATCACGCCGCCGACGAGGCCGACGATCACGCTGATGGCACCCAGCAGGAGTGAAACCGACAGCGCTTCCTCGGACGGCACACCCGCAAGACCGAGGCAGGCGACCATCGCCCCTTCGCGAACGCCCCAGCCGCTGATCGAGATCGGAACGGCCGTCAACAGCACGACCGGCGGAATCAGGATGCCGGCGTCGAGGATCGAGAGCTGCGCTCCGACACCGCGCGCCAAGGCGTAGCAGGCCGCCGCCGTCACGAGATGGATGAGGAGCGCGGATCCGAACAGCAAACCGCGACGCTCGGATTGCAGCAGAAGAAACCTGACGAGCGCTCCGAACCGAACAAAGCTTGCGATCGCGGGAAGCGCGATGAGGCGTTTCGGCAGACGGTCGAGCGTCAACAGGACCACGGTGCCGGCGACGCCCGCCAGCGTCAGTCCGCCGATGGCCAGGATCGCGGCCGGATTGGACACGCGCGACAGCAGAAGCGGCAATCCGGCCACCATCAGCACGATCAGCCCGATCAACGCCGTGAAGCGGTCTGCTGCAACGCCCTTGACCGCCTCCGACCACTGCACGCCACGTTGGCGGAGCAGCCACATCCGCACCGCGTCCCCGCCGACCGACGACGGCAACACCTGATTGAACCAGAGGCTGATCATGAGGATCCGCCAGCCCGCGAGCCAGTTCAGCGGCACGCCGAGCGCGCGCATGATCAGCTCCCACCGGCCGTTGAGCACGAAGGTCTGAAAGAAGATCAGCGCAAGCGCGACGACGAACAGGACGGGATCGACCGAGACGAGATGAGTTCGCAATTGGCGCAGATCGAGGCCGCGCGCGATGTAGACCAGCACCGCGACCGACAGCAGCAGCTTCACCGAAAACAGGACCGCATGCTTGTATCGCGACTGCATCGGATTCCCGCCTCAGGACGCCGGATATTCCGCACGACCGATGACGAGGTCGATCGCGGCCATCATCCAAAACTGGTGCGTGGTCTCGACAATGTTGTAGCTGCGGCTGTCGACCCAGAAATTGACGTCGCCGAGGTTGCGCAGCGGATTGTCCGCATTCATGCCCGACAGCGTGATCACGTCGAGCTTCATCGAGCGCGCCTGCGCAACCGCATTGAGGATGTTCTTTGAACGTCCGGACGAACTGATCGCGACGAGGCAATCGCCGGCGCGGGCATTCAGCCGCACCGCGTGCGCAATCCAGTCCTCGAAGCCGTAATCGTTGGCAAGGCACGACATCATGCTCGCATCGCTGAAGCAGAGTGCAGGCACCGCCGCATTCTTCGCCAGATCGATCGCCAGATGCGAGGCGATGCCGGCCGAGCCGCCATTGCCGATGAAGATGACGCGACCGCCCTGCTCCCGCGTGCGCAACCAGGACGCGCGCGTGGCGGAGATCCCGGCAAAAATACCGTCGTCGATCGCCGTCGCGCGATGCAGGCGGCCCACATAGTCGTCGAGGAAGGCCTTGTGATCGGGATCGACGGACTCGGCAGGCATGGGCTGGCGGCTCGATTGCAACATGTCCGGGTGATACCGGCTATTACCAAGGATTGCAAAGGTATAATACTTGCAAAGTTTGCGAGCGGCTGGTAGTCGGCTTTCGGGTTTCACTCAACATTGGCGAGCCTGTTTCGCTGGGCATTCGCGTCACGGATGTTCCCCATGAAATGCATCGTTACTGGCGGCGCCGGTTTCATTGGCAGCCACCTCGTCGATCGCCTGCTCGATGATGGCCATGAGGTCATCGCGCTCGACAATTTCGTCATCGGACGCGCCGAGAATCTGGCCGCGCGCGCCAGTTCGAGCCGGTTGAAGGTCGTGCGGGCGGACGTCACCGACCTTGACGCGATCAAACCGTATTTCCACGGTATCGATTGGGTCTTCCATCTCGCGGCACTGGCCGACATCGTTCCCTCGATCGAGTCGCCAATCCCGTATCACCGCGCCAATGTCGACGGCACGGTCAACGTTCTCGAGGCTGCGCGGCACGCTGGCGTGCGCCGCTTCGTCTATGCGGCGTCATCGTCCTGCTACGGTATCCCCGACGTCTATCCGACGCCGGAGAGCGCCGAGATCCGGCCGATGTATCCCTACGCGCTCACCAAGAATCTCGGCGAGCAGTGCGTCATGCACTGGTGCCAGGTCTACAAGCTGCCTGCCGTGGCGCTACGCCTGTTCAACGTGTACGGGCCCCGCCATCGCACCACGGGCACCTACGGTGCCGTGTTCGGCGTGTTCATGGCACAGAAGCTCGCGGGCAAGCCCTTCACCGTGGTCGGCGATGGCGAGCAGACCCGCGACTTCACCTTCGTCAGCGATGTCGCCGATGCCTTCGTGACCGCCGCGCGCTCCGATGTGTCACATGAGATATTCAACGTCGGTTCGGACAACACCTACAGCGTCAACCGGCTGGTCGAGCTTCTCGGCGGCGACAAGGTCCATATTCCCAAGCGTCCCGGCGAGCCCGATTGCACATACGCCGACATCACCAAGATCAAACGGGTCCTGAAATGGGCGCCGAAGGTGAAGTTCGAGGACGGCGTCGCGACGATGCTGAAGTCGATGGACCAGTACAGGGACGCTCCGCTGTGGACGGTGGACAAGATCGCCGATGCCACCAAGGACTGGTTCAAATATCTCGGCGACGACGGCGATGCGGCGTCCGGCACTCCACAGAAGGCGGGCCGTTGAGCAGAGTCGTTCGACCCCGACATTCGCGCCGCCAACCGATCATTTCCGGGCCGGCCAGACCGACCCGCGCTTTGGATAATTCACATGGGTAATGCTCCGACCGACAAGCCGACCGTTCATCCGGCACCGCACCAGAAGATCAAGACGGTCGAGGAACTGGGCGAGATCGCGCGGGCCGCGCAGGCCGAGGGCCGGACCGTTGCGCTCTGCCATGGCGTGTTCGATCTCGTGCATCTCGGCCACGTCCGGCACATCCTGGCGGCACGCAACGAGGCCGATGTGGTCATCGTGACCGTCACGGCGGACCGCTTCGTCAACAAGGGCCCGGGACGGCCGATCTTTCCGGAGAACATGCGCGCCGAGATGCTGGCCGCGCTCGGCACCGTCGACTGGGTCGGCATCAACCGGACATCCAGCGCCGAGCCGATCCTCGATACCGTGCGCCCCGACATCTACGTGAAGGGCTCCGACTACGAGAATCCCGAGGATGACGTCACCGGCAAGATCGCCGTCGAGCGGGAGGTCGTCGAACGCCATGGCGGCCGCATCGTCTTCACCCGCGACGTGACCTTCAGCTCGTCGTCGCTGATGAACCGCTATTTCGACATCTACGATCCCCCTCTGCGCGATTACCTCCAGAAGGTGCGCGAAGGCGGTGGCGCCGAACGCCTGCTGAAGCTGATCGACAAGATCCAGGACATGCATGTCGTGCTGGTCGGCGATACCATCATCGACGAATACCAGTACGTCACGGCGCTCGGAAAGGCCTCGAAGGAGAACATTGTCGCCACCCTGTTCAAGAACGGCGAGCAATTTGCCGGCGGCGTCATTGCCGCGGCCAATCACGTGGCGAGCTTCTGCAAGTCGGTGGAGATCGTCACGACGCTGGGCGGCAAGGACTACCCCGAAGAGTTCATCCGCGCGCATGTCCGCCCGAATGTCACGCTCACCCCGATCCGCATTCAGGGCCGCCCGACCACCCGCAAATTGCGGTACGTCGAGATGGGCTATCTGCACAAGCTGTTCGAAGTCTACACCATGGACGACACGCCGCTCGACGAGGCCGAGCGCAAGGAGATCGACCGTGTCACCGCCGAGCGCGTGCGCGGCGGTGACGTGGTCATCGTCACCGATTTCGGCCACGGCATGATCGCACCCAGCACGATCGACACGCTGATCGCGAACTCCAAGTTCCTTGCGGTCAACGCCCAGAGCAACAGCGGAAACCACGGCTACAATCTGATCACGAAATATCCGCGCGCCGACTACGTCTGCATCGACGCGCCGGAAGCGCGCCTGGCGGCCACCGACAAGTTCAGCGACATCGCTTCGGTGATCCAGGACCGCCTGCACCGCAAGATCGATTGCGACAACATGATCATCACGCACGGCTCCTTCGGCTGCTACCCCTTCTCGTCGAAGACCGGCGTCGCGCGCGTGCCCGCCTTCACCAAGACCGTCGTGGATACGGTCGGTGCCGGCGATGCCTTCCTGACGATTACGGCGCCGCTGGTGGCAGCCGGCGGCAACATCGAGGACGTCGCCTTCATCGGCAATGCGGCGGGGGCGATCAAGGTGGGGATCGTCGGCCACCGCAGCTCGGTCGAAAAGGCGCCGCTGGTCAAATTCGTCACCGCGTTGTTGAAGTGACGCGAACGGGAATCTGGAGAACGACAGTGATTGGTCAGAAATGGAATGTGATGGTCACCGGTGGCGCCGGCTATGTCGGCAGCGTGCTGGTTCCCCAGTTGCTGGCGGCGGGCCACAAGGTCACCGTGCTCGACCTGTTCATGTATGGCGAGGACGTCTTCAACGGGGTCCGCGACAATCCCAATCTGCGCCTGATCAAGGGCGACATCCGCGATGAGGCCGCGATCAACGAGGCCCTGCGCGGCAACAATGCGGTGATCCACCTCGCCTGCATCTCCAACGACCCCTCGTTCGAGCTGGATCCGGCACTCGGCAAGTCCATCAACTACGACTGCTTCCGTCCGATGGTGCGCGCCGCGAAGAAGGCCGGCATCAAGCGCTTCATCTATGCCTCCTCGTCCAGCGTCTACGGCATCAAGGACGAGGCCGAGGTGACCGAGGAGTTGTCCTGCGAACCGCTCACCGACTACTCGAAGTTCAAGGCGATGTGCGAGACCGATCTTGCCGACGAAGCCGCATCCGGCTTCGTCACCTGTACGGTTCGTCCCGCCACCGTCTGCGGCTACGCACCGCGGCAGCGGCTCGACGTCGTCGTCAATATCCTCACCAATCTCGCGGTCAACACCGGCCGCATCCGCGTGTTCGGCGGAACGCAGAAGCGGCCCAATCTGCACATCGAGGACATGTCCGCGGCCTATCTGTTCCTGCTTCAGCAGGATGACGCGAAGATCGACGGCAAGACCTACAACATCGGCTACGAGAACCACTCGCTGATGAAGATCGCCGACATCGTCAAATCGGTGGTCGGAGACAATGTCGACGTGGCCGTCGAGCCGACCGACGATCTGCGTTCCTATCACGTCTCCTCGGAGAAGATCCGCCGCGAGCTCGGATTTGCGCCGACGCACACGATCGAACAGGCCGTGTCCGGTCTCGTGGACGCCTTCAAGGCCGGCCGCCTGCCGAACTCGCTCAACGACCCCAGGTATTTCAACATCAAGATGATGCAGAACATCAGCCTGAAGTGAGCGGCGTGCGGATCGGCATCGACTTCGACAACACGATTATCTGCTACGACAAGGTCTTTGCCGCCGTCGCGCGGCAGCGTGGGCTGGTGCCGGAGGGCTGGGACGGGCTGAAGACCGAGGTGCGGGATTATCTGCGGTCCCACGCGGGCGGCGAGCTTGCCTGGCAAGGACTGCAAGGCTTCGTCTATGGCAAGGGAATTGGCGGCGCGGAGATCTACCCCGGAGTCCGCGAGTTCCTCGCAGCGTGTCGCAAGGCCGGCGCGAGCGTCTATATCGTCAGCCACAAGACGCAGTTCGGCCATCAGGATCCCGACCGCGTCGACTTGCGCGAGGCCGCGCGCGGCTGGTTGAGGGGTGCTGGTCTCATCGACGCCGCCGGTGCGGCGCTGGCCGTGGGCAATATCTATTTCGAGGACACGCTGGCGGCCAAGGTCGAGCGGCTTGCGAGCCTGCAGCTCGACGTCTTCATTGACGATCTCGTCGATGTGTTCGAGCAACCGCATTTTCCGAAGACGACGCGATCGATCCTGTTCACTCAGTCGCGGCCTCCCCATCCTGATCATTGCGAGCCGATTGCGACCTGGGCCGACATCCACCGCGGAGTGTTCGCGCGATGAGCGAGCCCGACATCAGCGTCCAGGATGCGATCTCCATCGGCAGCCGCCTCTCTGGCGCGCGGGTCGCGGCCGCTCAACCGGCGCGGTCCGGCGGCAACAACCGGGTGTTTCGGCTGGAGATGGCGGAGGGACCGCCCCTCGCCCTCAAGCATTATCCGTCCGACGGGCGTGATCGCCTGGGACAGGAATATGACGCGCTCTCGTTTCTATCGCGCCACGGCATCACGTCGACGCCGCGACCGATCGCCAAAGATCCGGCTGCGTTCTGCGCGTTGTATCAGTGGTTCGACGGTGATGCCGCGGTCCTGCATCCCCAGGACGATGATGCCGATCAGCTGGCCGATTTCCTGATCGAGCTGCAAAAGCTGCGCAACGCGGACGGCGCGCGGAATTTGCGAAGCGCGTCAGCCAGCATTTTTTCGCCCGAGGAAGCCATCGCGCAGTACGAGCAGCGCCTGGACGGACTACGGCGCGCGTCGCAGGATCATCCGGACCTGCGCGCGTTCATGGACGGCAGCCTGGTTCCCAGCACCGCCATCGCAATCCGGCAACTCCGTCGACGTTACGCGGAACTGGGCCTGGATCCCGCAGCGGCCCTTGCGCCCGCCCATCGTGCATTGAGCCCGTCGGATTTCGGACTGCACAACGCGCTGCGCGCCGATGACGGCAGACTGCGATTTATCGACTTCGAATATTTCGGCTGGGACGATCCGGTCAAGCTCGTGACCGACACCGCGATCCATCCCGGCAGCGATCTGCCCGCTGCCGGCGCGAACCGATTGATCGAACGGCTCTCGCGCACCTTCGAAGCTGGGGATGACGCGTTTGCGATCCGCCGTGACGTACTGTATCCTGTGTTCGGGGCGATTTGGTGCCTGATTGTCCTGAATGTCTATTTGCCGGAAAGCCGCTCCCGGCGCGCCCTGGCTGCGCAAGGTGGCGATCTGACGGTCCGCCTCGCCGGCCAGCTCGACAAAGCCCGCCGGCTCCATCAAACGATTTGCAAACGTGATCCAGATCTCACCCCACGCTGAAGCCGCCCTCACCTGCACGCTGGACGAGCGCAGCCTCTATTTGCGCCGCCTGGTCCTCGGTTCTGTTCGCTCCGCCGGGCGCGGACATGTCGGTCCGGCTCTGTCGCTGATCGAGATGGTCCGCGTGCTCTACGACGACGTGCTGCGGATCGATCCCAAGAGCCCGCGCGATCCCGATCGCGACCGCGCGATCCTGAGCAAGGGACACGGTTGTCTGGCGCTCTATGCGCTCTTGGCCGATCGCGGCTTCTTCCCTCTGTCGGAACTGGACGGCTTTTGCGGGCCCGACAGCATCCTCGGCGGACATCCCGAGTACGGCATGGTGCCGGGGGTCGAGGCGTCAACCGGCGCGCTCGGCCACGGCCTGTCGATCGGTGTCGGCCTCGCGCTCGCCGCGCGCATGCGCGACCGCAGCTACCGGACCTTCGTCTTGCTCGGCGACGGCGAGATCAACGAGGGATCGGTGTGGGAAGCCGCCATGGGCGCGGCCAAGCACGGGCTCGACAACCTGGTCGCGATGATCGACTATAACAAGCTCCAGAGCTACGGGCCGACCGACTACGTCCTGCCGCTGGAGCCGCTTGCGGACAAATGGCGCAGCTTCGGCTTCGCCGTGCAGGAGCTCAACGGCCACGACGTCGGCGCGCTGCGCACCGTCCTGAAGCAGGTCCCGGCCGTTCCGGGCAAACCCACCGCGATCATCTGCCATACCGTCAAGGGCAAGGGTCTGCCGCCGGCGGAATCCAACGCCGATTGGCATCACAAGAACAAGCTGACCGACAGCGAGCTCGACGCCATCCGCGTCGCCGTCGGCGATTTTTGATCGGCTCCCCATGCGCAACACAGCGATGAACATGGTCCACAAGCTCGCCGCGCGCGACGAGCGGGTGCTTTACATCGGCTCCGATCCCGGCGCGGGCACCTTGCGCGCGATGAGCAAGGAGTTTCCCAAGCGCCATCTGATCGAGGGCATCTCGGAAGCGCACATCATCGGCATGTCGGCCGGTCTCGCGATGGAGGGCTTCGTGCCCTACGTCAACACCATCGCGACCTTCCTCACCCGCCGCTGCTACGAACAGGTGGCCGTCGACCTCTGCCTGCACAATCTGCCGGTGCGGCTGATCGCCAATGGCGGCGGGCTCGTCTACGCGCCGCTCGGTCCCACCCATCAGGCGATCGAGGACATCGCCATCATGCGGGCGCTGCCGAACATGACGGTAATCTGCCCGTGCGACGCCGACGAGGCGGCGCGCATGATGGAGCAGACGCTCGACTGGAAGGGCCCGATCTACATCCGGCTCGGAAAGGGTGGCGACGCCATCGTCTCCAAGGCCGAGCACGGCTTTGAGATCGGCAAGGCCATCCTGATGCGCCCGCAGGGCGACGTCCTCATGGTGACCACGGGCATCATGCTCCAGCGCGCCCTCGCGGCGGCCGATCTGCTGGCCGCGCAAGGCATCCGCGCCGGCATCCTGCACATGCACACCGTGAAGCCGCTCGACACCGCGGCACTGCTGCAGGCGGTCCGCGGCACCAGGCTGGTGGCGACGCTGGAGGAGCACGTGCCCTCCGGTGGCCTCGGCAGCGCGGTCGCGGAGGCGTTGATCGACAAGCTCGGCTCCGGCTTCCCTGCGATGCTGCGTCTGTCGCTGCCGGACCGCTTCATGCACAATTACGGCTCGCAGGACTCGCTCCTGAAGAAGCACGGCCTTTCCGCTGGTGCGATTGCGACCTCGATCGAGCATGCGCTCGCCGCCTCGCGCACCTCCTCTCCTCAACTTCATTCCACCTGACGGGTCACATGTACGACGTTCGATATTCCTACCTGCTCGAGCAATTCGCCGACCCCGCTCCGATCCTGGCCGAGATCGGCCGGCTGGTGGCGACCGGTGACTTCACCCTTGGCAAGCCCGTCGCCGAATTCGAAAAGCGCTTTGCCGAGCTGATCGGCGTGCGTCACGCCATCGGCGTCGGATCAGGCACCGACGCGCTCAAGCTGCCGCTCAAGGCGCTCGGCATCGGCCATGGCGACGAGGTCATCACCGCCGCCAACACGTTCATCGCCACTGTCGGCGCGATCGCGGAGACCGGCGCGACGCCCGTGCTGATCGACTGCGACGATTCCTTCTGCATGAACGTCGACCAGGTCGAAGCCGCGATCACCAAGAAGACCAAGGCGATCATGCCGGTCCAGTTGACCGGCGAGGTCACCGACATGGGCAAGCTGATGGCGATCGCGCAGCGCCACAATCTTCCAGTCGTCGAGGATGCCTGCCAGGGCATCCTGTCGGAGTTCGCGGGAAAGCGCTCCGGCACCCACGGCATCGCGGCCGGATTCTCGCTGCATCCGCTCAAGAACCTCAACGTCTGGGGCGATGCCGGCGTCGTCGTCACCAATGACGACGGGATGAACGAGCGGCTCCGCCTCATCCGCAACCACGGCATGAAGAACCGCGACGAGATCGCGATCCTCGGCTGCAACTCGCGGCTCGATTCCCTTCAGGCGGTCGTCGGCAACTGGCTGATCGGCCAGACCAGCGAGATCACGCGGCGCCGGATCGAGAACGCGGCCTATTACGACGCGGGCCTCGCCGGCCTGCCCGGCTTGCGCATCCCGCCGCGCCGGCCCAACGTGAAGCACGTCTACCATCTCTACATGGTGTTCGCCGAGCGCCGCGACGAGCTCTACAAATACTGCCTGGACAACGGCATCGAGGCCAAGATCCACTATCCGATCCCGCTGTATCAGCAGGAAGGCCTCAAGCATCTCGGCTACGCGCCCGGCACCTTCCCGGTCACCGACCGCCACGCCAAGGAAGTCATCAGCTTCCCCGTCGACCAGCATCTGACGCGCGCCCAGCAGGACCGCGTCATCGAGACCGTCCGGAAGTTCTGCCATGGACGCTGACACCGGCCGCCGGCGCATCGGCTACGTCAATCTTCCCGCGCAATTCGAGGAAGAACGCGCCGAGATCATGCAGGCGGTCGAGGGCGTCTTCCAGCGCGGCGATTTCATCGGCGGGGCGGCGGTTGCGAAGCTCGAGGAGGAATTGTCCGCCTATCTCGGCTCGTCGCATGTCGTGACGCTGAATTCCGGCACCGACGCACTGATCCTCGCCATGCGGGCCCTCGACATCGGCCCCGGCGACGAGGTGATCACCCCGCCGAATTCGTTCGTGGCATCGACCGCCGCGATCATCGCGGTCGGCGCCACGCCGGTATTTGCGGACGTGCTGCCGGACCAGAACATCGATCCTGCCGCGGTCGAGGCTGCCGTCACCCCCCGCACCAAGGCGATCATGCCGGTGCATCTGACCGGGCGCATGGCCGACATGACCCCGCTGATGGCGATTGCGGACAAGCACGCGCTCGCCGTGATCGAGGACAGCGCCCAGGCGATCGGCTCGACCTATGACGGCCGGATGAGCGGCACCATCGGCACGTTCGGCTGCTTCTCCGCCCACCCGCTGAAGAATCTCAACGCCGCGGGCGATGCCGGCTTCCTCGTCACCGCCGACGCCGAGCTCGCCGCAAGAATCCGCCGGCTGCGCAATCACGGCCTCATCAACCGCAGCGACGTCCAGGAATGGGGGATCGTGTCCCGGCTCGATACGCTTCAGGCCGAGGTGCTGCGCATCCGCCTGCGTCACCTGCCGTCGGTGATCGAACGCCGGCGGCGCAACGCCGCCCAATATCGCGCCGAGCTCGCCGGCCTGCCCCTGTTCATTCCGCCCTGCCGCAACATCGAGTTCAACACCTTCCACACCTTCGTCGTGCAGACCGACCGTCGCAACGATTTCCAGAAATATCTTGCCGACAAGGGCATCGAGACCGCGATCCACTATCCGGTCCCGATCCACCTGCAGCCGGCAGCGGCGCATCTGGGTCATGGCCGCGGCGCGTTCCCGGTGACGGAACGGCAGGCAGACCAGATCCTCACCCTCCCCATCAACCAGTTCCTCTCGGCCTCCGACATCAGCTATATTTGCGCGACCGCCCGGGAGTATTTCGCATGACGGACACGGACTTCCTCCACGCCGACGAGCAGGCGCTGGCGCAGCGCTTCATCGACGACGGCTTCGTCACCACGCCGACTGACGATCGCGCCGGCCTCGACCGGATCCAGCGTCGTGCCGCCGAGCTCGCGGCAGACTATCTCAAGCTGCCGCACAGCAACGATCCCTACGCGATGCTCGACACCATCCACACGCGGGTGAGCGTGGACGATCTCAATGGGCTGCGGCTGCACGTCTTCAACGGCCTTAACGCCGAACCGTGGTTCCGGCCGACCTACTTTCGTCTGGCGCGCTCGACGATCGAGACCATCGTCGGCAACGAGCTCTGCATGCAGCGGCGCGTCAATCTCAGCATCCAGCTCCCCGGCGACAGCTCGTCGCTGCTCGCCACCCATTCCGACGTCTGGTCGGGCGACTCGCCGTTCGAGGTCGTGGTGTGGGTGCCGCTCGTCGACGTCCGCCGCACCAAATCGATGTATCTGCTGCCGCCGTCCCTGAACGGCGAGATGCAGGACCGGATGGCCAGCCTGCGCAGCGCCGAAGAGCTGTACAAGACCATCAAGCCGCACGCGACCTTCATCGAGATCCCCTACGGTCACGTGATGCTGTTCAACCAGACCCTGATGCACGGCAATCGCGTCAACGAGGAAGCCGGCACGCGCTGGAGCATGAACTGCCGTTTCAAGAGCATCATGTCGCCCTACGCGGACAAGCGCTTCGGCGAGTTCTTCGAGCCGATCCTGCTGCGCCCGGCAACGCGGGTCGGCATGCAATACAAGCTGCCCGGAGGCTTCCATGGCTGAGCGAGCCGGCCATCGCGGCTATATCGGCGCCCGGCCGCTGAACGGCAGCCGCACCCCGCAACACGTCCAGAACATCGTGATCCGCGACTACGCGCGGCGCAAGAACCTGCATTATCTGCTGAGCGCCGCCGAGCACACCATGCCCGGCAGCTACATGGTGCTCGAGGACATTCTGGACGAACTGCCGCGGCTGCATGGTCTGATTCTTTACAGCATCTTCATGCTGCCACCCGACGAGGCACGGCGGCGGCAGATCTACGACCGCGTGCTGCGCGAGGGCTGCGACCTCCACGCAGCGGTCGAGGAGATCACGCTGTCGTCGCAGAAAGACATCCAGGCCGTCGAGGACATCCTGCTCGTCAATAAGTTCGCGACCATCCTGTGACGATGGCGCGGACCGGTTGGCCCCCATGACCACGATCAATTTGCTCCAGCCGATGCACGCATCGACAAAGCGGAACTACGTCCAGCGCGTGGTCGAGCACGACAAGGCGGAATCCGCCACCGTCGCGCGGCAATGGGGACGCGACTACTGGGATGGCGACCGGCGCTACGGCTATGGCGGCTATCGCTATGACGGCCGGTGGCGCCCGCTGGCCCAGACCCTGATCGATCGCTACGGCATCAAGCCCGGCATGAGCGTGCTCGACGTCGGCTGCGGCAAGGGCTACCTGCTCTACGAGTTCACCCAGCTCGTCCCCGACCTCCGGATCGCCGGCATCGACATCTCCGACTACGGCATCGCCAATGCCAAGGAGGAGGTGCGGCCGCTGTTGACGGTCGGCAGCGCCGTCGAGCTCCCCTATCCCGATCACAGCTTCGATCTCGTAGTGTCGCTCGGCGTGCTGCACAATCTTCCGCTCGAGGACGTCTTCCGCGCCGTGTCGGAGATCGAGCGCGTCGGACGCGGCGCCTCGAAATATCTGATGGTCGAGTCCTTCCGCAACGAGCGCGAGAAGGCGAATCTGCTTTACTGGCAGCTCACCTGCCTGAGCTTCCACGGTCCGGAAACATGGGCCTGGATCTACGACAAATGCGGGTACCGAGGCGACCATGGGTTCATCTTCTTCGAATGAAGCAGGCCAGCGCCGGCCGAACTCGTTGCGCGCGCAAAATGCGGAAGTGTTCTATTCGGACGACGCGATCGTAACGGCGGACGACGCCACGATCGCGGAGCTGAAGCGTATCGCCGCCGGCAACCCGCGTCTGCGCAGCCGGCTGTGCACGCATCCCGATCCCTCCTCCGGCCTGCACGAGATGCTGATCGTGCATCATCGCGAGGCCTATGTCCGGCCCCACAAGCATTTTGGCAAACCTGAATCGTTTCACCTGATCGAGGGTACCGCGCAGGTCGTGATCTTCGAGGACGACGGCCGAATTCACGATGTGCTCGAGATGGCACCCTACGGACATGGCGCCCTCTGCTATTACCGGATGCCCGAGAAGGTCTACCACTCGATCCTGATCACCTCGGAGTGGCTGGTGTTTCACGAAACCACCGCCGGCCCTTTCGATCCCTCCCGCACCGCATTTCCCGACTGGGCCCCGGACGGCAGCGACACTGCCGCGGTCCAGGACTATGTCACGAAGATCGGCGCGCTCGCCGCGGAATATCTGAACAAACGAGTCAAAGCTTAGGACCATGGCCAATTCCGCCGGGTTCGATGATTCTCGAGTGAATGCAGGTCCAAGAGCAGCGGCTCTCCGAGAACGGGAGCGAGCGGGCGCTGGATATGTCTACGTGGCTCTGGCTCTCGCCTTTGTCATGAGCGTGCCCGCGCTGTTCGCGCGTGAGGTCTTCGGCGACGACTGGACTGTGTACTACATCTACTGGACCCAGGGTCCAGCCGGCGTTGCCCGCGTGCTGTGGGAGTCGGCACACGCCGGCTTCGCGATTCCTATGACGCTGTTCGTGATGCTTTTGAACGATACTCCCGATGTCGCCGCACGGGTCGTCGGACTGGGCTGTCACCTGGTCAACGGCTTGTTGCTCCACTCCATCCTGTCACGATCACCATATACGAGAAGGATCGCCGCACTTGTCACGGCTCTATTCCTGCTCAGCCCGTTCTATGCAATTCGCCTGACACTCAACGCGGTCTACGACTTCTTCCTGCTCTTCTATTTGCTGTCCTACGCGTTCACATATTCGAAGGTTCGGGCACTTCGATGGGCGGCGCCGTTCGCTTTGTTTTTCTCGTTGTCGCTTGAAATTCTGATCGCGCTTGAACCGCTCCGCATCATGTTGACCTGGTCCACTCGCGAACCATGGAAGCGTAGGCTCGCGCGCCTTGCCCCATTCTGGCTGGTGATCGCGGCCGTGATCATGCTGCGTCTAACCATCCTGGGAAAGAGCGGTCACTACGCCGGGCAGTACAGTTTTGTGCACGACCTCACCGTCATAGGTCACTCGCTGCTCGAGCACCTCGCGGCTTTCCCTAAGGGTCTGTCCTATGCCGCCTCTCACGGGACCGCACTGCTGGGTCATTTTGTCTGGACGGTGCTGACGTTGGCTGCCATGGCGGGCTTCGCTCTCCTCTCTTCCAGAGCGTTATGGACACCTTGGGTGCTCGAGGGTCACGGCTCGATCAGACGTGTGCTGGCGCTGCTCTCGTCGGGAGCCGCGATTGCCATCCTTGGCGCTATGCCCTTCGCCCTGACCGGGACCTATGGCGACGTCACGAGGGGAGAATCGAGGCTGCTGTTCGCCTCGCAACTCGGCATACTGATATTGGCGGCGACCGTCATACAGATGATTCCGACATCGCGTCTGCGCGCAGCGGTCGCGGGCGGCCTGATCGCGGTCTTCACAGTGGCCATGGCGCAGGATTCGAAATGGCTGCTGTATGATGGTCTGATCAGCGCAGACCTACAGCGGCAAGTTCGGGCGGCTTTGCTTGCTGATCCCGAACCAAAGGTCGTGAAGCTCCAGATAGAGAACAGCTCCATCATCTCATTTCGGTCCCGGTGTCTTGGCGCCAATGACGTGAACGTTGCACAGATGATGTTGCGCGACGAGAATCGCGAGCGATCGTATGTCTATACAGACTATTGCGGAGATTTTCAGAACCGCGACCTCGTCCCGAGTGGCAACTGCACCGTTTCCTATCTCGAGTTTTTTCACTGCCCGCCGCGGCGAGAGACCTGGCGCTATCGCGCTACGCCGGGAATTCCGCCGCCCAACGACATCGGATTCGTCGAACTAATGACGTCCGTCCTCGAGGAAGCGCCTTCGGCCACGCAAGGGCGTGGCGAACTCATGGAATTGAAGAACGATCTGCCGACTCCCCTGGCAAGAGGAGAATACCGACCACCTTGCCGCCGGCCTGGAGTACGCGGATCCGCCTGGCTGCTGGCTCTACCCACACCCGCCTGCGAAGATTCCGTTTCAGGAGCTCGATAGGCGCACTGCGGTGGTCATCCTATGGCACGACCTGATGGCGCAGCAGCGTCTGCTTCGAGATCGACCAACTTGGATCGAGCCATCCCAACTCATTTTCTCAAGAGCTGCTGCCGCGGCCCACAATCACCACGGCCCGGCCGATCGCATTCAGCCGATGCGACGTGCCGGAGGAACCTGGTTGGTAACGGGATGGAACGGGCTGACGATGCTGCTTGGCAAGACATTCCGCTGGTGATGATGGCTGCCGCTGTCCCGCTTTCCATCGGAGGATGGGGCATCGTGAGGGAGCGATGGTCGGTGCTCTCGGTTTCGCCGGCATCGCATCCGGAAGGGCGCTCGCGATTTCGATTTTGCTTGGGCCTCGGCAATCTCATCGGGGGCTGTCTGGCTGCTTGCACTGGAGCGTATAGCTTAGGGGACCGACCGGGCTGCTGCTGCGCCGGTCCATCGATGGTAGTTGCACGAATCTGAATAAGGCGCATCACACGGAACCGCCGCGGTGAGCGGGATGAGCCGGATGCGTTGCTCAAACGCAGCCGTGTTGTGGCGCCGTGCTGTTCTGGCCGCCGGTGGCGCCGGGACAAGGCAACTTAGGAATTGTGGCGCAGGCTGAGCCACTATATAGGCTTCAACTACGTTGAGGTTTCACCCCGGGGCTGTTGTCCCCGTGTCATTCCTGCAAAGAGCCAGACCAGTGACCGACCATTGCCGCCTTTGCCATTCGACCAACCTGCGACCGGTCATCGACCTCGGCCTAATGCCGATTGCGCATCGGCTTCGGCACAGCCGAAACGAGCAGGAGGAGCGGTATCCGTTCGAGGTGCTGGCTTGCGGCGAGTGCGGCCTGCCGCAGATCGTCAAGCCGATCGATCCAGAGATCCTGTATCGGCAGTTCAACTACAATTTCAGCAGCTGGAAGCCGGAGCCGCACCAGGTCGACGAGCTCGATACGATCGCGAAATTCTCGACGCCCCAGTCCGTGTTCGAGATCGGATGCAACGATGGCCTGTTCATGGACAAGCTGCGCGAGCGCGGCGCGAAGGTCTTGGTGGGCGTGGAGCCCAACCCCGTGTCGGGCAAGATCGCCCGCGAGCGCGGCATCAAGGTCTATTCCGACATGATCAGCCCGGCGCTGTGTCACGACGCCGTTGCCCAGGCCGGCAAATTCGACCTCGTCGTCTCGCGCCAGGTGCTGGAGCACATCGTCGATTTCGAGAACTTCTTCGACTGCGTGAAGATCGCGCTGCGCGACGATGGGTTGCTGTTCATCGACGTGCCTGATTTCGCGCCCGGGTCGACGGCGGGCGATCTTTCCGTGCTCTGGGAGGAGCACGTCAGCTATTTCACCGAACCGACCCTGCTCGCTCTGCTGGCGCGCCACGGCTTCGAGGCGGTTTCCGTGAAGAAGTACAATTTCAGCGGCGGCAGCCTTGCGGTCGCAGCCCGTCGTGCCGCGGGCCGCGTGACGCCGCCGCCCGCGCCGTCCGGCGTCGGTGAGAAATTCGGCCAACGCGCACGGGAATATGGCGCGCGCCTTCGTCCGATCCTCGCCAAGGCCCGGGCCAATGGTGCCGAGATCGCCATCTACGGCGCCGGCTGCCGCGCCTGCACCTTCACCAACGCCCACGAGCTGGCGGATCTCGTCGACCTCTCGGTCGACGATCAGAAAGAGCGCCAGGGCTTGTTCCTGCCCGGCACCGGCATTCCGATCCGCTCGCCGGACGATCTCGCCGGCAAGCCAGAACCGCTCGTCTGTCTTCTCGCCGTGAACCAGGAGAACGAAGCCAAGGTCAGTAGCCGGCTGCGCGAGAATGTGACGCGGCCGCTGCACATCGTTTCAATCTTCGCGCCTTCCGACATCTGGAGTGAGCTCGACCGTCTCGAGGCGGCCGCAGGGTCGCGGCATGGCTGAGGACAAGCTCTTCAACTACTACGAACGTCAGGACGTTCTGCCGACGTTCGGAAATTTCAAGTCGTCCGCCGAGCTCGAAGCCTACGCCAGCCAGCGGCGCGAACTGTTCTCGGACAAGCTGGTGCTGCCGCCACGGCTGTTCCGCAATGCCGAGGTGCTCGAATTCGGTCCTGATTCCGGCGAGAACGCTCTGGTGTTTGCGGGCTGGGGCGCGAATATGACGCTCGCCGAGCCGAACCGGCATGCACACCCGAAGATCCAGGCCTATTTCGCTCATTTCGGCCTGACCGAACGTCTCCGCAAGCTCGCACTGGCCGATGTCGAGGGATTCCGCAGCGACCGCGGGTTCGACATCATCGATGCCGAAGGATTCATCTACACGGTGCAGCCGACCGAAAATTGGCTCGGCGTCTTCCACCGGCTGCTCAACCCCGACGGTTACGCCGTCGTGTCCTATTACGAGCGCCATGGCGGCTTCTTCGAGCTCGCGCTCAAGGCGATCCATGCGGCGGGCAAGACATTGACAGGCCGTCCTGCGCTCGAAACGGCAACGATGCTGTTCGATGCGAAATGGAGCAGCATTCCGCACACCCGCAGCTTCGAATCCTGGCTGATGGACGTGCTCGAAAATCCCTTCGTCCGGCATCGGTACTTCCTCGACGCGGCGGCCTTGTGCACCGCGGCGCATGAACAGGGCTTCGATATCCATTCGGCATGGCCGGCCTATCGCGACAGCTTGGACGTCTACTGGCACAAGAAGGTTCTGCCCGACGACGAGAAGCTGCGGCGCACGGCGCGCCATCTCGACCGCAGCCGCCTGAGCTTCCTTGGCGGACGAAAGCTCTATCTGGTCGGCAAGGCCGATGCAGTGGAGGCGATCTCGGCATCTATCGAGACGCTGGTTCTCGACGTCGATGCGATGATCGACGATCCCTTCGGCGGGAGCCTGCCGCGCGTGGTCGCGAGCCTCGCGTCCCTGCGCGAGACGATCCGGGCGACGGACATTCTCGCCGACGATGCTGCCGACATCGAAGCCATCACGGCAACGCTCGACAGTTTCCATCGCATCTTTGGCGCGATCGGGCGACGGGATGCGTCCGCGGTCACTGCCCTCACCCGGACGGATCCAGCGTTCATCAACACCTGGGGACAGCCGGCGCATTTCCTCGTCATGCGAAAGCGCTCCAAGGGATCATAGCCAGTGAAGCCAGGCATTGGCATCATCGGGACGGGCATGGTCGGCCAGATGTGCCACCTCGCCAATTTCGCTGCCAATCCCGCCTGCCGCGTCGTCGCGATCGCCGATCTGCGGCCGGATCTCGCTGCCGCCGCGGCGCAGAAGTTCGGCATCTCGCGGGTCTACGGCACGCACCGGGAGCTGCTTGCGGACAGCGAGGTGTCCGCCGTAGTCGTGGTGACGAAGCGGCGCGCAACCGGCCCGATCGTCCTGGACGCGTTGGACAGCGGCCGCCACGTGCTGTCGGAAAAGCCGATGGCCTACACGACGGTTCAGGCCGAGACGCTGGTCGAAGCCGCGCGGCGACAGGACCTCATCTACAGCATCGGTTATATGAAACGACACGACGCCGGCGTGGCACGCGCGCTGGCCGAGCTGGCGCGTATCCGCGCGGACCAGTCACTCGGACGCATCGTCGCCGCGCGAGGCTGGTGCTTCGGCGGCGACACGGGCCGAGCGCAGGACAATTTCGTGATGACCGGCGAAGCACGGCCGGACGGACTCGAACTCTGGGAGGATGGTCCCGACTGGATGCCGCGCGCGATGCGCCCCGGCTACGACAATTTTCTGAATGTCTTCAGCCATATCATCAATCTGGCGCGGTACGTGCTCGGACCATCGCCGAGGGTCGCCGAAAGCTCGATCGAGACCATCGGAGCCGCGCGCATAACCCTCGACTTCGACGGCATCGCTTGCACGCTGGATCTCGTGAACGGAGCCGAAGGTGCCTGGCGCGAGGGACTAACGATCGATTTTGAGCGCGGTGCTGTGACCTTGAAATTGCCCCCGCCGTTCGCCGAACAAGAGGCGGAGGTCATTGTCGACCACGACGGTCAAAGCACGTGGCTGACGGGTGAAGCGAGCTGGGCATTTCGGCGCCAGGCCGACGCCTTCGTTTCCGATATCGCCGAACGACGCAGCCCCCTAGCGTCCGGCGAGGATTCGGTGACCGACATCGCGCTTGCAGAGACAGTCTGGAAGCGGTGGGCTAATTAGCGGCCAGGCTTGACACTCTCGCTTGCGCGGTCGAGCGGCAAGATGCCGGCGATCGGGCCCACCTCGATCGTGACCTGCGCAATTTGAGACAGAAACTCTGCAAGGCCACAGCGCTCCAGCAACCGACACGCGTAGTATTTTCGCACCAATGTCTGGTTCGACACGGCTCCAGGCCCCGGCTGCAACAAGATCGTCGCCTGCGGCCCCGACGGATCGAAATGACGGAATGCAGTTCCTGGAGCAACCCGCTTCTCCTCCATCTCCTGCAGGATGTCGGGCCGCTCGGAATCCAGAGAAAATCCGAAGAAGGGCTGATTGCCCCAGGCAAGGCGAAGCATGCCGGTGACTTCGGCCAATCCGAATGGCACGTGACGTGAGGAGGAACCGACGATACGATCGTCGAGCGCGTAGACGGTCGCCGCAGGCTGCACCCGATCGGCGAGCGCGCGCGTCAGGGCCTCCTGCTTCAATGTTCTTGCCTGCATGAAAACATAGTCGTTCCAGAGCGTGCCAAGGGACACGATCATGCTCAATCCGAACATGACCGCGAAGGCGGCACCGGCACCCGTCCAGCGTTCGGCTTGTCGCTTGAATGCAAGGAGTGCGAGCGCCGCCGGCACGCCGAACATCAGCAGATGACGGCTCTCGTAGAAATGCGTGGAAGACGGCCGGAGCCCGGCAATCAGATAGGGAGACGACAATGCGACGAACAAGATGACGGCGAGCACGAGCGGCAAGGCGATATCGGCTCTGGACGCAGTCGACTTTTTGTCCGGACGCAGCACCAATACTGCGATGCCGACGAGGACCATTGCCACGATGAAGAGCGCCGGAGCTTGGATTGCCGCCCGGATCGCGTCAGCCACGAGATCCCTGTAGCCGGTGACAAAGAACGCCCACCATCCCTTCGCCAATTCGCCGAGCGTCGGAAAATGCGCGCCATAGTGCTGCGCATATAAGCCGATTCGCTTGAACCAGAGAGTGAGCGTGCCCCAATAGACCAGAGGAAGCAGCAGCAATTCCGGATAACCCACAGCGTAGCGCCAGCCTGCCAGCCATGTTCGGCGAACAAAACCGTGCGCCGCGTCTCCGCCCCGCCATATCGCTACGAAAAGACCGAGCATCACGAAGGCATAGAGCATGATCGTCGAGTTCAGCGCGAAGCTCAGCAGGAACACGAGTGCACAGGCGACGCGAAGCAGCACATGCCGCAGACCGCGGGCGCTGAAGGCTCGCGTCAACAGCCACGCACCGACGAATAAGAGTCCAAAGCTGAAAACGTAGACCGAGTTCGCCTTTCCCGCCCAAAGCTGATACCCGGGATAGGTCCAGACAATCAGCGCGACGCCGACCGCTTCGGCGCGATCGAGCAGGCCGAGCCGCATCGCGATCAGTACCAGGCTCGTCGCGCCGAAGACAATTCCAGCGAATGCCAGCGATATCATCACGAGGACCGGGGCGCCCGTCCAATTCGCGAACGTATCGTAGCCATAGAAGATAGGATGGCCGGCACCATTCAAAAGGAAATCGAGGTCGATGAAATAGTCCGCACGCGGCTTGAGCACCAGCCAGTCGTCCATGAAGAGGCCGTCGTTCACGAGCATCGGCGCATGTGCAGCCAGCAACACGCCGAGGAGGACCGCTAGCGCACGCAGCAATGGAGACATCTCGGACGGAGGAACGGCATCGCGACACACGATTGGCATGCCCGTGTGACGACCGCAAGTCCGGGCGCCGGGCTCACTTGACCGGAAAAATACGACCTCCTATAGACTTTCGCTCTGGCTGGGCCTGAGAGGCGTCCGGGGCGATTTACGCAATGAACATGCTACCGGGCCCGGCGCAGGCCGCTGCGATTGGTCTCAGCATCGCCTTTCCACTGCTGTTGCTGTGTTACGCGCGCATCGCCGCCACCGGCGGATCCGGCCGCCGCTTCCGGCTGGCATGCGTCAGCGTCGTCCTGCTTTTCGCGATCGCCTGTATCGCGCTTCCAGGTCGACGCCACCTCGACGACGTACTTGGCGGTCTGCTCCTGTTGGCGACGGCGATGATGTTTTGCTACATCCTGTTCAGCCTGCTGGCCTGGGGCTTTACGGTGACGCTGCTCACGGCACTGGTCAAGACCGGACGTCCCCTCACTTTGGACCAATGGGCTGCGGCCTACATGCAGGGCGGCGACCTCGGCACCTTCACGCACAACCGCCTGAAACTCCTGATCAGCTCGGGGCTGGTGGTGACGGCAGACGGCCGGCTCGCCCCGACGGCCAAGGGGGTAGCGGTCGCATATCTGGTCAAACTTGTTCGTCTGTCGACGGGTCTCGGGTGAGCGGCACAATGTCCTTCGCTGTCGGACTTGTCGCCGTCGTCGTCTTCGCCCTGCTGGCGCCTGCCTTGCAGTTCATGGCCCGCGCTCGCGCATGGGCGCTGGGACCCGTGGTCCTGCTCGCGATCGCCGCGGTCGTCTCGCATGGTCTCGGCGTGATGCTCGGAATTTTCGCCATCCCGCAATTTCAGTATTGGAACGCCGCGTCGATTTTCGGATTTTGCGTCATGGCTTACGTTTTCGCCTTTGGCGCAGTGTATAAATCGGTTTCCCTGGACATCCTGCGCGGCCTCGTCGACCGGCCCGGTCGCAGGGCCCCGGTTTCGGACATCGCCGAAAGGCAGGTTCCAGATCTATTCCGGGGACGAATTGGGAACCTGGTCGATGGCGGCCTGGTCGAACCGGTCGATTCGCACTTCAGGGCGACCGCGGCGGGCCGGAATATGGCGGGCCGCATCGGACGGCTGCGCCGCGCCTTCGGCATTGGCGACACCGGTCTCTACGATTTTTCCGACTAGTTGCGCGAAACACACACATCTCGGGTTTCGTCTCCGGTTGTGTGGACCATGTCCGGAGCCACATTGTTCGCTCGGCTCAGATGACCTAGAGTTGCCTCGGGGTTCTACCAGTCAAGGGTAGCCGGCAACGGCGGCGCAAGATGACACCTTCCAGGGCGGCAAAAAAGCTTACAATCGTCATTCCTGCACTGAACGAGCAGGACAAGATCGCCGACACCATCGACGGCGTGCTGCCGCTCGCCCGCGAGCTGCTCGACGATTTCGAGATCTTCCTGATCGACGATGGCAGCACCGACGCCACCGGCGCGATCATGGACGAGTTCGCCGCCGGCGAGCCACGCATCATCGTGCATCACAACGCAGAACGGCGGGGTGTCGGCGCCGGCTTCGAATTCGCCCTGTCGCGCGCGAAGTTCGATGCCATCACGCTCATTCCCGGCGATCATGCCTTTCAAAACGAAGGGATCGCCCGGATGTTCAAGGCGGCGGGCGCCGCCGACCTCGTCATCACCTATCGCGACAACCAGTCGGACCGCTCCATCAACCGCTCCCTCCAGTCGCATTCCCTGCGGTTCATCCTGAACTGCCTGTTCGGCTTCTGGCTGTCCGACTACCACAGCATGATCGTCTACCCCGTGAGATGGCTGCGCCAGATCGCGGTCAAGGCCGACGGCTACGGCTATCAGATCTGCGCATTGATCTCGCTGCTCCAGCTCGGCCTCTCCTACGTCCAGGTCCCCGTGAGCCTGAATGCGGAGCTGAAGGGATCGTCCCGCGCGCTGCGGCTGCGCACCTATTTCGAGCTCGTCGGCACCATCGTCTCTCTGCTGCGCCGCGTTCCCATTCGGAACGTCGATTTCAGCCAAATTCCGCCCGACGCGGAGCGGACCCTCGCGCGTTGAGGCGCGCCCCGCGGGCCTCGGCGCGGGACCTCGGATATTTGGACCGGCTTTCGGCTATACGTACGAGGGACACCTTGTCCCTACCCCGCCAGCATCTCATCTAAGTGACTGATTTTACTGGCAGGAGTGGCAGGGCTCGAACCTGCGACCCCCGGTTTTGGAGACCGGTGCTCTACCAATTGAGCTACACTCCTACGAACCCGCGTCACCGCGGATCAGGGGCGCTTTCAAGCACAAGGGACGGCCGGTTTGCAAGGGTGAACCGCGTCGGCTTCGCTTGTTTGTACCGGGGTTTCTGGGCCACAGTCCGTTCACGATAACAAAAACGACCGGGAGTGCCCATGACCGCGACAGCGACCGCCACAGCCGCCCCACAGGCAACGACCGCGCTCCAGACCCCGCCTGTGCCGGACGCTCGCCCCGAGACGCTCGGGCTGTCGCGTCCCCGTCTCCAGGCCATGTCGAACGCATTCAAGCGCGAGATCGACAAGGGAACCGTTCCCGGCGTCACCGTGCTGGTGGCCCGGCGCGGCCAGATCGGCTGGTTCGAGGCGCTCGGCAAGCAAGGCCCGGCGGGCGACGCAGCAATGGCGCGCGATTCGATCTTCCGCATCTTCTCGATGACCAAGCCGATCGTCTCGGTCGGCATCATGGCGCTGGTCGAGGATGGCCAGCTCCTGCTCGGCGACGCCGTCGCAAAATTCATCCCGGAATTTGCGAGCCAGAAGGTCGGCGTCGTCAAGGACGGCAAGTTGGAGCTGGTGCCCCCGACGCGGCCCATGACCGTGCAGGACCTGCTCCGCCACACCTCTGGCCTCACCTACGAGCACCAGGGCGACGGCCCCGTGCACAAGCTCTACCAGGAGTCCCGCGTCCGCAGCCGCAAGATCAGCAACGCCGAGCACGCCGCGCTGGTGGCGAGCTTTCCGCTGGTCTGCCAACCCGGTGCCGAGTTCAACTACAGCCGCTCCACCGACATCCTTGGCCGCATCATCGAGGTCGTCAGCGGCAGGACGCTCGGCGCCTTCCTCACCGAGCGCGTGCTCGCGCCGCTCCAGATGGCCGAGACCGGCTTCTCCACATCCGAGGCCAATGCCGGCCGGCTCGCCGAGCCGTTCGCGGCCGATCCCTGGACCGGCGACAAGGTCGCGTTGTTCAACATGCTCGAGCAGCCGGTGATGGAGTCCGGCGGCGGCGGCCTGGTGTCGACCGCGATGGACTATGCGCGCTTCTGCCTGATGCTACGCAACGGCGGCACGCTCGACGGCAACAGGGTCATCGGCCGCAAGACGCTGGAGCTGATGGCCGCCGATCACCTCGGGCCAGGCGTTGCAATCAACGGCACCCTGCTCTCGCCCGGCCACGGCTTCGGTCTCGGCTTCGCCATGCGCCGCGAGGCCGGCATCGCGCCGTTCCCCGGCAGCGTCGGCCAGTATTTCTGGAGCGGCATCGCCGGCACATTCTTCTGGATCGACCCGAAGGAGGATCTGTTCGCGGTGTTCATGAGCCAGGGCCCCGGACAGCGCGACTACACGCGGACCTTGGTGCGGGATCTGGTTTACGCGGCGGTGGAGTGAGGCGGCGTCCGCATAATCTCGTACGGTGACGCTGCATCCTCACATTCGCTGTCATGCCCCGGCTTGACCGGGGCATCCAGTACGCCGCGGCGGATGTGGTAAGAGCGAGCTCTCCAATGAAGGCCTCTGGAATACTGGATCGCCCGCCTCCGCGGGCGATGACACCGGTTGTTGGGTGGGCTTCGTGCCTCTTCTACGCTCTATCGCTCAACTGATCGTCGCGCCGCCGTCGATCACCATGGTCTGGCCGGTCATGAAGTCGCCGGCCTTCGAGCCCAGGAACACCGCCGCGCCGGCGATCTCGTCGGGGATGCCGATGCGCAGCAGCGGCGAGCGCGAGGTCGAGGCTTTCAGGTTCTCCGGATTGTCCCACAGCGCCTTGGCGAAATCGGTCTTGATCAGGCCCGGCGCAATGCAGTTCACGCGGATGTTGTGCGGGCCGTATTCGCAGGCGAGGTTGCGCGCGAGCTGCATGTCGGCGGCCTTGGAAATCGCGTAAGCACCGAGGATGGTCGAGCCCTTGAGGCCACCGATCGAGGAGACGATGATGATCGAGCCGTCCTTGCGCTCGATCATCTGCGGCACCACCATCGAGATCAGCCAGTTGTTGGCGACGATGTTGTTGTCGAGGATCTTCCTGAACTGATCGTCGGAGATGCCGGCGAGTGGACCGTAATACGGGTTCGAAGCGGCGTTGCAGACCAGCACGTCGATCTTGCCGAAGGCGCGGTTGCTCTCGTCGACGAGGTTTTGCAGATTCTCCTTCGACGAGATGTTGGCGGCGACCGCGACCGCGGTGCCCTTGCCGAACTTGTCGTTGATCCCCTTGGCGACCTGCTCGCAGACGTCGGCCTTGCGCGAGGAGATTACCACCTTGGCGCCGTGCTCGGCCATGCGCTCGGCGATCGCAAGCCCGATGCCGCGCGTCGATCCCGTGATGACGGCGACTTTCCCCTTCATGTCGAACAAGGTCATGTGTCTCTCCCTGAGTACGATTTGATTGGCCCGAAACTCATATCGCTCGCGCGAGCGACAGCCGCTTCAGGCGAGCTTCTTGACTTCCGGCCCCGCCGGCTGGTGCATCGCTGCATGCGCAGCATCCGCAATCCACGGCTGCTGGTTCACCATCGGCAGCCGCCAGACGGTGCGCTCGGGACTTGCAAAATAGTCCAACCGCGTCACCGAGCAATTGTCGATGTCGAACGACAGCCCCCGCTCCGGCTGGCCGTCGAGCGCGAGCCCCAGCGCCGCCTTGATCGTGCCGCCATGCGCGACTGCGATGATGTCCTGCCCTGCCGCCTCATTGGTGATCCGCTCGATGGTGCGGCGCGTGCGGTTGTAGAGGTCCATGAAGCTCTCGCCGCCGGGCGCGGGCTCGTTGATGTCGGCGAACCAGCTGGCGCCGACGGGGCGGCTCGCGATGAACTGGGCCCGGTTCATGCCCTGCCAGCGGCCGAGGTTCTGCTCGGCGAGATCCGCTTCCCGCTTCATCGACGCGGGCCTTGGGAAGCCGGCCGCCCAGATCGCCTCGGCGGTCTGGTGGGTACGCATCAGATTGCTCGAATACCAGACCGCCGTGCGTGGCAGCACCTTGGCAACAGCATTGAACACATAGGTATCGCTGGTGTCGCAGGCGATGTCGGACTGTCCGTAGATGTTGCCGCCGTCATTGCGCACCGGCGCGTGACGGACCCACCACCATCGCGTGACGACCACATTTGGCTTGTCTGCACCTGCCATCGAAACCCTTCCATCCCGTTTGATGTCGCTGTACGTGAGTAGCGAACGTGTCTCAAGACACTTTACCGTTTGAAATCTTGTTTGAAATTCCGCCGCGCGGCAAGCGCCACGCGGGACACCACAAGGGAGAAACGCATGGGCCGCCTGCAAGGCAAATCCGTCATCATCACCGGCGCCGGCAGCGGCATCGGTCGCGCGGCTGCGCTGCTGTTCACCAAGGAAGGGGCCAAGCTGATCGCAGTCGATCGCACCGAGGCGGTGAAGGAGACCGTCGAGGAGGTGAAGAAGGCCGGCGGCATCGCGGAAGCCATGATCGCGGATGCCGGCTCCGAAAAGGACGTCATCGCCGTGATCGACAAGGCGGTGAAGGCGCATGGCCGGCTCGACGTGATCTGGGCCAATGCCGGCATCTCCGGCGGGCTCGTTCCGCTCGCCGAGCAGACGGTGGAGCATTGGCAGGAGATCCTGCGCATCAACCTGATCGGGCCGTTCCTCGCGGTGAAATACGCGATGCCGCACATGGTCAAGCAGCAGTCCGGCGCGATCGTGCTGACCGCCTCCGTCGCAGGCCTCAAGGCCGGCGCCAGCGGTCATCCCTATGCCGCGAGCAAGGCCGGCGTGATCAGCCTGGTGCAGACCACGGCCTATTCGCTCACCGGCACCGGCGTGCGCATCAACGCGGTCTGCCCCGGCCTGATCGAAACCGGCATGACCAAGCCGATCTTCGACCGCGCCAAGGAGCGCGGCACCCAGGACAAGATCGGCCAGCTCAATCCGCTCAAGCGCCCCGGCCAGCCGCACGAGCTCGCGGCGATGGGACTGTTCCTGGCGAGCGACGAAGCCTCGTATGTCAACGGCCAGGCGTTCCCGGTGGACGGCGGCCTCACGGCGTCGATGCCGTATACGGGCAAGCCGGTTTAATTGGGATCCCGTGTCCCGGACGCAGCAGCGTTCTTACGCTGCTGCGCAGAGCCGGGACCCAGCAGGCTCCGCAACGCGCTGATGGATGGGCCCCGGCTCTGCAGCGCATCACTTCGTGCTGCGCAACGTCCGGGGCACGACCTCGTCGTTGAATGACTGACATGGGATCGCATCCTCGCGGCGCATCTCGCCCGAGCTTTGTTTCGTCGCCTCAAGTGAAAGAGGGCGCAGGGAAGACCGGGCGCCGGCTGGCACCCGCGGTCCACTGTGCGAAGTTGCAGTCAGAAATTTGCACAGCGGCATACAGGTGAAGCCAAACGTCCGGCCTTCCCTGCGCAGTGGTTTTTACGGCTTATGTCGCGCTCTCCCCGGGGAGCGATGCACTATTGCCCCCGTCGCCTTGCGGATGACTGACGGTGCGAAACCCGGTCGGGCCGCAACGTCACCGCAAGACTTGGCGCACAGACCCCGGGCGCCAGGACCACACGATTTTGCCGTACGCTGATGGCACCGGTCGTATGCGCGACACCTTGCTCACGGTCTCCCGCCCTGCAAGCCCGTTCGCGCCAACGCCATCTGCGTCCACCGCCGCCCGGCCCGCGTTCGTGACGATCGCGATACGCCCCTCTTCCTTGGGCCGGGTTGCGGCGACACATACGTCGTTTCCGAATTTCGGTAAAGCGGAATATTTTCGCCTGGGGGCATTGACCGACCGCTGGCCTGTTTTGCCCGACAGGCAACGCGATATCTTGTACTACCTGTGTTGATTTGCCCGACCGGGCGCCACATTGGTATGGTTCCTGCAAGTGTTTCAGCTTCCATTCCCGCGACAGAACGAGACAATGCCAAGCTCAAGACCCGACCGGATCCGAAAACTCCTCGCCGACCTCGTCGGTTTCGACACCATCAGCGACCGCACCAACCTGCCCCTGATCGCCCATATCGAAAGCTATCTCGCCGCGTTCGGCCTCAAGGGTGAGCGCATCGTCGACGAGACCGGCGAGAAGGCCGCGTTGTGGGTCACGATCGGGCCGGAGGATCGTCCCGGTATGGTGCTGTCGGGCCATACCGACGTGGTGCCCGTCGTGGGCCAGGACTGGAGTCATGATCCGTTCAAGCTGGTGGAGCGCGACGGCAAGCTCTACGGCCGCGGCACCACCGACATGAAGGGATTTGTCGCGGTGTGCCTCGCCATGGTGCCGGAGATGCTGGAGGCCGGGCTCAAGACACCGATTCATCTGGCGATCTCCTATGACGAGGAGATCGGCTGCGTCGGCGTGCGGCCGATGCTGCGCGAGGTCGCCAAGAAGAAGATCAAGCCGCTCGGCGCCTTCATCGGCGAGCCGACGCAGATGCAGGTCATCATCGGCCACAAGGGCAAGCACGGCGTGCGCGCCACATTTCGCGGCCTCGCTCGGCATTCCTCGATCGCGCCCGACGGCGTCAACGCGATCGAATATGCCGCCGAGCTGATTATCGAGATCCGCCGCCGTGCCGAGAAGCTTGCGGCCGCGCGGGCGAACGACAGCCTCTACGACGTTCCGCACTCGACGCTGCTCACCAGCATCGTCCATGGCGGCGCCGCGCTCAACATCGTGCCTGACACCTGCACGGTGGATTTCGAATGCCGCGGTATCGGCATCACGGAGTCGCGCGAGGTGACGGACGCGATCGCCGCCTGGGCCAAGGCCGAGCTCGCGCCCGCGATGAAGGCAAGGCACCCGGAGTGCGGCATCGATTTCGAGGAGATCCTCGACTATCCCGCGCTCGACACCGCGGCCGACGCCGCGATCGTCACGCTGGCCAAGAGCCTTGCGGGACGCAACGACCATGCCAAGGTCGCCTTCGGCACCGAGGCGAGCCTGTTCGCCAGCATGGCCGACATCCCCTCGGTGGTGATCGGCCCGGGATCGATCGCGCAGGCGCATACGCCGGACGAGTTCGTGGAGATGGCGGAGCTGGAGAAATGCGCAGGCTTCGTGGAAAAGCTGATCGCGCATTGTGCGAAGGGATAGCCGGAGGCGATGCTGCCGTAGGGTGGGCAAAGCGGAGCGTGCCCACAATCTGTATCCATCACAAGGATGGTGGGCACAGCGCTACGCGCCCTTTGCTCACCTAAAAAACGCATACGATGGTCCATCCATGGTTGTTGCCAAACTGAGATTTCTTCACAGTCCTGACGCGGATCCGCTTGAGGCTTTCTCGCCAAACGGACCATTTGGAATCCTGGTAATGGCTATCGTCGGCCAGGCCGACGGACCAGGACAAGAGTCTTTCGACTTCATGCTCTGCACGCCCGACTGGTTTAGTTCGAACATGAAGGCTGACTTCATGATCGGGAGGCACTATGTCTTCGTGAAGCAATACGACTATCCCCGGCTCCAAGCGTTCGTCGAAGCCTATTGTGCGGAATGCTCGGGAACGTCTTGGAAGGAAGTGGCGGAAAAACTGAGCCGCCTCGGAAAGTGGGAGTTCGAAGATTACATTCCCTAGCCGTCGACGGCAGCAAAGTAACTTCCCCCGTCGCTCGCAATAACGGGAGTGTGCGGGCACGGAGCGCCCCGCCTCACCGCTCCTGCAAGGCCAGCCGCACGCCGACCGCGCAGTAGATGGTCCCGACCACCTTGCCCTGCCACTTCACCACAGCTGGATGGCGGCGCAGGAGATTGCCGAGACGACCGGCGCCGACGGCGAAGACGACGGTGCTGAGCAAGCCAAGCAGCACGAAGACGATCCCGAGGATCGCAAGCTGAACTGCGGTCGAACCGTTCTCCGGCCTCACGAATTGCGGCAAGAAGGCGAAGAAGAACAGCGCAGTTTTGGGATTGAGCACCTCGGTCAGAACGGCCTGCCGAAAGGCGCGGCGCGCACTGATCGCAGGCGTGCCGCCATTCAGCTCGATGGGCGCCCTGTCGAGCATGGCGCGAATGCCGAGATAGATCAGGAACGCAGCGCCCGCATACTTGACGATGCTGAACAGCAGCGCGGAGGTCGCGACGATCGCCGACAGGCCGACGATCGCCATCGAGGTATGGATCAGGTCACCGACTGCGATGCCGGCACCGGTCGCGATGCCGGCCTTCGTTCCGGAACTTGCGGCGCGCGCCAGGGTGAGCAGCGTCGCCGGGCCAGGAATCAAGACGAAGCCCAGCACGATGAGGACGTAGGTGACGAGGGTGGCGTGATCGATCATGGGCGCGGCTCCGAAGACGGATCAGTGCGGGAGGCCGAGCGACGGCGAGTAGTCCACCGCCACAAGCAAGCGATCCTCGATCTGACCTACCATGAGTCCATGCTCCGCATGAGTCACCCGCTTGATCTCGGCCCACTCGGCATCGGCCATGAAGGCCGCCCATGCCGAAATCTTGGCCGCTTCGTCCGGCCATTCTAGGAGGTACGCGAACTCGGTCCGTTCGCCGAATGTTGTCTCCCACATCGCCACGATCTGGAAGCCGTACCGGGTTCGCATGATGCGGGCGGCGTGATCGCGGAAACGAGCGTGGAAGGCGGCCTTGTTCTTCTCGAAAATCTCGTAGATGCGCAGTTGCTGGACCATGATCATTCTCCGTGGAAAGGAGATATGGTCAGGTTCTGTCGCTGGACAAGCTGGGCCTGGCGCGACGCACGCGCGGACCCTTGTAGCCTCGATGGAGCGAAACGAAATCGAGGATGCCTCCTCCGCGGAAATATCCTGGATTACTTCGCTTCTGCCGTCGCACTTCGAGCTATGGCGGGCAAGTCGCTCGCAATGAATGTGGAATGAGCTCGCTTCATCACCAGTGTCATGCCCCGGCTTGACCGGGGGCATCCCGTACGTCGCGGCTTCTCGGTTCAAGCACTCGCGTCTCTGGAATACTGGATTGCCCGCCTTCGGGGGCAATGACAGAGAGTCTGTGGAGAGAGCGCTCCACCAAAATACGAAAAAGGCGCGGCCACGTCGGCCGCGCCTTCGTTCTACCTACACCGCGCCCGCCTTCTGCGCATATTCCCACGAGGCCTTCGACAGCGGCACGGTGCGCTTGGCTGACTCCAGCGCCTTGGCATTCGCCGCGGTGCCGTCGCGGACGCGGCCGGCGATGCCCTGGGTGATGCCGGCGAGACGGAACAGATTGTACGAGAAGTACCAGTTGAGATCGGGCACCGTCATCTTCGTGACGTTGCAGTAGATTTCTGCCGCCTCGTCCAGGGTCGGGATGTTGAGCGCCTTGAGGTCGGCGCCCTCGAGCCCCGGCATGATCCACTGCATCAACAGGTAGGTGAAGTCGGCCATGGGATCGCCGAGCGTCGACAGCTCCCAGTCCAGCACCGCCTGCACGCGCGGTTCCGTCGCGTGGAAGATCATGTTGTCGAGGCGATAGTCACCATGGACGATGGAGACGCGCGCCTGCTCCGGCACGGTCTTCGGCAGCCATTCGGCGACCTTCTCGAACTCGGGAATGTGCTGCGTCTCGGAGGCGCGATACTGCTTGGTCCAACGGTCGATCTGGCGCGCAAAATAGTTTCCGGGCTTGCCGAAATCGCCGAGGCCGATCGTAACAGGATCGAACATGTGGAGCTTCGCCAGCGTCTCGATCTTGCTGGTGAAAATCTTGCGCCGGTCGTCCGGCGCCTGGCTCGGCAGCGTCGGATCCCAGAACACGCGGCCCTCCTCCATCGACATGATGTAGAAGGCGGCACCGATGATGCTGTCGTCCTGGCACAGCGCATAGGCGCGCGCGACCGGAAAGCCCTGTTTGCCGAGCGCCGCGATCACGCGATACTCGCGATCGACCGCATGCGCCGACGGCAGCAATTTGCCAAACGGCTTCCTGCGCATCACGTAAGAGCGCTTCGGGGTGTCGAGCCGGTAGGTCGGGTTGGATTGGCCGCCCTTGAACTGCAGGACGACCAGCGGACCCTCGAACTCTTCAACGTTCTCGCGCATCCAGGCTTCGAGCCGCATCTCGTCGAAACGATGCCGCTCCTCGACCGGCTTGGTGCCCGAGAACTCCTCGTCTTTCCTGACGCCGTCAGCCACGGTGACGCTCCCTCTTCAGTCCTGACCATCAAAGGTCGAGCATGATCCTAATCGGTAACCGCTGACGCACTTGCGTCAAGCGGTCACCGCATCATGCCCTGTCGTTTCTTCAGATCGGGAGCGCCTCCCGGCCCTCCCTCTCAATGATTGGGAGAGTTTGCATACTTCCGAACCTCGAGCCTGGCAATGGCGCGATTGTGCACCTCGTCGGGACCGTCGGCGAGACGGAGCGTACGGATGTGGGCGTAGTCCTTGGCAAGGCCGGCCTCGTCCGACACGCCGGCGCCGCCGAATGCCTGGATCGCCTCGTCGATGATCTTCAGCGCCATGTTGGGCGCGGCGACCTTGATCATGGCGATCTCGGCCTGCGCGGTCTTGTTGCCGACCTTGTCCATCATGTCGGCGGCCTTGAGGCACAGAAGACGCGTCATCTCGATGTTGGTGCGGGCTTCACCGATGCGCTGCTCCCACACCGAATGCTCGACGATCTTCTTGCCGAAGGCGGTGCGCGAGGTGAGCCGCTTCACCATCTTCTCCAGCGCCTCCTCGGCCTTGCCGATGGTGCGCATGCAGTGATGGATGCGGCCGGGGCCGAGACGGCCCTGCGCGATCTCGAAGCCGCGCCCCTCGCCGAGCAGGATGTTCTCCTTCGGCACGCGCACGTTCTCGAGCAGCACCTGGGCATGGCCGTGCGGCGCATCGTCGAAGCCGAACACCGGCAGCATCTTCTCGACCTTGATGCCGGGGGTGTCGAGCGGAACCAGTATCTGCGACTGCTGCTGGTGCTTGGCCGCCTTGAAATCGGTCTTGCCCATCAGGATCGCGATCTTGCAGCGGGGATCACCGACGCCGGACGACCACCATTTGCGGCCGTTGATGACGTAGTGGTCGCCGTCGCGCTCAATGCGGGTCTCGATGTTGGTGGCGTCAGACGAGGCGACCGCCGGTTCCGTCATCAGGAAGGCCGAGCGGATCTCGCCGTCCATCAGCGGACGCAGCCATTTGCGCTTCTGCTCCTTGGTGCCGTAGCGCATGAACACTTCCATGTTGCCGGTATCAGGCGCGGAGCAGTTGAACACCTCGGAGGCCCAGGTGATGCGGCCCATCTCTTCGGACAACAGCGCGTATTCGAGATTGGTCAATCCCGCACCGCGGAATTCATCATCTTCATGCTCGTTCGGCGGCATGAACATGTTCCAGAGGCCTTCGGCCTTTGCCTTCTTCTTGAGGTCTTCCAGGATCGGGATGACCTTCCAGCGGTCGCCGCTCTTGTCCTGCTGGTCGTAGATCGGCATTGCCGGGCGCACGTGCTTGGCCATGAAGGACCGCACGCGATCGAGCCATTCCTTCTGCTTGGTGGACAGATCAAAATCCATGGGACGCTCCTCGTTTTCTCTCTCGCAAACCCTTTTGCGCCGGACTGTCCTCCCGCCGCGCGCGGCCCGCAAGCGCGAATGCGCGAAGCTGCGAGGCGCACCGGAACCCATCGCAGTTGCGAACGAGTCCTGATTGCGGATTGACTTTTCCCGACCTTCAAACGATAGTTTCATACAACTGTTTGAATTGCAACTCCCCTCCCAGAGGGCTCCCATGGCCAGCGATCATACGAGGTCTGCCATTCTCGCCGCCGCCGAACGGCTCTATGCCGATCGCGGCTTCGGCGACGTGACGCTGCGCGACATCGTTGCGGAGGCCAATGTCAACCTGGCAGCGGTGAACTATCATTTCGGGTCGAAGGACGAGCTGATCGCGGAGCTGTTCGTCACACGATCGATCGCCACCAACCGCGAGCGCCTGCGCGAATTGAAGGCGGCGGAGGAGCAAGGCGGCGGCCGCGCGCCGATCGAGGTGATCTTGCGGGCGCTGGTCGGGCCGACCTTGCGCGGCTGCCTCGGCCCGCAGAACCAGCGCTCCACCGCGGCGCGCTTCATGATCCGCGCCTCGATCGAATCCGTGCCGCCGATCCGCCGCATCAAGAACCGCGAAATCGATCATTTGCGGAAATTCGCCGGCGCGATGCGCCGCGCCCTGCCCGAGCGCAGCGAGGTCGATATCTACTGGGGCCTGAACTTCGCGCTCGCGATGGCGCACCACACCATCCGCGAGAGCGAACGGCTGACGAAGCTGTCGGAAGGCAAATGCGACCTCGACGACGTCGAGGACGTGGTCGCGCGCGTGGTCAGCGTCGCGACGATGGCACTGACGGCGGGAAAGGTCGAGGCAAAGCCGCGCGCCCTGGCGCGGGATGCGCGTTGATCAACGAAGATCGGTCGAAAGCCGCGCGAGGTCAGTCCCGCCTGCGGCAAGACCCTCGGAATTCCGCCTGTAGCAGCGACAGCGGTTACGCCTGCTGCGGCATCTCCTCGGCCTCTTCCTTGGCGAGCAGCAGCAGCATCTCGATACCCATCTCGCCTTCCTGCGGCGAGCGGATGAACTTTATTTCGTCGGCGCTTTGCCGCAGCGCAGCAACGATGGCGACGGCCTGATTGGCCGTTGCCGCCTCAGTCGCCAGAATGGCCTTCTGGTCCTTGGCCTGGAACCCGATCGTGTAGGACATTTGCTTCCCTCCCGAACTCAAGTGGAGAGATCGAATCAGAGTCTCGCGCGAAGGGGAAGCCTGTGCGACTACGGACAGGGATTATTTGGGGATTGTGCGCAAGCCTCAGGCAAGCCCCGGCATGGCGCGTGGGTCCTCGCCGTCGCACGGTCGCGCCGAGGCTCGCGCTCCCTCCGGCTAGATGATCCCCTGCTGCTTCAGCTGCTCGATCTTGCCGGCATCATAGCCGAGCTTGCCGCCGAGCACTTCTTCAGTATGTTCCCCTAACAGCGGCGGGGCGCGGTAGGTCTGGATCGGCGTCTCCGAGAGGGTCAGCGCGTTGCGGACCAGCGAAAGATCGGGTTTGAAGGGGTGGTCGACCTTCACCCGCATGCCGCGCGACTGGACGTGCGGATCGGAAAACACCTGCTCGAAATTGTTGATCGGACCTGACGGCACGCCGGCCTCCTCCAGCTTTTCCAGCCAGTAGGCCACCGGCTGTTTCAGGAACAGGCCGGCGAAGATCGCCATGATCTCCTTGCCGTGCACGACACGGTCGTTGTTCTTGACGAAGCGCGGATCGTTCGCGAGCTCGGGCTCGCCGAGGACCGCGCAGGTGCGCTGAAACTGGCCGTCGTTGCCGACCACCAGCATCAATTCGCCGTCGGCGCAGCGGAACACGCCGGCCGGCATGCCGCCATTGCCCCAGGTGCCGCGGCGCGGCGGCGTCTTGCCGTTGACGAGATAGATCTGCAGCCAGTGCGACAAGGATGCGATGACGGTGTCGAACAGGCAGACGTCGATGTGCTGTCCCTGCCCGCCATTGGCATCGCGATGGTAGAGCGCCGAGAGAATCCCGATCGAGGAGTTCATGCCGGTCATGTAGTCGACGATCGACGGGCCGACCTTCATCGGGCCCTCGCCCGGCTCGCCGTCGATATGGCCGGTGACGCTCATCAATCCGCCCATCGCCTGCAGGATGGCGTCATAACCGGCACGCGGCGCATACGGCCCGGTCTGGCCGAAGCCGGTCACCGAGCAATAGATGATACCGGGATTGATCGCCTTGATGGTCTCGTAGTCGAGGCCGTAGCGCTTGAGATCGCCGACCTTGTAGTTCTCCATGAAGACGTCGGCGTCCTTGGCGAGCTCCCGGACGATCGCCTGCCCTTCCGGCTTGGCGATGTTGACGGTGACGGACTTCTTGTTGCGATTGGCGCAGAGGTAGAACGAATTGTTGTTGTTGGCCTTGCCCTCGGGGTCGGTCAGGTAAGGGGGACCGAAGGCGCGCGCGTCGTCGCCGGTGCCCGGCCGCTCGATCTTGATCACCTCCGCGCCGAGATCGCCCAGCATCTGGGCCGACAGAGGCCCGGCAAGCACGCGGGTGAGGTCAAGGATCTTGATGCCTGAGAGCGGCAAGGCCGACATGTCGATTTCCTCCGGGGAACTGATCTTGGCGTGGCGGCGAGATCGAAAGGCCACGCTCCCTGCGGATACACTATTTTCGTGCCCTGAGCACTGCACTGACGGCATACGGCCATCTCCTGCCGGGCAGCAGCGCCAATTCCTGCCCGCAACTTTCCGCACCGCGAATATCGCCTCGACGTCTCAAGTTGCGCCCGCCGCGACCACCCGCGGCCGGCGGCGGCCGAGCAGGACCAGGATCAGCACCGCGGCGCAGGAGAAGACGAAGGTGAGAGCGAGCGCACCGCGGCTGCCGAACTGGGTCAGCAGGCCGACGAGGAGCGGCGGCGACACCGCCGATGCCAGATTGAGCGGCAGCGCGATCATCGACATGGCCTTGGCGAACTCGGCCTGGTCGTAGAACACGAGCGGGATGGTCGCCCGCGCCACCGCCATCGCGCCGCTGCCGGCGCCATAGAGCAGGATGAACACCGCGACCGCCCAGGTGGCGCCATCGCTCATCATCAGCAGCAGCATGGCGACCGGCAATGCGGTGCCCGCAACGAGCCCGGTCGTGATCCCGTCCCATCGGCCTCCACCGAGAAAATCCAGCCCTCGGGCGCTGACCTGGATCACGCCAAGCATCGAGCCGAACGCCAGCGCCCGAGCCGGCGCCAGCCCCTCCGCCCGCAAGAGCTCGATCAGGATGGCGCTGATGCCGAAAGTGACGAAGGCGTTCAGCGTGATCGCGGCGACGACGAGGCCGAACGTGCTCCTTGGAATCGCAGGCGGCCGCGACCGCCTTGTTGGCTCGGCGCCATCGTCCTTCGCGACGGACCGGCGCGGCGCGACAAACGCATAGAGCGGGAGACTGACGACGAGCATCATCGCCGCGTAGACGAGGCACGTCCCCCGCCAGCCGAGGTGACCGCTCAGGAACGAGGTGGTCGGCCAGAAGATGCTGCTGGACAGGCCCGTCACCAGCATGAGCGCGCCGATCGCGCTCTTGGCCCGCCGCCCCGCGACCTCGTTCAGCATGATATAGGCGCCGGTCGACAGCGTGGCGCTGCCGGCGATGCCGAGCACGATCCACGCGGCGAAATAAAGCATCGGCTCGCGCGCGAGCGACAGCAGCACGAAGCCCGGCGCAGTGACGATCGTGCCGACCATCATGACCGTCCGCGCGCCATGCCGCGCAAACGATTTGGCGAGCAACGGGCCGCACAGTCCCATCGAGACGTAGAGGACCGACGTCCCGGCGAACACCGCCGGCAGGCTCATGCCGAGATCTGCGGCGAGATCGCGCCCGACGATGGCGGGAAGGCCGATCGTGCCCCACCCGACCAGCTGCGTGATCGCGAGCACCAGCAGGACGCCGATGAGCCTGCCGTCAGATTTCAAGAACCGCATTCCAAACGTCGCCTGCCCACGAGGCGCAGATCGCGCCCGGCGGCACGTCATACCCGGTATACGGGACGAGCGGGAATGTCGGTTCCGAATGGCACCGCGGCGCCAGCCGCAGAGCGATTGTCAGGAGGTGTGGCCGGGATCGATGTGCTTCGGCGTCTTCTTGGCGCGCTGCGGCGTCATTTTGGCCGGGTCAGGCGCACCGGGCACGCCGCGCGGACCGAGCTGCTCGCGCTGGATGTCGTCCTCGGACCGGGGCGGCTCGACGCCGTTCTGCTCGCGAAGCTTGGTCATCGCGGCCTCCTTCTCTCGAACGCTATTCTGCGGCCAGGCGCTCTACACACCCAGCGCATTGTCGCCGGCTTCGCGGCCAGGCACGCTGACATGGACTTCATGTCCCTCACGAAGGGCCAGGGACGCCGCGGCCACCGCCGACTCGAAGGCGGCTTCCTTGGTGGCGTATCGGCTCTTGACGTCGCCGTCATGCAGCACGCCCCATTCGTCCTGCACCGGCACGATGGCATATTGAGCAAGGCCCATTGTCGAACTCCTCCCGTTCTCAATGTCTAACGTTGCGTCAGCTGCGGATGCGCCGCCGTCACCCGCCAGACCGTGTTGCCGCTGTCGTCTGCGACCAAGAGCGCGCCGGTCTTGTCGATGGCGACGCCGACCGGGCGGCCGCGGGCCTGGTTGTCGCCGTTGAGAAAGCCAGTGACGACGTCTTGCGCCGGACCGCTCGGCTTGCCATCCGTGAACGGCACGAACACGACCTTGTAGCCGTTGAGCACATGCCTATTCCAACTGCCGTGCTCGCCGACAAACGCGCCGCCGCGATAGGCGGCCGGCAGACCGGTGCCGGTGTTGAAGGCGAGCCCGAGCGGTGCGACATGCGAGCTCAGGGCATACCCCGGCACGATCGCCTTGGCGACGAGATCCGGCCGCTCCGGCTTGACGCGGGGATCGACGTGCTGGCCGAAATAGCTGTAGGGCCAGCCGTAGAAGCCACCGTCCTTCACCGAGGTCATGTAGTCGGGGACGAGATCGGGACCGAGCTCGTCCCTCTCGTTCACCACCGTCCACAGTGCGCCGGTCTGCGGCTCGAAGCTGAGGCCGTTCGGGTTGCGCAGACCACTTGCGAACACGCGCCAGCGGCCGCTGGCGCGATCGATCTCGAGGATGGCGGCACGGTTGTGCTCGGCCTCCATGCCGTTCTCGGTGATGTTGCTGTTGGAGCCGACGCCGGCATAGAGCTTCGATCCGTCGGGACTGGCGACCAGGCTCTTGGTCCAGTGATGGTTGATCGGTCCGCCCGGCAGCGGCGTCAGCACCGTGCCCGGCGCGGTGATCTTCGTATCCCCTTCCGTGTAGGGATATCTGACGACCGCATCGGTGTTGGCGACATAGAGATCGTTGCCGACCAGCGCGACGCCGAACGGCGAATTGAGATGGTCGAGGAAGACGCTTTGCGTCTCCGGCACGCCGTCGCCATTGCTGTCGCGCAGCAGCGTGATGCGATTGCTCGCGCCGGTATCGCCGCCGGAGGTCGCCCAAGACTCGACGAAGCCCATCACGATCTCTTTGGGCCGCTTGATCGAAGCCCCCTTCGGCGCCTTGGATTCCACCACCAGCACGTCGCCATTGGGCAGCACGTAGAGCGAGCGCGGGTGCTGCAAGCCCGTGGCGAAAGCCTTGGCCTGCAAACCTTGCGCGACGGTCGGCGTCTCGTCCTTCTTCCAGCCGACGATGCGGGCGATATGGATCGGCGGCACCAAATATTGCTGGATGTCGGGGAGTGTCGGGTTGGCGCCTACTTGCGCCCTGGGATCGCCGCTGCCGTCATTGCAGCCGGCCAGAAACAGCAGCGACGAGCACAACAGCATGTGGGTGAACAAGTGCTTCATCGCGCAACTCCCACGCCGTGGCGATAGACCATGGCCCAGCCGAGCCAGCCCGTGATCGGCAGGATCAGCACGGTGATCGCGGACAGAACGAGCCCGCTCGGCCACACCGAGGTCCAGGCATCGCGCATGTGGATCATCGTGTTGAAGATCGCCAGGATCAGCACCACCGCATTGCCGATCAAATGCGGCCAGGCCGGCGGCTGCGCCCGCACCAGCCGGTTACCGAGGAAATCGGTCAGGCCCGCGATGGCCGCCAGGACGCCGAAGATGACGCCGACGAGCAGAAGCCAGGCCGAAAAATCCGCCCACATGATCTCGGCGCTGACGACATAGGCGATGTCGGTCAGCAGCGCCCCGACAAAACACGCGATCGGGATCGGCACCAGCATCGGATGAATGGGATGACCCGCGATCTGCGCGGTGCTGCGCACGCGCACGTCTTCTTGCACGATTGGCCTCGTGTGACTTTTGGCCCCTGCCCGTGCGGCCAACTCAGGCTAGCGATGAAGGTTCCTACTGTTGTGCCGCAACCCGTGCGCGACCTGACAGGCCGCCCATGCGCGCCTTGGCCATCGTGAAGCGAGTCATGGCTCGCCCGCGTGCCTATATCCGCCGGGAACATCGGCCAGACCAAGTCCTTTACAGTCCACGCCCAACCCGCGAGAGGTCTTGTGCATAGATCGGGAATTCGGGCCCCAGGGCAATGCAACTCGACGCAGCCTCATCCGCTGATCGGCTTGACGTCGATAACATCTCCGTCATCGACGTGGTCCCGGATCGCTTCGAGCTCTGCCGCGTTGATCTCAAGCAGCCACTTTCTCCACTCCCGCGGATGTCCCTCCGGGGCAGCGAGTTCGCCGCCCGCTGTGTACCGGTACTTCGCCAGCGCGCCCATGGCCCGTTCCATTGCGCTCCCGTCCTTCAAAGTTACAACGCACCGCATCGCAAACCTCACGTGTTTCAGTCGTCGATGAGATTTCCACGGCGGCCCGACGTCACGTTGACTGGGATCAAAGAGCCAAATCAGCGCCTCAGCAGTCTTCGCAGACTGGACAACGGCAGCGTGTTGATCACGTCGGACGCCCCCAGCCAGCCGCGGCGTGCCTGATCGACACCAAATCGCATGTTGTTGAATCCAGCCACCGCATGAGCGTCGGTCGAGATGGCGAGCTTGACGCCTGCCGATTTCGCCGCATGGGCGTGAAGGTCCGTGAGGTCCAGCCTGTCGGGATCAGCATTCAACTCGAGACAACAGCGGCGGGCGGCGGCGGCCGCGACCATCGCCTCGACGTCCACCTCATAGGGTTCGCGCTCGCCGATGAGCCGCCCCGTCGGATGGGCAATGATGGACGCATGACTGTTGTCCATCGCGCGGATGATGCGCTCGGTCTGCAGTTTACGAGACATATCGAACTTGTAGTGCACGGCCGCGACGACGATGTCGAGCCGCGACAGGATCTTGTCCGGCAGGTCGAGGCGCCCATCGGCAAGGATGTCGACCTCCGCTCCCTTGAGGATGACAAAGCCGTCCAGCTTCTCGTTCAATCGGTCGATTTCATCGATCTGACGACCCAGCCTAGCGGCATCCAGGCCATGGGCCACCGTGACATGCCGGCTGTGGTCGGTGATGGCGATGTAGTCGTAGCCTCGCTTTTTCGCGGCGGCTGCCATGTCCGCAACCGGCGCCGTACCATCGCTCCAGTTGGAATGGACATGCAGGTCGCCCCTGATATCGTCGAGTGCAATCAGCCTGGGAAGCTTGCCGGCCTTTGCAAGGGCGATCTCGCCGCGATCCTCGCGCATTTCCGGCGGAATCGCCGCAAGGCTGAGCTTGCGGTAGATTTCCTCTTCGCTTGCGCCTGCTATGCGCCGCTCGCCATCGAACAGGCCGTATTCATTGAGCTTCCAGCCATGGTCATTGGCAAGGCCGCGCAGGACGATGTTGTGGGCCTTCGATCCCGTGAAATACATCAGCGCCGCCCCGTAACTCGCCTTTGGGACGACCCGCAGATCGACTTGAAGGCGAGAGCGGAGGACTACCGTCGTTCTGGTCGGGCCGTGCGCGAGGACCTTGGCGACATTCTCGTACCTGGTGAGCTTGTCGCCGATCGCCACGCCGTTGTGCGCGGCCACGACGATGTCGAGATCACCCACGGTATCGCGCCTGCGGCGATAGCTTCCGGCAACCGCGATCTGATCCGGCTTGGTACTGCGCAGATAATCCAGCAGCGCCTCCGCTTCAGCCTCGGCCTCTGACAGCTTGAAGCGCCGTTCCGCCTGCGGCTTGGCCAGCGCGGCCGCGAGCTTCTCCTCGCTCTTGGCCCCGAAGCCTTTCAGCTCCCGCAATCGTCCCGACCTGATCGCCCGCCGCAAATCCTCGAGCGAACGGACAGCCAACTTGTCGTACAGCAGCTTCACGCGCTTGGGACCGAGCCCGGGAAGCGCCGCGATCTCACCGAGATCACCCGGCAGCTCGCGCTTGAGCCGGTCGAGCACATCGAATTTGTGCGTCGCGACGATGGTTTCGATCTTGCCCGCGAGATCCTTGCCGATCCCCGGTAGCTCGGAGAGATCCTCGCCTGCTTTCAGCAAGCTCGTGATGCTCTTCGGCAGGCGCTCGATGAGACGGGCCGCGTTTCGATAGGCGCGGGAGCGGAAAGGATTGTCGCCCTTGATCTCCAGGAGCTCGGCGGTCTGGTCGAACATCTCGGCGATTTCAGCGTTCTGAACCGGCACAGGCGCTCTCCATGCCATGATACGCTAGGCGCACACCTGGCGTTCGCTTTGATTCAGATCAGAAGGACCTGCGGCAGAGGCCTACCTCATTTTCAGGTCGACAGCGGCTGCCAATTGTTCGAGCCGGGCCGCCACATGGACGGGATAGGACGAGCGGCTTTGAAGGCCTTGAAAGCCCCTCGGCAATCGCTCCAACTCCAACTGCGTCCGGGCGTAAGCGCGGATGTCCTGGAGCGACGGCTGACGCGCTATCGGACGGCCCTGTTGCAGCACAGGGACGATCAGGGCCTCTCCTTCTTGAACGTCGTCTTCTGTCGACAGCACGTCCGACGCCATATGGCCGTCGGCATCGTAGCGGCGCCACACCTGCTTGCGGCCGGGCCAGGTTGCCTTGCCGGTCGAACGCTTCCGCCGCGGCTCGCCGGCATATTCCTGCAGCTTATAGGCGCAATCGAGCGCCGGTACGTCGGACGATGTCGCCAGGCTGGTGCCGATCCCGACGCCATCAATAGGGGCGGCCTCGCGGACAAAGGACAACAACGTTTCTTCCTCGATGCCGCCGCTGACGAAGATGGTCACGTCCTTGAGGCCCCCCTCATCAAGGATCCGCCTCACACTTCTCGAGAGCGCCACCAGATCGCCGCTGTCGATCCGCACCCCGCGGATCGCAATTCCGAGCGCCTGCAGGCGCGGGGCCATGGTCACGACCTTCCTGGCCGCCGCCTCGGTGTCGTATGTATCAATCAACAGCACGAGATCCTTCGGCCGCGCGTGCGCAAACGCTTCGAAGGCGGCCGTCTCGTCGTCGAACGACTGGATGAATGAATGCGCCATCGTGCCGTAGGCCGGAATCCCGAAGCATTTTTCCGCGAGAACGGTCGCAGTGCCGGCAAAGCCCCCGATATAGCTGGCCCGCGCACTCAGAAGACCGGCTTCGGCGCCATGGGCCCGGCGCAGCCCGAAATCGACCAGCAGCTTGTCCGGTGCGAGCAGCGCCATACGGGCGGCCTTGGACGCGATCAGCGACTGGAAATGCAAGACGTTGATCAGCCGGGTTTCGAGAAGCTGGGCTTCGGAGAGCGGAGCCGTGACGCGGAGGATCGGTTCGTTGGCGAAGAACACCGTGCCCTCGGGCATAGCATGAACGTCGCCGCTGAATTGGAAATCGGAAAGATAGTCAATCAGGCGCGCGCTGAACCTGCCGCTGCGGATGAGCCAGCTCAGTTCGTCATCGGAAAACTGCAGACCTTGGAGGAACTCCAGCGCCTGCTCGAGCCCGGCCGCCATCAGGAAATTGCGCTGCGGCGGAAGCTTGCGGACGAAGAACTCGAAGACCGCGGTCCCGGTCTGGCCCGCCTCCAGGTAGGCCTGCACCATGTTCAACTGGTACAGATCGGTCAGGAGTGCGCTTGGTGACGTGTCCCTGCCAATCCCGGAAATTCTCGTCTCCCCGGCAGCCTGAAAGCTCATGAGGTTGATGCCGTCGTCTTCTTGGCCGGGAACCGCTTCAGGATTGCGACGACTTCGTCATCGCTGACCTGGCTGAAATCACGGTAGTAGTAGCCGATCGCGCCAAAGTCCCGCAGCGAATCCAGGCAAACGATTGCGTCGACCTCTCCGTGCAGCCGCTGCAGCGTCTCGAGAGGCGCCACCGGTACCGCGAGGATCAGTTCCTTTGGCCCCCGATGTCGCAGCGCCCGGATCGCTGCGAGCGTCGTCGCGCCCGTTGCAATACCGTCGTCGACGATGATCGCGACCTGTCCCTTGACGTCGGACCGGGCGCGATTGCCCAGATAGCGTTCGCGTCGCCTGTCGATCTCGACAAGCTCCTCCTTGCAGATGGCGTCGAACGTCTCCTCGCTCACGCCGGTTAAATCGAAGATGTCCTGGTTGCGAACGATGACAGGCTGCTCCCCGTCCACGACCGCGCCCATCGCAAGTTCCGGCTGCATGGGCACGCCAATCTTGCGCACCAAAACCAAATCGAGAGGCGCTTCCAACCGTTCCGCCACCTCCGCCGCCACGGGAACGCCGCCGCGCGGCAGCGCCATGACCACGGGATGGCGATTCCTGTACTTCACCAAGGCTTCGGCCAACTGGCGGCCGGCATCGTTTCTGTCTCGAAACAGCATATCGGCAGATCCGCTTGAATTTCAGTCAGACTATTGCGCCGGGGGCCAGGATCGTTGATCAGCGTCAAACCGTATCGCTGTTCGTTTGGCAATAAGTTGTCATGTTGGAGCGCCAGAATGAAGTTTTGATCGAGGATGCCGCGAACGACAGCATCTCTGCCTTGATCCGCAAGGTCGCTTTCCTGAGCCGACCCGAGAGCTACAGCCCCGTTCCCGACCGCCTTCAGGCGCGTGAGACTCACATGTCCTGGGTCTTCATGAACGGCGCGCGGGTCTACAAGCTCAAGAAGCCGGTGCGCTTTCCCTATCTCGACTTCTCGACGTCGGCTCGCCGCGGAACCGCATGCCTGGCGGAAGCCAGCCTCAATCGCCGGCTTGCGCCTGACGTCTATCTCGGCGTCGTGCCGCTGACCGAAAGTTCCTCGGGCTACGCGATCGGCGGCCACGGTCCAGTCGCTGACTGGCTTGTCGTGATGCGCCGCCTGAACGAGGATGAAACGCTCGAAGCCATGCTGCGCAGCGGCAAAACTCGCAGCGCCGACGCCGAGCAGCTCGCGACGGTTCTCGCCCGCTTCTATTCGCATGCCGCGCGGGTCCTGATCGAGCCAGAGACTTACCTCGCCTCGCTGCACGAAGCCGCGATCCTTGATTGGCGAGTTCTCCTGAATCGTAGCTTCGGCCTGCCGCATGGCACGATCCTGCGTGTTGCGTCCGTTCAACGGCGATTTCTCGAACAGAATGCTCAAACACTTATCGAACGGGTCTCGCGAAGGCTCGTCGTCGATGGTCACGGCGACCTGAGACCGGAGCACATCTGGCTGACGCCCCCTTATCCCATCATCGACTGTCTCGAGTTCAATTCCCGTTTGCGAGCCAGCGATGCATTGGACGAGATCGCGTTTCTGCATCTCGAATGCGAGAGGCTCGGCGGCCGATGGTTCGGTGACGCGATCCGCCGACGGCTGGCACACACGCTGCACGACGATCCCGCGAGCGGCGTATTCCTGTTTTATCGGATTGGTCGCGCGATGCTGAGGGCACGCTTGTCCATCGCGCATTTGTTCGATGCGCACCCGCGCACACCCGAAAAATGGCCCCGCCTCGCGCGTGCCTATCTCGCCCTCGCCGAAGCCGACGCAAAGCAGCTCAAACGGCTGCTCGCCCGATGAATGGAGTAAGGCTTCGTCAAGCCTGGTACATCAACAGATCAGCAAGAGATTCGTTCTGATGCAGCCGTCTGACGGCTTCGGCGAGCAGCGGAGCCGCCGAGATCACCTCAAGCTTGGCAAGCACAGGCCCGGGAGGAAGCCGGAACGGCGGAACGGTATCTGTGGCGATGATGCGATCGATCGACGCGTCCGCAAGTGCCGTCTCGGCCCCCGGCATGAACAAGCCGTGGGCAACACACGCAACGACGGCTGTTGCGCCATGCGCCCGCGCCGCCTTTGCCGCACGGACCAGGGTTCCGCCACTGCTGATCAGGTCGTCGACCACGACACAGAATGCATCAGTCACGTCACCGGCAAACAGGTCGCCGGACACCCGGCCCGAGCTACGATGCTTCTCGACGAAGGCCTTTCCTATCGGCCTCTGCAACGCCTTCTCAAGAGCTTCGCGCAACAGATCGGCTCGCTTTCCACCACCCAGATCCGGGGACACAACACTGATTGGCCTGTCGCCCGCGATCGGCCTGATTTTTTCGATCAGCAGCGGCGCCGTCGTGAGTGCAACGGAGGGACAGCGAAAGGCGTTCTCGAAGGCAGCTTCGTTATGCACATCCAGCGTCACGATCCTGTCCGTACCGACCGCCTCGAACAGAGACGCCAGATAGCGGATGGTCACGGGATCATTGTCCTTGGTTCGGCGATCCTTTCGCGCATAGCAAAGATATGGCGTGACCGCGGTCACGCTCGTGGCGCCCGCGTCCTTCAGCGCCCCGATCAAGAACAGCAGGCGACAAAGCTTGTCATTCGGGCTCTCGACGGGGCCACCGTGAAGACTATGAACGACATAGACGTCGCAACCGGCTACCGTATCGAGCGGACGGATTTTGTGTTCGCCGTCTCCAAAGCTGCGCTCTTCGTGGGCAGCCAGCGTACAGCCCAACGACGTCGCGATGTGCTCGCCCAACTCGGCGCTGCCGTCCAGGGCGAACAGGCGCAGCCGATCGCTCCGCGTCAATGCGGTCCGAGGCATCCAACTACTGTCCATCATGGCCACTCCAGAGTTTGGTCATGGAACCTAGGTCCGCAAGCTGTGCTTGTTCAGAACCCTGACCGTGCTGGCCTGCGGCCCCTTCTCTCCGAGTTCCTCGACAAAGCTCACACGCGAGCCGACGGCGATGTTAGCGCGCCCCTCCACAACGCTGTTGCAATTGAAGTAAATTTCTTGGCCGTCGGTCCCTTCCAGAAAGCCGAACTCGCCGCTGGGATCGATACGCACGACGGTTCCAACCGGCTCTCCTTCGTGGAGCTTGGTCTGGCCATGCATCACACGCACCTGGTCCTGCAGCTGCCGCCGTGCGCGCTTGAATGCATCGTCCACCGCGAAGGTCAGATCGGCATACCTCTCGTCCTCCTTGGGCGTCCGTCCGACATTGACCTCGCGCCCTTCGGGAAGGGACAGCCGGATGCTCACCTGGTACTGACCGCCCGTCTTGTGACGATCACCGGGGCCTCTCACGATGATGCGGCCCGCTGTCGCTCGACCGTAGCGCTTTTCCAGCTCAGCGATGTGCCCGTCGATCGCAGCTTGCAGCTGCGGGGACGGCGTCACGTGTTCGAACTCGATTTGAGCCGGGGTTTGCATGGTTACGCTCCTCCTATCAAATGCCGAATTTGAGCACACGATGCGCCCAGAGCTTTGCGCGAGATCAACCCGATCCGATTGGCGATCCACCGTGGGGAACCTTGCGGCACGTCAAAGCAGGCGAGCCCGAGCCTGCAATAGTTAGCGATCGTCTCTGATCCGGGAGCAACATCATGAGCACGTCCACTGGTGTGACTGCGTTGGACCATTCGGTCCAAGAGACAAATGTCTGGCTCAAGGCCATCGACGAGCAGCTGGCCCTGGAGAACCGTCATCAAGCCTACAATGCGTTGCGAGCCGTCCTGCATGCATTGCGCGATCGCCTGCCGCCGGAGGTTGCCGTCAAGCTCGGGGCTCAGCTCCCGATCATGGTGCGAGGCATCTACTACGAGGGCTGGCATATGGCTGCAACGCCGACCAAGGAACGGCATATCGAGGAGTTTGCGGCACATGTCGCCAGGGAGCTTCCGCCGCAGTTCCCGCTCACTGCGCTCGGCGCAGCCCGCGGCGTTTACGAAGTGCTGTGGGAGAAGCTGGATCCCGGCGAATTCGAGAAGCTGATGGCCCATCTTCCGGCGCCGCTCAAGAATCTGCAGGGCTGACCGGACCGTGGGCGGTTCATGAAACGCGATCAATCGCTCGACGTTCTCATTCCGCCGCTGGGGCTGGCAGGAAGGCTGACGCTGCCGGAAAAGGCTCGTGGCCTGGTCGCGTTTGCGCACGGCAGCGGCTCGAGCCGGTTCAGCACCCGGAATATCGCGGTCGCGCAGGGACTCAATGCACGCCGCTTCGCGACGCTGCTGTTTGATCTTCTCACGCCGCAAGAGGAGCAGGATCGATCGAACGTCTTCAATGTTGCAATGCTTGGACAACGGTTGGTCGCGACTGTCGACTGGCTTCAAGGGCTTGAACCTGCGGTTGCCTGCCTGCCTGTCGGATTGTTCGGCGCCAGTACCGGCGCCGCGGCCGCCCTCATCGCGGCCGCTCAGTTGCCTCACCGAATTGCCGCCGTGGTCTCACGTGGCGGCCGCCCGGATCTCGCGGGCGAAGCCCTGCCCCATGTCCGTGCGCCGACCCTGTTGATCGTCGGCGGCGCCGATTTCGGCGTGATCGAGCTCAACGAGGAGGCGCTCACCTGGCTTGGCGGACCCACGGCACTGGAAATCATTCCTAATGCAACGCACCTGTTTCCAGAGCCGGGCGCCATGGACGCCGTCATTGAACATGCGGGCCGATGGTTTGAGCGGTATCTTCAGCCGCCAGCGCCAGTCCGCGCCGGAGACTAGAGGAGAGACCATGAAGCTCCTGTCCAGCGCTTTTGCCGACCGATCGGCTATTCCGCGGCGCCTCACCTGCGACGCGGCCTTGTCGATAGCGCGGCCCAGAAAACCAGACTGAAGCAGGCCACCAGCAATCTCCGGAGGGTTGGCTTTGGTTCGGCACGTATCGCAGATAGCCGCTCGCGATGCCCATCACAGTCGCCAATCGCACGCGGGTTTGCGGCCAGAGGCTGTTCGGTGGCCCGGCAGGGCTTGAGCTGGATCAGTACGGTGCCGATCAACCCCGGCAGAATGTTCAAAAGGCCCAGGGGACTTTCTCATGACGAACATCATGGTGGCAACCGACGGATCGAGCGGCGCATGCCGCGCAATCGACGTGGCAGCCGAGCTTGCCAGAGCGTTGGCATGCGATCTCCTGATCGTCACGGTTGCCGATCGACTTCTGGGCGAAGAAGTCCGGCAACTTCCGCACGGCGGAGCCACCGCCGGTGACCTGTTGGAAGCCTTGACGGGGCAGACCCTCAAGGCCGCGCAAGCCCGTGCGCGCGAAGCAGGTCCCATCCGCATCGAAGTTCGGACATGTTGGGGCGACATCACCCAATCCCTGATCGATCTCGCGGCCCAGACGTCGACCAAGATGATTGTCGTGGGACGGCGCGGACGCGGCCAGCTGACGGGCTTGCTGCTCGGCAGCGTCTCCCAAAAGCTCGTCAGCCTCGCTCCTTGCGCAGTGGTCGTCGTTCCCTGAAGCGGGATCGGCCGCAAACCGTCGATGGGGCGGACGCAGAATTAACGGACGGCGCCCCGCGACAGGCCGCCCGAAGGAGCGAGCATGGGATCGCGACGCGCACGGCAAGCGTCCTCGGGATGAGGGCCGGGACGGCCAGACGTGAGGCAACGTGGTTGTCCTCGTGGGCTTTGCTTCGCTACCAAATCGCCACGGCCTTCATGAGTTCAGCTGGCTGCAGTGGCTTGCTGAGAAATCGCGCTTGCGAGGGCATTTCGGTTACGTGAGGATGCCTCTTGCCCGACATCAGGACCAATCTGACGGGCGGCCATCGATCTCTCACCGCGCTCGCCAGCTGCAGTCCATCCATGGAACCGGGCATGTCGATATCGGTCAGCAGCAGGTCGAACATGCTCTCCGCCAGCATCCGGACGGCAATATCGGCGTTCTCTGCCACGGCCACCTCGTGGCCTGCTTCCAAGAGTTGAACTTCAACATCCATGAGAATGAGGGGCTCGTCTTCGACGATCAAGATCTTCAACGGCCCGCTCCTGAGATGAGACCAATTCTTTCCAAGTCCCCCGCTCGAGCTAGGTTCCAGAGACCATCAGAAATGGCGCCAGCCCCCACGGCCTCGCAGAAATCATCATCACGGATGAACTCGCAAAAAGGGCCTCGGAGCCGCCCGATCATCTGCGCGAGAAGCTTGCGTTTCGGGATTCGGCGGATGACATGGCCGATAATCCGAAAGCGGTGCTGCCTCGCCTGGTGCGGCTCGCGATGGAGGCCTGCGGAGCTGAATCGGCGGGTATTTCCCTCCGGGAGCACGAGGGGTCGGCGGCCTCATTGATTGCGCGCGCATCGCGCGCTTCAACTGTCAGCGTTTGGCCGCTGAGGATTGCTCCTCATCCACCGATGAGCGCCTCCCCATCCCTGACGCCGAAACAGCAGCACTGCCGAACACGTCCCTATTCGCGTCGACCAGTCGACTTGGCCTCCCGAGCCAGGCGCTCCGCCTTCAAGCGCTCGCGGTTGTCTTGAAACGACTGTTGCGCTATTTCATAGTCACTCGGCTGTTTCGTCGAGTCGACCTGCTTGAACTGCTTGTTGGCCTCGCGCATCGCTCGAGCCGTGCGATGGTCATTTGTCCTCATTTTGTTATCCTTCGATTGTGAACGCGGCGCCCGCCGGTCACGTTGCCTGATCGTCTGAGGCAAATAGCGCGTGCAAGCAGCTTGATCGATCGTCGTGGCTGGCCACCACAGTGCTGCGCTCATGGCATCTTCGGGCGCGGCTGCTCGCAAGCCCATCCAAGTCAACTCATCGTTCGACCGCGAGTTCCCTACTTCCAGACGAGCCCGGATCGAAGAAGAATTAGCTTGGAACATCGGACCTCTTGCCGCATATTTTCAGGTATCATCGACATCAGCCAACCATGGGCGTCGGTGACTGAGAGACTACGCGCGCTCCCGCCTGCAGAGGGAGCGCCGTGATGACCCGGTACTACTTCGACATTAGAGACGGCCAGGACCTCTACCCCGACGAAGAGGGCCTTGATCTCGCCGATCAAAAGGCGGCCGAGATCGAAGCTGCAAGAGCGCTAGGCGATTTGGCCAAGGACCTTCCCCCACTCGATGAGCGCCAGCACATGGCGATCGAGGTTCGAACGATGAGTGGACCAATCTTCCAGGCCGCCTTTGTATTTGAGATCGCCCGGCTGAAGCAATAGGGCCGGGTGCTTTGAGATGGGCGCTCGTCTTGCGATCCGCCTGCCGTCTCTGCCCCAGCAAGGGACGGAGACACTCTCTTGATACGATTCCAAAACAATAGCAGCGGCGACGCTGGATGCTTGCCTCTGGCTCAAGAGCGACCAGCATCCCGACTGGATTTTTGTCACCTTATTGGGGCAGGCGGAAGAAGATGACTATGTCGCCGCTCGCTATATGTACTAGGCGCACCCAGACAGCTGTCTGCGCGACGATGAGCGGCACCAGGCCGATGCGGCTCGCCGGCATCCAGAATGACGGTTTCACCTGGCATGAACTCATCGGCCGGCATGACATGAACGCGCCTTTCGCGTCGGACGAGGTGCGCGCGACAAGAGAACGCAACGCCTCGGAGCAGTGAGACTCAATGAATGCCGAAGCATCCGAGGAGGTCATTGAACTGCGGGTCGACGACATCGCCCAGCTCTTTCACACGCTCGATCCTTTTCCGTTTCGCGAGCGTGACCTCGATCGGGAGGCGGAGGAGTACATTGTCGGCTGGGCGCGAGAGCTTTCGGGCCGGGCCTCGATCCGGATTCGAATCCATCATCCCGACACTGATCTGCAAGCGAAAGCAGCCCTGGACCTCCGCGAAGCCTTTGGTCACTATTTCGCGGATCGAGCGAATGCAACTCAAGGAGATATCAACGAGTTGTTCAGAATAGGCCGCTGGTCGCTGGCGATCGGTCTCGCCATTCTGATCACATGTCTGCTCTTTGCGCACCTCGTTGTTGGCGCGCTGTTCGCCAACCCCTTGCGGCGCCTCCTGGAGGAAAGCCTCTTGATCTTGGGCTGGGTTGCGAACTGGCGCCCGTTGGAGATCTTTCTATATGACTGGTGGCCGCTCGTTCGCCGGCGTGATCTGTACCGACGCCTTTCCAAGGCTGTTATCGAAACCCGGCCGCGTCTTGCGGATCGGAGCGAAACCAGCGGATTAGGCGGTCGGGCCGGTTCAAAGGAAGATTTTCGCGGACAGTCAAGCTAAGCTGGTTCCTCGGCGACCGCTTCGTAGATATCCTCCTCCTGAGCCGTGTGCATGCGCACCAACGTTTCAATCGCCTCAATCACTCGTTGAGCGTCTCGGATCAGATAGCGGTCAATCTTCTCTGACGGCAGATCCTCCGCGATCCGGACAAGTAGCCGCGCAAGATGCAGGATCTCCCGATGCGCGCGGCTCATGGCGGACAGGCCATGGCGGTCGCGCAGCACCTCGGCAAGCTTTGGGTAGACGCTGTCCTCATCCCCGCGCTCGTGAGTCACGACGCTGCTCTGAACCAGGCGATGGGCTTCCCCAATCAACGCCGTGGCGGATTCTGGCGTCACGTCGTCCAGCGCGTCGACGATCTCGCGCAGGCGGTCGAGATCCTTGAAGAGGGCCTGATGATCGTGATGCAAGGTCAAACCTTGCTCTGTCGTGATGCGCGGACCGCCCCTGACGAGGGCCGGAGTGAGCGCCCGCAGCGCGTTCAGAATGACCGCAACATCGATCACCTCCTGGACGATCGCCGCGGGCACGGGATCGAGCCAGCCAAGAGTGGCGGCGACCATTGCCACCAGTGACAACCCCATGCCGACGACAATGCTTTGCAGGGCGATACGCCGTGCCTGCTGTGCAATCACGATCGCTTCGCCAACCCGATCGAGCCGGTCCGCCAGAATCACCACATCTGCGGCCTCGGACGAGGCGCTCGCGCCGCGAGCGCCGAGCGCGACCCCGATGTCGGCCACGGCCAGCGCTGGAGCATCATTGATGCCGTCGCCGACCATGATGGTCGGATGCAGGCGCTGTTCGGTACGCACCGCCTCGACCTTGTCCGAAGGGACGCGGTCGGCCAGCACGGCATCGAGGTCGAGCGCCGCACCGATGGCCTGCGCCGCTGCGGCGCGATCGCCAGTGACCATCACCATCCGCGCAATTCCAGCATCGCGCAGCAGCCGGATCGCGCGTGGCGTATCGGCCCGCAGCTCGTCGGCCAGTAGCAGCGCGCCGATTGGACGCCCATCCACAGCAATGAAAACGATCAACGCCGAACGCCACGAGGCGCGCCGGATGGCGCGCAGTTCCCACGGCGACAGCTCGGCACGTGAGAGAAGCATCTCTCGCGAGCCTGCAGTGACCTGGCGTCCATCGATCAGGCCGCTCAGGCCAGACCCCATGGTCTCCTTGACGTGTTCCGGCGGCTTCAGCTTGAGACCGCGATCGACGGCGGCAGCAACGACCGCCTTCGCGAGCACATGATGCGAGGCTTGCTCGAGCGATGCCCCAAGCGTCAGGACCTCGTCCGCGTCCTGCCCCGGCGCGACCTCGACAGAGAGCAACCGCGCCCCTCCCACGGTCAGGGTGCCGGTCTTGTCAAACAGGACGGTGTGCGCACGCGCCAGCGCCTCCAGCGCCGCTCCGCCCTTGACCAAGATGCCGCGGCGGGCGGCCTGCGCCACGCCGGCGATGAAGGCGACGGGTGCGGCCAAGATCAGTGGACAAGGTGTCGCCGCCACCAACACAGCAAGGCTACGGGTCAGATCGCCGGAGATGCGCCACGCCACGAAGGCCATGACGAGCGTCACCGGCAGAAAGATCAGCGCATAGCGGTCGGCCATTCGCACGAAGGGAGCCTTTGCCGTCTGGGCCGCCGTCACCATCCGCACGATGCCGGCGTAGGTGCTCTCGCCAGCCGGCGCGGTCACGGTCAACTCAAAGGTCTCACCAGCATTCAGTGAACCTGAAAGCACTGCGCTGCCGCGTGTCTTCTCGACCGGAATGGGTTCGCCTGTTACCGCGGACTCGTCGATCGTGGCCGAGACCGAGCCGACGATACCATCGACCGGCACAATCTCGCCTGCCCGCACCAGGAGCTGCTCGCCGACCGCGACTTCCTCGATCGGCACGTCCTCGATCCGCTCGTCGTTCTTGCGATGAGCCTGCCGCGGTGCCCGATCAACCAGGGATCGCAGGTCGCGCTCCGCCCGCGCGATCGCGATGTCCTCCAGCACATTGCCGCCGGAATACATGAGCGCAACCACGGCGCCGGCAAGTGGCTGGCCCAGCGCCAGCGCCGCGCTCATCGACAGCAGGGCAATCGCGTCCACGCCCAGACGGCCGCCCAGCAGGTCCCTGACGATCGAGACCGCCAGTCCGCCGATCACGGGCGCAGTGCCGAGCGCCCATGCGAGATCGGCCAGATCGAGGCGGCCGGCGGCTCGCGCAAGAATACCCGCGGCCAATCCTGCGATTGCAATCGCAACCAGGGTCCATCGCAAGACCCGCTCAAACGACATGGTTTGGTCCCACAGCTACCGGAACGTCACTCTCGCCCGAAACCAGCACCGTTGTTTGAGCAGAATCAACCGCAGAGATGAAGAAACGCCAATTCGCAAGCGCGCCTTCACAGGGATCATTGCAAGGCCAGGCGCAACTGGCGTATGCGGGGCGATAACGAGAATCTCTGCCACTCACGGACCGCGACGTCTCGCGTTCTATCCACAGCGGCCCGCGCGAAATCCCGTGCGGTCTCCTCAGCCCGATCGTCGCGCGATGCGTATACCCGGCGCAACTCGGTCGCTGGGATACACAATGATCTGCTCCCCTGGAGTGAGGCCGGAAGCGACGGCCGCGACGCGACCCGAACGGCGCAGGAGCTCGATCTGGCGCAATTCGGCGCGCCCGTCCTTCGCGACATAGACGTTCCAGCCCTCCCCGCGACGAAACAACGCGCCGGATGGGACGATCATGGCATCGTCCCGCGCGAAGACGGTGATCCGAACATCCACCTGATAGGCATCTCCGAGTCGAGCCCACTGCTCCAGGGGCGAGAGGATGTCGACCAGAACATTGACCCTCTGCTCCTCGACCCCGAGGGTCGAGATCTTCGTGAAAGCCGCCGGCTCAACCCGGCGCACCCTACCCTTCAGCGTTCCCTCTCCACCCCAATGGTCGATAGTGACATCGGCTCCGGGGCGGATCTCCACGGCATCGGTGCTGAGAACGTCGACCACGACTTCGAGATCCCTGGCATCGCCGATGTCCAGCAAGGGCGTGCCCGGCTGCACGATCGTCTCGCTTTCCTGCGCGACCTTCAGCACCACGCCAGCGACCGGCGACGCAACGTTCCAGCTGTCCGGCTGCCCGTTTCCGTCGTTACCGTAGCGTGCCAGCAATGCGCGCATTTGGCTGATCTCATGCTCGGCCGCGTGATTCTGGAATTCCGCCGCCCGCAGATCCCGGTCGGCAAGCCGTACCGCAAGCTCTGCACGTTCGAGCGCCTGCGTCGTTGCGGCTCCTTGCTGGGCCAAAGTCCGCGTCCGCGCCATATCGGTGTTGGCCTGATCGCTCTGGGCCCGGGCCCGCTCGACGACCGCCTTGGTGCGCTCGAGATTGGCTTCAGCCGTTCCCAGTCTTTCCTCGACCTCGCGGCGGGTCCGGGGGTCCATCAGCGGCGCCGGGGATGGGGTGATGGTCGCGACGACGTCGTCGACCTGAACTTGATCGCCAACCTTGAAGCGGATCCGGCTCAGCCGCCCCGCAAGCGGCGCGGCAACCGCGTATCGCTCGCGCACGCGCGTCTTGCCGTCCTCATCGACGGTGGCAACGAACTTTCCCTTCGTCACGACGGCAGTCTCGACCGGCACTGGTGCTGGGCTCAAGAACCAGGCCGTAATTCCGACGGCGGCCAGAAGCCCGACAGCGATCGCGATATGGCGGCCCGTGATGTGCATGCTTATTCCCTGGTCTTGAGAGCTGCGACCAGATCAATTCGATCAACTCGGCCTTTGACGATGCGGGCGCTGGCGGCGGCCGCAGCCAGCACGACACCGACTGCAATGAGATAAGTCTGCGGCGCGATCACGGCGGGTATCTGGAAGCTCTCGTTGGAGTGAAATCTGGCGATCAGGCCTATAACAAAGTGAGAGAGCGGTAGGCCGATCAGAATCCCCAGCACGATCTCGATTGCGAACTCGCCGAACAGGATGCCCGCAACCTCGCCGCGCGTAAAGCCCAGCACCCGAAGACTGGCCAGCTCCCATGCGCGCTCCTGCAGGCTGATGCGCGCACTGTTGTAGACGACCCCCACCGTGATGATCGTGGCGAAGGCCGCAAGGATGCCGGCGGTTACCAAAACGAGACCGGCGATCTTCTCCATGAACGAAGAGAGCGTATACGCCTTCATCGTCACAGACTCGATGGTCGGCAGGTTCTTGAACCTGCGCCCTAACGCCGACATCGCTGTCGGCTCGACATACAGGCTCGCCGCCGAAACCACCGCGCCCTCGCCGGTGAAGCGGTTCAGGGTCTCGATCTCCATGTACGAGGCCATTCCGATCGACTCATCGACGATGGCGCAAACCGGCAGGTCGCGCTTGCGCCGCCGCCCTTCCATCGCCTCGACCGCAATGAGGTCGCCGGCTTTCACCTCGAGCCGCTCGGCAAGCCGCCGGGTGAGCGTAATCCCGTCGGGCGTGGCCGCGATCGGGCGCAGCATGGCGTCATGGGGTCGGCGCAGCTGGTCGCCTGCCGACAGGCCGATCACCGAAGTCAGATAGTTGCGCTGCCCGGCGCGAAGGCGCACCGGCACGATGCGCTGCCCCTCCGCCACAAGAACGCCTGGCTCGCGCGCCAGATCGCGCATAATGGAACGATCCATGGGGTGCGGAAACGTCACCCTCGTATTGCCGCGCTCCACCAAATTGAACTGGAGATCAACCATCTCGTCGATGGCATCGCGCCAAAAGATTCCCAGCACCATCATTGGAACGGCAAAGGCCACCCCGGCCACGGTCAACAGCGAACGAAACGGGCGTCCGGCGGTATTCCGCAGGATCATCAGGCGGCGAGATCTGGTCCCGGTGCCTGGCAGAAGCGCTTCGATCCACGAGCGGCGAAAACCTAGCGGCGCGGCCGGTCGCATGGCGACCGCCGGCGCAAGGCGGACGACCTGCCGCAATGCAGTCAGGACGCCGAGCGACGCCGCGATCAGGCTGATCGCAACTCCGAGCGCCAGCGACCACGGCGTCAGCCGGAACGGCAGATCAGGCAAGCGAAAGAAGCCTTGATAGCTTGCAATCATCGCCTTTCCAAAGCCCCAGCCGGCCGCAATTCCAAGCGCGGATCCGATCAACACGATGATGAGGATGAGCTTGAGATAGTGCAGGGTCAGCGCCGCGGTTGGAAAGCCCAGTGCCTTCAACGCGGCAATCTGCTCGCGTTGGACCGCCACAATCCTCCCGAGAGCGCTATTGAGCAGGAACGCCGCAACCCCGAAAAAGATGAACGGGATCGTGGTCGACATCACCTTCTGCTGGTTCAATTCATCCTCGAGAAACCGGTTGGACGGCTGATCCCGTCGCGCGACGGCGCCGACCGACCCGTACGGTTCGAGCAACCGATCCAGTTCGTCGATCACGGGCTTCGGATCGGCACCCGGCGCCAGCGAGATCACGGCATCATTGAAGGCCGCCTTCATATCGAAGGCGGCTTCCGCCGCGCTGCGGTCGACCCAGAGAACGGCATAGAGCCGATCGTCCGGAATCGGCAGGCCCGGCTTGACCGCATAGACATATTCCGGCGACAGTGCGAGGCCGGAAACGCGGAATGCCTCCACCTTTCCATTGAGAAGCACGCGGATATCGTCACCTGGATTCACTCTGTTGGCCTCGGCGAACGCTTCGTTGACCGCTGCGCTCCTTGCGGAGCCGGGTCCAGGCGCCGCGCCGCGCCGCATGTGGAGTCGCGCAAGCCTTTCGTCGCCCGCATGATTGAGCGACACCATCCGGGCCGACACCGGCTGCGATGCTGCCGGCCAATCCACGATGACCTCGCGGACGATGCGGGGCTCCACGGTGGCCACGCCGGGAATCGCATTGAGCTGCGGAACGATCGACAGGGGCGCACGTTTGAGCGTCACGAAAACCTGCGGGAATCGTGCAACCGCGTAGAAGCGATCCACCGCCGAGCTGAGAGAGTCGTAAGTCGAGACCGAGCCAACGAAGACGGCGACGCCGGCGGCTACCAGCAGCGAGATCGTCAGCACTTGGCCCCGCATGCCGGCGATGTCGCGCAGCAGTTTTCGATCGAGCAGGCTCACCAGTGCACCTCGTCTGCCGAGAGGCGACGTGCATTGCGCTCCTCGCCGACGATCCGCCCACCACCGAGCCGCAGCACGCGATCTGCCATGCCCGCAATTGCGGCATTGTGCGTGATGATAATCGTTGTGGTGCCAAGGCGCTCATTGGCTCGCGCGATGGCCGCCAGCACCACCTTGCCGGTCTCGTAGTCCAGCGCGCCGGTCGGCTCGTCGCACAACAGCACATCCGGCGACTTGACGATGGCGCGGGCGACCGCGACGCGCTGCTGCTCGCCGCCGGACAGTTGCGAGGGGAAGTGATCGATCCGCTTCTCGAGCCCGACGAGGGCAAGCACCTCGCGCGGATCGAGCGGCTTGTCCGCAATCTCGGTCACCAGCGCGACATTCTCCAGCACCGTCAGGCTGGGAATGAGGTTGTAGAATTGAAAGACAAAGCCCACGTGCTCGCGCCGGTATCGGGTCAACTCCGCATCTGTCGCGCCGACCAGATTGTGGTCGCGCCAATGGGCCTCGCCCGAGGTCGGGCTGTCCAAGCCCCCCAGGATGTTCAGCAGGGTCGACTTGCCAGATCCGGACGGCCCGAGGAGGACGACGAACTCGCCTTCGAAAATGTCGAGATCGACGTCGCGAAGCGCATGCACGTCGATCTCGCCCATTCGATAGGTCTTCGAAAGCCCCTGCGCGTGAAATACCGGGGATCTCTTGCCATCCAGTTCGAGCGGTTGAGCGTCCATGGGCGTACCCTGCTTGCCGCCTTTCCGTGCTTTGCCTGCCGACTGATCAGTGGAACAACAGCACTGGAATCGGCGGCTTCGTCAGGATACTCCGGGTCGCGCCTCCCAATACGAACTCCCGGAAGCGGGAATGACCGTACGCTCCCATGACGAGGAGATCCGCCCTGCGGGAGGAAACCTGCTGCGTGAGAACCTTGCCGATGACCCGTCCAGCGGCATCGACCCCCTCGACGACCACATCGATGCCATACGCCGAGGCTTCCGGAAGCACCAGAGTCGGTCGCCCTGAATCTTTGACCGCCATTTGGAATCTCCAAACTGAAGCTACCGGAGGATATCCAAGCAAGTTCCAGACAGCTTGATCTAGCTCAGAGTACCGATGGCTTGGTCTGTCGGCCAGACGGCAGATCGCGGCCCACGGCAACCTCCCGCTCATCACGCAGACCGGCGCTTCATTCCGCAGACCGGGAGTCGTGCCTCCGAACAATCCCCGCGCACCCGGCGGTGCCGTAGCTCGCGCTCGATCAGATCAGCGGCAACATTCTCAGCCACTTTAACGAGCTCGCGGGCTTGCGACATCTCTGCGGCCGTCAGATTGACCGAAATCAAGAGGCCTCGTGGCGACCTCGTCGATATAGTTCCAACCTCTGGTCCTTGCATGAGATAACTCAAAGTGGATACCGTGCCGGGATATCCTGTCGCATCTGCGGCACGCTCGCGGCGGATGCATGCGATGCTGCCGCTCATTGCTGTCGTCGTCGGCCTCACCTTTCTCGAGCCAGCGGGCGTGGCACTTGATCTATTGCTGCCGGCGGTCACCATGACGTTGATACGAATCTGGCGGGGTTGGGCAGCAGCCGCGATCGAAGCACCGCCACAAGCACAAGAACGTGACGCCGTACAGTACACATGATGGATTTTCTGAAGCCGAGCCTAAGCCCCGACGTCATCGCCATCGTCGTTGCACTCGGCATCGGGCTCTTGATCGGTCTCGAGCGAGAACGCCGTAAGGGCGAGGGACCGGGGCGCTCGCCTGCCGGGCTGCGTACCTTTGCCGCGGCATCACTCGCCGGCGCCGTCAGCGTCATGATCGGGGGCAAGGGCCTGCTGGCGCTCGTGACCGCCGGGATCATGGCCCTGACTGCGATCGCCTATCTCCGGTCCAGGAGCGACGATCCCGGCTTGACTTCGGAGACGGCACTCATCCTGACGGTTCTGCTTGGCGGGCTGGCCACCCAGCGTCCCATTTTCGCCGCGGGCGTTGCCGTCATTCTGGCCATTCTGCTTGCAGGCCGTGCGGCATTGCACGACTTCGTCCGTACGGTGCTCAGCGACAACGAGGTCAAGGACTGCCTGATCTTTGCCGCCGCCACGCTCGTTGTCCTACCCTTGCTTCCGGATCAGCCGGTCGGCCCCTTTGGCGCGCTCAATCCACGCGCGATCTGGATCATCGTCATTCTGGTGATGGCCATCGGCGCCGCCGGGCATGTTGCAATACGCCTGCTCGGCGCAAGAGGCGGTCTCGCCATCTCAGGCTTCGCCTCGGGCTTTGTCTCCAGCACAGCCACGATCGGAGCGATGGGCGCGCGGGCTCGCAGGGCACCCGAGCTGCTTGGCGCCGCTACCGCCGGCGCAACGCTTTCGACCGTCGCAACGATCGTCCAGCTCGTCGCGGTGCTCGCAGCGACAAATCTCGCTACGTTGCAAAGTTTGATGGTTCCGCTCCTCTGTGCCGGTGCCGCGGCAAGTCTCTATGGCGCGATCTTCACGGTGAAGGGCATGCGAGAGACGAGCCCCGCCGAGCTCCAGCTCGGACGTGCTTTCAGCCTGCCGTCGGCCTTGTTGCTGGCCTTGACGCTCTCCGGAGTCCTCGTGCTCTCTGCCGGCCTGCGGGACGCGTTTGGGGAAATCGGCCTGCTGGTCAGCGCGGCCGTAGCCGGGTTCGCAGATACGCATTCGCCAGCCGTCGCCGCAGCCACCCTCGCCGCCTCGGGAAAGATCAGCTCCGCCGACGCTGTGGCTCCGATTCTGGCGGCGCTGTCGACAAATACGCTCAGCAAGATCGTCGTTGGCTGGGTCAGCGGCGGGCGCTCCTTCGCGCTGCGGCTGATCCCCGGCCTCGTGCTGGTCATCGTGGCCGCATGGGCCGGTGCAGTCGGGCCTGATGTCGCGCACCAAATGTTTCGGAGATAGCCGGGAAGAGGCGCAGGTCTGATGCCGAAGAGCGATTTGATGCATGAGGTTGGACTGACACCAGCGACCGCGCATTCGTTGCCGGCGAGCGAGATCCTTCGCGCGCTTCAAGTCGAGCCGGAGCAGGGCCTCGCGGAACACGAGGCGACGGAGCGCCGCATCCGCTTCGGTTCAAACGCGATCGCTGCAAGGAAGCGGATCAGCGCCCTGACCATACTTCTTCACCAGCTGCGGAGCCCGGTGGTCTACCTGCTGGCCGCAGCCGCTGCGCTCGCCTTCTGGTTCGGCGAACTCGCGGAAGGCGTGGCGATCGTCGCGGTTCTTGCGCTCAACACGCTTATCGGTTTCGTGACCGAAATCAGGGCAGCACGATCGATCGAGGCACTGCGCGCGCTTGGCCGGACATCGGCTCGCGTACGACGCGACGGTCACACGCGCGTGCTCCCGGCGGAGGACCTCGTACCCGGCGACATGCTCCTCGTCGAGGCGGGCGACGCGATCTCGGCTGACCTGCGCATCGTGGAAGCCTCGCGGCTTGCGGCCGACGAGTCGACCCTGACAGGCGAGTCGGTGCCGGTCGACAAGTCGCCCGAGCCGGCCGCCGAAGATGCACGAATCGCCGAGCGCACATCAATGCTGTTCAAGGGCACGGCCGTGACCCGCGGCAGCGGCCTTGGCGTTGCCGTCGCGACGGGCTCCCGGACGGAACTCGGCCGCATCTCTCACCTCGTCGAAGAAGCGGAGCCTGAGAGCTCACCGGTTGAACGCAGGCTCGCACGATTGTCCGGGCAGCTCGTTTGGGCGGTCGGGCTTCTGACCGTTGTGATCGCGGCGGTTGGAATAGCCAAGGGACAAGATGCTTTCCTGGTTGTGGAATCGTCGATCGCGCTCGCGGTGGCCGCCATTCCCGAGGGCCTGCCGATTGTGGCCACCCTCGCGCTTGCCCGCGGGATGTGGCGCATGGCCCGCCAGAATGCACTTCTGGAGCGGCTCTCCGCGGTCGAGACATTGGGCGCGACCACAGTGATCCTGACCGACAAGACCGGCACGCTCACCGAAAACCGGATGGCCGTGCGGCGCTTGTGGGTCGAATCCGGCGAAGTCGAAAAGGCCGGCGTGGAAGAGCTTGCCGGCGATGCGCTGCTCCAGCGGCTGCTGCACACAATGGTACTTTGCAACGAGGCCTCGCTTGGCCATGGGGGAGTAGCCCATAGCGGTGATCCCATGGAAGTGGCGCTGCTGCAGGCTGGCCGGGCGGCAGGTTTGAATCGCCACGAGCTGCTGCGCGGCTTTCCGATCGCGGCCAAGCACGCTTTCGACAACGAAAGCAAGATGATGGCGACCGTGCACCAGCACGGCGGCGCGTATTTCTATGCCGTGAAGGGTGCACCGGAGCATGTGCTCGCGGCGTGCACCGGCATGCTCACCGAGAACGGCGAGACGACACTGGACGAAGCCGCGCGCCGTCTGTGGAGCGGGCGGATTGCCGAGCTCGGACAGCACGGCCTGCGCGTGCTCGCCTGCGCAACCAAACTGGCGACATCGGCAGATGCTCAGCCCTATGGCCAGCTGATATTCGTGGGCCTCGTTGGCCTGGAAGACCCTGCGCGCGCCGACGTTCCGCAGGCGATCCGCGATTGCCGTCATGCCGGCATCCGCGTCGTCATGGTGACCGGCGATCATGCCGTCACGGCCCGCAGCATAGGCCGTGCGATCGGGCTCGAGGCTGACAATGTAGCAGAAGGCCGCCATGTCGAGCTTCTCGTCGAAAAGCATCCGCAGGAATTGAAGCGCGTTGGCATCTTCGCCCGCGTCAGCCCGGCGGAGAAACTTGCGATCGTACGCGCGTATCAGGCGTCCGGTGATATCGTCGCGATGACCGGGGATGGCGTGAACGATGCACCGGCGTTGAAGCAGGCCGACATCGGCGTGGCCATGGGCCTGCGCGGAACGGACGTCGCGCGCCAGGCGGCAGCGATGATCCTGCTCGACGACGCCTTTCCGACGATCGTCAAGGCAGTTCGGGAAGGGAGAATCATCTTCGGCAATATCCGTCGGGCCGCCGCTTACCTTCTGTCCTGCAACATCAGCGAGGTCCTGGTTGTTGGGATCGCGATCGCGGCGGCACTGCCCCTGCCGATCCTGCCGCTGCAGATCCTGTACTTGAATCTGGTGACCGACGTATTCCCCGCCTTCGCACTGGCAATGGGCGAGGGAGAACGCGATATTCTCGAGCGGCCGCCGCGCGATCCGAAGGAGCCGATCCTCGGTCGTCGGCAATGGACAACGATCGTGCTGCAGAGCATTCCGCTGGCGGGCGGAACTTTCGCGGCGCTTGGGCTGGCGCTTTCGGCCGGCTGGACCGGCGAGGCAGTGGTCACCACCACATTCCTGACGATCGCGTTCGCGCAACTCTGGCACGTTTTCGACATGCGCAGCAGCCGCTCCGGCGTCGTCGCCAACGAGGTCACGCGCAATCCATGGATCTGGGCCGCCGTCGGCCTCTGCGGCGCTCTGCTCGCGGTTCCTCCCTACTGGCCGCTGATGGCGGAGGTCTTGCACGTCACCCCCCCGACGGCGGCGATGTGGGCCGTCATCGTGGGCTGCAGCCTGGCACCATCGCTGCTAATTCAGGTCGGCCGCGCCATCATCGTGCTTGCCAATCGAGGTCGCTAAAGCATGATCCGGAAAAGTGCACAGCGGTTTTCCGAAAAGACCATGCTTAAACAACAACCTAAAGCGCGATGACGATTCATCCTATTCGCATCGCGCTTTAGACTCAGCTCACCGACATCGTGAGCAAGGACGCGAGCGAATTGAACGATCTGATTTGAGAGTTAGGTTTCGAATTTGCGGCATCAACAGAAAATCCGAGACGGGCCGGTTATACTCATTCCGCGAAACGTGTAAATTTCGCACGTGGCGGCAGTGTTCGACATGCAAAGCCGTCCCTCTCGTCAAAAAGCGGGTAAATGCGTCTCAGGCGGCTGATGCAGCAATTGACTGCGAAGCGCTCCTGCGGACCAAGACCGCTGATCTGTGGTTCAAAGGCGTCGTGGACCTGTTGCGGCGTGTCCGTTTCGGATCACGTAGGATACGTGAGTTGACCTCCTGGTCTCGCGGCAAAATCACAGACACGTCCGACAGCGCCGAAAATTCAAGGAGCTCTCTCTTCTTATCGGCGAGCAGCCGCACCGCGCCGGCGGCGCCAGCTCAATTCACCTGGGCACCCGAATACTTCACAATCGGCGTCCACTTGTTCACCTCGCTCGCTATAAAGGCCTTGAAGGCCTCAGGTGTCGAGCCCTGGACGATGAAGCCCTGCGCCGCAAAGTAGTCCTTGATGTCAGGAGATTGCAGGACTTTGTTCACTTCCGAGCTCAGCTTTTCGACCACCTCGGGCGGCGTGCCGGCCGGCGCAAACAGGCCTTGCCATGACAGCGCCTCGAAACCCTTCAGTCCCGCTTCATCCAGCGTCGGCACGTCCGGCAGCAGGGGGTGCCTGGTTTTCGAAGTGACGGCCAGCGCGCGAATCTTTCCGGCCTGAATCTGCGGCATCAGCACCAGGACGTCGCCGAACGTGACCTGGATCTGACCGCTCATCAGGTCGGTGAGCATGGCGGCGCTGCCGCGGTACGGAACGTGCACCATCGAGACATCGGCCGCCTGCTTGTACATCTCGCCGGTGAGATGCATCGACGTGCCGTTACCGGCCGAGCCGAAACTCAACTCGCCCGGTTTCGACTTGACGAGGGCGAGAAACTCGGCTGCCGTGTTCGCCTTCACGTCGGGATTGACGGCCAGCACCAGCGGCGCAGTTACCAACGTCGACAGCGGCGCGAAGTCCTTGATCACGTCGTAAGGCAATTTGGCGTACAGCGCCTGCGCGATGGCGTTGCTGCCGGTGACGCCGGCCAGCAGGGTGTAGCCGTCGGGGGCGGATTTGGCCACGAAGTCGGCGCCCAGGGCGCCGCCGGCGCCGGGTCGATTGTCGACCACGACCGGCTGGCCCCAGGCCGCGGCGAGCTTGTCGCCCACACGACGCGCGAGCACGTCGGTGCTGCCGCCCGGTGCGAAAGGCACGACGATGTGGATCGCCTTGTTCGGGTAGTTGGCTTGCGAATGACCCGGCGCGGGCAGCAGCATCGCGAGGCCAGCCAACGCCAGCGTCGCGCGGCGCGAAATCAGGAAGCGGATCATGGGCAACTCCTTGCGGGTGGATTGGCGGCTTCGGCTGGAGACAGGGATCCCCAGCCACCGCCGCCGGCGGTTTCGATGATCAGCAGGTCGCCGGCGGACCACGCGATGCGGGCGCGCGCAGGCAAGAGCTCGACCGCTCCGTCCACACGCAAAACCCGGGCCATAGACGTTGCGCCGGCCCCGCCGCCTTGAGCACCGCGCGCACGGCCGACATGGCGCTCGCCGCGATAGGCGATCCACCCCTGACCTTCGAGCAGCCGATAGGCGCGCCGCACGCCGTCGCCGCCGCATTGCAGACCGGCGCCGCCGCTGCCGCGGCGAATCTCGTAGCATTCCACGCGCAGCGGCGCTTCGGTCTCGATCACCTCCACGGGGGTATTGCGCGCATTGCCGACGTCGGTGGAGACGCCGGCGCGGCCGGGCGCGTGGACGCTGGCGCCGGCGCCGCTGGCGATGATCTCGGTCAACATCCAACGTCGCCCGTCCACCCGCGTGCCGCTGAGCGCGAGGACGGTGGCCACCCCGGCGTGCGGCGCCACGCCCATCCCGCTTGCCGACTGTGACCAGGCTCCAAGAATCGCGTTGCACGCCAGTTTCACGGTCGCCGTGCGCGCATTGACCGCCGCGGGCGGCGTCGGATTGACCAGGCTGCCCGTTGGAAGCTTCAGCGTCAGTGGCGCAAGGCAGCCGGCATTGTTGGGGGCGTCCGGTGCCAGCGTGCGCATGAAGAAGAGAGCCGCCGACAGCATCGCCGCCGGCGATGCATTGAGGGGCCCCCTCACCTGCGACGCGGTCCCCTCGAAGTCGATCACCAGTGTGTCACCCTGCTTGCGCAAGCTCACCACGATTGAAACCGGGGCGGTGTCGCTGCCATCGCCGTCGAGTTGATCGCGCCAGGTCCATTCGCCGTCGGGTGCGGCCGCAAGGGCGGCGCGGGTCATGCGTTCGGTCTGCGCAATCAAGGCATCGCAGACGTCGGCAAAACGAGGTCCGGTGTGACGCGCGATCTGCTTCAGTTCGCGCGCGCCTTGCGTCAGCGCCATCCACTGCGCTTCCAGGTCGCCGCGCAGATTGTCAGGCGTGCGTGAGTTGGCGGCCAGGATGGCGTCGATATCGGGCCGCACGCCTTCGGCGCTGCGCCAGCGCACGGGCGGCAGGCGCAGGCCCTCCTGGTACACTTCGGTTGCGTCGGGCGGAATAGAGCCGGCGGCCATGCCCCCGACATCCTGATGGTGCAAATTGGCGGCGGCGAAGGCGATCACCTCGCCATCGCGGAAGACCGGGTGGACCAGAGCCAGGTCCGGCAGATGCGTGCCGCCGGACCAGGGGTCGTTGAGCAGATAGGCGTCGCCCTCGGACATCGTTGCGAGCGGAAAGCGTGCGAGCACACCGGCAACGGCCGGAATCAGCGATCCCAGCAACAACGGCAGCGAGCGCGCCTGGGCGAGCAGGCGTCCGTCCGGCAGGAACAGCGCCGCGGCACAGTCGCCGCTCTCGCGGGCGATGGACGACACGGCGGCGCGCATCATGCAATGCTGCATGCGGTCGGCCGTGCCTTGCAGCGCCAGACGCAGCGGCTCCATGCGCAGTGCGATGACCGGATCAGGTGCGACGTCGCGCGCGCGCGGCATCATGCCTTCGCCTCCAGCGCCAGCGTCTGATCCGGCGTCAGCCGCCAGGACCAGCCCGCCGGCACGAAGGCGGTGGTCGTCGGCGCGAACAGAGAATGCGGCCCCTCGCCTTGCGGCGGCAGCGAATCCCACGGGCTTTCGCTCGTCGCCAGGCTGACGTCGCCCTCGTCCGGACTGTAGAGCATGCCCAGCGCCGCCATCACGCCGGCGTGCGGCATGACCAGCACACGGCGCATACCGGCCAGTTCGGCGATCTCGGCCGCATGCTGCGCGCCGCCGCCGCCGATGGCGACGAGCACCGCATCCGCCGGATCCAGGTTGCGCTGAAAGGCGTGGGTCTTGAGCGCCTCCGCCATCCCGGCGGCAGCCGCGCCCACGACGGCTTCAGCGGTTCGAAGCACTGACAAGCAGAGCGCGCCGGCCACGCCGCCAAGCGCGGCCTCCGCCGCGGCGCGGTCCAGCACGATCCCGCCGGCCAGCCGGTGCGGCAAGCGGTCCAGTACACACAGCGCATCGCTCAGCGTCGGCAAGTCACCGCCGAGACCAAAGGCGGCCGGTCCTGGCCAGGCTCCTTGCGAGCGCGGCCCCAGGCGCAGCGCGCCGCCCGGCAGCACCGATACCACGCTGCCACCCCCGATGCCGATGGAGGCGATATCCGCGCAGCGCTGACGGATCGGCAAGCCGCCGCATTCCAGCGCGTCGGTGAAGGTCGGCCTGCCGTCGAGCAGAATGCTGATGTCGGCGCTGGTGCCTCCGATATCCAGAACGATCGCGGGACCGGATGCTGCGAAGCCGGCGGCCACGCCCTGCAGCGCCGCGCAGGGACCGGACATGGCGAGGCCGATCGGCTGCTCGGCGAGATCATGCCAGGGCGCAGTGCCGCCGGCCGATCGCATCAGGCGCAGCGGCGGCAAGCCACGTATCTTCAATGCGTCGGCCAGCGCGCGCAGATAATTCGCTGCCAGCGGTTTGGCATAGGCGTCCAGCGCCGTAGTCAGCCAGCGCTCGAATTCCCGCGGTTGCGGATCGACTTCGCTGGACAGTGAAATGTGCAAGCTCGGAAGGCGCGCATGGAGCGCCGCACGCAGCGCGCGCTCATGGGTCGGATTGCGGTGCGAGAACAACAGACCGACCGCCAGCGCGCACACGCCGGCGTCGCTCACTGCATCCGCGATAGCGTCAACGGCCGACAGGTCGAGCGGCTCCACCTCCCGCCCCTCGGCATCGATGCGCCCGCCGATCTCGAAGCGCAGCGGCTCCGGAAACAGCTTTGCTTCGGGCACCGCCGGCATGATCACCGGCTCATACAGCTCCTTGCGGTCCTGGCGCGCCAGGACCGGTACGTCGCGCATGCCACGCGTCAGGACGAGGGCCACCGGCGGCTCGTTCAGTTCCAGCAGCAGATTGGTGATGACGGTGGAGCCGTGCACGACGCGGCCGACGTCATCTGCCACGATGCCCGCCTGCGCGCACAGCCGATCGAGCGCCTCGACGACCGGCTCCGCCAGCCGGCGTCCGGCGCGCGGATGTTTGAGCGATGCAACGTGCCCGTCGCTCCGCAAGGCCACCGCATCGATGAACGTGCCGCCCATGTCCACGGCGAGCGACCAGGACGCGCTCAACGGAAGCGCTCCGGCGAAAACGGCGTCAGGTCCACCTGCGTCGGACGTCCGGCCACCAGATGCGCGATCTCGCGGCCGGTCGCCGCGCCCATGCACATCCCCATATGGCCGTGGCCAAAGGCAAGCCAGGCGTTGTCGGCCGCGCGGACCGGACCGACCACGGGAAGACTGTCGGGAAGACAGGGACGATGGCCCATCCAGCGCGTGAAAGACGATGTGTCCAGGTGCGGGAACAATTGCTGTCCCTGACGAAGCAGAGCATCGGCACGCGCCATGTTGGGTAGCGCTTTCAAGCCGGCGAATTCCACGGTGCCGGCCAGCCGCAGACCCATGGCCATCGGATTGACCATCAGATTGTGCTCCACCGCCATCACGGTGTGGCGCAGGGCCAGGTTCGAGCTCTGCACAGTGACGTGGTAGCCGCGCTGCGTCTCCAGCATCACCGGGCTGTCGAGCTGTGCCGCCAATGCGCCCGACCAGGCCCCGGCTGCCACCACCACACCGTCCGCCGCCAGCGGCTCGCCGCGCTCCAACAGCACTGCCGTGACGCGCCGGCCCTGCCGCTCGAAACTGCGGACGCGGTCGCGGACGTGACGCGCGCCGTCGCCAATGCAGCGATTGTAGATCGCCTTGACGAGGGCAGATGGATCGGATGTGGAGCCGTTATCGGGCGCCAGAATGCCGAACCGAAAACGTCCCTTCAGGTCCGGCTCGAGGCTTTCCAGCTCGTCCTGCTCCACGTCCAGCATCCGCACGCCCAGCGATCGCCGCAGATTCATGCCCCAGGCCCACTGCGCCGCTGTCTCGCGAGAGGAAAAGACGTACAGGCAACCGCTCCGTCGCACCAACTCCTGCGCATCGGCATGGGCCACCAGCGGATCGTAGCAGTCGAAGATCGGCGACAGCAGCGTCCGCAACGCGGTGGCGATGCGTGTCACCTCTTCGCGTGATGAATGATGCAGCATGCGCAGCAGCCATGGCGCCACGAGCGGGGCATAGGCCCAACGCACCGTCAGCGGTCCCAATGGGTCCAGCAGCCAGCGCGGGACCTTCTTCCACATGCCTGGCATGCCCACCGGCAGGCAGGCGCTGGGCGAAAGCGAGCCGGCATTGCCGAAGGAGCAGGCCTCGCCCGCGTCCAGCGGGTCGACGAAGGTCACCGCGTGACCGTCGCGCTGCAGCCACGCCGCAGTGCAAGCGCCGACGATTCCGGTTCCTATGACGACAATGTGCATGCGGGAATTCTGAAAAATAATTCCCCCATCACACAAGCCAATTCTTTTAATATTGTCATCAGGTTTCCTGATAGTCGATCCGTTCGAGCGAGGATATGCGATGCGGCCCGCCGTTCTCTCCACTCTTAGCCTGCGCCAGATGCGCGCCTTTGCCGCTGTCGCTCGAGCGGGCAGCTTCACGGCGGCGGCGCGACAGATCAACCTGACGCAGTCGGCAGTCAGCATGCTGGTTCAGCAACTCGAGGAGACCCTCGGGCTGAAACTGTTCGACCGAGGCGCGGTCGTGTTGTTGACGGCGGCCGGCCAGCAATTGCTCCCCCTGGCGCGCCGCATCCTGGATGACGTGCAACAGATCGCAGAGGGCGCTTCGGACCTTCGCTCCCTTCGCACCGGCCTGTTACGCGTGGTAGCGCCGCAGATGCTGGCATGCACGTGGGTGGCGGCAGTGCTGGGCGAGTTCGAGCAAGCCCATCCGGATGTCGGCCTGCGCGTGACCGACGCGATGGCGGACGAGGTGGTGAGCACGGTGCGCCGGGGCGAGGCGGAACTGGGCGTTGGCCCAGAGCGCGCCACCGGCGAGGATGTTACCAGCACATTCCTGATGGATGTACCGATCCGAGTGGTCTGCTCAGCGCAGCACCCGCTGGCGCGGCAACGCGCCGTCTCGTGGAGAAAACTGCGCGACGAGCGCTGGGTCATTTATTCCAGTGAGTTCAACCGGCACCTGGAGAGCCTGCTGCATGCGCACGATACCTCGCTTTCCATGCAGACCGCCGTCGAGGTCAAATATCTGACCACCGCTTTGGCGTTGGTGGGCGTAGGTACCGGCCTGGCGGCCGTTCCCGACTACGGACGGCTGTTCGCGCCGAATTTCGACGTGCGTTTCATCAAGCTGCGCGCTCCGGAAATCCGCCGCCGCTACTATATATATCAACGACGCGGGCTCGTGCTCTCACCGCCTGCGGAGGCGTTCGCCAAGCTGCTGCGCCAACGCGCGGCACGCAGCGGTGGGTGACTCCGTGCACACGAACTTGCGAACGCACGGTTCCCAGGCCATAGAAGTCCTACACCTGACAATCTGTCTGACGAGCGCATGACCGGCCCGCGCTGTCGCCGAGCCAGCAAGGAGCTGCGTCCGACAGGCGGTTTGATGTTGCGGCGTGATGGGAGCAGCCTACCCCGGTTTGGCGAGGGCGAGAAATCATTGGAGCGGGTGAAGGGAATCGAACCCTCGTATTCAGCTTGGAAGGCTGCTGCTCTACCATTGAGCTACACCCGCGTCGGCCGATCCCCTAACACGGCCGGGCGGCGGTCTCAACTGCCGAGGAGGTCGCTTTCTCGGCTCTCACGGGCTTCGCGGACCCCCCGGTTCCTCGGGACCCACCACCCTTAACAGGGGCGGCAAGGCTGTCTATATTGATGTTTCCCGAAACCAACGAAAGGAGGTGATCCAGTGTCTTATCTCAAGCGCTGTCACCTCGCTGGGATCGCCCGCTGAGCTTTGAGTAAAGGCTTGGCATCGGGGCGTTCTCAGCCCTGGACCAGCGAGCAAGAATCGGGCGCGACGGGGCCTCCCCCGCCGCGCCTTTTCCTTGCGATTTCTTTGAAACTGGAAGCCGGTCAGCCGGCGCGAAGCCGCTCGCGCAGCGCGACGGCGGCGATCAGCATGCCGAGGCACCAGGCCACGACTGCACGGTGCGGCTCCCCGCCAAGCAGCACCGTGAAGAAGCTCGTCAGAAGGCACGGGACGACCGCCTTGCCCGTCCGGCTCATCGTTGCGAGCAGGAACGGCATCGCCGCGATCGACAATTGCAGGACGTTCATTTGAACGACCGGCTCGCCGAAAGGCTTCAGAAGCCGCAGATGTTGAGCGCGCGCGGCCGTTTGCCGCGCCGGCTTTCCACGATCCGCTCGCCACCGTTGTCGACCGCGCTGCCGTAATAGCGGTGATGACCGGCCTGGTCGTGCAGATCGGCCGGCTCCGACTGTCCCGCCCGCCGCGCGTCGCAGATGATCTTGATGGTGTGACCCGACATTGCCGCCTCCAGCAAAAGCCTGTTGTTTATGGTCCATCAGTCGCGACCCGCTCCGGCGGCGTTCACATGGCAGGTCCGCAATCGGGTTTCAGAACCGTTTCGCCGCTTGCCGGGCACGCAATATTCGTCTCGGGATTGTCGGGACGGGCTGCCGTGCTACGTCCTTGGACCTGTGCAAAAGAAGAGGTGACGATGCTCTACGCGATCCTGGCCTACCACGTGGAAGACGAGATCTTGTCCTGGACACCGGAGCAGGACGCCGCGGTCGTGGCCAAAGTCATCGAGGTTCAGGCGCCCCTCCGGGCAAGCGGACAGTTTGGACCGGCGGCCCGCCTGGATGAGACCCGAAAGGCCCGCACCTTGCGTGGCCCCGGCGCGGGGATGGTGCTGGACGGGCCGTTTGCCGAGACCAAGGAACAGCTTCTGGGCTTCCACCTGATGCAATGCGCCACCGAGGATGAGGCAATCGCGGCGGCGCGGAAGCTGCGTGCGGTCAATCCGACCGCGGTCTACGAAATCCGGCCAGTCAAGCTTTACGTGCCGGCCGATGGGTTCGGAGCGACAGAGGGGTGAGCTCAAGCGTGATCCGGAAAAGTGCGCAGCGGTTTTCCCTCGCGACAAACGCGGAACGCGTTTGCGCGGAGATCATGCTTGAACACCAACCTAAAGCGCGACGGCGATTCATCCTGATCGCATCGCGCTTTAGGCGCCCGGCCCGGTCCGCGCATTGTAGAAGCGCTGGATCACGATTCCGCCGAAAGCGATGAACCACAGGAAGGGCGCGACGTGCGGCGCGAACGCCGCAACGATCGTGCCCGGGATGAACACCAGCAACGGAAACAGCGCGGCCATGATTTCCTGGCGCCAGCCGCCCAGGATCGTCCACCACAGCCAGGCATTGAGGCCCGCGATCGCGGTCAAATGCAAGCCGTAGAGCACGGCGACGGCGCTGCTCATGCCGTAATTGGTGTAGAGGCCGTTGGTGACCGGCAGCAGCACGATCGAGAGCAGAAAGAACAGGTTGAGGATCACGTCGCCGCGGCTGCCGACCGGCTGGCGCGCCAGCCGCCGGTGATGGCTGATCCAGAACACGCCGGCGATGATGAAGCTGAGCGCAAAGCCTATCAGCTTGCCCGAATAAACCCGGGCAAGGTCGTTCCAGTCCGGCGCGCTGGTGAACACAGCGGCCTTGGGCAGATCATAGGCGAGGAGCGTCATGCCGACACCGAAAATGGTGTTGCTGAGCGATTCCAGCCGTCGCATCTCGAACTGGTCGGGCTTGAGCTCGGTCATCTCGGGCATGGGGTGCGCTGGAACTGGGGGCCGTCTTCCCCTAAATCCTAATTCCGGTTCCGTCCAGCCGCATTGCGATTCGCGCCGGGATCGCCGACTCTCATCCTTTCACCGGGGCGATTCGTGGCGACATATCTGGACACGCTCAATGCGGAGCAGCGCCGCGCCGTCGAGCATGGCGTGGTCGAGGGCTCGACCGTGGGCGCCCCCCTGCTCGTCATCGCCGGCGCGGGCTCCGGCAAGACCAACACGCTGGCCCACCGCGTCGCGCATCTGATCGTTGCAGGCAGCGACCCCCGCCGCATCCTGCTGATGACGTTTTCGCGCCGCGCGGCGGCGGAGATGGCCGGCCGCGTCGAGCGCATCTCCCGAAAGGTGCTCGGCGAGAACAACGCCGCGATCATGCGCGATGCGCTCACCTGGGCCGGCACCTTCCACGGCATCGGCGCGCGGCTCTTGCGCGAATATGCCGAGCGGATCGGCGTCGATCCCGCCTTCACCATCCATGACCGCGAGGACTCTGCCGACCTGATGAACCTGGTGCGGCACGAGCGCGGACTGTCCAAGACCGCGAGCCGCTTTCCCGCCAAGGGCACCTGCCTGTCGATCTATTCCCGCTGCGTCAACGCCGAGATGGAGATCGAGAAGGTGCTGGGGGTGCACTATCCCTGGTGCAGCGGCTGGGCAGCCGAGCTGAAGGGTCTGTTCGCCGCTTACGTCGAGGCCAAGCAGGCACAGCACGTGCTCGATTACGACGATCTGCTGCTCTACTGGTCGCAGATGATGAGCGATGCGCTGATCGCGGAAGAGATCGGCGGCCGCTTCGACCACGTGCTGGTCGACGAATATCAGGACACCAACCGTCTGCAATCCTCGATCCTGCTGGCACTCAAGCCCGACGGGCGCGGCCTCACCGTGGTCGGCGACGACGCGCAGTCGATCTATTCGTTCCGCGCCGCCACCGTGCGCAACATCCTGGACTTTCCGCAGAGTTTTTCGCCGCGCGCCGAGATGATCACGCTCGACCGCAACTACCGCTCGACGCAGGCGGTGCTGGCGGCGGCGAACGGCGTCATCGGCCTCGCCCGCGAGCGCTTCACGAAAAATCTCTGGACCGAGCGCACCTCCGGGCAGAAGCCGCAGCTCGTCACCGTGCACGACGAGGCCGACCAGGCGCGCTACATCGTCGAGGCGGTGCTGGCGAACCGCGAGCAAGGCGCGTTGCTCAAGCACCAGGCGGTGCTGTTCCGCACCTCCTCGCATTCGGGTCCGCTGGAGATCGAGCTCACGCGTCGCAACATTCCCTTCGTCAAGTTCGGCGGGCTGAAATTCCTCGACGCCGCACATGTCAAGGACGTGCTGGCCCTGTTGCGCTTTGCCGAAAATCCGCGCGACCGCGTCGCCGGCTTTCGCATCCTGCATCTGTTGCCGGGCATCGGGCCCGCGACCGCACAGCGCGTGCTCGACCAGATCGCGGAGAGCACCGATCCGCTTGCCGCGCTCGGGCGGCTCCCGGTGCCGGCGCGCACCGGCGACGACTGGACCGACTTCGTCCGCACGGTCGAAAATCTGCGCTATTCGGAATGGCCGGTCGACCTCGAGCGCGTGCGGCTCTGGTACGAGCCGCATCTCGATCGCATCCACGAGGATTCCGAGACGCGCCGCGCCGACCTGATGCAGCTCGAGCAGATCGCGAGCGGCTATGTCTCGCGCGAGAAATTCCTGACCGAGCTCACGCTCGATCCGCCGGATGCGACCAGCGACAAATCCGGACCGCCCCTGCGCGACGAAGACTACCTGATCCTCTCCACCATCCACTCCGCCAAGGGCCAAGAGTGGAAATCGGTGTTCGTGCTCAACGTCGTCGACGGCTGCATGCCGTCCGATCTCGGCGCCGGCACCAGCGCCGAGATCGAGGAAGAGCGCCGCCTGCTCTATGTCGCGATGACCCGCGCCAAGGACGATCTCCACCTCGTCGTTCCCCAGCGCTTCTTCGTCCACGGCCAGGCCGCCAAGGGCGATCGCCACGTCTACGCCTCGCGCACCCGCTTCATCCCGGAATCCCTGGTCTACCTGTTCGAGCGCACCGCCTGGCCGAAGGCCGCCGCCGGCGCACCGCGCACCGCGGCGCAGGGGCCGAAGATCGACGTCGGCGCGAAGATGCGCGGGATGTGGCGGTAGGCCGGCCACGGAAACCGAGCATTTCCACATGTGCGCTTGTGACCCGGCCGCCGTCCCTTAGATCTGGTCGATCATCCCACAGAGACCTGATCGATGACCGCACCGCTTGAATTCGGACTGGATACCTTTGGCGACGTCACGAGAGATGCGTCCGGCGCCATGATCACGCATGCGCAGGTGATCCGCAACGTGGTGGACGAGGCGGTGCTGGCCGACGAGCTCGACCTCGACTTCATTGGCCTCGGCGAACATCACCGCGCTGACTTCGCGATCTCCTCGCCCGAGACCGTGCTGGCGGCGATCGCATCGCGCACCAAACGCATCCATCTGGGCTCTGCCGTAACGGTGCTGTCTTCGGACGATCCGATCCGCGTCTTTCAGCGCTTCGCCACGCTGGATGCGCTCTCGAACGGGCGCGCCGAGGTGATCCTCGGCCGCGGCTCGTTCACCGAATCCTTCCCGCTGTTCGGTTTCGACCTGCGCAAATATGAAGAGCTGTTCGAGGAGAAGCTCGATTTGTTCGCCGCGCTCTTGTCGCAGCAACCGGTGACCTGGGAAGGCAAGCTGCGTCCGCCGCTGCGGGACCAGCTGGTCTATCCGCCGGTCGAGAACGGCACGCTCAAGACCTGGATCGGCGTCGGCGGCAGCCCGCAATCGGTGGTGCGCGCCGCGCACTACGACCTGCCCTTGATGCTCGCGATCATCGGCGGCGATCCTGCGCGTTTTGCGCCTTACGTCGATCTCTATCACCGCGCCTTCAGGGAGTTCGGCCGCCCGTCCAAGCCGATCGGCGTGCATTCGCCGGGCTACGTCGCCGAGACCGATGCGCAGGCGCGCGAGGAGCTCTGGCCCGACTACAAGGCCATGCGCGACCGCATCGGCAGGGAGCGCGGCTGGCCGCCGATGGGGCGCGACGAGTTCGTCAGCGAGGCCGAGCATGGTTCGCTTTATGTCGGCTCGCCGGAAACGGTGGCGCGGAAGATCGCGAAGACCGCGAAGGCGCTCGGCATTTCACGGTTTCAGTTGAAGTACTCGGCAGGACCTTTGCCGCACGAGAAGCTGATGCGGAGCATCGAGCTCTATGGTCGGAAGGTGGTGCCGATGGTGCGGGAGATGATGGGGTAGCCTGCGTCTGGAGCCGGTCCGCCTACGCCCTGCGGGCTACGGCGTGACAGCCTTCGCTCACTTCGCGCCACGAGCACTTATGGTGGCTTGCCTAGCCGTAGCTCGCGAAGCGAGCGAAGGCTGGTGGGGGAGGCAGGACTCGAACCTGCGAAGCCATGAGGCGGCTGATTTACAGTCAGCTCCCTTTGCCACTCGGGACACTCCCCCGCTCGACGGCAGCACAATCGGGCCGGACCTTGCCGGCGACCGAAGTCGGCCATGGAACGTGAAGGCCGCGACAACCCGGATCGGGGCGCGACCGGGCGCGTTTATGGGCGATGCGGTGGGGCAAAGTCAACCGAGGCAAACAGCTAAAATCGCGCTCGCAGCCACCGAAATTGCCATATTCCGGAACCCATGACAGAAGCGAGCCCATGAAGGATCGAAAATTCGGCCCCAAGGGGGCTCGCGGCGGGGCTAAGCCCTTCAACCGGCCCGGAAAATCGGCCGGCCGCTCGGCGCGGCACGACCGTGATTCGCAACTGGACGGCCCCGTCATCCTCTATGGCTGGCACACCGTCACCATGGCGCTGGCCAACCCTCGGCGCCGGATCCGCAAGCTGACGCTGACCGAGAACGCCGCAAGGCGCCTTGCGGAAGAAAACATCGAGACCCGCGTAGCGCCGGAGATCGTTCGGCCCCAGGAGATCGACCGGCTGCTGTCGCCCGACGCCGTGCACCAGGGCCTCCTGGCCGAGGCCGATCCCCTGCCCTCGCCCGATATCGAGACCCTGACGCAGGAAGGCATGGTGCTGGTGCTCGACCAGATCACCGATCCCCATAATGTCGGCGCCATCCTGCGCTCGGCCGCAGCGTTCGCGGTGAAGGCGATCGTGACCACAGCACGGCACAGTCCGGAGGCGACCGGCGTGCTGGCCAAGGCCGCCTCCGGCGCGCTCGAACTGGTCCCGATGGTCACGGTGCAGAACCTCGCCCGCGCGCTGACGGCGCTGAACGAGCGCGGCTTCCAGACCGTCGGCCTCGACAGCGAAGGCAGCGAGGATCTCAGCGATGTCGCGCTGCGCGAGCCGCTTGCACTCGTGCTCGGCGCCGAAGGCAAGGGCCTCAGGCAATTGACCCGCGAGACCTGCAGCGTCGTGGCGCGGCTCGACATGCCCGGCGAGATCAAGAGCCTCAACGTCTCGAACGCCGCCGTGCTCGCGCTCTATGTGGGCGCGAGCCGGCTCGGCCTGATGAAGCGCTAAAGCATGATCCGGAAAAGTGCGCAGCGGTTTTCCGGAAAGATCATGCTTAAACAACAACCTAAAGCGCGATGACGATTCATCCTAATCGCATCGCGCTTTGGCACAACAAAACGCCCGCCCGCATCGCGCGGACGGGCGTCTCGTTGGGCTTTGGCCGATCAGAGATCAGTGATAGCGGCGCGGCGCGCGGTGACCGCCATAGTAATGCGGCGCGTGGCGATGAGCGTAGCCATAGCGCGGACCGTGGCCGTAGTGCACGCGCGGCAGATAGCCGTAGCGGGGGCCGTAGCCATAACGATACGGACGGTAGTACGGGCGGCGATAGGGGTAAGCGGCCGGCGGCGCGACCGCAGCGGCACGATAGCCGTAGCCGTAACCGTAATTGGCGGGCGCAACGACCGCGTCCTCACGGTAGGTCGGATACGGCGCGAACGCGCCCGGACCGGTATAGGTCGGGCCCTGGTTCACGTAGTAATATTGCGTGGTCGGCTCGACGAGACGCTCATAGGCGCCATAACCGTAGCCGTAGCCGTACCCATAGCCGCCGCAGCCGGTGTTGCAGCCGGAATAGACCGGCGCAACCGGCGCGCACGTGGTGAAGCCGCAGGCGGCGGCGGGCGCGGTGGCGGCGAACGTCACGGCGGCTGCCGCGACCAGTCCCGAAATCATCTGACGCATTACTCTCTCCTGTTGATTTCCGTTTTTTTGGATTGTCACGTTTCTCAACCCGGCGGCCTGCCGGGTAGCTCTGTATGCGGCCGCGGCCGAGGGGGCCGAGGACGATCGTTGATCTCGGGCGCGTAGATCACCGCCGGCGGATCGACGGGCGCGTCCATCTGCGGCGGCAGCGGCGCGGACGACGCGCCCCAACTCTGGTGGTAGCTCTCGGCGGGCTTCGGTAATTTGCGGTTCGCGGGCGGCTCAACCTCGAGCCGACCGTAGCCGGGCCGCAGGCCGAGCGTCGGATAGTAGTGGCCGACGTGGTCGGGCTGCCGATCGGCGATATAGCGTCCGCCATAGATCGTCGGCTGAACCTGCTGGTTCTTGCCCAGACCCCAAACGCCTTCGACAACGCTATAGGACGCGTCGATGTTGTTGATGATGATCGGCACCCCGGGGCGGCCGGGAACGACGATATCGAAGCCCTCGCCGGCAAACGCCGTCGCAGGCAGTCCGATTAGAAAGGCGGCGAGCGCCACGGCGCGCATGAGGAGACCCCGATTATCCGGCGACAACCTAACCGATCGCCACGCAGAGAGAGTTAAGGTCTGCTCACCAATTTCCGGTAAGCCTAATGTGTAAGGGTTTCGCGCCGCTCAAATGCTGCAAAGCAAGCTAGCGAAGTGTTAACGGCGCGGGGCACCGCCGCCGGAACAGCGCCGCCGTGCTCACATCCGTTTGACTGTTCAGCTGCGAAAATCCACGGTTGCATCGGAACGTCCTGCGCCGTCGGCGTTTAGCCCCCGTCAACGAATGGGAGTGAACAGCCATGAACATCAAGCTTCTCGGGGCGACGGCGATTGCAGCGACCATGCTGGCAGGCTCCGCCATGGCGCAGGCGGTCGTCACCAATCCCGGCCGCTGCGCGGCGCAATTCCCCAACGCCAACTGCCAGAACCTCGGCCCGGGAAACCCCTACACCGATAGCGGCTATCGTCATCGCCGCGCGTCCTATCGTCAGACCAATAGCGACTGGAATAACGACTGGAACAGGAGCCGCACCGGCTTCTGGCCGACCGACGTCGCAGCGGGCGTTGCCGGCGCCGCGATCGGCACCGCTGGCGCGATCGCCACCGCCCCATTCCGCGCCTGGGACAATTCCTACGCCTATGACAATTCGTGGGACCGCGGCTGGAACAATCGTGGCTGGGACACCCGTACCTACGCCCAGCGCAACGGCTTCGTCTGTACGCCCGGGACCTGGTTCAAGGGCGAAGACGGCCGCCAGCACATCTGCCAGTAGGTCAACGAGCGTGAGCGCGATGGATCAGGCGGCTTTCGGGCCGCCTGTTTCGTGCCTCCACCAATCATCGCGGGTTCTGGCACTTTCCAACCAAGTCTGATATTGCGACGCGCGGGCGGACAACCGGCACAGATGCCGGGCCCCGCTCGGCTTTCAAGCGTCGCCGGCTTAGCTCAGCGGTAGAGCAGCGGTTTTGTAAACCGAAGGTCGGGGGTTCAATCCCCTCAGCCGGCACCACGTCTTGACCGCAGTTTCAGTTCGAAGTCTTCAGGGCGCTGCTATTCCGAGCCGCTATCGGGCTTCGCATTCGGCAATTGATCCAGGCGCCAGAGCCCGAGGCTCTTGTCGCGCCAGCCACCACCGCCCTCCTCGCAACGCTCGTTGATCAGCGCGTCCGGCGCGGGCCAGTTGAACGGCGCCTTCTCCATGTTGAGCGCCCGCCAGTCGCCGTCCTCGCAATCGCGGTTGCCGTCCCATTCGGGAAAGGTGGTGACCAGCAGGAAGCGCGCCCCGCTCATCCGGAATTGCGCGAGGGCGCGATCGATGTTCGCAAAGCTCAGATGCACCAGGCAGTCCCGGCAGAGAATGATGTCCGCACGCGGCAATGCATCGCGCGTGATGTCGGCGACGAGAAACCGGCCCGGCGAGCTGCCGTCTGCGACACGCCGGCGGTTGGCCTCGATCAGCGACGGCACGATGTCGATGCCGGTGTAATCGACATCGAGCTCGAGCCGGCCAATCCACCCGGCATCGCCGCAGGGCGCATCCAGCAGCGAGCGCACGCGGAGCCGTCGCAGCAGCGCAGGAAGCGCCTCGCGGATCGCGGCGGTCGCGGGATCCTCCGAGCCGAGGCCGGATACCGAAGTGGCCGCGCCCCAAAGGTTGGTCCGCTCGATGCGCTCGAACCGTGCGGCGAGATCCAGGCCCGCGAAGTTCTCGCGGTCGGCAAGGAAACGTTCATGGGCGAGCACGGGAGGACGACAGGAGTTCATCGGACGAGCCTCGAGCCAAGTCGCGAGCCAGTGTACAGGCGATGCGTCGCCGCCGAAATCGCCCGCCTTCCCTCAGGCCGGCTTCTGCCACTCCATGACGTGGAAGAAGGGCACGCGGCGATGACGGGCGACCTGCTCGGGACTGCCGCCTGTCGGCTGCGGCTCGACGAACAGACGCAACTGGAGACCGTGATCGAGCAACTGAGTCATGTAGGTGCTGAGCGACAGTCGCCAGCTTGCCCCTGCTCGACGATCCAGGCAGCCGCGGACGCGGCCCAGCCGTCGCTGACGTCCTCGTTCATAGGCAGACCTTCAGGAGTGGATGTTGGCCGCTCGCATCGCAGGCGCCGCTACTGACCATAAATTCGATCGGAGGCCAACATGAGGTAGCGTGCGTATGCGATGCGCTCCACCACGGTCAAAGAGAAAGCCAGGTCGCCGCCGGTGCGGTTACGGCTGTCGTCATGACGGCCGTGCTGTTCGCGATCGCATGGGTTTTCTGCTGGCACGATAGGTCGATGAAGTGCCGGCTCGGAACCAAAGACGCGCGTCACTCGTTCTTGACCCATGCGGATCAGGGAAGAAAACCGAAACATCATTCTGCTGACGACGGTGATGCTGTGCTGTGGCGCCGTGGCCGGCACGTTGACGCTGTTCGAGCCGGCGCTGGTGCCGGCCCCTGAAAAGCACGTCGCCGAGAGAGCCGTGATCGACGTCACCCGGACATCGATCCAGGTTCCAGTCCGGGTGGTCGGTGCGCCGTTCGAGCCTAACGTCAATCCCCGCGAGCGGTAGCGCTCACCGCGGCGATGCCTCCCTGCCCTCCGCGGACAGGGCGTGGACACGCGCCAGTTCTTCCACGAACGCAATCACCTCCGCCCGCTTGTCGGGCGGAAGCGACAGGAACGCGCGGATGAGCCTCAGCCCCTCCACTTCGTCCGACCGTTCTTCTCCCGCGACCATTCTCTCAATGTCGGGCGATCGGGAAAAATATGCAATCCCTTTCGAACCTCCTTGATTCGATGCGGCCGCTTTGCTGGAATGAGCGCGGCTGAGGTGGATCATGAAATGGATCAGGGAGCGCGACGCACTGATCGCGCAAACACTGGCCTTCGTCCAGTCGGTGACCGGCAGGAAGGATGACGTCCTGCAGCCGGATGCGCCCGCGGTTGGCTCGCCCGTCACGGTGGAGATAGTCGCCATGGAGGCGGTCGCCGTCGAGATCGGGCCGCCGCAAGTTCCGCTTCCACCCCGGCCCGCACCTTTCCCGGCGCTGCGGGCAGGCGGCGATTTCCGCACCGCGATGCAGGCCCGCATTGCCAGTTTCCGTGAGCATCAGGAGCGCTTCGAGCGCGAGCGTGAGGAATATTGTGCGGCGACCCTGACCAGATTGCGTGCCGCCATCCGCGACGTTTCCGGCCCGCCGGCCAAAAAATAAGGCCGCCCGGTCAAGGGCCTACAGCCAGGACCACACTAGCCAGAGATTGGCCGCACAGGCGCCGAACAGCCCCAGCGCCAGCGGCAGGAGCATGTGCCCGCAGGATGTGTTCAGGTCGCTCGTCATGGCGGAAAACATCCGCTGATTCCGGCCGACGAGTCCCAGGGATTCTTTTTTCCGGGATTCAGGACTCGTTAAGGACTCAGGGCCGGCGACGGCCGGTCACGGCCCCGTGATCGGACCGCAGCCCGGAACCCCTGACGGGGCAGCTCGTTAATGGGGTTTCCTGGAGCGGGAAGAATGCCCTACGCCCTGTTCTGCAACGATGCCCAGATCAGCAAGGCCTATCCGAGCGAGTCGGACGTCTGGAAGCTCGCGCAGCGAAGCGGTCTCGTCGTGGACGTGGTTGCGGACGACGAGCGGCCGGGACCGCGCCGGGTGCTCGACAACGGCTACGAGATCGCGCCGTGCCAGGCAGCTCGGGGCGAGGACCCCGCCAAGAACAAGGCGGAGGCCGACCAGCAGTCGAGGATGGAGCTTGAGCTGAATTCCTGAGTGCCGGCACCAAACCGGGGCGCGGCTTAGGGCGTCGCGGCCGCCAGCGAGGCCTGCTCGCCCGGCATGGCCACGCAGGCCTTGCGGCGATGCAGCCCACGGATGGCGCCGGTCACCTTCAGCACCTTGCCCGACGGACAGGAAGCGTCCTTGACGAAGGCCACCTCATAAGGTGCCAGCATCAGAGGCTCGGATTTGAGGATTGTCTGTGCAGAGCACGGCAGGAGGGAGAAGCATGAGAGCACCACTGCCGACACCAAGATACGCATGTCCGTCGTCCCACCAGCCCGATAAATGTCATATAACGCGTTCCGGAGCGCGAGTTCCGTAGATCGCAAAAATTATTTTTGCTTTACCCCGGCCCCATGACGCGCGTGAGAAGGCGCGCCAGCCACCATTTGCAAGCAAATGACGCGCCAGATAGTTCACGAAAAGCAAACAATCGGCTGACAAACCGGCAAATCAAAGGCCGGCGGAGCCGGCCTTTGTCGGGTCTTCAATCGCCACTGGCAGTCAGTAGCGGGAGCCTGCCGGACCGCCCCAGCCGAAGCGGTAGTTCACCCCGACCTTGACGGTATGCTCGTCCTCCCGGCCACGAACGCCGACGATATCGGCCGGGCCGGAGGTAAAGGTGGTGCTGCCGAAATTGTAGTATTGGTACTCGGCCTTGGCCGACCAGCTCGGCGCGAACATGTATTCGAGGCCGGCGCCGACGGTATAGCCGTCCTTGTTGTTGCCGGTGGTGGTGAAGGCCTGCGGCACCCCGGCGATGTTCACGCCAAGGCCGTTATTACGCCAGGCATAACCACCCTTGGCGTAAAGCAGCGTCGGTCCCCAAGTATAGCCGATGCGGCCGGTCACCGATCCGATCTGGTCGGTGTTGGAGGTCACCTGCGTGCCCAGTGGGAAGGTGGCACCGTTGTTGTTGGTCGGCAGCCAGGAATACTGAGCTTCGATACCCATAACCCAGTTGGGCGCGAACTGGTAGTCGAAGCCGCCCTGCACGCCGCCCATGAAGCGGGCGTCGCTGGATTGGAAGCTGCTGTCGCCGGCAAACGCGCCGCCGACATGGCCGCCGATGTAGAAACCGGTCCAGTTGTAGATGACCTGCGGCGGCGTATAGGCCGGAGCCTTGGTGTAGGTGCGCGGCTGCACATCCGCGGCGGCGGCCGGCGCGGCCAGCGCAAGCACAGCGGCTGCACCCAGCAAAATGGACTTCATGATCATCCCCGTTCTTTCATAACGACACTCAGGAAACAACGTGGCGTGAATTGGGTTGCTTCGCGGCGATGCCGGAACGTTGATCGTTCGTCACTGTGACGGGGTGGCAACAACGCGATTTTGTTCCGTCACACCGCCCTGAACTAACTGTTTTTGTCGCGTGCACAAGGCCTGGCGCAACGATTTGTCTCAAGAGGAAATCACCCCGTTCAAAGCTCGCCGAAATGTGATCCAGCGTCTCTGGCTGCGTCTGTCTAACATCAGGCGATGAAGGCGGGCTTTGCGCTACCGCGTCATCTTTTCCAGTTCCGGAAACGGTGCGTAAACCGCACCGGCGCAGAGATCGCTGGTCCTGTCGACCACGCGGTCCGCCCGGCCGTTGACAAAGATCACGGCCCGTTCGCGCATGGCCTTGTAGCCGCCATCGGTCTCGCGCGGGGTGAAGTGCAGGCAGCTCACATAGAACTGCCGGCCTCCGACCTCGCGCTGCACCGGATCGGCCATGCTGGCGTCGCGCACGCCGACCGGATTGTTGAGATAGGTCCGCATCAGGGCCAGCGTGTCGCTCCGGAAATTGTCGGGAAACGGCTGCGGTCCGCCGGCCTGGGTCCCGCCCATCAGCGTTGGACGGTCACCGTCGCTGCCGAAACAGGCCGCAAGTGCCAAGGGCAATGCCAATATCACCGCACATCTCGCCAACCGCCCCACAGGCCCCGCTCTCCGCTCGATCAGATCAGGAGACGTTCTAGCCCCAAGGCTGCACGAAGGGAATTCGCTTGCAGCGGCGCAAGCAGCGCACCGGCCCGCCGCCGGCACCTCGGGCTTTCGCACGAGACACCGCGAACGGACCGGGCCTGAAGTCCGCGCGCGGCGGCGGGGCAATGCCAGGGATGCCGCCGCGCGGGATCAGCCGTCAGTTGCGCTGGTCTGATGCCGCCGGCTTGGTGACGTCCGGCTGCGCCTTCTGCGACTTCTTGGCCGAGACCTGCTTGTGACCATGGCGATCCTTGCGCACGGTCTTGTGCTCGCCGGTGGTGACCGCAGCGTTCGCGTTCATCGCCTTCGACTTGGAATCCACCTTGGCGTCGATGGCCTTGACGTCCGCAGGCTTGAGATCAGCCTTGGCGTCGGCCTTGACGCCGGCGTCCGGTTTCGCGGCGGTGGTCGCCGCCTTGGTCTGGCTCTGGTCCGCCTTGATCACCGGGGCAGTCGTGGCGGTCTTTCCGGCCTCGGCAGCGAAGGCCGGGGCTGCGATCACGGTCGCTGCGAGCAAGGCTGCGGAGATGGTCTTCAACATGGTGGTCTCCTCTTGGAAGGATCTCGAGGCGGCGCCCTCTCGCCCACCCTTCGATCGTAGGTGGCAGCCTAGGCGGAGCACATTGAACCCAGTCTGAAGCCCCTTGCAGGCTTCCGTTCATCTCGATGACAAGTTTGTCATCAGCGACCGGGCGAATAGATCGTGCGAAGCGGGAATGTTTTTGCGCGACGGGTGTTCGGTCTTTGGGCAATCGTGTAGGATCGCCACGTTCCATACGGGAGAATTTCGATGCGCAAACTCTCAATGCTTGTTGTGCCGGGCCTCGTCGCCATGACGCTGGCGGCGGCGCCGGTACTGTCGAGCGCCTACGCCGCGGGCAGCGACGAGCCGTCCTCGCCGCCGAAGTCGGATAGCTCGTCCAAAAAGGGCAAGAAGAAGAGCTCTTCCATCAGCGATCCCAAGTTCCTGGCGGCCTATCGCACTGCCTACGCCGCGATCTACGACAATCACGATTACACGGGCGCGATCGACCAGTTGAAGTCGCTCAAGCGCGACGACGTCGCGGACGTCGCCAATCTGATCGGCTACTCCTATCGCAAGCTCGGCGACTACCAGTCGTCGAAGGTCTATTACGAGCTGGCGCTGAAGGACGATCCGAACCACGTCCGCACCTGGCAGTATTACGGCCTCTGGCAGCTCGAACAGGGCAACCGCGAACAGGCGCAGTATCATCTGAACAAGATCGCCTCGCTTGCCGGCACCGACAGCTCGGAGTATCGCTCGCTTGCCGCAGCGCTCGACAAGCCGACCGGCGCGACGCTGGTCTACTGAGACATCGCAACCTTGAACGAAGTCGACGGGCACAACCTTTCGGGTTGTGCCCGTTCCGCTTTCTCGGCTAGCCTCCGCCACCAATCTTCCCTGCAGATTGGTGTGTGCAATGGACACGTGGCTGCGATGCGCGATCGACTACATCGGCTCCTGGATCGAATTCCAACTGACGACAATCCAGCAGCCCGGCGTCATCGTCGCATTCGCCCATCGCGGCGAGGTCGTCGCCGAGCATGCGTTCGGCCTCGCCAATCTCGATACCGGCGAGAAGCTCACCCCACGCCACCGCTTCCGCATCGCCTCGCACTCCAAAAGCTTCACCTCGGCCGGCATCATGAAGCTGCGCGAGCAGCGCAAGATCCGGCTCGACGATCCCGTGGGCGATTATGTCGGCGGCCTGCATCCGCGCGTCGCCGAGACGACGATCGCGCAAGTGCTGTCGCACAGCGCGGGATTGACGCGCGACGGCGCCGATTCCGGCCAGTTCATCGACAGCCGCCCCTATCTCGACACGAAAGAGTTGCTCGCCGAATTGAAGCTGCCGACCGCAATCGAGCCCGGCACCCGCTTCAAATATTCCAATCACGGCTTTGGGCTGGTCGGCCTCGTGATCGAAGCGGTGACCAGGGAGCCCTACCCGGTCTGGATCAAGCGCGAGATCATCGAACCCGCGGGCTTGCGCGAAACCGAGCCGAATGCACCGCTTGCCAAGGGCACGCCGTTCGCGTGCGGTCATACGCGCATAGTCCCGCTGGGCGAACGCTGCGTGATCCCTGGCGACAATCCCGCACATGCGATGGCATCCGCCGCAGGCTTCGTCGCCACCGCCGCCGACACCGCCCGCTTCTTCGCGCAGCTCGCACCCAACGCGAAGAAGAGCGTGCTGTCGGTCGCGAGCCGCCGCGAGATGACGCGACACCATTGGCGCATCCCGCAGAGCTTCGAGACTTACTATGGCTTGGGCGTCAATGCCGGCAAGACCGACGGCTGGGACTGGTTCGGCCATGGCGGCGGTTTCCAGGGCTACATCTCCCGGACCTGCTCCATTCCCGCTTGCGAGCTCGCGATCAGCATCCTCAGCAACTCCATCGACGGCGCGGCCCCGTTCTGGATGGATGGCGCGATGCAGATCCTGCGCACCTTCAGGACCCGCGGCGCACCCGACCGCCGCGTGCGCGACTGGACCGGCCGATGGTGGACGATCTGGGGCGCGACCGATCTCGTCCCCGCGGGCAACCGCGTGCTCGTCGCCAATCCGCAGTTCAACAACCCCTTCATGGACGCCGCCGAGATCGAAGTCACCGGCCGCGACATCGGCAGGCTGGCCTGGGCGGCCGGCTATTCCAGCCATGGCGAGCCGGTGCGCCGGATCCGCGACAAGCGCGGCAAGATCAGCGACATCTGGATCGCCGGCGCGAACGTGAAGCCGGCCAAAGCCGTCGCGCGCGAGATCGCGCGGAGATACAAGCCGCGCAAACGCCGGCCTCTTTAGTCGGAGCATGACTCTATCGGAAAACCGCTATGCACTTTTCCGGATCAGGCTCTATTCCCTGATCATCGCCTCGACCTCGCTGCGGAACGCCTGCCGAGATCCGTCGCGCGAATAGAACATGTGGCCGCCGGGATAGACGGCGAACTTCACGCGTTGCGTCACGAAGGCCGGCAGCTGGTCGAGCACCCGCCTCGTTCCGAAATAGGGCGTGGCGAGGTCGAACAGCCCGTGCCCGACCAGGACGTTCAGCTTCGCATCTGTGGCGAGGATCTGGCGCAGCTCGGAGACCGACTGCGGCGGGTTGATGCCGCGGCCGAAGTCCCAGTGGCCTTCCACGGCGCCGTTCAGGACCTCATAGGAGCCGTCGGGCCGCCAGTTGAGCTTGCGCGTCAGCACGTCGACCGCTGCGCTCGTCAGCGGCGCCTGGAGCGAATCGCCGGAGGGATCGCCGAAGCGTGAGCTGCTGGAATCCGGATAGGGATCGAAGCCACGCACGGAGGCATCGTAGCGTCCCGTCACCTTGCCGTTCTTGCGGTCGAATTCGCGGCGGAATTCACCGACGTCGAAGCGGCCGGCGAGCCTGCGGCTCACCGCCTGGTCGATGCCGGTGAGCTCGGCGACCTTGTCGGCCAGGCGATTGGTGGCGTCCTTGTCCGCCTCGCCCTTGACGAGGTCGGTCAGGAATTCGCCGCGCGCGTAAGCCTCGACGTCGGCGAGGTCGGCGCGCTTGACCGGTCCCTTGGCCTCGCGCGCCACCGCGACATAGCTCGGCAGCGTCGCGACATATTGCAGGAGGCTGGTGCCGGTGAACTCGCGGAAATCCAGCAACGGCGACACCATGATCAGTCCCCTGACGCCGACACCGTGCTGAAGCTGCAGCTGGCGCACGACCTTCGGGCCGCGAATGCCGCCATAGCTTTCGCCGGCGACGTATTTCGGCGAGGTCAGCCGATCATGTTTCTCCAGCCAGCGGCGGATTACGAGCGCGATCGAATTGGCGTCACCGTCGACGGAGTAGAAGGATTTTCGCGCGTCGTCGCTGCTGGCGACAAATCGGCTGTAGCCGGTGCTGACGGGATCGATGAAGACGAGATCGGTGAAGTCGAGCCAGGTTTCCGCGTTCGGCTTCACCTCCGGCGAGGCCGAGGGCGACAGGGCTTCGCCATCGAGCGGCAGCCGCCACGGACCGGCCGCGCCGAACTGGAGCCACGCCGAGGACGCGCCGGGGCCGCCGTTGAACAGGAACGTCACGGGGCGCGTGGCGCGGTCGGCACCATCGAGTTCATAGGACGTGTAGGCGATGTCGGCCAGCGGCTCGCCCTTGCCGTCGAACACGCGGATCGAGCCGGCGGTCGCGGCGAAATTGAGGGTTCGGCCGGGCAGATCGAGCGTCTGCTTCGTGGTCGAATCCGGCGGGAGACGGTGCAGTTCGGCCGCCGACGGCGACGCCTGCGACGCGTTCTGCGGACCACCGCCGCGACTGCCCTTCTGCCCGGACGGAGCAGCTGTCTCCGGGCGCGGCTTCGGCGGATCGTCGGCGCGCGCAAATCCAGCAAGCGCGAAAGCCGAGACCGCCAGCACCAGGACCGTTCGACGGAGCACCGGCAAATTCGTGACCATGATCGTTCTCCCTGCCCGGCTGTGACAGCCGGTGAGGACAGAAAGGTTAGCCCGGAATTGCGACGCTTTGGGGAATCCTTGGTCTGGTGGGGGCCTGAACGGGTCACAGAGGGTCAAATCACCTGGAGCGACAGTCTCCGTCAGTTTTGGAGGGCGGTCCTCCTCGACAATGCAGGCCCACCTCGTATAGACGAGCCCGGCGGAACTTACTCGAGCCAGCGGCACCTGCCCGGGAAGCCATGACAAAGCCCTCGCGATACGACCGGATCGCCTTCGTCGCCAGCCCGAGCAGCGAGGCGCAGGCCGCCTTCGGCCAGCTCACCAGGGATTATGGCAATTGCGACCCGAAGGATGCCGACGTCGTCGTCGCGCTCGGCGGCGACGGGTTGATGCTCCAGACGCTGCACCAGAACATGCACACGGGAAAGCCGATCTACGGCATGCACCGCGGCACGGTCGGCTTCCTGATGAACGAGTACTCGACGCACGATCTGCGGGCGCGGCTCGAGGCCGCGCATGAATCCGAGATCAACCCGCTCCTGATGCGCGCGACCGACATGCACGACCGCGTGCATCTGCACCACGCCATCAACGAGGTCGCCCTGTTCCGGCAGACCTACCAGGCGGCGCGCCTGAGGATCCTGATCGACGAGCGCGAGCGCATGTCCGAGCTGATCGCCGACGGCATCATGGTGGCGACGCCGGCGGGCTCCACCGCCTACAATCTCTCTGCCCAGGGACCGATCCTGCCGATCAACGCCGCGCTGCTGGCACTGACACCGATCAGCGCCTTCCGTCCGCGCCGCTGGCGCGGCGCGCTGCTGCCCAACACGGCCTATGTCGTGATCGAGGTGCTGGAGGGCGAGAAGCGTCCCGTCGCGGCGGTCGCCGACCACGACGAGGTCCGCGACGTCCGCCGCGTCGAGGTGCTCTCCGACAAGACCATCTCGATGCGGATGCTGTTCGACCCCGGCCACAGCCTCGAAGAGCGTATCCTGCGCGAGCAGTTCGGCTACTGAACCGCCCGCCCCGCCACGCCTCCGGGGACCCGGTCGCAACCCTTCGTTAACTCCCGGCACGATATGGTTAACGAAGGTTGACCGCTCTGGCCCGGACGTCATGTTTCGCATCGACTTCAACAAGCTGCGCTTCCTCGTCTGCGACGACAATCCGCACATGCGCCGCATCCTGCGGACGCTGCTGCATTCCTTCGGCGCGCGCGAGGTCTATGAAGCCGAGGACGGCGCCACGGCGCTCGAAATGTACAGCCATTACGTGCCCGACATCGTCATCACCGACTGGGCCATGCCGATCTTCGACGGGCTCGAGCTTGCGCAGATGATCCGGCAGCCCGAATCGAAGGGCAACCCCTACGCACCGATCATCATGCTGACCGGCCATTCCGAGAAGCGTCGCGTCACGGTCGCGCGCGATGCCGGCGTCACCGAATTCCTGGCCAAGCCGATCTCGGCCAAGGGCCTCTATCAGCGCATCCTCAACGTGGTCGCCAATCCCCGCCCCTTCATCAAGACCAAGACCTATTTCGGGCCCGACCGGCGCCGCAACACCAACTCCGCCTATATGGGCCCCGAGCGCCGCGTCGGCGAAAAGCACGAGGTGCTGCAGCAGCCCTCGCTGCTCGACAAGGCCCGCTCCTCCATCTAGCGCAAAGTCTTCAGGCGAGGCAGGTATCATGGCGAAGAACAGCGCAAAGGACATCGAGGTCAAGGCCTTCGCCACGCACCACGTCATCACGCAGCCCAACCCGCTCCGCAAGGTCCTGCGCCGCGTCGAAGAAAAGGACATGGACGATCCGGTCGGCCGCGCCGAACAGGCGCTCGCGAGCCTCTCCGGCGAGTTCAAGGACTGGATGGCGATCGAGGTCCAGAGACTGTCCACCGCCTGGACTGCCGTGCAGAAGGATGGCTTCACGAAGAAGCTGCGCGACGAGCTGTTCCACGCCGCGCACGACATCAAGGGCGATGCGGCGACGTTCGGCTTTCCTTCGGCAGCGGGAATCGCCGAGAGCCTGTGCCGCGTCATCGAGCACGCACCTGATCTGGAAAAGGTGCCGGCCGAGCTGTTCACGCACCATATCAATGCCATTCTCGCCATCGTGCACGAGAACACCAGGCTCGACAGCCTCAGCGTCTCCGCCGAGCTCAGCCGCCGCCTGCGCAAGGTCGCCGACGACTATCTCGCCAACGTCAACCGCGACCGCCCCGAGCATCTCGAGGTCATCCTGGCCCCGAGCATCGCGCCGGTGGAATAGGCCCTCCGCTTTCTCCTCTCGTCATTCCGAGCGCAGCGAAGCAAATCCAGACTGCCTCCGCGGCGGGATTCTGGATTGCTTCGCTGCGCTCGCAATGACGGAGTCTGCGGGCTCCGGCTAGGCCGCGATCAGATCGTCGTAAGCCAGGTCGACCGCATCATCCGCGACGAGCTCGTCGCAGAACAGCCGTGCCTCTTCGCGCGCGGATTCGGTGGCAAAGCGGCGCAGCAGGACCATCAGCGGCTCGGTGGCGCCCCGGTCGGTCTCGCAATGGGTGAGCACGCGCTCGACCATGCGCCGGCGCAGCCGCGCCGCGCCGTCGTCGCTATCGACAAAGCCTTGCTCGTGGCAGGCATCGAGCGCGACCTGGAACGCCGCAAACGTCGCCTCCGGAAGCCCGGCGCGACGGAGCAGCGCGTGCAGGCTGTTGCCGCCGCGATCGTGCAGCAGCGCGGAGACGCGCGCCGGCGGCAAATCGGCGAGTTCGGCGAGGGCCGCGTCGAACAAATCGAGATTGCCCGAGAGCAGTGCACGCAGGATCAGCCCCGCGGTAAGCTGGCCGGTGATGCGCAAATGCCTGACCAGGCCTTGCATATCCTCGCCGCGCGAGCGCGCCGCGATGTTCATGGTGGAGCGGTCACGCGCCTCGATCGTGATGCGGTCCGCACGGTCGGCGCTGAGCCAGTTCCGCGCCACGACGAATTGCGCCAGCGTCTGCGAGAGCTTTGCCACCAGCGCCGCGCGCGTTGCGGCCGGCAGATCCTCCAGCACCAGCATCGCCTCGCGGATCGCCGCGAGATGGCCGTGACGCTCGACGATGCGGTCCCAGGAGAACGGGGCGAGTTCGGCGTGGGGATTCTCGATCAGCTCAAGTGCGGCAGCCGCGCAGCCGACTTCGGCGATCGCGGCGCACACCGACACCGGCAACGCGATCCGGCGGGCCACCGCGCATTGCACCTCCTCGTTGCCGGTCGCGACGATATCGACGAGGTCGGCGTCGATCAGCAACGGGGAATGTTCGAGCACCGGCAGCGCGACGGTCGGCTGATCTGTCGATAGCGCCCGCACGATTGCGGCCGGCGCCTCGGCGCTGCGGGCAAAGGCCTCGGCCATCGCCTGCCGCACCAGGGGCGAGGGATCGTCGAGCAGCATCAGAAGCGCGCCTTCAGCGGCGATGCGGTCGTCTGCAGAAAGATCCGAGATCAGCCAGGCCCGGGCCAGCGCCCGGGTCGCCTCGGCCCGCTCGCCTGCGGGCGCCGTCCTGATCCAATTAATGAACTGCCGAACAATCATCCTGCTTCCGGCTTACACAAACAAACGAAAATGGTGACGGCTCGTCACCCGCAACACAAAATAAACCATGACGCTTAACAAAGCGTTCACCATAACTGGCTGGTTTTATTGACGTTTTGTTAATGGAACAAAAGCGCTAACCACACGTGCCCCGACAGCAGCGCACGCCTTCCGCGAATGCGCGCTGAGCCGGGCCCAGCCTTCGAGAGAGGCGCACGCAGCATGGGTCCGGCTCGAGGCAGCAGTGTTTCACTGCTGCGGCGCGTCCGGGACACGGGTGCGGAGATTAGCTCGAGAACGTGCCGCTACGATCGCTGAAGAGATCGAGCGGCTGCGGCGGCCGCACGTCCGGCGTCGCCGACGCGACCGAGGTGAGCGAGGCGTTGTCGCCCCATAGTTTCTGGACCGTTGTCGAGACCGGCTGCGTGGCATCGCCGGGCTGATAGATCGAACGAAACACCGGCGTGCCCGGCGCATTGTCCGCGAGCGTCGTCGGCGACGTCGCACTGACGGGCGGCGCGGCCCGTGTGTTCGGGAAGGTCTGAAGATAGACGGCATTGTCGACGACCGGTGCCGTCGGCTGCACGCCGATCGCGCTCGCGACCTCGGTGGTCGACGGCGTGTCGCCATACATCGCCATCGCGTTGCGCGTCACTTTCGAATTGGCTGCATTGGCGTAGCGCGCGTCGAGCACCGAATAGACTTCGGAGACACTGCGGGCGCGGCCGTCTTTGGCGTAGAAGATCGAGCGATTGGCGGACGCCGCGTTGGGAAACAGCCGCGCACCGACCGCCTGCGGATTGTCCTCGGCATTGGCGATCAGCCTGGCCGCGCCGCCCACGCCCATGAAATGCGCCATGTAGAGCTCGCTGTCGGACGGCCTGCGGCCGAGCAGGCCGGTGAGCTTGAAACTGTTCGACTGCGTCAGCGCCGCCGCCATGCTGGAGGCGGCTTCGGGGTCGTCGCGCAGCTTCATGATCGACCGCTTCATCACGGGATCATCGACGGTGTAGGTGCCAGCCGAGGTTCTGGTGATGGCGTCGGCGTAGCTGCCGTAGCCGAGCTGGGTGCCAGCTTCCTTCACGGTACCAAGCCAGGTCTGGTCGATGAACTGGTAGAGCCCGTGCGCGGACGAGGTGGTGGCCCCCGCCGTCGGATCGAAATCCGATTCCATCTTGGCAGTGGTCAGCATGTACTGGAAGCTGACGCCGGAGATGTTGGAGGCCTGCTTGATCGCACCGGCGACGCGCGCCCGCGACGGATCGAGGCCGACCGTCTGGGTGGCACTGGAATTGTCGACCGACATGATGAAATGCCCGCCCCACGCGGCGTTGAGCGACGCCGGCAATTCGGCGTCCGTCGTCTCACCGTGGGACAGTCATGGTTAATGCGGGGTTAATTCAGCCCTCACTGTCCTTCCGGGGCGCGCGCAGCGCGGGCCCGGAATCCATCGCAAGGCATTGCGCGCGGCCGAATGGATTCCGGGCTCGCACCTGCGGTGCGCGCCGGAATGACAGCGAGCTATTTCTTGTAGACCGCGTCCGGATCGAACAGCTGCTCGGCGTCGGCGAACACCAGCTTCGCTCCCCCGCCCTCCGCTTCGACCTTGCGATAGAAGCAGGACCGGCGCCCGGTATGGCAGGCCGCGCCGACTTGCTCGACGCGGATCCAGACCGCGTCCTGGTCGCAATCGGTGCGCATCTCGACCACGCGCTGGGTCTGACCCGAGGTCTCACCTTTTCGCCACAAGGCATTGCGCGAGCGGCTGAAGTACCAGGCATCGCCGGTCGCGATCGTCTTGCGCAGCGCCTCCTCGTTCATGTGTGCGACCATGAGCACGTCGCCGGTGGCGACGTCGGTCGCGACGCAGGTCACGAGGCCGCTCGCATCGAACCTGGGCAGGAAGGCGAGACCTTCTTCGATCTCATGGGAGTGAGCGGACACAGGAGCCTCGCGAGTTTACTTGCGAGGTCAGCGCGTACCTCGCACCAGGGACAGGAAACGGGCCTGCTCCGCGGGGTTGTCGCGGAACATGCCGGTGAAGCGGCTGGTGAACGTGGAAGCGCCATGCTTGGCGACGCCGCGCACCGACATGCAGGTATGCTCGGCCTCGATCAGCACGGCAACGCCGCGAGGCTTGAGCACCTCGTCGATCGCCGCCGCGATCTGCGCCGTCAGGTGCTCCTGGGTCTGGAGCCTGCGGGCGAAGATGTCGGTCAGGCGCGCAAGCTTGGACAGGCCGACGACACGTTCCACCGGCGTATAGGCGATGTGCGCCTTGCCGTAGAACGGCATCATGTGATGCTCGCACTGCGAGGTGAATTCGATGTCGCGCACCAGAACGAAGTCGTCATAGCCGGCGGTCTCGCCAAAGGTGCGGTCGAGCACCTCGGCCGGGCACTGGTGGTAGCCCTGATAGAGTTCGTCGAAAGCTTCGACGACACGGCGCGGCGTGTCGAGCAGGCCCTCGCGCTCGGTGTTCTCGCCGATATAGGCGAGCAGGGTCTTCACCGCGGCTTCCGCCTCGGCGCGAGCCGGGCGCGGCTGGTCGGCACGAACGGCGGCTGCGAGGAATTCGGCGGGATCAAGCTCGGCCGGGCGGCTCTCGAGCTGCCGGTCGGAGGGCTTGTTGGGGCGGATGGATTTGATTGCAGCGTCCATATCGACTCCGTTCGACGGCCTTGCGGCCGGAGTGTCACCGGCAGACGGGGCGGCCAAGCCGCCGGACGCCTGAACAGACCAAGCTTCAGTGGAAAGTCCTGGGGCGACAACGCCGGCAGCGCATATCTGGATCACCGCCATCGCACCGCTGGACTGTTTTTCCACCAGTTCCGTCCCTATATAGGACCGTGTACGGCGCCCGCCAAGGCCGATCCGGCCCGGAAGTCCTGGACTCCATCACATGCTGAACGACATCTACAACAAGCGGATCATCGAACTGGCCGGGAATATTCCGCGCCTCGGGCGGCTGTCGGACCCCGACGCCTCCGCCACTGCCCACTCCAAACTGTGCGGATCGACCGTGAAGGTCGACCTCAAGATGAATGGCGATACCGTCACCGACTTCGCGCATGACGTGAAGGCGTGTGCCTTGGGTCAGGCCTCTTCATCCATCATGGCAAGTCACGTGGTCGGCTCGACTGCGAGCGAACTCCGTGAGTTACGCGAAACCGTTCGCAAGATGCTGAAGGAGAACGGCGCGCCTCCTGAAGGCAAATGGGAAGAAATCAAGTTCCTCGAGCCGGTCCGCGACTACAAGGCGCGCCATGCCTCGACGCTTCTCACCTTCGATGCCGTGGTCGATGCCATCGGCCAGATCGAAGCCAAGGCCAAGCAGCCGGCAGCAGCGCAGGGCTGATCCCAAACCGGCGTCATTCCGGGGTAGCCGAAGGGCGAAGCCGGAATCCTGCGCTACAATATCTGGATTCCGGGTTCGTCGCTTTGCGACGCCCTGGAATGACCGTACGGGGAGCTTACTTCGGCGTCGCCGCAGCCGGCGCGGCCACGCCACCCGTCGGCACCAGGGCTTCCGCCGTCTTGGTCGATTTGGCAGGCTGCGCCTGCTCCGGTTCCGCGCCGAACCGGGCCTGCGTCTTCGGTGCAAGCTCCGCCATTGCTGGCGCTGAAATATCCACATGCGGGAGCACATCAGCCACGAGATCGGTCGTGACCAGATTGGTCAGCTTGAGCTCGCCGGCGTCGAGCTCGTGCAGATCTTCCCAGGGCGGAACACTGAGCGCAAGCGACAGCAAGTCACCGGCGCCCCCCATGTCAAATGTGTATTTGGCGAGCCGGCCGATGTCGCGCTCCACGATCATCAGATCCTGCGCGCTGTAGCTCGCCGCCTTGGCATCGTCGGCCCGGTCGCCCATCCAGATCTGGTGGACCCGGACATGGGCGGCTTCCGGCACGTAGCGCTTCTTGCCGGCGAGCAGCAGGAACACGCACATGGATTCGCAATAGGCCTCCGGCGCGACCGCCGGGCGAGTCGACGGCCCGCCGCGGAGGCTTACGCCGACCGTGGTCAAAAGCCCGAGATTGCGGAAGCGCCGGCCGAGCGTGATCGCGTCATTGACGGACCCGCCGCTCGAATCGAGCACGACGGTCGCGCCCCCGAGCTGGCGTCCGCGCGAAAACTCTTCGAATTCCCTTGGGGTATCGGCGGTGATGATGCCGACCGCGCTGACCCAGCCGCGGCAGGTCGGCTCGCAGGCGACCCAGCTGAACTTCATCGGCAGCTTGCGCTCTTCGAGGGTGTTGCCCGCCCGGGCCGACGACCCGAAAGTCGCGACGGCGCCAGCCAGCGCGATTCCACAGACGGCGGTTCCCACCAGCAACCAGCCGCGAAGATTGAGCGACGTCAGACGTTTCAAACTGGTCCCTTCCCCAAGCCCCAAGGCGATTCAGGCAAGCCCCGTTTTGCGCGTTCAATAAGTCTACACATGAACGTCACAAAAATGGTATCCGGGGGAATACAGATCGTCCAGAGATACTTGCTGCACTGCTCCCAAAAAGCACGCAAATAGGGCGCACAAACAACAGCTTACGGTTCCCTGCGCCGGAACCGGGCAACCCCTGGCTCAAGGTCGCAGCAAAACGCACATGAAGCATTCAGCATGCGAGCACTGTTCCAGTTCCGGTGTGCTCCGGCTGCCGCGCAGATTCGGCCGCGCGCTGATCTGGCTGTATCGGCACACATTTTCGCCCCTGGTCGGTTACAACTGCCGGCACTTGCCGACATGCTCCGTCTACGGCGATGAGGCGATCGAACGGTTCGGGCTCTGGGCCGGCGGCTGGATGACGCTCGCACGCCTGCTCCGCTGCCATCCCTTCGGCACGTCCGGCATCGACAACGTACCCCTCGCCGCGCCGCAAGGCGCACGCTGGTATCTGCCCTGGCGCTACGGCCGCTGGCGCGGGGTCAATGCACCCTGACGCTTGCTGCGGTGCTTGACCATCGCCGCCGGACCGGAACCGGCACTTTCCGCTCGCGTTGTTTCGATGCTCCCACGGGAGGAAACAACAATGCGCTGGAAAATCAGCCCTCATTTTCACTTCCGGCCTGGTCCGAATTTCGGTCACAGGGGACACGATCCCAGAACCATCGACCTGCTCGCCGTCATCGCGCTGCTCGCGCTCGTCCTCGGCTCAGGTTGGTATCTGGCGAGGAGCTTCGCGACACAGCCAAGCACGACAACGTTCATCGTGCCGAGCCAGAGCGTGCACTGGTAGCTCAGAGATCCAGCACCAGCCGCTCGGCGTCCGAGCCCGCCACGCAAACCATGAGATAGCGTTCGCGTTCATACGGCGACAGGATGCGGTCGCGGTGAACTGGCTTGCCTTCGATCCATCCGACCTTGCAGGCGCCGCAGATGCCGCCGCAGCAGGAGGTCGCGATCTCGATGCCTCCCTCCTGCAATGCGGCCAGCATGCTCTGGCCGGTCCGCACTTCGATCTCGGCGCCCGAGCGCGCCAGTGACAGTGTGAACGGTTTGGCATCGGGATCGACGACCGGTGGTGGTGCGACGAACCGCTCGATATGGACACTCGCCGCGGGCCACGCTGCGGTCACCCGCTCGAAATCGTCGATCATGCTTTCCGGGCCGCAGCAGGCCACCATCGTCTCAGATCCACCCTCTCCGACAAGCACTGCGAGATCGGGACGCCCGCTCCGGGACGTCCGATGCACGATGATGCGCCCCTCTTCGACCAGCGAGCCGAGATGCGTGGCGAGCGGCACCTCCTCTCGCACGATCAGATGCAGCGTGAAGTCGGCTTGCTTCGTTCGTTCGAGATGCCGTGCCATGGACAAGAACGGCGTCACGCCGATGCCGCCAGCCAGGAACACGTAGCGCGCGATGCGAGCTTGGGGCTCAAGTCCGCCGCGTGGCAACGACACGCCGATGACATCGCCGATGCCGATTTCGTCGTGCAGCGCCCGCGAACCGCCGCGTCCATCCGCTTCGCGCTTCACCGCGATGACATAGCGCGTGTCGTCCGCGGGCTCGTTGCACAGCGAATAGGTGCGGACCAGCCCGTTCGGCAGATGCAGATCGATATGCGCGCCGGGTTTGAACCGCGGCAGTTCCCACCGGTCGGGATCGGCGAGCGTGAACAGTTTGATGCCTGCTCCCGCCTCCTCGATGCCGGTGACGACTGTCTTGACCGTCGTGATCGGTCGCGCGCTCATGTCGCATTCCGCACGGTATCGCCGACCCTGACGATGCCGCCTTGCAGGATCTTGCAGTTGAGGCCGGAACGATTGATCAGGGGATCGAAGATCGCCTTGCCCGTGATCTCCTCGATATGCCGGCACGGCACCGACAGCCGCGTCGCTTCCAGCAGGGTCTCGCCCAGCCAGAAGCGGCGGCCGACGAGATGATTCAGCGGCACGCCCTCCACCGTAACGTTGCGCCGATGCTCTTCCGGGCCGAGCTCGATCCCGGCGTCGCGCTTCAGCGCAACCAGCGTCTCGAGTTCGAACAGGGTGACCTGCCGGCCCTCTTCCGGCTTGTGCGAGTAAAACCCCTCTTCCTTTCCGATCATGTAGCGGTCGCCCTCGATTCCTTTCCCGGCGACGAGGGTGATGGTCTCGGCCGCGCGCATCGGCAGGAACGCGCGCGGGGCAAGATGGAGGAAGCGCACCACACCGAGCCACCCGAGCTGTGCTGCGCCCTGCGCCGCACCGGCGCTGATCGTATCAAGCATGACAAATCCTTATGAGAAGTCGTGGCGCCGCCGGCAGCGGCGCCGTGGGATCAGGTCAGTTCCTTGTTCGCCATCTCCGGCGCGAACGTGGTCGCGATCGCGGTGACGGCGGCGCAGGCGACGAGCAGCAGCGACACCGGCCAGGTCGCGCCGCCGCTCCAGGCCATCAGAGAGGCAGCAATCAGCGGCGTCAACCCGCCGCTCAGCGCCGCACCGACCTGGAACCCGAGCGAAGCACCGCTGTAGCGCAGCCGAGCCGTGAACAGCTCGGAGTACCAGGGCGCGCCGATACCGAACATGACCATCTGACCGAAAGTGATCGCGACCACGATGGCAGACAACGATGGTCGGATCGCGGGTGTCGAGCAGCCAGAACAGCGGGAAGGCAAACAGCGCCGAGAACAGGCAGCTCGCATAGAACATCGTCTTGCGGCCGACGAGGTCGGACAGCCAGCCGAACAGCGGGATAGCGAGCAGTGCGACCAGCGACGCGGCGAACGCCCCGTTCAGCACCACCGCGCGCGGCAGGCCGAGATTGGCGGTGGCATAGGACATCACGAACACGCCGCCGATGCTGGCATAGGCGATCTCGGAGATCTTCAGGCCGACCGCGGTGAAGAATGGCCGGCGGTGATGCCTGAAGATCTCGAGCAGTGGCAGGCTTGCGACTTCCTTCTTGGCCTGGACCTGACGGAAGGCGGCGGTCTCCTCCATGTTGAGGCGGATGTAGAGACCGACGCCGACCAGGAGGATCGAGATCAGGAAGGGGATGCGCCAGCCGTAAGTCATGAAGTCGCTCTCCGGCAGGCTCGCCACCAGCGCGAACATGCCGATCGCGGCGAGATTGCCGATGGGGTTGCCGACCTGCACCATGCTGCCGAGCAGGCCGCGGCGATGCGTCGGGCAATTCTCGACCACCATCAGCACGGCGCCGCCCCATTCGCCGCCGAGGCCGATACCCTGGAGAAAGCGCAATCCGATCAGCAGCACCGGCGCGGCAATGCCGATCTGCTGGTAGGTCGGAAGCAGGCCGATCAGGAAGGTGCCGATGCCCATCACCATGATCGTGATCGCGAGCATCGCCTTGCGGCCGACCCGGTCGCCGTAATGGCCAAAGATCGCAGCTCCGAGCGGCCGCGCCAGAAATCCGACGGCGTAGGTGCCGAAGGCCGCGATGGTGGCGAGCGCGGGATTGCCTGCGGCGAAGAAGACCTTGTTGAACACCAGCGCGGTCGCCGTGCCATAGATGAGGAAGTCGTACCATTCGACCGCGGTGCCGATCACGCTCGACCACACGATCCGTCGCAAGCTCGCCGCCTCGTCCGGCGCTACGTTCAGGGTTACGTCGTCTGCTACGGTCATCGATCTCTCCAAAAGGTACCGGCGCCTGGGAAAAGCAGTTGGTGCGGTCGCGGTGCCCATCGGCAGCCGCGACGGTAAAAATCGATCATGTTTACTATTGGAAATCAACGCCACGGAACGCGGCAAATGCCGACGATCGCGGCAATGCGGGCGAATTGCGCCAAAATTCGGCGATTTTCCGCGTTATACCAATTCACCTGCTCATAATATCCGCGCCCTTGCCCGAAATTTCTGCTCAGAAGTTTTCCAGTGGAATACGACGCGGGCGACCCGGCTCGGGGCCTTGCCGGCCGCCGGGCTGGCAGTCCGGCGCCTTCTGTTGCAAAACAGGCTTCAGCAGTTCGGGAGACTCATGCGTGCTTGACGTCAGCAAAGCGACAGCGGTCGGGGCCAACATCCGCCAGGCGCGGATCGCCAAGGGCCTGACGCTGGACCAGCTTGCGAAGCAAAGCGACCTCACCCGCGGCTACATCTCGCTGGTCGAGCGCAACCTCAAGATCCCCTCCCTCGCCGCGCTGCTGCGGATGGCCGCCGCGCTCGAGGTCAATGTCGCGAACTTCTTCGACCCGAACGCCGAGCCGGCACCGCGCTACACGCTGTTCCGTCGCCAGGACGGCAATGTGCCGCTGTTCCAGGACACGTTTGGCGTGGTCCCGCTGGCGACCGGTCGCACCCGCAAGATGATGGAGCCCTTTCTGCTGAGCCCGCCGCACAAGTCGGCGACGCGCGCCTCGCATGCGGGCGAGGAGCTGCTGTTCGTCATCAACGGCAGGATCGCGATCAAGCTCGATGGCGAAGAGCTCGTCCTCGGAAGGGGCGATTGCCTGTATTTTTCAGGCGAGACGCCGCACGAGGTCAGGAGCCTCGGCCGGCAGAAGGCCGAAGTGCTGGTCGTCGTGGCCCAGACGCCTTGACGTCCGGCCTCGGCAAATAGCCTACCGGAACCAGAAGAAACGTCCCTGTGACGGTGGGATGGACTCCGGCGGCCGCAGCCGTTTCGGGCGCGGCGGCCTTGGCGGCGGCTCGGTAGCCGAAGTGGTCTCCGCAGTCGGCGCAGTGTCGCTGCCCGGCACCTTCACCGACAGCAGCAAATTCGATTCGCGCATCCGCCATCGATAGCCGACGCCGAAATCGATCGGCTGGGCGCGCGTGAACAGTTCGGCGTAGCGCTCCTGGTAGCGGCCGGGGAATTCGTCGATCGGACCGAGATAGCGGCCGAACGGGAAGAACCGCCATTGCCGTGCGTTGTAGTTCGCGAGCGGAATGCCGGAATCGTCCTGGATGATGGTGGCACTGTTGGCAAGCAGCCAGTCGCGCACGACGGAGAAATTGCCGGAGTGCAACAGATAGGAGGCACTCTTGAGCAGGCTGTTGCCGGGCCCGAGCGTCTCGCAGAACTTCAGGAAGCCTGCGGCGCGCGCGCCGGAATTGGATAGATCGGTCGAGAAATAATACAGCGTGCGCGCTTCCCCATCGCTGCCGGCGAAGGTGATGCGGACGCCGCGCGTTGCGTTTCGTCCAGGATTGTCGTCGCCGACATGCACCCCACCCTTGTCGTCGAGCGCGATCATCTCGACATTGCGGATGGTCTTGCCGGACCGCGCGAGAAAGACATAGAGGATCGGCAAGGTGCCGTTGACCTGATTGGCGTGCAGGTCGACCTTCATCTGCTTGGTGATGAAGAAGGAGAAGCTCAGGATCGAGCCGAGCGAACGCTCGACATTGTAGAGCGCGGCGGCGACCGAACCACGCGGCAGCCGCGTCAGGTCGGGCACCGCTCCCACCGGCTCCAGCGCGCCGAGCACATACGTGCTGGCCTTGGAATAGAAGGCATTGGCGTACAGGAAATCCGGGCCGCTGAACATGTAGAACATGGTCGGCCGGGGCGCGGCGAGATTGGCGTCGGCCCAGCTGCGGATATTGGAGAGCTGCCGCTGTTCGAGCTGGGCGAAAGCTCCATCGAAGAACTTTGCATGGCGCTGCCAGCCCGGATCCCTGGTGAGCGGCACCAGCGGCGAGTCCGCCGAAGGCTGCATGCCCGCAAGGAAGCGCGCGGTGTCGTCGAAGGTGACGTCGGCGGCACGGACGGACGAGACGGACGCAGCCAGCAGGGCAAGGGCGACGGCCACAATTCTCAGGGGGCGGACCATGTCTATTCGCGATTGTCTGACGTACCAGCGGCAGCCGGCCGCCTGCGGAACACAGCATAAATCAACAGGCCCGCGAGCATGACGAGCATCCCCGAGAGCGACTGCACCGGCCGCTCGGTCAGGAGGTAGTACATCATGAACGCGGTCACGAGCAGGAAAACCAGCGGTGTGAACGGGTATCCCCAGGCGCGATAGGGCCGCGGCAGGTCGGGATCGGTGATGCGCAGCTTGATGACGCCGGCGACCGTGAAGAACGAGCAGAACAACAGCGCGAACTGGATGAAGTCGAGCACCGCCTCGAAGCTGCGCGTGAACAACAGCAGGTTGGCGATGGCGAGCTGGAACAGGACGGCATAGGCCGGCGCGCCGCTCGCCGATCGCTTCGAAAACACGCGCAGGGCCGGAATGTCCTCCCCCATCGTCATCATCACGCGCGGCCCGATCCACATCATCGCGCTGATCGAGGAGATCAGGCCGACGCAAATCATGGCGCCGACGATCCGGCCGCCGAGGCTGCCGAAGATGGCGCTGCCGGCGACGCTGGCGACGTCGAGTTGGCCGGCGAGCGCACTCACCGGCGTGGAATAGAGAAAGACCGCGTTCAACGCGACGTACAGCACGAGCACGATCAGCGTGCCCGCAAGCAGCGCGCGCGGCAGGTTCTGTTGCGGCAAGCTCATTTCGCCGATGATGTAGGTCGCGGCATTCCAGCCCGAGAAGGAATACATCACGAAGACGAGGCCGATCGCGAATGGCGCGCTGACGATGTGGGCGAGATCGCCCGGCTGCGGCGTGAAGGCGATCGGCTGCGGCACGCCGATGACGAAGCCGGCGACCAGGAAGGCGACGATCAGGACGACCTTGAGGATGGTCGAGATCAGCTGGAAGGTCGAGGAGTGCCGGACTCCGGTCAGTTGCACGAGCGAGACCAGCCACACCACGCCGATGGCAAGCGGAATCGGCGGCAGATCCGGGACAACCGATTTGGCGTATTCGCCGAACGCCATCGCCGCGAGCGCAACCGGCGCCGCGAAGCCGACCGTGGCCGACACCCAGCCGGCGAGAAAGCCGAAGGCCGGATGATAGGCGCGGCCGAGGAAATTGTACTCGCCGCTCGAGCGCGGAAACATCGCGCCCAATTCGCTGTACGCGAACACCCCGCACAAGGCGACGATGCCGCCGACGGTCCAGAGCAGCAGGATCGAGAAGCCGGACGGGATGTCCTTGACCTGGAACCCGAGGCTGGTGAAGACGCCGACCCCGATCATGTCGGCCACGACGATGGCGGTTGCGACCGGAACGGAGACCCCGGCCCCGCTCCCGGTCAGCCGGCCCATCCGGGCTGCGGTTCCCGCATGTGATGCCGTCATCGCGGTCCTTAACCTCAGGCGTCTCGCCTCGTAGGCCATCGTGCAATTTGGCCCAGTCAATTCAAGCAGGGTTAACAAGGGTTAAATGAGGCAACGGTAGCGGGTACCAAGACACCGACTAACCACGCTTTTGGACAATGACGCCGGGATTTGCCCGGAATTTCCCGATCCCCCTCCCCACAATCAGGACACGATTGCATGATCCTTTTGAGCGTTCCGGATGTGGGGAAGTTGCTCCGGACGCTTAACGTCGCCTAAACGCCAGTCGGCTCAATTGTCTTAAAGCATGCCGACGGACTTGATGTCGTGACTTGGGGTCATGGGTGGATGTTCGGGGCCGTTCCGAGACTGAGAGCTGACTGTCGTGCCGATCGGACAACGTCCGGTGCGCGCCGTCGTGCGCTCCGGGTCGGCCTGATCTCGGCCTTGGTGCCGCTGTCGCTGGTTCAATGCGGCAGGGCGCCCGATCCGGCGGCGCTGGCAACGAACTCGCAGGCGAACGTCCAGGTCGTCGCCAAAACCAGTTCGCAAACCTCCAACGCACGCGTGGCAAGCGGCGACACGTTCGAGGACCGCTTCCCCGCCCCGCAGTTCAAGGAGCGCTTTCCCTCGGCGAGCGAAAGCTTCCTGCAACGGCAGATGTCGGACCTCTCGCCCAGGCGCGCCGTTCAGCAACAACCGCCGGAGCAAGCGTCCTACAAGGTCGCTTCGCTCGAGCCGCAGGTCCCCTACAAGCGTCCGCCGCGCGACGACCTGACGACACTCGTCAGCATGAAATCGTCGGCCTTCCCTTACTTCGGCAACAACCCCGCTTCCGACGCGCCCTTCCTCAACATTTCCAAGGGCGACCGCCGCGGCCACCGCAGCTATTCCGGTCGCGTGTTCTGGCAGGACGAGACCTACAGCGACAGCCGGGTGCTGGTGCACGTGCCCGAGCATTTCGACGTGCACAAGCCGGGTGTGATCGTGGTGTTCTTCCACGGCAATGGCGCGACGCTCGAGCGCGACGTACGCGACCGCCAGCTGGTGCCCAAGCAGATCAGCGATTCCGGCGCCAACGCCGTGCTCCTTGCACCGCAAATGGCCGTCGATGCCGCCGATTCCAGCGCCGGCAAGTTCTGGCAACCGGGCGGGTTCAAGCGCTTCATGGCGGAATCGGCCGACCATCTCGCCCGCCTCACCGGCGATCCCGACAGTGCGCGCGCTTTCGCCAACATGCCGATCGTGATCGTCGGCTACAGCGGCGGCTTCCTGCCGACGGCCTGGAGCCTTGAGGTCGGCGGCATCAGCGATCGCGTCCGCGGCGTGGTGCTGCTCGACGCCATCTACGGCGAACTGGACAAGTTCGCCTCCTGGATCGAGAGCCACCGTTCCGGCTTCTTCGTCAGCTCCTACACCCGCTACACGGCGCGGCGCGACCGTGAGCTGATGAGCATGCTGCGGCAGAAGGGCATCAGCGTCGCCGAGGACATGGACGAGCCGCTCCGTCCCGGCAGCGTGGTGTTCGTGGAGACCGGCGACGGCATCACCCATCGCGATTACGTGACCCGCGCCTGGACGCGGGATCCGCTCAAGGACGTGCTGGTGAAGATGTCGGCAACGCCGTCGCTAGCGCTCACGCGCGTCGCCTCGACCAATCCATCCGCATCGAGCCGCTAGGCCCAATTGCTCAGCTCGATCAGCGACTGAGCCCTGACCTGGCGAATATCAGTTCTTGGGCAGCTTCGGAATGCTCTCGGCAAAGCCGTTGAAGCAGGTCAGCCGCTCGTCCTCTTCCTTGAAGAAACGGCAATCTGCGTAGCCCTTGGCCTTCGCCGGCTTCGGCTTCGGCGCCGGCGGGATCACGGCGTCGTAGCAGTTGAGGCGATCCTTGGTGCCGTCGTCGATCTCGAGGCAGGCCTGGAGCCGGACAGCAATCGACTGCGGCTTGCCCTTCGCTGCCGCGGCGGGCTTGGCCGCGGCCTCGTTGGTCCCCTTGGGCTTGACCTGGACCAGCGGCTTGTCCCCCACCATCGGGGGCTTGTCGGCTTGCGCAAATGCGGAGGTTGAATAGAGCACCGCGGCAACCGCCAGAATCATCCTCATTTCAGTCAACTCTCTTTGGTCCCCATGACCGGCCTTCTAGCGCCCTCACGCGAGGTTTGCCAAGCACCTTGCGCACAGGAAAGACGGCGTTCAGGCGGTTCTGGCAGCAGCCGGCCGCGGCCGGGTCAGCACCAACAGGACCAGCGCCAGCACGACGAAACCCACCGCGACGAAGCCGAGCGTGTGCAGGAGCTCGCGGGCAAACAGCAGCCCACCGACGGCGGAGCCGACCGCCTGGCCGATATAGAGGACCGAGGTATTGAGCGCGACGGTCGCCGATGCCAGCGGCGGCGCGGCCGCGACCAGCCGCACCTGCTGCATAGAATTGGTCGACGCGAAGCCAAGCCCCCAGGTCGCGACCGCGACCGCCATCAAGACGAGCGAGCCCGCGCCGAACGCCCAGCCGGTCATCCCGGCAAGCAACAGGCAGGTGAACAGGAGCGAGGTGCGATAGGGCCCCGAGGTGTCGACGATGCGGGTCGCGATGACAACGCCAAGGAAGCCGCAGACGCCGTAAAGCGCGAACACCATGCCGATCGCATCGGCACCGGCTCCGGTAAGCCTGTTGAGCAGCGGGCCCATATAGGTGAACACCACGAACTGCCCCGACATCTGCAACATCGTGATCGCAAGCAGCAGCAGGATCGTCCTGCTCCGGCCGACCGCGGCCCACGTCTTCAGATCCACCGGTGCGCCCTTCAGGCCCGCCGGAAGGCGCAGCAGCAACAGCAGCAAGCTGATGCAGCCGAGCGCGCCGATCCCGCCATAGGCCGCGCGCCAGCCATAGCGGCTGGCGATGAAGGTGATCAGCGGCAGGCCGACGGCGGCTGCCAACGACCAGCCAAGAAAAATGTACGCAATGGTGCTGCCGCGCCGTTCCGCCGGCACGATCAGTGCTGCCGTGCCGGCGGCCTGCGGCGTGTAGAGCGCACCGACCGCGAGCATCACGAGGCGAATGACAAGGAGGCTGGCGTAGTCGGGCGCAAAGGCCGAAGCGAGATTGCCGAAGGCGAGCACCGCAAGCGTCGTTGCGAGCAACGTCCGCCGTTCGATGCGGCTGGTGAGCCAGGCCGTCAGCGGCGAGCCGATGCACAGCGTGACCGCGCCGAACGTGATCAGGAGCCCGGCCGCATGGATGCTGACCTCAAGTCCCGTCGCCAGTTCCGGCAGCATGCCCGCCGGCGCCAGCACCGAGCAGCCGGTGACGAGATTGCCGAGCATCAGGGCGGTTGGCGCGAAACGGCCGGCGGCGGGGGCTTTTTTCATGCAAGTGCATGTAGAGCAGGCTTGCGGCCAGTTGAAGGGCGCTGCTCCAAATAGTTGGTGCAATGTCCCGGCTTTTGCGCGTCACTTTCTTGGATTTGCCGGATTGCGCAGGCCGAATCGCCTGATATATCGCTCGTTCCCGCTTACCTGCGCTCGTTCGCAGGAGTGAGCCTCAGGAGAAAAGCATGACCGACCAGCCCAAATCCGAGTCCGGCTTCCAGTACAGCCTGTCCAATCTGAAGCCCGTGACCCCTGCCGCCAAAGTCACCCTCACCTTCCCCGACGGCGCCCAGCGCCAATTCGACAAGAGCATCACCGGCCTCGAGATCGTCAAGGGCATCTCGCCGTCGCTGGCCAAGCGCACGGTTGCGATGGCACTCGATGGCGAGGTCGCCGATCTCAACGACCCGATCGAGGATGATGCAAAGATCGAGTTCGTCAATCGCGACGATCCGCGCGCACTGGAATTGATCCGCCACGACTGCGCGCACGTGCTGGCCGAGGCCGTGCAGACGCTGTGGCCGGGTACCCAGGTCACCATCGGTCCCGTGATCGAGAACGGCTTCTACTACGACTTCTTCCGCAACGAGCCGTTCACGCCGGAAGACTTTGCCGCGATCGAGAAGAAGATGCGCGAGATCATCGCGCGCGACAAGCCGTTCACGAAAGAGGTCTGGGATCGCGAGAAAACCAAGCAGGTGTTCCGCGACAAGGGCGAGGCATTCAAGGTCGAGCTGGTCGACGCCATTCCCGGCAACGAGCCGATCAAGATCTACTACCAGGGCGACTGGTTCGATCTCTGCCGCGGCCCGCACATGACCTCGACCGGAAAGGTCGGCAATGCCTTCAAATTGATGAAGGTGGCCGGCGCCTATTGGCGCGGCGACAGCAACAACCCGATGCTGACCCGCATCTACGGCACGGCGTTCGCCAAGCAGGAGGATCTCGACGCCTACCTCAAGCAGATCGAGGAAGCCGAAAAGCGCGACCATCGCAAGCTCGGGCGCGAGCTCGACCTCTTCCACTTCCAGGAGGAAGGCCCGGGCGTGGTGTTCTGGCATCCGAAGGGCTGGACCATCTTCCAGCAGCTGATCGCCTATATGCGGCGACGCCTGACCGGCGACTACAACGAGGTCAATGCGCCGCAGATCCTCGACAAGGTCCTGTGGGAGACCTCGGGCCATTGGGGCTGGTATCGCGAGAACATGTTCGCGGCGCAGTCGGCCGGCGACGAGGCCGAGGACAAGCGCTGGTTTGCGCTCAAGCCGATGAACTGCCCGGGTCACGTGCAGATCTTCAAGCACGGGCTAAAGAGCTACCGCGACCTGCCCTTGCGGCTTGCCGAGTTCGGGGTGGTGCATCGCTATGAACCGTCCGGCGCCATGCACGGCTTGATGCGCGTGCGAGGCTTCACCCAGGACGACGCGCACATCTTCTGCACCGAGGACCAGCTCGCCGAAGAGTGCCTGAAGATCAACGATCTCATCCTGTCGACCTATGCGGACTTCGGCTTCACCGGCGATCTCACGGTGAAGCTCTCGACCAGGCCGGAGAAACGCGTCGGCACCGATGCGATGTGGGATCACGCCGAGCGCGTGATGGCCACCGTGCTGCGCGAGATCCAGTCGCAGAACAATCACATCAAGACCGAGATCAACCCGGGCGAAGGCGCCTTCTACGGGCCGAAGTTCGAATACGTTCTGCGCGATGCCATCGGCCGCGACTGGCAGTGCGGCACCACGCAGGTGGACTTCAACCTGCCGGAGCGGTTCGGCGCGTTCTACATCGACCATGACGGCGGCAAGAAGCCGCCGGTGATGGTGCACCGCGCGATCTGCGGCTCGATGGAGCGCTATATCGGCATCCTGATCGAGCACTATGCCGGCAATTTCCCGCTCTGGCTCTCGCCGGTGCAGGCGGTGGTCACGACCATCACCTCGGAAGGCGACGAGTACGCCAAGCAGGTGCTGGAGCAGGCGCGCCGCGCCGGGCTTCGGGTCGAGATCGACCTGCGCAACGAGAAGATCAACTACAAGGTCCGCGAGCACTCGCTGGCCAAGATCCCGGCGCTGCTCGTGGTCGGCAAGAAGGAAGCCGAGACGCATTCGGTCTCGGTCCGCCGCCTCGGCAGCGACGGACAGAAGGTGATGACGACGCAGGAGGCCATCGCCGCGCTGGTCGAGGAAGCGACCCCGCCGGATGTCCGGCGGGCGCTCGGCGGCGTCTGATCCCTGAAATCGATCTAAATTCGCTTCCGTTGCGGGCGTGCATGCCTATCTCGGCATGGCACGCCCGACGACCAGCCGAAGAGGATATCGCAGTGCCCGACGCCATCGAACTCCTGAAGACCCGCCGCTCGGTCAAGCCGCGCGAAATGACCGGGCCCGGCCCCTCGCCGGCCGAACTCGAGACGATCCTGACCATCGGAGCGCGCGTGCCCGATCACGGCAAGCTCGCGCCCTGGCGCTTCATCATCTTCGAGGGCGATGCCCGCCAGCGTGCCGGCGAGGTGATCGCGAGGGTCTTCGCCCGGAAGAATCCGGGCGCGCCAGCGGCCGACGTCGAGATCGAGCGCAAGCGCCTCACCGATGCGCCGTTGGTGATCGGCATCGTCAGCTTCACCAAGCCGCATCCGAAGGTGCCGGCGTTCGAGCAGGAGTTGTCGGCAGGTGCCAGCGCCATGAACATCGTCACGGCCGCCACCGCGCTCGGCTACGGCGCCTGCTGGCTGACCGGCTGGTTCGCCTTCGATCGCGACGTGCTTGATGGGCTCGGCCTCAAGCCGGACGAGAAGCTCGCCGGCCTCGTGCATATCGGCACGCCGACCAAACCGAGCGAGGACCGTCCGCGACCGTGCCTTTCGGAAATTGTGACGCGCTTTTAGTTCGAAGGCTCGTTGACGCGCCAAACGTTGTGCGGCTTTGATCCCGGCGAGGGAGGGAGGAAGCCCGGATGCGACGGCGTGAATTTCTTATCGGGGCCGCCATGCTCGCCGGCTCGATGGTGCGAAGCCGGGCCGGCGATATTCCCGCCCCCTCGTCCGAGGGGCTCGACCGCATCACGGCGTATTTCGACAACGAGGTGACCAGCGGCCGACTGCCGGGCGCGGTGATCCTCATCCAGCAGCACGGCAAGCCGATCTATCTGAAGACCTTCGGCGTGCGCGACACCAGGACCGGCCTCGCCATGACGCCGGACACGATCTTCGCCATCCACTCCATGACCAAGCCGATCACGTGCCTTGGCGCGATGATGCTGATCGACGAGGGCAAGCTTGCGCTCACCGACCCCGTGTCCAAATACGTCCCCCTCTTTGCCAAGACCAGGGTGGGCCTCCAGACCACCGATCCGCACGGCGAGCTGGAACTTGACTTCGTGCCTCCGGTCCGTCCCGTCAACATCGAGGATCTGCTGCGGCAAACCTCGGGCATCAGCTACGACTATATCGGAGCCGAATGGGTCGAGCATGCCTACAAGGCGGCCAACATCTTCGAAGGTCATTTCAACAACAGGGAGTTCGCCGACCGGATCGCAAGGCTACCGCTGGCACGGCAGCCTGGAACGCTGTGGCGCTACGGCCATTCCACCGACGTGCTCGGCAGCGTCATCGAGATCGTCTCGGGCCAGACGCTGTATCAATTCCTGAAGCAGCGCATCTTCGACCCGCTCGGCATGAACAGCACCAAATTCGTGCTCGCGACCGAGGACGAGCTTGCGCGGATGGCGCGGCCGCTGCCGAACGATTTCATCCTGCTTGCCGGCGAACGCGAGCGCCTCGACCATCCCGAATGGCAATCCGGCGGCGGAGGCCTGCTCTCGACCATCACCGACTATCAACGCTTCTCGCAGATGCTGCTCAACGGCGGTGAGTTCGCGGGCAGGCGCTACCTCAGCCCGGCCGCGTTCAAGGCCATGACGACCGATCACATCGGGCCGGGCTCCGGCGTCGCACGCGACTATTTCTACTTCCCGGGCGACGGCTTCGGCTATGGCTACGGCCTCGCGGTGCGGACCGATCCCGGCAACGCGAAGCCGCCGCCGCCGGGCTCGCTCGGCGAACTGAAATGGGACTCCGGCAGCGGCACCTATTTCGGCGTCGATCCCAAGCTCGACATGGTCTACCTCATGATGCAACAGACCCAGAACGAGCGCAGCCGCATCACGCCCGCGTTCAAGGCGCTTGTCTACGACTGCTACCCGCCCGCACTACGCCGCCCGTGAGGTGCGCTCGCCGAAATCGGCGAGGAGCTTTCCGATCTCGGCCGCGGGCCGCGCGGCACTGAACAGAAATCCCTGTACCTCGTTGCAGCCTTCGGCGCGCAGCCAGTCGAGCTGATCTTCGGTCTCGACGCCCTCCGCGGTCGTGGTGATGTTGAGGCTGCGGCCGAGCCCGGAGATCGCGCGCACGATCGCGCCGCAGTCGGGCCGCTGCGCCAGATCCTTGACGAAGGAGCGGTCGATCTTGATCTTGTCGAATGGAAAGCTGCGGAGATAGCTCAGGCTGGAATAGCCGGTGCCAAAGTCGTCCATGGAAATGCCGACGCCGAGCTCGCGCAACTGATGCAGGGTCGCGAGATTGGCATCGGTCTCGGCCAGAAAGATCGACTCGGTGATTTCGAGCTCAAGCCGCTTCGGCGATAGGCCGGACTGCGCCAAGGCCGAAATCACCACCTGAACCAGGTTGCGGCTGCGGAATTGCGCCGGCGACAGATTGACCGCGACCTTGACGTCGGCAGGCCATTTGACGGCCTCGGCGCAGGCTTCGCGCAGCACCCACTCGCCGAGCTGGATGATGAGGCCGATGTCCTCGGCAACAGGGATGAACTCCGCCGGCGAGATCATGCCTTTGTCGGGGTGATGCCAGCGCAGCAGCGACTCGAAGCCGGAGATTCGGTCGGAGGCGATCGACACCAGGGGCTGATAGTGCAGCTCGAACTCGCCGTTGGCGAACGCACGACGCAGGTCGAGCTCCATGTCACGGCGCCTCTGCGCCTGGAGATCCATCTCGCGCTCGAAGAAGTGGTGCACGCCACCGCCATCGGCTTTCGCCCGGTACAACGCCATGTCGGCATTGCGCATCAACTCCTCCGGCGTCGTGCCGTCGCCCGGCGACAGCGCGATGCCGATGCTGGCGCCGATCACCATCTCCTGCCCGTCGAGATCATAAGGTGCCTTCACCATGTCGATCAGCAAGGACGCGCAGGCGCTGGCCTCGTTCGGCGAGACGTCGGCGGCCAGAATGACGGCGAACTCGTCACCGCCGAGCCGCGCCGCGAGATTGGCTCCGCGGACCGCGGTGGTCAGGCGCTCGGCGACCTGCTTCAGCAGGCGATCGCCCACCGGATGACCGAAGGAATCGTTGATGTTCTTGAAGAGGTCGAGATCCATGTAGAGCACGCCGACCCGTTTTCCATCGGCCTGGCCCAGCGCCTGCTTCAGGCGCTCCTGGAAGAACTCGCGGTTCGGCAGGTCGGTGAGCCCATCATGGTGCGCCATATGGGCGATGCGGGCTTCGGCCTTGCGCCGCTCGGTGATGTCGACCACCGCCACCAGGTAGCCGTCGCGATCGTCGAAGGCGACGCGGCGGCCGAAGGTGAGTACCTCGATTTCGCTGCCGTCGGCGCGCAGATGCCGCCAGTTGCGCGAGGAGTGATAGGCGTCGCCGAGGCGCTCCAGCGCCTCGGCGTGGCTGTCCCACTCGTCCTCCGGCCAGATCTCGTGCAGCTTCATGCGCAGGAAAGTGGCGCGGCTGTAGCCGTAATGCTGGACCGCGGCGTCGTTGACGTTGAGGAACGCCTTGGTCTGCGCGTCGAACACCCACATCGGCATCGGGTTATTGTCGAACAGCAGGCGAAACGAGGCATCGCGCCGCTTCAGCGCGGTGACATCGGAGATCGTCAGCGAAACCACGTCGGCGAAGGCGGTGGCGCTGAGCCTGAGGTAGCGTCCCTCGCTCTCGATCTCGAGCTGCTCGCCGCGGCCGCTCAGAACGGTCTTGAACAGGAATTCCATCACCTCGGGCAAGGCCAGCAGCGTGCCGCCCTCGCCGATCCGCCGCCACAACAGGCTTCCGCTCGCAACCTTCAGCAGTGTGTCCGCGCTTTTGTTGTGATGCACGACCTGAAGATCGAACGGCTTGCCGCCGGCATCGCGCAGCATCACCAGGGAGACCACCGCATCGTCGGTCGAGGAAAAGATCGCGTCGAGGAGGTTGTACTGCGCGCCGCGCTCGTTGACATAGGCACCGACCAGCGTCGCGCCCCAGCGCGAGGACGTCGGCAGCGCCAGCACGTCGTAGGTCCTGACCATGCCGTCGCGCACGCAATGCGCTCTTCCCCGGTGCGGCCGTCCGGTCGCAAGCGCGCTCGCCGCTGCTTCCGACAGCGCCGTGGCACAATCGGGCGACAGCTCGGCGACTGGAATGTCCCAGGCTTCCTCGCCGAGCCATTTCTGCACGTAACGTCCGCTGCGCGACAATTCGAGCGCGCCGTCGTTCTTCAGCAGCGCGATGTGGTCGGCGAGCCGTCCGAGGCTGCCGAGCATCACGTCCTCATAGCGTGGCAGCCGCTCGCCCGGCTTTAACGCCGCATGCCATTTGCGCTGAAGCACCGGGATGTCGTCAAACATTTCGGTGGCCGGCTTTCCCGACACCCTCTTCGCGGCATTCATGGCAGTCCCCAACGCACTTTGCCGGCGCATCCAATGCAGACGCGCTTAACGACGTGTAAAAAGCGCGCAGGCGCGGGTTCCATTCGGCGATTATGACAGTTTTAAGTCAGGCGTTGGTTAGTGGGCGTTAGAGACTATGACAGTTGTGCAAAGGCGATGCTCTCGTGCGGCGCAACGCCGCAACGCGCTGTTGCATGGGCCCCGGCTCTGCAGCGCACCGCTGAAGAAGCGCTGCGCTGCGTCCGGGGCACGAAATGTGATGTTGGGATGCACTGTCTCAGCGCCGTCATTGCGAGTGTAGCGAGCAATCCAGACTGCCGCTGCGGAAAGACTCTGGATTGCTTCGTCGCTTCGCGCCTCGCAATGACCGAGTTTGGGGTAACGGCGTCTTCTTTCGATTTGCATCTTCATTGAAGACACACGGGCGCATCCTCGCGGCTCATCTCGCCCGAGCTTTGCGTCGATGCCTCACCCCCAGATGAAAGAGGGCGCAGGGAGGGCCGGGAGCCGGTTGGCTCCCGTGGACCGCTATGCCAGACGCAAACTGCGTGCGCTTCGATGCACAGCGGGTAACAGGGCAACCGGAGACATCCCGGCCTTCCCTGCGCAGTGGTTGGAACGGCTTATGTCGTGATCTCCCCGGGGAGCGATGCACTATTGCCCCCGTCGCCTTGCGGATGACTGACGGTGCGAACCCGGTCGGGCCGCAACGTCACCGCAAGACTTGGCGCACAGACCCCGGGCGCCAGGACCACACGATTTTGCCGTACGCTGATGGCAGCGGTCGTATGCGCCACGACCTTGCTCACGGTCTCCCGCCCCGCAAGCCCGTTCGCGCCAACGCCATCTGCGTCCACCGCCGCCCGGCCCGCGTTCGTGACGATCGCGATACGCCCCTCTTCCTTGGGCCGGGTCGCGGCGACACATACGCCGTTTCCGAATTTCGGTAAAGAAGAATATTTTCGGCGGGGCGCCTTGACCGATGGTTTGGGTGTTTTGCCCGACAGGCACCGCAAGGCCTTGTAGCCCTGGAGTTGGCTTCATCCGGGTTGCTACGGGTGCGTGCCCGCCAACCGCTCGATCACCAGATCCAGCAGCGCGCGCAGGCGAGCCAGGCGCTTGAGGTCGCGGTGATAGCCGACGAAGGTATCGCGGCCGGGCGGCGACGTACCAATGTCGAGCGCGACGAGGCGGCGGTCGCGGTCCCCGAGCGGGCGCGGCAGCACCGCCAATCCGCCGCCGCTCGCGCAGAGCTCGGCCTGCGCCTGCCTGTTATTGCTGCGCGAAGCCACCTCCGCGTTGGGCAGCGCGCGTTTCAGCCAGGCAGCATCGGGCATGTCGGCGAATTCGACGTTCATGGTCACGACGCGGACGCCACGCCCGTCGCCGGCGCGCGGCGGCTTGGTGCCCTTCTTGCCATAGAGCGCGTAGGGAATGTGCAGCAGCTTCCTGGAAATAATGTCCGGTTCGCTAAACGGCTTGATGCGGAAGACGAGATCGGCTTCGCGGCGCGGCAGGCTGTAGAGGCGCGCATCGGTCAGGAGCTCGACGGTCACCCTCGGATGACGCTTGCCGAAGGCGGCGATCACCGGCGAGAGCATCACCGTCCCGAACCAGTCCGACGACGACAGGCGCAAAAGGCCATCGAGCTGCGTCTCCGCGCCGGAGGCGTGACGTTGAAGCGCGAGCGCTTCCTCCTCGATCCGCTCGGCGTGGCGCAGCACGGCGGTGCCCTCGTCAGTGAGGACGAAGCCGTCGGCGGTGCGCTGGAACAGCGTCTGCCCCAACGCCTGTTCGAGCGCGCGAAGCCGCCGGCCCATGGTCGGCTGGGTCTGGCCGATCTTTCGCGCGGCGGCCCCAAGCGTGCCTTCGCGCGCGATCGCCAGGAAGATGCGCAGATCGCTCCAGTCCATCGCACAGCCCTCATGCAATAATGCACGGTGATCGTACATCGTCGTTGCTTTCCATGCAAAAATTCATGGGCATATTGGAGGGCGACAACGGAGCAGAACAATCATGACCAAACGATCGACAATGCGCGCAGCCGTGTTGGAGGCGTACAACGCGCCGCTGCGGCTCTCGACCATCTCCACGCCCGAAATCGGCCCGCGCGAGGTGCTGGTCCGGGTGCGCGCGAGCGGGGTCAATCCGCTCGACACCAAGATCCATGCCGGCGCGGCACCGCATGCGCGGCATCCGCTGCCCGCAATTCCCGGGATCGATCTCGCCGGCGTGGTCGAGCAGGTTGGGCACGAGGTGAGGCGGTTCAAGCTGGGCGATGAAGTCTATGGCATGACCGGTGGCGTCGGCGGCGTGCAGGGATCGCTGGCCGAATTCGCCGCAGTCGATGCCGACCTGCTGGCTCCGAAGCCCGCCAATCTCGCCATGCGGGAGGCGGCAGCCCTGCCCCTGATCTTCATCACGGCCTGGGAAGGCCTGATCGACCGCGCCTCGCTAGAGGCCGGCCAGAAGGTGTTGATCCATGGCGGCGCCGGCGGCGTCGGCCATGTCGCAATCCAGATCGCGTGTGCCTTCGGAGCGAACGTGTTCGCAACCGGCTCGGCGGCGCAGCGCGCCACGATCGAAGGTTTTGGCGCGATGTTCATCGACCGCAACACGCCTGTCGAAACCTATGTTGCGCAGCATACCGGCGGCCGTGGCTTCGACGTCGTCTACGACACCGTCGGCGGCAAGGTGCTCGACGCCTCCTTTGAAGCGGTGCGCCGCTTCGGCCATGTGGTGAGTGCGCTCGGCTGGGGGACGCATGCGCTTGCGCCGTTGTCTTTCCGCGCCGCAACCTATTCCGGCGTGTTCACGCTGCTGCCGCTGCTGTCGGGCGAAGGGCGCGCGCATCATGGGGAGATCATGATGGAGGCGACGCGCCTGGTGGAAGCGGGCAAGTTGGTGCCGCTGCTCGATCCCAGGCGCTTCACGCTGGAGAATGTCGGCGACGCCTATGCGCTGATCCGCGATCACGCAGCGAAGGGCAAGCTGGTCGTCGATGTCCAGGCGAGCCTCTAGCCCGTTGGCTCCGCTAGTCCTCGCTGGACGCGGCGGAGCGTTTGCGCAGATAGGCCTGCGACAACAGGAAGAACAACGCGCGCTCGCCTTGATATTTGGCAGACGGCCGGGTGCGCTCGAAGCCATCGGCAAATATCTTGCCGGACTGGTCGCACACCTGCCACCGCCAGCCAAACCGCTTGCGCCTGGTAAGGATCACTTCGAACATGCCGACGGGCTTGGTCCCTGCTCCTTGCCGGTCTCGCAGACGCACAGGCCTGCTCCGGCTACCCCCAATTAGATGGATGACCGACATATAACCCAGCGCGGTGGAAAGAGAATAAAATTGATGATCGGAAATTCGTATCGTGCACCGGAGTGTGATGAAGCCGCAGGTGCGGGAATAAGCCCTGGTCAGCGGTGTTTACTCGACCCCAAGAGGCCATTTTGGCGAAACAACGGAGTGGTGGTGGCGAAGAGCCGTTGCTGCCAGCACCTAGGACGCACTTGGCGGTAGCTTGGCGGTAACAAGAGATGCAAGTCCGTGCGCTGGATGAGAACGATCGTGCGGCGCGTCAAGTCAGGCTGCGCGCAGCGCCGCCCGGGTTCTAAAGCGCGATGCGATCAGGATGAAACGTCATCGCGCTTTAGGTTGTTGTTTAACCATGATCTTTTCGGAAAACCGCCGTGCACTTTTCCGGACCATGCTTCAGCGCGCGACGACCTCGACTTCGCCGTCGACGCCGTTGACGACGTTGAAACCGCGCTCGTAGACCTTGCCCTCGTTCTTGGCGATGGCGCGGTATTCGCCTTCGGAGAGCACGACGCGCGGGAACGCGCCGATCGATTCCTTGATGACGTCGCCGCCGGGGGTCAGCACCGACCAGGCGGTGTTGGCGAGCGCCTCGCCGCCCCTGTCGCTGACCAGCTTGAGGGTGATGACGGCGGCGCGGTGGGTGATGGTGACGTCGGTGAGCTTGCCGGCCTGGACGCGGATGTCCGAGCGCACCACCGAATTGGCGTCGCCGTAGTTGGAGACGATGTAATAGGTGCCCTCCGGAATCAGCACGACGTCACCGGCGGCGACGTTCGGCACCAGGGAGGCGCGCTCGCCGGACTCGAACTGGCTGCCCTTGTAGATCGCGAACGAGATCTGGTTCTGCGGAATGCGGCTGGTGCCGACGCGGCCCTCGATGCGCAGGCCGCCCGCCGGCAGCACGAAGGATTCGCGGTCCGTCTCCGCCTTCAGGGCGACGGTGCGCACCGCACTGACGAGGCCGAAGGCAACATGCACGACGTAATTGCCGGGCGGCAGCACGATGTTTGGCGTGGCGTTGCGGTCCTCGCGGATCAGCTTGAAGGTGCCGTTCTCGTCGGGACGGTCGGCGAACACCCGCCAGACCAGGCCGCTGGTGATGGGCGGAGAGTCCTTGCCGTATTTCGCCGTCAGCGACAGCACGCCCTGCCCCGGCACGGCCGCGTTCAGCGGGGCGGCCGGCGGCACGGTCGTAACCGCGGGCGGCGGCATGCTGGGCGTCGCGGGCTGCATCAGCGTCGGCGGCAGGCTTGGGGGTCCCGCGCCAAGGCCGGAGGGCGGCGCCAGGCTGACGGCGCCGCCGGGGTCGGGCACCGATGCCGGCGGCACCGGCGGCGGACGATCGGAGAAAAGCTGCGCCTGCGCAGCAGTTTGGCCTGAGGTAACGAGGCACGCAGCAAGGAACAGCGCCGGCAGCAGCCTGCCGCTGCGCCGCCATCCGATGATGCCGTCACCCCCGCGTGTCATACCCCCTGCTTTTCACCGAAAACGCGGCAAATTCAAGCCTCTGAAACCCCAGGAAATACGGCCTCGCGCGCGATCGCTGGAACCCGATTGACGCTTGCGTGATTACCCCGGAGCCAGCCATCCCTCGCCATACTCCTGCCCCGTGCCCTTCGCAAAGCGGCATAAACCATGCTTCACCCCTGATATGGCGGAGCGCAGCAGCGGTGCCTAGTCTGGTGATACGGGCTGGCCTCGGCGTTAGGAGGGTTTCGGTGCTGGACAGATTGAAGGGTCGGGGCTCCAATGGCGAGAAGGTGGGCCTCGGCAGCATTCGCCGGCCGGTCATCGGGCTTGCCCTCGGCGGCGGCGCGGCGCGCGGCTTCGCCCATATCGGCATCATCAGGACCCTGCTCGCCAACGGCATCGTGCCTGACGTCGTGGTCGGCACCTCGATCGGCGCCGTGGTCGGCGGCCTCTATGCGGCCGGCCAGCTCGACACGCTGGAAGAATGGGGCCGCAGCCTGCAAGGCATGCGCAACATCCTCGGCTATCTCGACATCCGCCTCAACGGCTCCGGCCTGATCGGCGGCGAGAAGCTCGCAATCCGGCTCGAGGAGGCCTGCGGCCAAACCCAGATCGAGGACCTTCCGATCAAGTTCGCGGCCGTGGCGACCGAGGTCCGCACCGGCCACGAGATCTGGCTGACGCGCGGCCGCGTGGTCAACGCGATGCGCGCCTCCTATGCGCTGCCGGGCATCTTCGCGCCGGTGCTGATCGGCGACCGCTGGCTGGTCGACGGCGCGCTGGTCAATCCGGTGCCGGTTTCAGCCGCCCGGGCGCTCGGTGCCGAAATCGTCATCGCCGCAAATCTTTCCAGCGACATCTTCACCCATTCCACGACGATCTATTCGCACGGCGCGATGCCGGAGACGGTGGCGCCCGGTGCCGGGGAGACGACGGTCAAGCGGCGCTTTCCGCGGTTGTTCTCGCCGGAGAAAACCGTGAAGCGCGAGTTCTTCGGCGGCGGCGGCCGGCCCGGCATCTCCTCGGTGATGGTCGATGCCTTCAACATCATGCAGGACCGCATCACCCGCGCCCGCCTCGCCGGCGATCCGCCTGACATGCTGATCACGCCACGCGTCGGCCAGATCGGCTGGTTCGACTTCCACCGCGCCGATGACCTCATCGCCTTCGGCACCCGCGCAGCCGAGCGCGCGCTGGATTCGATCCAGGAGGCCATCCATGTGCTGGCGCCGACGCCCGAGGGCACCGCGCCGAAAGCACAGGAATGAGGCCAGTTGTGAGGCCGGTCAGGCCGTCTTGATGTAGTCGCGCAGGGCTTCCTGCTCCGACTCGTATTCCTGGACGCGGCGCTTGACGATGTCGCCGATCGAGATCAGGCCGACCACCTTGCCGTTGTCGATCACGGGCAGATGGCGGAACTTGCCCGACGTCATCATCTCCATCAGCTCGGCCACGGTGTCGGTCTCCTTGCAGGTCACGACCTTGCGGGTCATGACCTCCGAGACCGGGGCCTCCAGCACGCCGGCGCCGCGCTCGCCAAGCACGCGCACAATGTCGCGCTCCGACAGGATGCCCTCGAGCCGGCTCTGGTTCATCACCAGCACCGCACCGATCTTCTTCTCAGCGAGCAGCTTGATCGTGGCGGCCAGCTTGGCGTCGGGCTCGACGCTCACGATCTGGTGCCCCTTGGTGTTCAGAATGGAACGTACCGTCATTGCAGCCTCCCTGAATCGGAGCCGTCCGCCCTTGAGGCGATCCGAACTTGTTCTTCGAGTCTTCAACTAACAGTTTTGGCGCCGGTTTCACGCTCAGGCGCGTTGCGAAGCATCGCCGCTGGCAGCTTGCGGCTTCGAAACATTGTTCTTTGGGATGATGGATGAATTCGGGCCGCGCCGCAAGCGCCGCTTCAAATACGGTTTGAAATGTCCTGTGATGACGCATCCGCAGCATCGCCTCGAACGCGCGGCACGGGATCGAACAGGGCGAACAGCAGCAAGCCGGCAAAGAAGCCGCCGATATGCGCCTGCCAAGCGACGCTCGTGGTCTCGGAATCGATCCCGATCGCGCCAACGCCGAAGATGATGTTGACGCCGAACCAAACGCTGAGGAAGCCGATCACCCGTCCGTCGCGCAGCGCGCGCGACAGCGGCAGCGCCGGAACTTTTGCGGCGGTATCGGCGTCCGAGCGGCTGAACGACAGGAAGCTGCCGCGGACGAAGGCGAAGCGGATCGCGGCTGCCATCGCGCCCGACACCGAGGCCGAAGCGCCGATCATCGGGGCCACCGCATGCTCGTGGGTGATGAGATGGGCCAGCGCGCCGGCCGCCGCCGTCACCGCCAGGAAGACGAAGAATCTGACCGCGCCGAAGCGCCGCGCCAGCGCGCTGCCGAACGGCAGCAGCCACAGCACGTTGAAGCCCAGATGGGTCAGATTGGCGTGCAGCAGCGAATAGGTGACGAAAGTCCAGACCTTCGCGCCCGCCCCGCCCGGGATCTCCAGATTGAGCAGCGAGGAATCGTAGCGCTTCGGGATGAAGCCGAACACGTCGATGGTCCAGTTCTCGAGCTCCGGCGGCAGCAACACCCGCAGATGGATCACCGCCAAAAGCAGGATATAGGCGGTCAGCGCAGCGGGCAGCGTCAGGATCGGCTCGCGCGGAGCCTCCTCGACGACGGCAGGCACGTCCGGTGACGAATCTTGCGGGGAATCCAAGGCAGCTTCGCTTTCAGGCGCGATCGGAGCGGTAGGCTTGGAGATAGTCGCGTTTGCCGTCCCTGCGCAAGTGCGCAAACGGAAAAGGCAGGGCCCTGGGAAAGCCCTGCCTGTCCGTGTCGGTCTTCCGGTGGCCGGAGAGATAAGGAGTATCCCCACCCCTCCCCGCGGCCCGTGACCAAACTGTTTGACGCCCTGTGTACAGGCCTTGCCGAGAACCTGGAGAAAGCGGCGAGGCTTGCGACCGCGGTCACCATAGCAGGCACGCGGCCGGCACAAAGCGCATAGTTAATTTAACGTTAACGACGCAAAGGCAGGCACAAGAGGGCCGAAAACGCCGCTGCGGCATGGACGCTGCAAATCCCCTCCTGCACAACAAGAGAAGGGATCGCGGGTGCACTGAAGCGGGACAGGTTTGTCCCGTGAGGTCGCGCCCCCGGGCGAGCGTTCAATCATGAAACATCCGTCGAGCCGCGCGTTCTTCGCGTATTGGAACGAGAAGCGCGGCACTGCGCGAGCCCCTGACCGGGCCGACATCGATCCGGCTGCGGTCCGCGGCCTGCTCGGCGACATCTTCGTGCTGTCCTGCGAGCCGAACCTCGGCTTCCCGTTTCGCGTCGCCGGCACGCGCGTCTGCGCGCTCGCAGGAACGGACCTCAAGGACCAGAGCTTTGCGGCGCTGTTCGCCGATGCGAGCCGCAGCGAGATCGAGGAGATTACGACAATCGTCGCCGACGAGACGCTCGGCGCGATCGCCGGCGTCACCGCGGTGCGCGAGGACGGCAGCAAGGCGCATCTCGAACTGCTGCTGCTCCCCTTCAACGCCCGCCCGCACACGCCGGTGAGCGTGACAGGCGTGCTCGCGCCGTTCGACGACGAATGCGGCACGCTCTCCGCCTTCACCCTCACCTCCTGGCGCTATCTGCACCAGCCGGAGAAACTCCTGCCGCGCGCCATCCGCAAATTGCAGATCGCACGCGGGCTGATGGTGTATGAGGGGCTGAGGTAGTCTCCGCCGTACGACACATCAACGCGCGGATGGCCGTTTTTGCCGGATCCGCGTCATTCCTGATGTCGTTGCCAGCGGTTAGCTTCCGCCTCGCGTGAAGCAACGAGCGGGTGACATCGTCATGATAGGGCGCATTCTGGCGTTGGGTGGCGTCGGCTGCGTGGCACTGCTGGCGGCGATCGGCGGAACCTGGCTGTTCCTGTTGCCTGGCTCGCCGGCTCAGGGGACCGCGCCTGCGATATCCAAGGACGAGACCGAGGCGACGCTTGCGGCGTTGAAGCCGCCAAAGCGCAAACGTCCCCTGATCGCCATCGTCGGCATCAACGAGATGAGCGAGACCACCGACTATCTGATGCCGTACGGCATCCTTGCGCGCGCCGACGTCGCCGACGTCCTCACATTGGGAACGCAGCCCGGACCCGTCGCACTCTATCCCGCGTTGAAGGTGCAGCCGCACGCGACGATCGCCGAGTTCGATGCTGCGCATCCCGACGGCGCGGATTACGTCATCGTGCCGGCGATGAGCCGCGAAGACGATGCCGTGGCCCTGCAGTGGATCAAAAGCCAGGCCGGCAAGGGCGCGATCGTCATCGGTGTCTGCGTCGGCGCCAAGGTCGTTGCCAATACCGGGCTGCTCGACGGCCGCCAGGCCACCACGCACTGGTATTCCGTGCGCGATCTGCAAAAGCATCCCGCGATCCGCTATGTCGCGGACCGCAGGCTGGTGGTCGACCGCGGCGTCGCGACGACGACCGGCATCACCGCATCCATGCCGATGGCCCTGACCCTGGTCGAGGCCATTGCCGGCCGCGCCAAGGCGCTAGCCGTCGCCCGCGACATCGGACTTGCGGAATGGGATGCGCGCCACCGCAGCGAAGCCTTCCGGTTCACACGCCCCTTTGCACTGACGGCGATCGCCAACACGCTCGCATTCTGGAACCGCGAGCAACTCGGCATCGCGCTGACGCCTGATATCGACGAGGTGTCGCTTGCGCTGATCGCCGATGCGTGGTCGCGCACCTTTCGCTCGCACGCCCTCACCTTCGCCGCCACGGCGGAGGCGCGGACGAGCCGCAGCGGCCTCCGCATCCTGCCGGACAAGATCGCGGCCGACTGGCCGGCAAAGCACACGCCGCCGGCCGCCGTCGACCTGCCGCCGGCGCGAGCGCTGGACCAGACGCTCCACGCCATCCATGCGCGCTACGGGCTGCGCACGGCCGACTTCGTCGCGATGCAGCTCGAGTATCCGAGATAACGGTACGACAATGCACCGGCTGTCGCCCGCAACGACCGATGCACTGTGTCGGCGTCCAGGGCCGCTACGGCATCGCCAGATGCCAGGCGCCGTTCAAGAAGCCGTCGCCGGTGATGTCGCCGGGCTTCTGGTCCTTGGCGAAGGTGTAGAGCGGCTTGCCCTTGTAGGCCCATTGCCTGGAGCCGTCGTCACGCGTGATGATGGTGTAGCCGTCTCCCGCGGCGTCGCTCGCCTCGGCCTTCAGCACCGGCCAGTTGGTCGCACATGGACCGTTGCAGGCCGACTTGCCGTCCGCATCCTTGTCGAAAGTGTAGAGCGTCATGCCCTTGGCATCGGTAAGCACATTGCCCTTGTCGGTCTTGCCCGTCTTGGTCGGCGGTGCGGCCAAGGCGGCGGGAACGATCGCGAGCGATATTGCCAGCGCGAGCGCGAGGCGGATCGAGGACGTCATGATATCTCCTGTCATGCAATTGGCTTGCATGGGTAGGACGCCGCGCCAGGCCTCGTATTCCTCAGATGGCAGAAAGATATTTTTCGCTGCGCGCGTCAAGGCGGCGGAATAAACTGCACCAACCGAGACAGAACGACGAAGAGACATGAGCAAGCCGCATTGGCGTCCAGCGCACCCATCCGATTTGCCCGCGATCAGCGCCATCGCGGCGCGGATCCATCCTGATCTTCCGGAACGCCCCGAGGTGTTCGCGGAGAAGATGCGGCTCTATCCCGGCGGATGCCGCGTGCTTGTCGCCGGCGATGAGATCGCCGGCTACGGGCTCGCGCATCCCTGGAAACAGCATCAGATCCCGCCGCTCGATCGTTTCCTGGAACGACTCCCCGAAGATGCAGACTGTCTCTATGTGCACGATATCGCCGTGCTGCCGGATCGGCGCGGCGGCATTGCGCGCGCCTATCTGACCGGGATCGCGGAGCTGGCGCGCGCTTCCCACATCGCGACGCTCGCACTGGTCTCGGTCTACGCCACGCGGGCGCTGTGGGAACGTCTCGGCTTCCGTGCCGTGGCGGCGGATGCGTCGCTGCAGGCGAAGCTGGCCTCCTACGGAGAAGGCGCGACCTATATGTTGCGCGACCTCGCTGCGACGTAACATCCCTCCCCGACCGCCCCGGGCTCACGCGGGCGTGAAACCGCCTCCTCGAACCGAGTCAGATCAGCCTCCGTCGAAGGTGTGTGCGAGCCCTTACGGCCTCGCCGAACCGAGGCTGGAGAATCCATGAAGCTCACATTGTCGAAAGTTGCTTTGATTGCATGCGTTGGGACGGCCGCGTTCACCGCGACCAGCGCCACCGCGGCGCAGTACCGGACCTATGGCTGCGACACCGCGTTCTTCGAAGGCTGCGGCTTCCTGATCGAGACGCCGAACGTGGGCAGAAAACCCACCACAGTAATCCATCGCGACACCTCGCCAATCTACATGAAGCAGACCGATCCCCGCTACAGCTCGTCGATGCGTGATGCCGGCGGTGGTGGCGGAGGCGGTGGTGGTGGCGGCGGCGGCCGCTGAGCCCACACCTGCCCTTTCAGATGATGTCGCCGGTGCAATCCGGCGGCATCATTGCAGTCTGGGCTGATCGGTGGTCGATCAACCTCGCCGTTTCTTCTTTGCTTTTTTTCCTGACGCGCCCTTCGCGGGCCACGGCGTGACCGACGGCTCGGCGGGGCCCGGCCTGTTCTTGTGCTTCTTCTTTCCGAAGGAAGGAGCATCGCCGAATTTCGGCGCGCGCTCGTCGTGAGCTTTGCTGCGTGGCTTGAATCCACCTGCCTCGCGCGGGCGATCGTCGCGGCGTTCACGATGTTCGCCGGCCTCGCGCCGGGGCGCGTGAGGGCGCTCCTCCGAAGCTTCCGGCCGGCGCGGCGCCTCCACCATCGGCTCGATGCGGATGCTGTCTTCCTTGTCCGGACGCTTGATTTTGGCGGCAAAGGACTCCGCGACCCGCTCTGAGATCTCGAACTCGGTGGTGGTGTCCATGATCTTGATGGCGCCGATGTCGTGCTTGTCGATGCCGCCGCGGCGGCAGATCATCGGCAGCAGCCAGCGTGCCTCCGCATTCTTGCGTCGTCCGATGGCGGCGCGGAACCAGACGCTGCCTTCCGCCATGCCGTGTTTCGACGATGCTTTACCAGGCTTCGATCGGAGCCGCGCTGGGCGATCCTCGCCATCCGCGCCTTGAGATCTGTCGCGACCGCGATCGTCGCGCGTCCGGCCGCTTCGCTCGCCGGGATCGATGATGTCCTCGGGCGACGGCAGCCGCGCGCGGTAAAGCCGCGCGAGCGCGGCGGCGATGTCCTCCGCCGAGCGCTCGGCCAACAGCGCCTGCGCCAGCACCAGATCGTCGGCCGTCGTCTCCTCGGTGAACAGAACGTCCTTCATGCGCTCGTGATCGAGCTTGCGGATTTCCTCCGCCTGCGGCGCGGTGCCCCAGGCCGCATCGATGCCGGAGACGTTGAGCAGCAGCTCCGCGCGGCGCCGACGTGCGGGTGGCACCAGGAGAACACTCGTCCCCTTGCGGCCCGCGCGCCCCGTGCGGCCGGAGCGGTGCTGCATCACTTCGGCGTCGTTGGGCAGATCGGCATGAATGACGAGGTCGAGGCTCGGCAGGTCGATGCCGCGGGCGGCGACGTCGGTCGCCACGCAGACGCGGGCGCGCCCGTCGCGCAGCGACTGGAGCGCCAGGGTGCGCTCGTTCTGCGTCAATTCGCCGGAGAGAGCGACGACCGAAAAGCCGCGCTCCAGCAGCGCCGCCTGCAAATGCCTGACGGCATCGCGCGTGCTGCAGAACACCAGCGCGCTCGGCGCCTCGTAGAAGCGCAGCACGTTGACGACGGCGTGCTCGACGTCGGCGGGCGCGATGCGGATCGCGCGATACTCGATATCGGCGTGACCTCCTTCGTCGCCGGCAACCTCGATCCGGAAGGCGTCGCGCTGGTATTGCCTCGCCAGCGCGACGATGCCGCGCGGAAACGTCGCCGAGAACAGCAGGGTGCGGCGCGTCTCCGGCGTGGTCTCGAGGATGAATTCCATGTCCTCGCGAAAGCCGAGATTGAGCATCTCGTCGGCCTCGTCGAGCACGACGGCGGCGAGTTCGGAGATGTCGAGACGGCCGCGCCGCAAATGATCGCAGAGCCGCCCGGGCGTGCCGACGACGATGTGCGCGCCGGCCGCCAGCTCGCGCTGCTCGCGCCGCGGATCCATGCCGCCGACACAGGAGACGACGCGCCCGCCGGCATGCCCGTAGAGCCAGGCCAGCTCGCGCTGAACCTGAAGCGCGAGCTCGCGGGTCGGCGCCACGATCAGGGCGAGCGGCGCTGCCGCGGGTCCGAACTCCTCGGCGTCATCAAGAAGATTCTTCGCGATGGCCAACCCGTAGGCGACCGTCTTGCCGGAGCCGGTCTGGGCCGACACCAGAAGGTCACGGCCGCTGGCTTCGTGGGCAAGCACGGCGAGCTGGACGGGGGTCAGTGAATCATAGTTCCGCTCGGCCAAAGCGCGGGCGAGCGGCGGGGTCAGGGCCGGAAGGGACACGGGATGGAGAACCTTGGTTGATTCAGGCGCGGAACGGTGATCCGGCGGACCTGAGCTGCATGCACGGCGAACGGCCTGGCCGCACGCTGGCGATTTGATCTGGGCGCTCTTTACGCCAAGCGCTCGGAAATCACCATACTTATGATGCATGGCTTGCCGGAAAGAGCCGCGCCTGAAGGTTGCAGGGGATTTTCGTGGCCACCTCCATTAACCTGAGACCCACCGGATGTGATGGGAATGACCGCGTGACGTCCTCCGTCAAGCGCGCCTGCGGCGACTGCACGCTCTGCTGCAAGGTGATGGCCCCAAGCCCGCGAATACCTGGCCCCGGCACTGCAAACCCGGTCGCGGCTGCGCGATCTACGCCGCGCGGCCAGGTGAATGCCGGGACTTCGCCTGCCTGTGGCTGGTCAACGATCTCATCGACGAACGATGGAAGCCGAGCCGGTCGAAACTCGTCCTGACAACGTCAGAGGACGTCCGCTGCGACTCGGGCTCTCCCAACGCCTGGCGCAGGGAGCCCTACGCCGGCGACATCCGCGCATGGGCGGCAGAGGGCGAGCGCAACGACATGACGGTGGTGGTGATCGTCGGCAAGCGCTCGATCCTCGTCACGCCGGATCGCGAATTCGATCTCGGGATGGTGGGACCGGACGAGCGGATCGTACGGGAGCTCGAGGGTACGAAGGTGGTGGGCGCGAGGGTGGTGAAGGAGAGCGATCGGCTGGATGCGAGCCCTTGTCGCATCAGCTATTCGATCCCAAATCGAGCCTCACGGAACGACAAAACCGGGGGATCCATGGCCGACGGAATATCTCTTGCCGACAAGCTCGCGACCTTTGGCGATCTCTGGTCGCCGCGCACCGTCACGACCTTCAACGATTGCGACGTGATGGTGGTGAAGGTGAAGGGCGAGTTCACCTGGCACAAGCACGACGACACCGACGATTTCTTTCTCGTGCTCAAGGGCACTCTGGACATCGAACTGCGGGATCGAACGGTGACGCTCGGTCCGGGCGAACTCTACGTCGTCCCCAAAGGCGTTGAACATCGCCCGGTGGCTCGCGAGGAGGTTCATCTTCTGCTGATCGAGCCGACCGGGACGCCGAACACCGGCGACAATGCAACCGCAGCGGCGCGTAAGCTCGCATAGAGAGCCACTTGCTCGGCGTCATCGTTGGTGCGCTCAGATCTCCGCATACACCTCCAGCAGATTGCCGTCGGGATCGCGGAAGAACAGCGTGCGATGACCGAAGGACTGGTCCGTCGGCGGCGACAGCAGCGCCACGCCTTGCCGCAGGAGTTCATCGGCACATTGGTCGACCTCGGCGGCGGAGACCTTGAAGGCCAGTTGCAGCGAGGCGCTGCTCGCCGGGATCGGCGCATCGGAGGCAGTCCGGCTCGGCCTTGCCAAGGCCAGCGTGTTGCTGCCCAAGCCGTATTCGATCCAGTTCGGCGACAGCTCGCGCAGCAGCGGGAAGGCGAGGACATCCTCATAGAAGCGGCGCATCGCCGCCATGTCGCGCACGAAGATGACGGTGTAGTCGATCGCGCGGATCGCGCTGAAGGGAGAGCGTCGGTTCGGGTAGGCAGTCTCTTCGTCTGTCATTTCATCGCTCAATCCAAACTCCGACGCGTAGCCCGCATGAGCGAAGCGACATGCGGGAAATCACCAGCAAGCCCCCGGATATCGCTTCGCTCATCCGGGCTACACGTCTTCACTCCACCAGCTCCGGCCACGGCACGATGGTCGACTTCACCGTCTTCATCGCCATCGCATCCCTCACCGCCTGCGCGACGCCCGCCTCCGTGAACGGATAGATCGTCTGCATCTTCAGCCAGGGATATTTGCCCGCCGTCCGATAAAGCATGTCGACGCCGAGCGGCAGGTCGTTGCCGGTGAAGCCCCAGGATCCCAGCACGTTGAGATCCTTGGTGCAGATGCGGTGCCAGGAGGTGTCGATCGAGCCGGCGTCGGTGAACTGGCCCATCTCGACATAAGTGCCGCCGTCGCGCAGCATCTCGATGCCTTCGGGGCCGGCGGTCGGGTGGCCCGAGCAATCCATCACGAGATCGGCGCCGAAGCCACCCACGATATCGCGCACGCGCGCGATGCGCTCCTGCGGCGACTTCAGCTCTTCGATGTTGACCGTCGCCTCCGCGCCGAATTCGCGCGCGAGCTTGAGCCGTGGCTCCTCCGGCGCGCCGACGCAGATCACGCGCCCTGCGCCCATTTCCCGTGCGGCTGCGACCGCCAAAATGCCGATCGGGCCCGAGCCCTGGATCACCACCGTGTCGCCCCAGCTGAAACCGCCGGCGCGGCTCGCGCGATTGAAGGCGCGGATGCAGGAGGTCAGCGGCTCGGACAGCGCCCCTAATCGCAGCGACATGTCGTCGGGCAGCTTGTAGATCTTGGTGCCCGGCAGCATGTCGAGATCGACATAGACGTATTCGGCCCAGCCGCCCCACAGGTGCGGCGCCTTGTCGAAGCCGAGATAGCGGCCATAATAGACCGGCGTCAGGCATTTGTTGGCAGTCTGCGGATAGTGGATGCAGTAGTAGCAATGCCCGCAGGGCATCAGCGGCGGAATCATCACCTTGGAGCCCACCTTGAGCGGCTTGCTCATGAAATCCTCGGTGAACTCATCGCCGCATTCGACGATGACACCGCCGAGCTCGTGACCCAGCGTGAACGGCCACGGCAGCGGCTTCGGCCAATGTCCTTTGAGGATGTGCAGATCGGTGCCGCAGACCCCGCAGGCACCGACCTTGATCAGCGCGGCCTTCTTGCCGACCTTCGGCCACGGCACGGTGCGGACGACCGGCTCCGAGCCGGGACCGGCGTGGGTGCAGACGCGAATGGATTCCATGGGTGTTTCCTCGCGGCCCGCTTGTTATGATTTGTGGTGCAGGCTGACGACAAGCGTATGTGAGATCCACAGTCGTGCCAAGCGCAAGTCTGGTAGCCCGCATGAGCGTCAGCGACATGCGGGGAGATATGCCCCGGACATCGCTTCATCCTGACTACGGACGGAGGCCACGTCGATGCTGCGGAACTATCGAGACGACGATGCCGATGCCATCATCCGCGTTGCACAGGCGGCGTTCGCAGAGTTCGAGCCGCACTATTCCGACTGGCCGCTCTTCACGGCCAACGTCGCGAAGATGCCGGAGCTTGCCAGGACCGGCGAGATCATCGTCGCCGAAGACGGCGGCCGGATCGTCGGCGCCGTCGCTTATGTGGGGGCGAAAGCGTCGAAGCCGGCGTTCTTCGATCCGTCCTGGCCCATCATCCGCATGCTGGTGGTCGATCCCTCCTCGCGCGGCAAGAGCATCGGCCGACAATTGACCGAAGAATGCCTGCGCCGCGCCGAGCGCGACGGCGCGGGCGTCATCGCGCTGCATACGACGCCGATCATGACCGTCGCGCTACCGATGTATCTGCGCATGGGATTTGTGAAGGTGCTGGACGCGCCAGATATTTTGGGGGTGCCGTACGCGGTGTATGTGAAGAGGCTGGATTGGAACTGCATTGGTAGCTAGCATGAGCGAGGCGATATGCGGGAAAAGCGGCCCCGGATGTCGCTGCGCTCATCCGGGCTACGTAGCTGGCCTAAAGACCGCACACACATATCTGCCGCATGCTTCCTGCAGCCAACGGGCTGCGATCGAAATCACCGAAGCGCTCGATGAGGTGCAGGCCGCCCGAGGCCACGAGCAACGGCATCTCCTGCGGGAAGATGCTGCGCATCGGCAAGGCGACTCGCCAGAAATCCTTCTCCTTCTTGCTCGACCAGTACCAATCCACGTGCCTGACCTGGGTGAGCGGGTCGTATCTCGCGGTCTCTTCGACCGTGATCGTGCCAAGGCCCTCGTGGACCACCGTCCCGATCAGCTCGCGCTTGTTGGGATCAGAGTTGAGCATGGCGACATTGGGCAGGAACGCGTCGAACACGAGCCGGCCCTGCGGCGACAGGTGTCTGCCGACCGATTCGAAGAAGCCTCTGAAGTCCTCGAGGCTATGCAAGTGCAGGATCGAGTTCACGGCGACAATGATGGTGTCGAAGGTTCGCCCTTCGAGATCGAAATCGCGCATGTCCAACTGAATGAACCCCGGCTCAACCGCATACGCTTTGGCATGCTTCCGTGCCCGCTCGAGCATCGCGGAAGATAGGTCGGCTCCGACGACCTCAAGCCCGGCTTGCGCCAGCGGAATGGTCAGGCGGCCGCTGCCGCATGCAAGATCAAGGACACGGTCGCCGCATTCGCGCGCCTTCTCGATATAGAAGCGTTCGAGAATCGCATCTCGCGGCGCCATCAAGTCGTACAGATCGGGGCGGTCGTAGAGGCTGTTCTGTTCCATGAGTGCGATCGTAATGGATAATCTGGTGGCCCGCGTTGGATACTTGGCCGTCATAGCTCAACCGGCGAATGCGGAGGCGGCGTATGGGACCGGCTCTGCCGCATATCGCTGCGAACGTGCATTTCGGCAAGAAATTTGCAACGACGCAAGCAGTGCCACAGCAATTCCATTTCGAGGAGCCCATGACCGAGAACATACGCGCGCTCTTCGATCGCTGGGAGCGGGTTTGGCACGAGGGGCGATTTGACCTGATCCCGGACTGCGTGGGGTCGCAATACATCCGTCATGACGAAAGAGGCGACCGGACCGTCACGCGGGACGAATATGCTGCGGAATTGCAGAGTGTGCATCGAGACCGGCCCGGAATCCGCGTCGTGGTGTATGACCATTCTTTCTCGACTGACCGCGCGTGGTTCCGATTTGCTTTCGTTTGGCCCGATCCCACGACCGGCGAGCAGCGCAGCCGCGCCGGCATGCAAAGCTACCGCATTGAAGGCGGCAAGCTGGCCGAGACCTGGATTACGATGCTTGGTCTTGGGACCGCATGGGCCGACGAGCCCCAGGAAAGCTGGACCCGCCGCAAGGAATGAGCAGCGCCAAGTTCGATCCCCGCCGCATCATCCAATGCCGGCATCGTGCGACCATCCGCGCTGACGGCTTGCCAGGTGACGCCGGGTCTCGGGATGTGGCCTTCCGAGCGCATTGTTTCCGTTCGGAAACGCCGCATCCAATCCTAACGCGACATTAACCCTATGCACCTTAGGGTCGTCCCGGACTCCGCCCGGGCGGGGGGTCGGGTGTTGAAAATGGCGTTGGCGAACAAGAAATTTCTTCCGGCCGCCGAGGAGCGGAGGCGCTTCCAGCGGGTGAAGGTGCACCTGCTCGGCCGTTACATGCTGCCGGACCGCCGGGAATTCCCCTGCCAGGTGATCAACATGTCGCCGGGCGGCCTCGCTTTGCTCGCGCCCGGCATCGGCAATGTCGGCGACCGCGTGGTCGCCTATCTCGACCATATCGGCCGCGTCGAAGGCAAGATCACCCGCATCATCGACAACGGCTTCGCCATGACGATCGGTGCGACGCCGAGGAAGCGCGACAAACTCGCGGCCCAGCTGACCTGGCTCGCCAATCGCGACATCCTCAATCTGCCGGAGGACCGCCGCCACGACCGTATCGTGCCGCGCAACCCCATCGCGGTGCTGACGCTCGAGGACGGCACCAAGATGACCTGCCGCATCATCGACCTCTCGCTGTCGGGCGCCGCGATCGCCGCGGAGAACCGTCCGCCGCTGAAATCGACCGTTCTGCTCGGCCGGGTCCAGGGCCGCGTGGTCCGAAACCTCGAGGATGGCTTCGCGCTGGAGTTCCTGCACGAGCAGCCGATCGAGACACTCGAAGAGAGCGTTACCGCGCGGTAAAGCGCGCGGACGCGAAAACCTCGGTATTTCCAGGCTCGAAGGCGGCCTCCGCGATGCGGACGCCGCCTTTTTCACGTCCCCGGGGCGGCCGCCTTGCGGTTAACGCGTCGGTCGCGAATGGGCGCGAACGCCGCTTCCGCCAGCGTTTCCGCGTTAATCGGTAAAATTTGAATCGATTGCAGTCATATCGAATTTTATGCGAATTCGATTCAAGTATAGATCGAATTCGCCGCGCGTTTTACTTGCATTCGTCTCGACTTGACTTGACTGACTTAGCGGCAACGCAAAAGCTCCGTGCGAAATGTGGTCCCAACAAGAAACGGGGACCGCAATGTTTGACTTCAGGGGACAGGGGAAGAGGCTGGCGCTGGCCGCCATGCTCTTCGGGATCAGCGCGGCGGCGCAGGCCGGCGAAAGCCGTCTGCTCTACGCGAGCCTCGGTGACACCACGCGTGCGCCGATCGGCTGGGTCGAGTTCTGCGCGGACAACGCCGCCCAGTGCCAGGGCGCACCGCTGCAGCCACGCGACATCGTGATGTCGCAGGCCGCATGGCGCGACCTCGTCAAGGTCAATCGCTGGGTCAACGAGACCGTCAAGCCTTTGACCGACCAGGAGCACTGGGGCGTGATCGAGAAGTGGTCGCTGCCATCAGACGGCTACGGCGACTGTGAAGACTACGTGCTGTTGAAGCGCAAGATGCTGATCGACGCCGGATGGCCGCGCCAGGCCCTGCTGATCACCGTCGTGCGCGACAAGAAGGGTGAAGGCCATGCGGTGCTGACGGTGAAGACCGACAAGGGCGAGTTCGTTCTCGACAATCAGAACGAGAGCGTCGTTGCCTGGACGGAGACCGGCTACCGCTTCGTCAAGCGCCAGTCGCAGAGCGATCCCAATGTCTGGGTCTCGCTGGGCGATACCAAGCCGGCGGTCTCCACCGCCAGCGCGAAGGATCAGTAGGAACGAGACAACGAGTTACGCGGCCCGGTCACATCCCCACCCCTCCCCGTCCCAGACCGGTTCGCGCGCGGCCAGCCATCCCCCAATGGCTGGCCGCAACTTTTTGGGCTATGCGGGCGCTGTCTCGGCGGCAGCCGGAGACGCAGCCGGCCGCGCGATCAGGGCATAGGCGACCGGCACCACGAACAGCGTGAACAGCGTGCCGATCGACAGCCCCGTCGCGATCACGAGGCCCATGTTGTAGCGCGACACCGCGCCCGCTCCGCTCGCGGTGATCAGCGGAACGACGCCGAGCACCATCGCCGCGGTGGTCATCAGGATCGGCCGCAGCCGGATCGTCGCGGCCTCGATGATCGCCTCGGTCACTCCCTTGCCCTCGAGGCGCAGTTCGTTGGCGACCTCGACCATCAGGATGCCGTGCTTGCTGACGAGGCCCATCAGCGTGAGCAACCCAACCTGGGTGTAGATGTTGAGGCTGGCACCTCCGATGCCGAGGCTGATGAAGATCAGCGCGCCGGCCAGCGACATCGGCACCGATACCAGGATGATGACGGGATCGAGGAAGCTGTTGAACAGCGCGGCCAGCGCCAGAAAGATGATGATGACGGCGAAAGCGAACGTCGTGACGAAGCCGCCCGACTCCTGCTCGAGCTGCCGCGAGGCACCGCCGAAATCCACCGTGTAGCCGGCCGGCAGGGTCTTCGCGAGATCCTTGAGCGTGGCGAGCGCGCTGCCCATCGACACCGTCGGCATCGCGACGCCCGAGATCGTCGCCGCATTGATCTGCTGGAAATGATTGCGCGACTGCGGAACGGTCCTGTTCTCCAGATGGGCGACGGTCGAGAGCGGCACCATCGAATTGTCGCTCGCCTTGATGTAATAGCCGAGCAACTGGTCTGCCGTCAGCCGATCGTTCTGCTTGGCCTGAGGAATCACCTTGTAAGATCGGCCGTCGAGGCTGAAATAATCGAGGTAGTTCCCCCCGAGCATGGTCGCGAGCGCACCGCCGAGATCACTCATCTTCAGGCCGAGATCACCGGCCTTGTCGCGGTCGAAGGAGACCAGCGTCTGGGGCCTGTCGATTTTCAGGTCGGTATCGAGGAAGATAAATTGGCCGCTCTTCAGCGCCTGCACCATGAAGTTGCGCGAGACCTGGTCGAGCTCGTTGTATGAACCGGTCGTACCGATCACGAACTGGATCGGAAGGCCGTTGCTGCCGGGCAGCGGCGACGGCTGGAAGGCGACCGAGCGCGTGCCGGCGATGGTGTTGAGCAGGTTCTGGAAATCCGGCTGGAGAGTCTTGGTGGTCAGGCTGCGCTGGTCCCAGGGCTTGAGCACCCAGCCTCCAATCGCCTGGGTGGGCGTGTCGATCTGGAAAAGGGTCTTCGTTTCCGGGCGCTTGGCCACGAGATCGTAGATCTGCTGGCTGTAGAATTGCCGCTGCTGAAGTGTCGCTGAGGGCGCCGACGTCGTCAGCGAGAGCACGACACCCTGGTCCTCGTCGGGCGCGAGCTCGCTGGTCGAGGTCGCGTAGAGCCAGGGAATGCCGGCCAACAGCAGCAGCGCGAACACGGCCACGACTGGCTTCATCGCAAAGACGGCCTCCAGCCGGCGGCGATAGGCGCCTGAGAGCCACTCCAGCACGTGGTCGATCGTCCGGACCAAGCGCGCCTCCCAGTTCGTCGCATCGCGCTCGGTCTTGCGCAATAGCCAGGCGCAGTTCATCGGCGACAGCGTCAGCGCGATTACCGCAGATACCGTGACCGCGCCTGCGAGCGTGAAGGCGAACTCGGTGAACAGCGCGCCGGTGAGGCCGCCCTGGAATCCCACGGGCACGTAGACTGCGATCAGAACAACGGTCATGGCGATGATCGGGCTCGCCAGCGCGCGTGCGGACTGGATCGCGGCCTCGACCGGCGCGACACCTTCGTCGATCAGCCGGTGCACGCTCTCCACGACGATGATGGCATCATCCACCACGAGCCCGATGGCGAGCACGAGTGCAAGCAGGGTCAACAGATTGATGGAGAAGCCCATCAGCAGCATCAGCCCGAATGTTCCGATCAGCGACAGCGGGATCGCGATCACCGGGATCAGGACCGATCGCCACGAGCCCAGGAACAGGAACACCACCACGATCACGATCAGCACCGCTTCCACCAGCGAGTGGACGACCTCGTCGATCGAGGAATTGACGAAGTCGGTGGAGTCGTAGAGCACCTCGCCGACCAGACCGTTCGGTAGCTGCGCCTTGATGTCGGGCAGGACCGCCTTCACACCGTTGATGACGTCGAGCAGATTGGCCGTGGGCGCCGTCTGTATGCCGATATAGACCGCCGTCTTGCCGTTGAATTTCGTTTCGCTGTCGTAGTCGTCGTTGCCGAGCGTCACGTTCGCGACGTCACGCAGGCGGATGATGGCGCCGTTGACGGTCTTGACCACGAGGTTGCGGTACTGCTCCAGCGAATGGAGGTTGGTCGAGGCAGCAAGGTCGACCTGCACGAGCCGGCCCTTGGTCGTGCCGAGGCCGGAGATGTAGTCGTTGCCCGACAGCGCGGTCGATACCTCGCTTGCAGTGAGGCCGTAAGCCGCCAGCTTGTCGGGATCGAGCCAGGCCCGGAGCGCAAACTTCTTGGCGCCCAGCAATTCGGCCGTCTGCACGCCCGCGACGGCCTGGAGCCGCGGCTGCACCACGCGCGTCAGATAGTCGGTGATCTGGTTCGGCGCCAGCACGTCGCTGGCAAAGCCGATGTACATGGCGTCGATGGTCTGGCCGACTTTGAGCGTCAGCGTGGGCTGTTGCGTGCCGCTCGGAAACTGGTTGAGGACCGAATTGACCTTGGCGTTGATCTCCGTCATCGCCTTGCCGGAATCGTAGTTCAGCCGCAGATTGACCGTGATGGTGCTGGAGCCGGTGACGCTGCTCGAGGTCATGTAGTCGATGCCGTTCGCCTGGGCGATGGCATTCTCGAGCGGCGTCGTGATGAACCCGGCGATGATGTCGGAATCCGCGCCGGCATAGGCGGTGCTCACCGTGACGATGGCGTTCTGCGTGCGCGGGTATTGCAGGATCGACAGCGTCGCCATCGAGCGCAGGCCGAGCACGAGGATCAGGGCGCTGACCACGAGCGCCAGCACCGGCCGGCGGATGAAGATATCAGTGAAACGCATCTTGTCCTGAACTCGTTTCTCGGCACTCTTTGTCGCGGTATCCGCGCCGTCGCGAAGCCTATTGGTCGACGATGTCTGGCGCGGCCTCGGCCTGCGGCACGTGTGAATTGTCGACCTTGACCGGGCTGCCGTTGCGCAGCTTCAGCTGGCCGGCGATGACCACGGTCTCGCCCGGCTTGATCCCATCGTTGACCGCGACGCGGTCGCCTTTCGGGGGCCTCGTCTTGACGAACATCTGCCGCGCGGTGCCCTGCCCGTCATGGAGATCGTCGACGAGATAGACCAGGTCGCCGTAGGAATTGTTCACGATCGCGGTGAGCGGGAGGGTGACGACCTGCTCGGGCTTGCCGACGGCGATCTCGACCTTTGCGAACATGCCCGGCAGCAGCCGGGCCTCGCCGTTGCGCAAGGTGGCGCGAACCTGGACGTTGCGGCTGCTTGAATCCACCTTGGCGTTGATTGCCGTGATCTGCCCGGTGAAGCGCTCGGCCGGAAAGGCATCGACTGCGACCGACACGTCCTGCCCGATGCGGATCGAGGCCAGCGCCTGCTGCGGCAGGTAGAAGTCGACATAGATCGGATCGAGACTCTGCAGCGTGACGATGCTGGTCCCGGCGGAGAGATACTGGCCGAGATCGACGGCGCGGATACCGAGGCGCCCGGAGAACGGCGCCTTCAACGTCTTCTGCTCGAGCAGGGCCTTCTGCTGGTCCACCAAGGCCTGGGCGTTCTTCAGGTTGGCCCTGTCGCTGTCGACCGTCGCCTGGCTCACCGCGTTGAACTTGATCTGCTCCTCGTCGCGCTTGAGCACGATCGCGTAGTTCTCCGCCGTCGCCTGCAGTGAACGCAGCTTGGCGAGGTCGTCGGTCGCGACCAGCGACAGCAGGGTCTGTCCCGCCGTGACGCTGTCACCCGAGGAGAATTCGATGCTCTGCACGATGCCGGCGACCTGGAGCGCGAGATCGGCGCCGTTGACGGCGCGCAGCGAGCCGACCGCGTTCAGGCTGGACTGCCAGGGCGCGTTCGCGGCAACCACGGTGGAGACGGTCTGCGGCGGATTGGCCAACGCGCCGATGGCCTTCCTGATCATGATCTCCTTGAAGGTCTGGAATCCATAAAGCCCGCCGAACAGGATCGCCATCCCGCACAGCATGATTGTCATCCGCTTGATCATCGCAACGCGTCCTCGGTCTTCTTGTCGGTGCCGGCGAAGTAACCGGCATTGGCGCGCGGCAGCGCGTCCGGCGTTTCATCCACGCGATTCCACCAGCCGCCGCCGAGCGCCTGAAACAGCGCGGCGGTGTCGGTGAAACGGGTCGCCTGCGCCTTGACGCGCGACACCCGTGCGTTGAGGTAGGATTGCTGGGCGTTGATGATGTTGGCGTACGGCACGGCGCCGGTCTTGAACTGCTCGACCGCCATCGCGAGGCTGTCGGCCGTCGCCTTCTCGGCGGCGGTCTGCGCCTTCAGCGTCGCGGCGTCGTACTGGATGGCGCGCAGCGAATCCGCGACGTTCTGGAAGGCGGTCACCACCGTGCTCTTGTAGAGCGCGAGATCCTGCTCGAACGCCGCCACGTCGGCTTCCTTGGTGTGGTACAGCGTTCCGCCATCGAAGATCTTCTGGCTGACGCTGGAAGCAGCACTCCAGACGATCGTCTCGGGCGAGAACAGCCGCTCGGGGCTGGTGGCGCCGTAGCTGCCCGAAAGCGTGAGCTGCGGCAGCAGGTTGGCGATGCCGACACCGACAGTCGCGGTCGCCTGATGCAAGGTCGCCTCGGCCTGACGGATGTCCGGGCGCTGCCGTACCAGTGTCGAGGGCAGCGACAATGGCAGCCGCCCGGGCAGGCGCAGATCGGCCAGCCGCACATGCTCGCCGCGGTCCTGGCTCGGCAGCCGGCCGAGATAGGCCATCAACTGGTTGCGCTGTTGCGCCAGCTGCTTCTGCAGAGGGGCCAGCGTCGCCCTGGCTTGCGCCAGCGTCGCCTCTTGCGACAGCAGGTCGGATTTCGAGATCGCACCGATCTCGAACTGGCGCTGGATGCGCGCCAGCTGATCCGACTCCGCCTTGATGATCTCCTCGGTCGCAAGGATTTGATCGCGGAGCGAGGCATCCGTGATCGCGGCCGTCACCACGTTGGCGGTGAGCGCAAGATAGGTCGCTTCGAGCTTGAAGCCCTGATAGTCGGCCTGGGCTTGCAGCGCCTCGACCTGACGCCGCGTGCCGCCCCAGATGTCGAGCGCGTAGGATACGCTGACGGAAGCGTTGTAGAGCGTGTAGGTCGAACCCTGCGCCGGCCACACCCCCGACTGCGACGTGCTCGTCCGGTCGCGCTCCGCCGAGGCGCTGCCGGACACTTGCGGAAACAGGCTGCCCTGCTGCGCCAGCGCATTCTCCCGCGCATAGCGCAAGGCGAACTGCGCCGCCTGCACGTCGGGATGATTGCGGATGGCTTCCTCGACAAAGGCGTTGAGCTGCCGCGAGCGGAATAGCGCCCACCAGGCGCCGGGAATGTCCCTGCCTGTTTCGAAGCCCTGCGAATTGCCGCCGGTCACCGGCGCACTGGTGGTGGCGGCCGGGCGCTGCTCACGTGTGTAGCCATCCACGGCCGGTCCGGCCGGCGACACGAAGTCCGGTCCGACGGCACAGGACGCCAGCACGACGCCGCAGAGCGAGACGCCGGCCCAGGCCGAGGCCCGCGCCGGCCGCCACCCTCCTGCGACGACGGGGACGTGCCTGGGCCTGCCTGGAAGAGGAGCTGTCAAAGAACTAAACCGTTTAGTTTTTATCCGGGAGGCTGTATGTTGCAGGTTGGAACTAAAAGTCAAGCCGTGGGGTTACGGGTTTAATGACGACGACAGTGCATAAGGCGCAGATGCGAGAGACCAAAGGACTGGCCGATACGAGTCAGAAGCCGCGCGCCAGGGCCAAGCACAGCCAGATTCTCGACAGCGCTCGTGTTCTTTTTCTCGATCAGGGTTTCGATGCCACCAGCATGGACGCGATCGCGCGCGAGGCCAGGGTCTCGAAGGCGACGCTCTACGTTCATTTCGACGACAAGGACGATCTGCTGCTGGCGCTCGTGAATGAGGAGTGCAAGCGCTTCGGGCCGAAGACGTTATGGCGCGACCACGGCGCCAAGATCGATCTCAGGGCAGAACTTCACGCCATTGGCACGACGTTCCTCGAAGCCTTTCTCGACCAGCGCGGACTTGCCGTGCACAGACTCGTGATGTCCTGCGCCTCGCGTTATCCGCGCGTGGCGGAGGTTTTCATGAAGTCCGGACCGGAGCGCTGCGACGCCGAAGTGGCCGCCTTCCTGCGTGCAGCGCAGGCGCAGGGCCTCGTCGACGTTCCCGACGTCGCCATGGCGGCGACGCAGTTTCTCAGCCTGATCCAAGGCAAGGAGATCCTGAAATGGGCTCTCTCGATGAAGACGCCGAGCCCGGCCCGCCATCGCGCGCTGATCGAGAATGGCATCAACGTGTTTCTCGCGGCCTATGAGCGACGTCCCGCGGCTGTGAAGCAGGCGCGGCGAAACCCGGCGAAGGCATCTGCGCGCCGCTAATATCAGGACCGCTCAGGCGCCCAGCACGTCGGCGAGCCGCCTATCCGCGGCGTCGAGCTCTTTCAGGAACAGTTCGGCCTCGATCTCCTGCAGATGCGACAACATCAGCGCGCGCGCGGCCTCGCCATCGCGCCGGCCGATCGCCTCGACGATCCCGGCGTGGTGATCGGTGCCGCAAGCCGGCGTGTCGTGGCGGCGGTAGAGCAGGATGATGAGCGAGGAGCGCGCGATCAGCTCCTTCAGGAATCCGAGATAGATGCTGTGGCCGCTCATCTCGGCGACGAGACGATGAAACTCGCCGGAGAGCCGCACCGAGGCGCGCGCGTCGCCGCGCAGTTCCGCCTCGCGCTCCTCGGTGAGATGGCGCTGCAGGCGATTGATCCAGGCCGGGGACGCCGCATCGATCGCGTGATCGACGATGGTGGGCTCGATCAGGCGCCGCGCCTCGAACACTTCGCGAGCGTCGGCGGGCGTAGGCCGCGCGACGAAGGCGCCGCGGTTCTTCTCGATGTTGACGATGCCCTCATGCGCGAGCTGCTGCAGCGCGGTCCGCACCAGCGTGCGGCTCGCGCCGTAGATGTCGCCGATCTCGTCCTCGCCCAGCTTCGTGCCCGGCAGCAGGCGATGTTCGAGGATCGCGGCGGTCACGCCCTCCCGGATACGGCTGACCCGATCGCTCGCATCTGGCGCATCGGATTTCGGGCGGGTCTTGGCGGCCATTGGTGTGAGGGCTCGATCGGCGACGTTCGGCCGAATGGTAGTCGACGAGCTGTATCCAATCACAGGCGAAACTTTATACAATCTGCGCCCTTTTTGTGTGCAGAGGGGTGCGCCGGCGGCGGCCAGCCAGCCGGGGGCGGAGTTGACCTAACGATCTGACTCCACTGCACAGTTTTCTGAAATCGGTTGGCTGAGGGGTGTTGGCACGGAGCTTGCGGAGAGAGGCGGGAAGCATCGCCCCTGCTCGGACACGCCATGGCCACTCCCGCCACTCTCGAACTGGTCGCCGTCACCAAGCGCTACGACACCACGCTGGCGGTCGACAACGTCAACCTGAAGATCCCGGCCGGCACCTATTGCTGCCTGCTCGGCCCCTCCGGCTGCGGCAAGACGTCGACCCTGCGCATGATCGCGGGCCACGAGGCGGTCAGCGAGGGCGACATCATCCTCGGCGCGCAGAACGTCACCGACCTCGAGCCGGCCAAGCGCGGCACGGCGATGATGTTTCAGTCCTACGCGCTGTTTCCGCACCTCAGCGTGCTCGACAACGTCGCCTTCGCCTTGAAGATGCGCGGCATCGACAAGCCGACGCGGCACAAGCGCGCCGGCGAATTGCTCGAGCTGGTCGCGATGAGCCAATATGCGGGCCGTCTCCCGGCGCAGCTTTCCGGCGGCCAGCAGCAACGCGTGGCGCTCGCCCGCGCGCTGATCACCGAGCCGCAGATCCTCCTGCTCGACGAGCCGCTCTCCGCACTGGATCCGTTCCTGCGGGTGAAGATGCGCGGCGAGTTGAAGCGGCTGCAGCGCGAGCTCGGCATCAGCTTCATACAGGTCACCCACGGTCAGGAAGAGGCGATGGCCCTCGCCGACCACATCGTGGTGATGAACCAGGGCCGGATCGAGCAGCAGGGCACGGCACGCGACATCTTCCATCATCCCCGCACCGAATTCGTGGCGCGCTTCATCGGCGGCCACAACGTCCTCAGCGACTCCGGCAAGCTCATCGCCGTGCGCGCCGATCAGCTCGGCATCGTGCCGTTCGCTGACGGCGCGTTCGGCGCGCCGGCGCTGCTGACCCAGACCGAGTACCAGGGCTCCTACATCGCCGTCTCGCTCACGCTCGACGACGGCACCGCCCTGTTCTCCCACCTTCCCGAGGCCGCCTTCGACGTCCACCCGTTCCGTCCGGGCGATCGCGTGCTGGCCACCTGGGATCCCGCCAAGGCGCAACCCCTGCAATAGCGCCGATCAATCACCGGAATGCGCAACAGAGGAGTGACGACATGACCGAGACCACCAGGACGAAGGGCGTCAGCCGCCGCACGGTGCTCAAGGGCACCGCAGGTCTCGCCGGCCTTGCCGCCGGCTCGGGGGCGATCACCGGCTTTCCCTACGTGAAGTCGGCCGACGCGAAGGTGCTGCGCTATCTCGGCACCGCCGTGAACGAGGGCGACGACATCGCCAAGCAGTGCCTGAAGGACACCGGCATCAAGATCGAATACATCACCGCGACCACCGACGACGTCACCAAGCGCGTGATGACCCAGCCGAACTCCTTCGACGTGCTGGACACCGAATATTTCTCGCTGAAGAAGATCGTGCCGTCGGGCAACATCCTCGCGCTCGACGCCAGGAAGATCAAACAGTTCGACAACATCACGCCTGTTTTCACCAAGGGCGAGACGCCAGGCGGCAAGAAGATCGGCGGCCAGGGCACGGCACCCTGGAAGGTGCTCTACCTCGAAGGCAAAGACTCCAAGAAGTTCGCAACGTCGGCGACCGAATTCGTGACGCTGATCCCGACCGTCTACAACGCCGACACGCTGGGCATCCGCCCCGACCTGATCAAGCGGCCGATCAATTCCTGGTCCGAGCTGCTCAACCCCGAGTTCAAGGGCAAGGCCTCGATCCTCAACATCCCCTCGATCGGCATCATGGACGCCGCGATGGTCGTGGAAGCCTCCGGCAAGTACAAATATGCCGACAAGGGCAACATGACCAAGGAAGAGATCGATCTCACCATGAAGGTCATGACCGAAGCCAAGAAGGCCGGTCAATTCCGCGCCTTCTGGAAGGATTTCAACGAGAGCGTCAACCTGATGGCCTCGGGCGAGACCGTGATCCAATCGATGTGGTCGCCGGCGGTGACGAAGGTGCGCTCGATGGGGATCGCCTGCACCTTCCAGCCACTGAAGGAAGGCTACCGCTCCTGGGCCTCCGGCTTCTGCGTCTCCAAGGGCGTCTCGGGTGCAAAGCTCGAATGGGCCTATGAGTTCGTCAACTGGTTCCTGTCCGGCTATGCCGGCGCCTATCTCAATCGCCAGGGCTATTACTCCGCCGTCCTCTCCACCGCGAAGGCGCATATGGAGCCCTACGAGTGGGCGTACTGGATGGAAGGCAAGCCGGCCGAGAAGGACATCAAGGCGCCCGACGGTTCGCTCTTGGAAAAGGCGGGCGCCGTGCGTGACGGCGGCTCCTACGAAGACCGCATGGGCGCGGTCGCGTGCTGGAACGCTGTGATGGACGAGAACGACTACATGGTCCGCAAGTGGAATGAGTTCATCGCGGCGTAACGGACATGTCGGAAGAAGTTCTGCAACAGGCAACCCCGGGCTTGATCCCGGGGTCGGGCACAGCGCGCGCCGCAAAGCCGACGCGCCTATCGCCGTCCTTCATCTCCTGGCTCCAGGCCGGGCCGATGATGCTGGTGTTTCTCGCCTTCTTCCTCATTCCGCTCCTCTTCGTCGTCATCGTATCGTTCTGGGACTACAATGAATACCAGCTGCTGCCGGCTTTCTCTGGCCGCGGCTACACCGACACTTTCGAGGGCTGTCTCGCGCAGCTCCCCGATCTCTGCACCATCGGCAAGACCTATCTGAAGACGCTGAAGCTGTGCTTCCTGGTCTGGGCCATCACGCTGTTCATCGGCTTCTGGGTCGCCTATTTCCTCGCCTTCCACGTCAAGTCCAAGACCTGGCAGATGGGATTGTCGCTGCTGTGCACGATCCCGTTCTGGACCTCCAACGTGATCCGCATGATCGCCTGGATTCCGCTGCTCGGGCGCAACGGCCTGGTGAACTCAGGCCTGATGAAGACAGGCCTGATCAACCATCCGATCGAATGGCTGCTGTTCTCCGAGTTCTCCGTCGTGCTGGCGCTGGTGCACCTCTTCACCTTCTTCATGGTGGTGCCGATCTTCAATTCCATGGTGCGCATCGACAAGTCGCTGATCGAGGCGGCCTATGACGCCGGCGCCACCGGCTTCCAGACCCTCGTCAACGTCATCATTCCCCTCGCAAAGCCCGGCATCGTGATCGGCTCGATCTTCGTCATCACCATCGTGATGGGCGACTTCATCACCATCGGCGTGATGGGCGGCCAGCAGATCGCTGCCGCCGGCAAGATCATCGAGACGCGCGTGAACGCGCTGCAGTTCCCGGCCGCAGCCGCGAACGCGGTGATCCTGCTCGCGATCACCTTCCTGATCATCACCATGATGTCGCGCATCGTCGACATCAAGAAGGAGCTTTAGAGCATGAAGGAAGGACGCCCGCGCTCTTTCTACGTGCTCGCGATCTTCTTCGCGGCCTACGTATTGTTTCTCTACGGACCGATGATCGCGATCTACGTGCTGTCGTTCCAGGGGCCGCAAGGCGGCCTCACCTTCCCGATGAACGGCGTCTCGACCTTCTGGATCGCGAAACTGTTTCAGGGCACCGGCATCGTCGATCTCGGCGCGGCCTTCCGCCGCTCGCTGTTGCTCGGCGTCATCGTGATGATCGTCACCGTCGTGCTGTCGGTCGCCGCCGGCATGGCGTTCCGCCGTAGATTCAAGGCGCAAAGCATCCTGTTCTATTCGGCGATCGCGAGCCTGATCGTGCCCTCGATCATCACCTCGCTCGGCATCTCGCTGGAATTCCGCATCATCGACGATCTGATCAAGGCGCATTGGAACGAGAATTTCGAAACCTCGATGGGCCTGCTCACCTCCGGGCTCGGCGCGCACCTGACCTGGACGCTGCCGTTCGGGCTGCTCATCATGTTCGCGATCTTCAACCGTTTCGACCCGCGCCTCGAGGAAGCCGCGCGCGATCTCGGCGCGACACCATGGCAGACCTTCCGTCACGTCGTGCTGCCGATCATCCTGCCGTCGGTGATCGGCATCGGCCTGTTCGGCTTCACGCTGTCCTGGGACGAGCTCGCCCGCTCCAGCCAGGCCATCGGCGCGGTGAATACATTGCCGCTCGATCTGCAGGGCCTCACCACCACCGTGACGAACCCCGACATCTATGCGCTCGGCACCGTGATCTCGGCCGTCTCGTTCACTGTGATCTCGCTTGCGCTCGGCACCATCCACGTGCTCAACAAGCGGCAGGCGGCCAAGGGTTCGGACGCCGGCAAGGGGCTCGTCTGAGAGGGAACCTGTCTGATCTGATGCGGCTTCACGTTGTCAACCCCAACACCACCGCGTCGATGACGGCAAAGATCGCCGCTGCGGCGCGCAGCGTCGCCCTGCCCGGCACGGTGATCGACGCGCGTCAGCCGACGATGGGTCCGGTCTCGATCGAGGGATTCTACGACGAAGCCTTCGCGGTCCCCGGCATGCTCGGCTGCATCCGCGAAGCCGACCGCGACGGTGCAAACGCGCACGTCATCGCCTGCTTCGACGACACCGGCCTCGACGCTGCGCGCGCCGCCGCAAAGGCGCCGGTGATCGGCATCGGCGAAGCAGGCTTCCACATGGCGAGCCTGATCGCCGCGCGCTTCGCCGTGGTGACGACGCTCGGTGTGTCCATCGTGCCGATCGAGCACAACTTGCGGAAATACGGCCTCGCCGAGCGCTGCGCTCGCGTCCGCGCGGCCGAAGTGCCCGTGCTGGCACTGGAAGAGCGCAACACCGATGCGCTCGGCAAAATTTCGGCGGAGATCACTGCCGCGATCCGCGACGACCGGGCCGAGGCCATCGTGCTCGGCTGCGCCGGCATGGCCGACCTCGCCACCGAACTCGCCACCACGCACGGCCTGCCCGTGGTCGACGGCGTCACTGCTGCGGTGACGCTGGCGGAATCGATCGTGCGGCTCGGGCTGAAGACCTCCCGGCTCGGGCCCTATGGCGCGCCGCGATCGAAGCCCTATGATGGATTGTTGTCGCAGTTTCAGCCGTAGGCGCAGCAGCAGATACCTATGGACGCGATGAGCACAGAGTCAGTGTGCCCGGCCCGCACCCGCACCGCGGCGGTCGGCCTCGCCTACCGATTCTGATGCGGAATCACTGACGAGCGCAGCCCCGACGACCGGATCAGCAACGCGTCCTTCGGGACGCCTGCGACCGGATTGAGCGAATCTCGCGAAAAAGCGGCAAAAAGGGTGTTATTGAACCTCTTTTTGCACCCGCCCGTCCCATTAATCCCAACCAGCCTCTTTTTGGTCCTATTCCTTGCCGAAACCTAAGGCTTTCGGGACGCCCCGGTGGCCTCTGGGTTGCCGGTCTTCGCCATTCACCAAGTTTCCATTTGGGTTTTGTCAGCGATGATCGATCTCGCCCGGGACACACCGTCCACCTCCCTCCTTCGCCTTGGGGGCCAGCCCATTGCGCTGACCGCTGCAGCCCTCCTGCTCCTGATCGCGGGCGTGACTTCAATCGCGATCTGGCGTGCCTATACCGGCGCCGCCCCTGAGAGCGACCGCATGGTTGCATCGCGGCAGCTCCAGGCCCGCGCGGCCCAGGCGTCCGAGCAGTTGGTCGAGAAGACCAAGGGTCTGGAGGCGACCCAGCAGGAATCGATCGACCAGCTCCAGGTGGTGCAGGATCAGCTCCTGACCATGAAGCGGCTGCTCGCCGCGCAACAGGCCGACACCAAGCGCCTGTCAGAGCAGGTCACCGCCCTGAACGAATCCATCGACGGCTTGCGGCAGTCATTTGCCAGTGCGCGGGCGACCGAGGTCGAGACACCGTCGGTTACCCGCAGGAAACCGGCGCGGCACCGCGTCCAGGCCAGCGCGCGCAAGCGGTCGCGCAGCTGAGCCGACAGCCGCGGGAACTTTATTTTCGCCACTTGTGAACTGGATCACATTCGCCCGTAGGATTCCGCGCGATGTTGGCGGCTACCGGATGGCGTGAGCCGATTTCAATATCCGGGGCTGGCAAGGTCGTTGACGGTATACTGCGTCAACGGCCTTGTTCTTTAACAGGTTATTGCGGTCTCACTCGCAGACGTCGACCCGACGGTACCGCCATCCCGATGGCGTCATGACGCGCTTCCGCGCGACATAGCAGCCGCCGTAACCGTCGTTGTAGCCGGGGCCGTAATAGTAGGGATCCCCGTAGTAGGGATAACCGTAGCCGTAATAGCCGCCGTAGTAGCCGGCACCGACGAAACCCGCGCCGATTGCGACACCTGGCCAGAAGCCGCCGCCACGCCAGGGGCGATGCCCCCAGCCTCCGCCATGGAAGCCACCGCCACGAAAGCCTCCACCATGGAAGCCGCCGCCATGGAAGCCTCCACCATGTCCGAAGCCGCCGCGCGCCTCGGCCGCCTGCGGCGCCAATAGTCCGAGCGCCGCCACAGTCAGCGCCGCCACGATCATCTTGCGAAACATCACTCGATCCTCCGCGTGGACACACTCCACGCTTCAAAGCAGGACCAAGCTAACGTCAGTTGGGAACTCGTGACAGCCACGCTGTCTCACTTCCGCGCGAGCGTCAGCAGCCGCGGCAGATGCTCTTGATCTTCCTGTCGAGCTGCTTGTTCTCGGCGTTGACGGCGGCATCGGCCGCCTCACCTCCGCCGGTGCCGGTGGTGACTCCGGAGCCGGGGCCGGATGACTGAGCCGTACCCAGGCTGTTGGTACCGGGCGGCGGAACTGGCGAATTGGCAAGGCCTCCGGTCGATCCTACCGAGCCTCCCGTCGATCCCACTGAGCCGCCGCTCGATCCGGCTGACCCGCCGGTCGTTTGCGCGAACGATAGGGCGGGCATCGCTGCGACTGCGAGGATCATGATCGTAGTCTTGATTGAACCGCCTGCAGATGAGCTTGCCATCGGAAGTCCTCCTTTACCGGTCAACCGACGCGGTGAAGACAGGTTCCGGTACAGGCGTCTCAGGCGCAACGCTGTCGCGTTCGCCGCGCAATGCACGGTCTGCATCGTTGGAGCCCCATTCGCGGGCAACTGCCGGGCTGATTGATGTGCACTCCGCGCCGCACCGCGATGCGTCAACCGATCCGCTTCAGGCCCTTCTTGAAGCGCGGGCCGTTGGCGACATAGAACTTGGCCGCGCTTCCCATTCGCTGCACCTGGGCGTCGTCGAGCGTGCGGACCACCCGCGCCGGCGAGCCGATGATGAGGGAACGTTCAGGAAATTCCTTGCCCTCGGGGATGACGGAACCGGCGCCGACAATGCTGTTGCGGCCGACCCTGGCGCCGTTCATCACGATCGAGCCCATGCCGACAAGGGCGCCCTCTTCGATGGTGCAGCCATGCAGGATGACATTGTGGCCGACCGTGCAGTTCCTGCCGACGTGAAGCGGAAAGCCGAGATCGGTATGGCAGGTCGAGCCGTCCTGCACGTTGGCGCCCTCGCCGATCTCGATCCACTCGTTGTCGCCGCGCAGCACGGCGCCGAACCAGACGCTCGCACCCGGCTTCAGGCGCACGCGGCCGATCACGGTCGCGGTCTCCGCGATGAAATAGTCGCCGTCGGCGGGAAGATCGGGCGCCTGCCCGTCGAGCTCGTAGATCGCCATCAAGGTCTCCTGTCGGGTTGACCCAGCCATAGCGAAACGGCGGCCTGGAGGCAAAGGGCCGGCCGCACTCAAAGCGCGGCGTCAGACCAGAATGCCGGCCGCGCGCAGCGTCATCAGAAAGAAGGTGCCGCTCATCATGCTCCAGAAGCCGGCGATGACGGTCGCCATCATCACGAATTCCACGCGGCGGCTTTCCACCTGCACGCCGCGCAGCGTGTTGCGCATGATGATGAAGGGCGCGGCGAACACCAGGAACGGAACCGCCGCGAAAGTTTTCGGCGCCACGCCATCCTGCAACAGGCCGAAGCCGGCGGGCCGTTGCGCGAGCGCCTGGTAGCCGTTCACGAGCGCGCCAGCGAGCGCGAAACCGATGCAGATCGAGAAGAAGGTATTGAGAGCTTCAGGTGTCATCGGAGCAGTCCGCACTTCACGCAACGCCGGAGCCCACCTGTGACAAAGAGTGCCGGTTAACGCTACATTATCCTTAAGGGAAGGTTAACGCGGCCGGCCGCCCCGCGCAGGGCCGTCCCCGCCTCCCGCAGCCGGGAATGCTCCGCGAAACCGCCCTCGCGTGGCATATTCGCGCTGATTCGTCGGCCATCGGCCGACCTCCGGCTCGACTTGCGCAATTCATGACGGTGTTTTCGGCAGCTCCCCTCAGGTCCCCCCGCACGCATACCCGCGCGCATGTCGTCCCGATCGTACTCGGAGGCACTGCCGCGGCATGCGCGGTTGCGCTCGTCGCCTATTTGTTGTGGCCGACCTGGGGCAGCAGGGGCGCGAACGCCCCGGACAAGCTGCCGGTGAGCATCGGCGGCACGCTGTTCAACCTGCCGGTGACCGCGATCCGCATGAAGATCCAGCGGCACTCGGGGCCGCAGGAGCGCATCGATCTCGACTTCCTCTATCCCTCCCTGGAGCCGCCCGGCGCGCCGAAGCACGTCACCGCCGACACGGTGGAAGCGGCGGTGCAATCGATCGACCGCATCTTCCTGTCGATCGCGGCCCATCACGATGCGCTCTCGCCCGAGCAGCGGACGGCCACGATCTATCCGCGCTATCTCGATCAGGCCGCGACCATGCCCGTGGACGGGCTGACGATGCGGATGTTCCGCACCGACACGCCTTACGGCAGCGAGGATCTCTATTCCGCGGCAAACCCCGCGCTGACCGCGCGCTGTACCCGCGATGCGGCGACACCCGGCATGTGTCTCTCAGAGCGCCGCGTCGGCGGCGCCGACCTCACCTTCCGCTTTCCGCGCAGTTGGCTGTCGCAGTGGCGTGACGTGGCGGAGGCGATGGACAGGCTGACGGCGCAATTGCGCGGACCGCACAGCTGAGCTCGGCCGCTCGCCCGCAGCAAGATCGAAGCCTCCCTGAACAAAAACATCGAAAACAACCCCATGCACAGTAGCCAAGTTGTTGCGCTTATTCGCATTTTTCGAAGTCAATCCTGACCCGTCGCGCATGGGGTGACGATCGCGGAGACGACCGCTCGGCTCCGCGTTCTCGACCAAGACATGGCTCTTGCGGCGAGGTCCGCCCTCCCGTGACGGAGGGAGGCCTCAGTCCCGAACCTTCTGCGCCCGATACAGGCTCGGCGTCGTCCCGACCGCCTTGCGGAAGGCGCGGTTGAAATTGGCCTGCGACGAAAATCCCGTGGCGTAAGCAATGTCGACCAGCGGACGATCGCTGGTCGACAAGAGGCTCCTGGCGAGGTCGAGGCGCTGACGGCTGACATATTCATGCGGCGCCGCGCCGGTCGCCGCCTTGAAGCTGCGGGAGAAATGCGCCGGGCTCATGCACGCCACCGACGCCAGATCCTTCACCGTGAAATCGCGATCGACGGACGCCGCGATGAACTCCGTCACGCGCGACAGCCGCTTGGCGTCGAGCGGCTTCTGGACGGCATGGGATTGCTTCAGACGGACCGAGGTGGCCGCATAACTGTGCACCAGATGAGCCGACAGGGCCCGCCCCAGGCTCTCGATCAGGAGGCGGCCGGTCGAGGTCTCATGCTCCAGCTCGCCGAGGATCCGGTCCGCGACGTGCTCGATGAAGATGTCGTGGTCGATGCTCTCGTAGCGGATCGACATTCCGGACGGATCGATGTCGAGATCCCGAAGCATAGTGTCGTCGAACGGGTGTCCGGGAAGAAAGATATGCAGGCACTCCTGCATCCGGTTCTCGACGCGGATGAAGTCCTCGCGGATGCCGGCCGGACATAGCCACACGGTGCCCCTTCTGCCGAAAGTGCGCTGCCGCATGCCTGCACCTTCCCGATCGACGACCGAGTTGCCGCGCAGCAGGATCGCGATCTCGGTGTCGCGCGGCAATTGCGGCGGCAGATCGCCCGGATCATGGCTCCACCGCTCCGCGAGCAGGTGCGACCATCGCCGCTCATTGGAGGTCTGAAGCATTCTGCCGGTAACATATTTATCGACAGAATTGCCGAGCATACCCATCGTGTCTCTCCGTCAGATAACGCGATGTGCGGGTAAAGGTAGTGCCGGGTCCAGCAATTAACATGCCAGAGACCGGCCCGGGCGTCCACCGGCCGAGAGCAGGCTGGGACAACAACACCGCACGTTTTGAAAAGCCAGGCCGGGCCCGGCGACCGCATCCTTCGGATTGCCTCAAATCAGGAAGCGGAGAGATCCATGGCAAGGACCACGGTCATCGGCGCATGCCCCCACGATTGCCCGGACACCTGCTCGATTCTGACCACGGTCGAGGACGGCAAGGCCGTCGCCGTCCGCGGCAATCCCGATCATCCGTTCACGCGTGGACGGCTTTGCGTCAAGGTCAACAACTACGAGGAGCGCGTCTACAGTGACAAGCGCGTCCTGTATCCGCTCAAACGCGTCGGACCGAAGGGCACCAGGCAGTTCCAGCGGATCTCCTGGGAGGAAGCCCTGGAGACCATCGCGGCGCGCTGGACATCCGTCATTGCCGAGGACGGCGCGCAGGCCATCCTGCCCTACAGCTATCTGGGCACGCAGGGCATCATCAATGGGCTGAACGTCGGCGATCCCCTCTTCAACAAGCTCGGCGCGACGGTTCTGGAGCGCACCTTCTGCGATTCCGGCTCTTGCACCGCGTACATGATGACGATCGGGCACACGCCGGGCGTCGATCCCGAGAGCTTCGTGCACTCGAAGTACATCATCCTGTGGGCCTGCAACACGCTGAGCACGAACTCGCATCACTGGCCGTTCATCGAGCAGGCGAAAAAGGCCGGCGCCAAGCTCGTGGTGATCGATCCGGTCCGCACCCGCACCGCGCGCCTCGCCGACTGGCATATTCCGATCCGTCCCGGCACCGATGCCGCGCTGGCGCTCGCGATGATCCACGTCATCATCAAGGAGAATCTGGTCGATCGCGACTATATCGACAAATACACCGTGGGCTACGACGAGCTGGCCGAACGGGCGTCCAGCTACACACCCGAATTCGCCTCGCAGGAAACCGGCATTCCCGTCGACGACATCGTCAAGCTGGCGCGGGAATATGCAACGACACCTCCGGCCGTCGTGCGCATTGGCGTCGCGGTCGAACGGCATGCCGGCGGCGGTCAGACCGTGCGCGCGATCGCCTGTCTTCCGGGACTGATCGGCGCCTGGAAGCACGTCGGCGGCGGGCTGCTCCAGCTCCCGATCTGGGCGTTCCCGGTCAGATGGGACGTGCTGATGCGTCCCGATCTCCAGCCGGAGAAGATGCGCGTGCTCAATTCCTGGCGCCTCGGAGCGGCGCTGACGGGCGAGCTCGGCTTCGATCCGCCGATCAAGGCGCTGTTCGTCTACAACGCCAATCCGATGGCGATGGTGACCGAACAGGGCAAGCTCGAAAAGGGACTGGAACGCGAGGATCTCTTCACCGTCGTCAGCGAGCACTTCCTGACCGACACCGCCAAATACGCCGACATCGTTCTGCCCGCGACCACGCAGCTCGAGCAGAAGGACATCATGTTCTCCTGGGGGCATCTCTATCTGTCGTACAACAACCAGGCGATCGCGCCGCTCGGCGAAGCCGTGTCCAACACCGAGCTGTTCCGCCGGCTCGCGCGCGCGATGGGCATCACCGACCCCTCCTTCTTCCGGAGCGACGACGAGATCATCGAGGCCTCCCTCGACTGGAGCAGCCCGGTGCTCGCAGGCATCACGCTCGATGACGTCAAGGCCAAGGGCTATGCGCGCCTCAACATGCCCGCGCCGGCCGACTGGGCGCCGCACCGCGAGGGCAATTTTCCGACCGCATCGGGGAAGTGCGAATTCAGCTCGACCATCGCCGCCGGCGGCAACTTCGTGGTGCCGCTGTTCCGCCAGGGCTACAACGGCGATCAGGACGCCGCGCCGGTCGATCCTCTGCCCCACTACATCCCGCCGAACGAGAACCCGCGCACCGCGCCCATGCTCGCAACGCGCTATCCGCTCAGCCTGATCTCGCCGAAGAGCCACGCCTTCCTGAATTCGAACTACGGCAACCTGCCGGCGCAGACCGCGCAGGCGGGCGAGGAACAGGCGGTGCTCCTCAATCCGGACGATGCGGCACAGCGCGGCATCGTCGCGGGCGCGCCCATTCGCGTGTTCAACGACCGTGGCGCGTTCGAGGCCTTCGCGACCGTTTCGGCCGACGTCATGCCGGGTGTGGTGGTGGCCCCGTCCGGCTACTGGCAGCGGTCCAATCGCCGGGGCGCGACGGTTCACGTGCTGACGCCTCCCGCCTTCGCCGACCTCGGCCGCGCCCCAACGTTCTCGGACATCCTCGTTCAGGTCAGTGGGGCCTGACGATGACATATGTGGTCACCGACAATTGCCGCGGCTGCCGATACACCGAATGCGTGACCGTCTGTCCCGTGGAGTGTTTCCACGTCGACGACGCCATGACCTACATCGATCCGGAAAACTGCATCGATTGCGGTGGCTGCGCGCCGGCTTGCCCGGTCGGCGCGATCGAGCCCGACTATCGCCTCGCCGCGGACAAGAAGTACTGGATCGACGTCAACCGCAAGCGCGCGACTGAAACTCCCGTCATCAGTGCGCGCCTGCCGGCCCTGCCAGGGGCCGATGAACGCAGGCAGGCGCTCGGCCGATGACGGGATCCGCTGCAAACGAAAACCGCATCGCCGTCGTCGGCAGCGGACCGAGCGGCTTCTACACCACCGAGGCCCTGTTGCGCTCGGGCGTACCCGTGACTGTCGACATGTTCGAACGGCTCCCGGTGCCGTACGGGCTGGTGCGGTTCGGCGTGGCCCCCGACCATCCGAAGCTCAAGCAGGTCACAACGGCCTTCGACCGGATCGCCGCCATGCCCGGGTTTCGCTTCATCGGCGGCGTGACCATCGGAGACGACCTCACGATCGACGAGCTGCGCGAGGCCTATGACGCCGTCGTGCTCGCGACGGGCGCGGAACTGAGCCGGGCGCTCGACATCCCCGGTGAAGCACTCCCGGGCAGCCACACGGCGGGCGATTTCGTCGCGTGGTACAACGGACATCCGCAGTTTGCGGATCTGCGGTTCGATCTTCATCATGAGACCGCGATCGTCATCGGCCATGGCAACGTCGCTCTCGACGTGGCGCGCATCCTCGGCAAGACCGCGGACGAGCTGCGCCGGACCGACATCGCTCGCCACGCGCTCGACGTGCTGGCTGAGAGCCGGATCCGCGAAATCCACGTCGTCGGCCGCGGCGGACCGGCGCAGGCCAGATTCACCGCAAAGGAATTGCGTGACTTTCTCGAACTTAGCACATGCGACACATGCGTCGACATGAGCAACGTCAGCTCCGATGAATTCGAGCCGCGATCTCCCGACGATCCGGAGCTGACCGAAAAATTGTCGTTGCTGCGCGCGTTCTGGCAGGCCGCCGTGACGAAGCCGCGGCGCTGCGTTTTTCGATTTCGTCTGTCACCCGTCGCGCTCCGAGGACGAGACCGCCTGGAGGCCATCGCGTTCAAGCAGGAATCGGGCGCTATCGAGGACATCGCATGCGGCCTCTCGCTCAGCAGCGTCGGCCGGAAGACCACGCCGGTGGCTGGGGTTCCCTATGACGCGCATCGCGGCGTGCATGCGAACGTCGACGGACGTGTCGCAGTCGATGGTTCGGTGATCGAGGGCCTCTATGTCTGCGGATGGAGCAAGCGCGGACCGAACGGCACGATCGGCACCAATCGCGGCTGCGGGATTGCGACCGCAGAGGCCGTCCTGGCGGATATCACCCATCGACGGCCGCGCTCGGATACGCCTGACGCACTGCTTGCGCGCCTGACCGGCCGCGTCGCACGCATCGTGAGCTATCAGGATTGGCGCACGATCGACGCGGCCGAGAAGCGCAAGGGAGCCGCGCTCGGCAAGCCCCGGGAGAAGTTTGTCAGCATTCCCGACATGCTCGCGGCCGTAGATCCGTGACGGAGAATGCTGCGCAATTCAAGAGATCGGCGTTGAATTGGTCGACGCAGGGGCCACGGCGTACGGCTCACACCAGCGGGACAGCTTGAGTGCATCTTCCTTTTGGCTATCAAGCCAGATCGTAAGCCATGATGACGCGCCTCTTGCCGAGATATTCGGCCTCCTCGATCGGCTGCCAGCGGCGGGAAGCGTAATAGCCCGGCAAAGTCCCCGAGGTGTAGAGATATAGCCGTCGATAGCCCAGCTCTGCAGCCCTTACCACAGCGGCTTCAATGAGTGCGTTTCCGACACCTTGACTACGCTCGCTGCCGGGCACGAACAGCTGCGCCATCCACGGCGAAAGTGCAGGACGTATCGTCATCTCGCTGGCGAGCAGATTGACCGAGCCAACAAAGGTCGTGCCGCGCCGGGCGACCAGAACTTCCGGCAATTGGTGCGACCGAGCCGCACGGCAAAGGAACTGCTCGTAGTCGGCGGCCGAGCCATAGCCTGTCAGCGGGCCCCAAAACTCAAATTGAAGGGTGGCGATTGTCTTCGACAGACCCGACTCCTCGGTCAGGCCAGCAATCTCAAAAGACTTTACGTGCATATCGAGGCAATGATCTTGGGGGTGCCAATCTAGATGCGCGCGATCACACGCTCTACTCACAGATTGTTGCCAATGGCATCAGCGCCGCCAGACCTTGCGCCGGATCGGCTGCTTGGTACCCTGGCCTTTAAGGAAAACGCGGGGGTGACCGATGTGAGCGACGCGACAGCAAATCCGCCACCCGGCGCCCAATTACTCGGACGCGAATGGCTCGGTTTCGACGAGGCCGGGCAAGCGTTGATCCGCTTTCAGGCGCAGCCCGCATTCACCAACAGGCACGGAACCGTTCAGGGCGGATTCCTGGCGGCGATGCTGGACTCCGCGACTGGGGTCTGCGCACTCGCAACGCTCTCGCCTGACGTGACTGTGGTCACCAAGAGTTTGGAAACGCGCTTCCTGAAACCTGCGGCGGTGGGGCCCATCACGGCGCGGGCGCGGATGATCGAGCAGACGGGGCGCGACATGGTCGTGCAAGCCGAATTGGTCGATGCGGAAGGAATCACGGTCGCCGACGCCACGGCGCGGCTGCGCATCCTTGCAAAGAAATAAAGCTATGGGGCCGTGGCGTCCGCGACCCCATAACGCGGCGTAAGCCGAATTACTCCTGATCGACGAGATCGTCCTCGAGGATCGCCATCTGGAACTGGAACGAGCGATCGTCGTCCTCGTCGTCGACGAAGAGCACGCCGATGAACTCCTCGCCGATATAGACTTCGGCGGAATCGTCCTTCTTCGGCCGCGGCACGACGCGGATCTTGGGATTGCCGAATACGCGCTTCAGATACGCGTCGAGCTTCCTTACTTCCTTGACGTCCACGGCAAGTCTCCAATCGAAATCTAACGTGGCGGGGTTTTAGGACGAGACGCGACGAACCGCCAGCATGAATTGCCAAAGAATTTGGGGACGACAAGGGCCGGAGAATCCGGCCCTTCGCAACATCAAAGTCCGTCTCAAAGCCCCATGGCGTTGATCATCTGATCCATGGTGCGCGAAGGCTCGGCGCAGCCGGCTTCGCCGACGATCTTGGCGGGCACGCCTGCGACCGTGACGTTGTGCGGCACCGGCTTGACCACGACCGAGCCGGCAGCGATGCGGGCGCAGTGGCCGATCTCGATGTTGCCGAGGATCTTCGCGCCGGCGCCGATCAGGACGCCGTGACGGATCTTCGGATGACGGTCCTCGTTCTCCTTGCCCGTGCCGCCGAGCGTGACGCCGTGCAGGATCGAGACGTCGTCCTCGATCACCGCGGTCTCGCCGCAGACGAAACCGGTGGCGTGGTCGAGGAAGATGCCGCGGCCGATGCGTGCGGCGGGATTGATGTCGGTCTGGAACACCGCGGAAGCGCGGCTCTGCAGATAATACGCAAAGTCCTTGCGGCCCTTCAGATAGAGCCAGTGCGCGAGGCGATGGGTCTGGATGGCGTGAAAGCCCTTGAAGTAGAGCAAGGGATCGATGAAGCGAGAGGTCGCGGGATCGCGATCGTAGACGGCGACGAGATCGGCGCGGAAGGCGTTGCCGAGATCGGGATCGTCGCGCAGCGCCTCGTCAAAGGTCTGGCGCACCAGATCGCCCGACAGCGCGGAGTGATCGAGCCGGTCGGCGACGCGATGGACCACGGAGTCTTCGAGGCGGCTGTGGTGCAGCACCGTCGAATAGATGAAGGTCGCAAGCTCGGGCTCGCGGTGGACAATGTCCTCCGCCTCGCCCCGGATCCGGTCCCAGATCGGATCGAGCGATGCGAGCTTTCCTCCCGGATTGACCTGATGCACTGCCATGCGATTTGCTCTCTCGAATTGGCCTCTTTTACCGGCTGTATAGCACAGTCTAGGCGACAAAGTCCTGACGGGCTTGCCTGAGAGTGAACAGCCCCTTGCCCCGCGGGGGTAGGCCAAGGCTTTGAAACACAAGCATTTCTTCTGACGCCCCCAAGCGGCAAGGCCGGCTCAAAGTGGTCAGAGTTCTGCCAAATTCAAGCGGGGCGGCATCAAACTATTGGTGAATTCGCTCCGAGCCGCTATTGCAGGCGAGGTCCGAACGAGGGGCACGGAACCGATTTGACCATCACCACCGATCAATTGCGCGCACGCGCCGCGGGCTCGTTGTGGCTGCGGCTCGCGGCGGCGGCCCTGCCCCTCCTGCTGATCGCGCCGGCGTTCTGGAACGGCTATCCGCTGTTGCAATGGGATACCGGCGGCTATCTGGCGCGCTGGTACGAGGGCTATCTCGTCCCCAGCCGCTCCACGGTGTTCGGCCTCTATCTGCACAATGGCGAGAGTTTTGGCTTCTGGATCAACCTCGCCGTCCAGTCGCTCGCGACGCTGTGGCTGCTGCAGCTCTGCCTGCGTGTGCTCGGATTGATGCAGACCTTCCGCTTCGTCGCGATCAGCCTCTGCCTGATCCTGTCGACCGCCCTGCCCTGGCTTGCAAGCCTGCTGCTCACCGACATCTTTGCAGGACTGTCGGTATTATCGCTGTTCCTCCTGGTGGTCGGCGCAAGCCGCACCTCGGCGCTCGAGAAGATTGCGCTGTTCGCCTTCACCGCCTTTGCTGCCGCAACCCACAGCGCCACGCTCGGCGTGCTGCTCGGACTTTGCGTCGCGGGCTGGATGGCACGGCCGCTGCTGGGCAACCGGCTTCCGCTCGCCGGATTGACGCAGGCGAGCCTCACCATCGTTGCGGGCAGCCTGATGCTGGTGTCGGCAAACTACGCGCTGTCCGGCAAGCTGGCCTGGACGCCCGGCGGCTACGGCGTCGCCTTCGGCCGCATGATGCAGGACGGCATCGTTGCGCGCTATCTCAACGACCATTGCCCCCGCGAACGTTACAAGCTCTGCCCCTATCGCAACGAGCTGCCGGCGACCGCCGACGAATTCCTGTGGGGCAAGAGCATGTTCAACACGCTCGGCCGCTTCGATGGGCTCAACGAGGAGATGAGCTACATCGTCGTGCATTCGCTTGCGGACTATCCGGCCTGGCAAGCCGGCGCGGCGTTGCGCGCGATGGGACAGCAATTGCTGCATGTGGCGACCGGCGAAGGCACCAATGGCTGGATCCCGCACACCTACGGCATCATCGAGCGCTACATCCCCGCGCAAGTCGCGCCGATGCGGGCGGCGCGGCAGCAGCACTGGGACATCGATTTCGCTTACGTCAACTGGCTGCACGTCCCCGTCGCGCTGGCCTCGATGCTGGGGCTGGTCGCGCTGCTCGGCCACGCTCTCGCAAGCCGCCGGCTGGACGACCTGACGCTGCTGGCCGCGACGGTGACGCTGGCCTTGCTCGGCAACGCCTTCATCTGCGGCGTGATCTCCGGCCCGCACGACCGCTACGGCGCGCGGATGGTGTGGGTCGCCACCTTCGTGGTGCTGATCGCCGCGACGCGCCGCTTTGGCGACGAGGCCAAAGCGCGATGAGATTGGGATGAAGCGTCATCGTGCTTGGTTTCGTCCGAGCAGCGAGCGCATTCATCGAAAAGAAGCACCCAGAACTGACTTGGCGTTCAACAGCCTCTCCGCGTCGGCAAAGCACCAGAGTCCGATAACAGCCCTTGGCGGACACCAAGCGCTCTCAAGCGGCCGGCTTGCACGTCTGCTCGTGACCCGAAGCGGACAAGAGGGTGGGAGCAATGTCCCGGTTGGAACATTAGTGACTCATTGATCTGCATCACGGCGCTCGCCGATTTCTGTGATGTTATTTTTCTGCCTTCGCAATGGCAGCGAAGGAGGCCGCACGGTTATAGCGGCGGCCCGCAAACAGTCGTGCCCGCGTTCTTATTGAGGCAGGTGTCCGCTGATGCCGCAGCTCCCCACGTCAACCGAGCATCTTCACGCCTACGACGTATGGGATGCCCCGACGCGGTGGTTCCATTGGATCAACGCGCTCACCGCGCTCGGTCTGATGATCGTTGGAGTCATCCTGCTGAACGACGACGCGCTGGGGCTCGCCGCCAACGGCAAGATCCTGCTCAAAGAAATCCATGTCGTGCTCGGCTACGTCATGGGGCTGAATTTGATCTGGCGCTTCGTTTGGGCATTCTTCGGCAACCGCTATGCCAGATGGAGCGCAATCCTGCCTTATGGTTCCAGCTTTTGGGGCAAGCTGCGCGCTTACGGCAGTGCCTTTCTTAGCGGAGAGCCGCAAGAATATGTCGGGCATAATCCCGCGGCACGCCTCGCAATCGCAGTTCTCCTGCTGCTGCTCGTGCTGCAAGCCGCGACCGGTGTGATCCTGGCGGGCACCGATCTATTCTGGCCGCCATTCGGAAGATGGTTCGCCAGTTGGGTCGCCGCAGCCGGGATTGATCCGGCAATGGTCTCGCCCCTCGCCGCGGAGACGTTGGATCAAACCGCCTACAAGGCCATGCGTGCCTTTCGAGGCCCCGTCGTGACGATCCATCTTTATGCGTTCTATGCGCTCGCGGGCGTCATCCTGCTGCATCTGATAGCGGTGATCGTGACCGAAATTCACGAGGGTGGAAGCATCACGTCGGCGATGTTTACTGGCCGAAAGATTCTCAACCGCCCACCGCAAGACGTTTAAGCTCGAAGGAAGTCCGGCGCTTTGGGAATTTGAATTATGCCCGTTCGCGCCGCCCGTCTGTCCGGCAGGAAGGCCCAACGCCAGTAGATGAGGACTCGCCATGATCAAATACGCCGTCGCATTGCTATCCGTCAGTTGCCTCTTTGCATCCTCCGCTCTGGCACAGGACGATCTGCTAGCGAAGGCGAAGCAGCAGTTCGAGCCGATCCCGACTGCTCCGCCAGATCTGCCGGGTAACGTGGCGACCCCCGGTAAGGTCGAACTCGGCAAGATGCTGTACTTCGACCCCCGGCTCTCCGCGAGTCATGCCATCAGTTGCAGCTCATGTCATAGCATCGGGCTCGGCGGTGCTGACGCCGAACCCACCTCAATCGGCCATCGCTGGCAGCGTGGCGGGCGCAATGCTCCCACGGTCTTGAATGCGGTATTCAACAAAGTGCAGTTTTGGGACGGCCGGGCCAAAGACCTCGAACAGCAGGCCGGCGGGCCAATGGCCAACCCGGTCGAGATGGCGTCGCCAACGACGCACGTGGCCGAGCAGCTGAAAGGCATTCCGGGCTATGGCGACCTATTCGCCAAGGCTTTCCCGGGCGAGTCGGACCCCATCACGCTTGCCAATGCGCAAAAGGACATCGCCGTATTCGAGGCGACGCTGATCACGCCAAACGGGCCGTTCGACCGCTTCCTGAGGGGCGAGCAGGACGCGCTTTCGCCGACGCAGAAAGCGGGCCTAGCGGTCTTCATGGATAAGGGATGCTCGGCCTGCCACAACGGCATCAACGTCGGCGGCGGCATGTACGCCCCGTTCGGCGTGGTTGAGAAGCCGGGTGCCGAGTTCCTGCCACCCGCCGATAAGGGCCGTTTCCTGGTCAGCAAAACTCCGAGTGATGAGTACGTCTTCAAGGTTCCAACGCTCCGGAACGTCGCTCTGACGGCGCCTTATTTCCACACCGGGAAAGCCTGGGATCTACGCCAGGCGGTCGCGGTGATGGGAACCAGTCAGTTAGGCACTCAGCTGACGGACGATGAAATTAACAAGATCACCACCTTCCTCGACAGCTTGACCGGTGAACAACCGAAGGTGACGTACCCCATCCTTCCGCCAAGCGTGGTGAGCACGCCCCGACCGCAGCCGTGATCGGGGTTATCGGTTCTTCCCCGCTCTATTCCTCAGGGCGATTTCACGAAGCCCGGCTCCCGTGAATTACGGTGCCAGTGCACTAATCTCCGCACGGCGCCTATCCGGAGCGCTGGCCAGGGCCAACTTTGTGCACGGTCACCGCAATGGAGCATGCCAGCAAGCGCTCGAAGACAATCCCGGATCACTGAAGCTGAAGCTCCGTTAAGGCGAATGCGGAGGCCGTCGCCTCAATGCGTTCACATCGCCTTGGCGAGCGCGAACAGCCGGAAATCCTCGAGCGCCGCGTGCCGATGCGGGGCGGCTTCGCGCCGGTAAATCTCGGTGTCGACGATCGAGCGGAAGGTGGCGAAATCGCCGTATTCATTGATCGCCGCTTCGTCCCAGCGTTCGCCTGGCGAGCCGACGAGGCTCGTCAGGACCGGGCCGGAAAACATCCGCACGAGCGGCTTACCGGCCGCAAGACGCCGGAATGCCGGCCTGTAGCGTTCATGAAGGGCTTCGCGGCCCGAGCAGGGCGCGGCGTCGAATCCGTCCTCGTAACGCGCATGCGTCCGGTAGCGCAGCAGATTGAGCATATAAACCGGCTGGCCGGGTGGAATCGCCCGCTCGGCGGCGTCAAGGGCTTGCAGGGTGATTTCGATGAGGTTCATGGGACTTCCCGCGTTTCCAGCGCCGCAGAATGCGCGCTGACGCTCCCTGTTTAGCCGTTCGGAAATGGCTCTTGTAGTGACTGCTCAGCCATGACTATGTGGACTGCATGTCCACAACGACTTTGCCTCCCGATCTCTCGCGTCTCCTCGCCTTCGTCCGCGTCGTCGAGGCGGGCTCCTTCGCCGAAGCCGCGCGGCGGGCGGGGACGACCACCTCGGCGATGTCCAAGGCGGTCGCCCGCTTCGAAAAGGCTCACGGCTTGCGGCTTTTGCATCGCTCCACCCATTCGTTGGCGCTGACCGAAGAGGGCGACAGGCTGATGACGGCGGGACGCGCGTTGGTCGAAAGTCTCGCCCGTGTCCAATCTGCGCTCGGCGAAGTCGCGCGCGACGATGGCGGACGGGTGCGCGTGACCGCCCCCGCCTCGTTCGCGCGCGCCTGCATCCTGCCGCGACTGCCCGCGTTCCTGCGGGAGCGACCGGAAATCGAGATCGAGGTCAAATTCCGCAACGAGATTCTCGATCTCGCGGCGGAAGGCGTCGACGTCGCGATCCGCTCGGGGCCCCTCGACCGCGCGCCCGGCCATCAGGCGCGGCGGCTTTGCACGTTCTCCTGGATCGCTTGCGCCTCGCCTGCCTATCTGGACGCGCGCGGCGCGCCGGCGACTCCATACGAGCTTTCCGCGCACGACCACGTCGGCTTCCGCAATCCCGCGAGCGGTCAGATCCTGACCTGGCGCTTCGCCGACCCGCGCGGCAAAGGACCCATTCGCGTCACGCCCAAGCCCAAGCACATTTGCGACGACGCGCACGCTTCGCTCGCTTTGATCGCGAATGGGTTTGGGATCGGCTGGGGGCCAGCGTGGCTCGTCAACGAAGACCTTCGCACCGGCCGGCTGGTCGAAGTGCTTGCGCCCTGGCGCGCGCCTGGGGAACCCCTATGGATGCTGCGCACCTCGGGCCGCCGCCCGCCGCTGCGCACACAGCGCGTCATGTCATTCCTCAGCACGCTTCCCGCCGCGTTCAGCGACAAGGCGGTGTGAAGCATCGGCCGCCACCGAAATTTAGGCGCCAAGCAACTGAGCTCCAGGCCCTAGGGATTAGTAGGCGAAGACCCCTCTTGGCCCTTTGCCGACTCAGCCGCGGCGGGAGAGGAAATCGAGCACGCCGGTCTTGTAGACTTTGTCGCCGACCGCACGCATGTGGTCGCGATTGGGAATATCGAGCACTTCAGAACGGGGGATGATCGCGCCGAGCGCGCTGGCCGAGCCGGCGACGTCGTCGGCGCTGCCGACCGCGATCAGCACGGGCACGTCGATGCGCGCAGCCTCGTCCTTCGTCATGAGATCGCGCGTGCCGCGCAGGCAGGCGGCGAGCGCACGGCGGTCGGAGCGCGTCTGATCGGCAAACGCGCGGAACGTGCGGCCGACGGGATCGGTGACGTCCCCGAGCGCCGGCGCTTCCAGCGCCCTGGCGACGTTCTCGCCGGGGCCGCTGCCCTCGATCAAGCCGCCAATGCCGATGCCGCCGAGGATCGCCGAGCGCAGGCGCTGCGGCTCGTTGAGGGAGAGCCACGCCGCCATCCGTCCGCCCATCGAATAGCCCATGATGTCGGCCTGCGGGATGGCGAGATGATCCATCAGCGCGACCACGTCGCCGGCCATGGTCGGGATCGAATACTGTTCGGGCTCGTACAGCTTCGCGCTTTCGCCGTGGCCGCGATTGTCGAGCGCGATCACGCGGCGGCCGTTCTTGCGCAGCTCCGAAACCCAGGTCGGATAGACCCAGTTCACGTTCTTGCTGGAGGCAAAGCCGTGCACCAGCATGATCGGATCGCCCTCGCCTTCGTCGAGATAGGCAATTTCAACGGCGCCGTTGTGAAAGCTCGGCATCATCAGTTCCGTGGGGTCTTGTGGGGATAGGTCGATCTTAGAGCATGATCCGGAAAAGTGTGCAGCGGTTTTCCGGCAACATAATGCTCAAACAATAGCCTGAAGCGCGTCGCACTTCAGGCCGTGGTGCCCGCGCTGGCCAGAGCGGCCTCGGCTGCGATCTGCGCGCGGCGGAGCCGCCGCGCCCGCCTGCGATCGCACCAGGCCTGGGTCAGACGCTCGGTCGTCGCCTTGATGGAGGACAGAAGGCCGAACAGCGTCAGCGCCGCACTGAGCAGCCAGAGCGCCAGATCGAACGCGCCGCCGATGAGCAGCAGCGCGCCCCGGCCCAGGAGCTTCATGATCGCGCGCGTCTTGCCGCCCTGCGCTTCCGCAAGCCGCGCCGCGCGCGCGACGTCCTTGGGACCTTCGGCCATGCGCAAGGTGTCCATCGCCCCGCGCGTGCCGGTCTTTTCGGCAACGCGCGTGACGTCCTTGCCGAGCCGGACCAGCGCACCAGCCTTCTCAGCCCGGAACGCGGCCTTGATCGCGCTCACGGTCTGGCCCGGCCGCAGCACCGAGCCTGATACCACCGCGTTCCGGAGCATCGGCGTGTCGACGACCTCGCGCGCCGACCGGCCGGCCCATGCGGCAAGCCCCTCGCCGAGCCGTCCGACCTTGCGCGCATCCTTCACCAGCGTCAGTCCGGCGCGCACCGGCGCGGCACCGCCGACGGACACGTAGGTTGCCGCCGTCACCGCAAGTCCGGCAGCCGCAAGCCCGAGCACGAGGCGGTCGGTGTCCTCGCCCATGGCAAGGTGCGTGCCCTCGCGCACCACGTCCCTGACGTCGCCGATCACGAACAGATCGCCGGCCACCGTTCCCGACAGGCTCGCGACGTCGTCCGCGTTGCCGGTGACGAGACCGGTGGCGAACCGCTTTGCGAAATGCAAGGTGGAGTTCTCCGCTTTGACGGCGTCACCGACACGGTTCAGGAGGTCGTCGGGGAGCGCGATGTTTCGATCGCGCGCCAGCGCAACGAAACTATCGGCGAGATCGGTATCATCAGCGGCGAGCGCGGCCTCGATATTGTCCTGAACCAGCCGGTCGTTCTGCCGCAGCAGCGCATCGAGCTTCAGCTCCGAGAGCGCGGAGGGATCATCCTGGGCAGCCAGGATCGCGCCGGCCTCACGGGCATGCGGCGCGACCTGCACGAGCATGAAGCTGCACGCCGCGATACCGGTCAACGCTGTGCTGATTCGCAACCACTTCATGCGGAAAAGCCTGGATGGTCCCTTCGGATCGCTTGCGCCTGACGATTCGTCCTTCGTCGCAACTTGCAGTCGTCCATAGAGATAGTTTGCCAAAATTGCGACACAACGTCCCCGACGAAAGAAGGGCTTCTCTCAGGCCTCAAGATTGTGTCGAATTTGCATGAGCAAATGAGCATGGGGCAATTGCGAACCTTTCGGTTCCACTGGACTAGCAATCATCTGCACCCGTAAGTATGGTCCGCGGCGCCTCAAAGATGCCGCGTCAGTTCTTGATTGTGTCTGCCGCCATTGCCACTCCAGGATGAGTTACGATGTCCGACCATGTCGTCCCGCACTTCCATAACGATGCCGGTGTCCCCGTCATCGAGATCGGCTCGCAAGAGTTCATGTGTGTGGGCGCCAACCCTCCGTTCGACCATCCGCACGTCTTCCTCGACCTCGGCAACGACAACGAGATCATCTGTCCCTATTGCTCGACGCTGTACCGCTTCGCGGCCGACCTGAAGGCGGGCGAAGCCCGCCCGCCGGAATGCGTCCTGAAGGACAAGGTGGCCTGACCGCTTCCATCGGTCAGGGGTGGCGCTCTCCCGAACGATTGTCATCGCCGGTGCCGGTATCGGTGGCCTGACGGCCGCGCTTGCGCTCGCGGCCCGCGGCTTCCGCATCGTCGTGCTGGAAAAGGCCGAGCGCCTCGAGGAAGTCGGCGCCGGCCTGCAGCTCTCCCCCAATGCCAGCCGCGTGCTGGTCGAGCTCGGACTGACCGAACGCCTCAAGGCGCGCGCGGTAACCCCGGAAGCGGTCTCGATCATGAGCGCGCGCGCCGGCGGCGAGCTCTTGCGCATGCCGCTCGGCGAAGCAGCTTCGGCGCGTGCCGGCGCTCCCTATTGGGTGGTGCACCGCGCCGACCTGCAATCGGCGCTGGCGGGCGCTGTCGCCGATCATCCCGACATCGACCTGAAGCTGGGTGCAACCTTCGAGGACGTCGCGCCCCACGCCAAAGGCCTCACCATCGTCCATCGCAGCGGCACGATCCGCCGCAGCGATCTCGCGAGCGCCCTGATCGGCGCCGACGGCATCTGGTCGACGGTCCGCCAGCATCTGTTTCCCGAGGTGCAGCCGCGCTTCTCCGGGCTGATCGCCTGGCGCGGCACGCTCGAGGCCGCGCAACTGCCGAAGGACTATGCCGCGCGCCGGGTGCAGCTCTGGATGGGCCCGAACGCGCATCTGGTCGCCTATCCGATTGCCGGCGGACGCCAGATCAACGTGGTCGCGGTGCTGCCCGGCACCTGGAACCGGCCGGGCTGGAGCACGCCCGGCGATCCTCTCGAGGTGATGGACGCCTTTGCCGCCCCGCGCTGGCCGCCGCCGGCGCGGATGATGCTCGCCGCGGTCGACAGCTGGCGGAAATGGGCGCTGTTCGGCGTGCCCGACGGCTGCCCCTGGAGCAAGGGTCCGGTGGCCCTGCTCGGCGACGCCGTGCATGCGATGCTGCCCTTTGCAGCCCAAGGCGCCGGAATGGCGATCGAGGATGCCGCCGTGCTCGCCCGCCATTTGAGCCCTGACGCCGAGAGCACCAAGGATATCGCCGCCGCGCTGACGCAATACGGCCGTGCCCGCCAGGCGCGGGTCCTTCGGGTGCAGCGGACCGCGCGGCAGCAGGGCCGGATCTATCATCTCGGCGGGCCGCTCGCGATCGCACGGGATCTTGCGATCCGCGCGCTCGGCCCGGAGCGCATGCTGGCGCGGCAGGACTGGATCTATAGCTGGCGTCCTTGATGCGAAGCGCCGTCCGCGGGGCGCCTCAGCGGGTCACCTTGTTCCGGATTTCGAAGCGGGCTTGCCGGAGGGTGACAGCGGCAGCGGCTCAGGCGGTGCCGGCTCAGGCGTCTCCCGGCACTTGTTGCGGCTCCAGGCCTCCTCGACCAACTGCGACTGCCCGCGCACCGCAATATAGTCGTTGCGATAGGCAAGCTCGGACACGACCGCGCCCCCCGTCCCCGTCTCGGCCTTCTGCATCAACTTCTGCAAATCATTGGTGCGCTTGGCGAGCAGCTTGCGCTCAGCCTGCAGCTGCTTGCAGTCGTACAATTCGTATTTGGCGGGATCGGCAAAGGCCGGTGCGATCGTCTCGCTCATGCCGGCGCAGCCGGAGAGCGCGGCGCCGGCGACAAGCAGCATCAGGAGCGCGCCAAAGCCGCGCAGCGAAGAGGAAAACGAAGCAGCCATGCCGGATGAATAGTCCCCGTGGATTGAGAATGCCTAAAGCAACAACAGATGTCCGGATTGAGGCTTTGCCTTGTGCGTCCGGCTCGCTTAAGGAAGAACCGTCCCTCCGGGTACGCAACGCGCCAATTCCAGATGGCCGGAGATGGACTTAAGTGTTTGATCTCGTTGGATCAAGCGGGCATGGCGGAATTGGTAGACGCAAGGGACTTAAAATCCCTCGGTGCGCAAGCGCTGTGCCGGTTCGACCCCGGCTGCCCGCACCAACGGAGCTGACGGCACAGGCCGTGCGCGACCGCGCCATGGATCCATGACGGAAGCGACGGAAGGCATCCAGCGTCACCGGCCGATAGGAGCAGGAGAACTTGCTGCCCTCCAGGTTCTTGACGAAACAGGGATCGAGTCCGCCGACATACGCATCGACCGCCGCGACCACAAGTCAGCCACGCTGCACCTGCCGCGATGCGCGCGCCAGCCAGGCGTCGAGTGCCTCGCGTGTATCCGCGGTCGCCGCCATGCGTGCAAACTGCTCGCGCTCGATCGCGAGTCCTTCCGAAATCGACACGTTGAGGCCGCGCGTGGCCGCCGTGATGACCCGGGCGACGGCCAAGTGCGAGTGGCGCGTGATGCGATCTGCCAGCGCGAAGGCTGCGTCGAGCAGCTCCTCGTGCGGCACGATGCGGTTGACCAATCCCATCTCGTAGGCTCGCCGCGGTGAGAAGGGATCGCCGGTCAGGAGGTACTCCAGCGCCCGCTTTCGGCCTGCGAGCCGGGGCAGGCGTTGCGTGCCGCCGAAGGTCGGCGTGATGCCGATCGCGATCTCGGGCTTGGCAAAAGTCGCCCGTTCGCTCGCGACGGCGAGATGCACGGCTTCCGTGATCTCGCAGCCGCCACCGAAGGCGATGCCGTTGACGGCGGCGATGATCGGCTTGGGAAACGCCTCCATCCGCGCCGTCATCGCCTGCCCGCGGCGCACGAACTCCTTCACTGCGATGTCGGGCCCGCACCTCACGCTCTCCGAGAACTCGGCAATGTCGGCGCCCGCCGAGAAGGCGCGGTCGCCCGCCCCGGTCAGCACAACGGCGCTGACGTTTGCATCGTCCTCGATGCGGTCGAGAATGGCCATCAGGCGGTCGATGAGGGCGTAGCTCAGCGCGTTGAGCTTGTTCGGGCGGTTGAACGTCAGCAGCGCGATGGCGCCCCGCGTTTCAGAAAGTATCAAGTCGGACAAGGCGCAGCTCCTTCCAGGTCGAACGGGCAAGGAAGTCAGCCACATCAGCCTTGTTGTGTATACTCACTAGGCAGTATACATCCGACACGATGTCGGAAAAGGGTGTCACCACGCGCCAGCAGATCGTCGTTGCGGCGACGCGACTGTTCCATGGCGAAGGCATCAGGGCGGTAAGCATGGATGCGGTCGCCGAGAAGGCCGGCGTCACCAAGAAGACCCTCTACTATCACTTCACCAGCAAGGACGAGCTCGTCGCCGAAACCATCGCGGCCAGGGATCAGCCGACACTGGAGCTCTACATGCGCTGGTTCGCCGAGACCGACGGCACCGTGGCCGACAAGGTCCGCGGTCTCTTCACGAAGCTCGGGCGCTCCGTGGATACGCCGCGCTGGCGTGGCTGCGGATTCCTGCGCACCATCGCCGAGCTTGCCAACACCCCCGCCCATCCGGCGGTGAAAGCCGGTGCGGCACACAAGAAGCGCTTTGAAGCGTGGCTCGAAACGGAGTTGCGCGGCCACGGCGTTCCCGATGCAACAGCACTCGCGCGCCGGCTCGTGATCCTGCTCGACGGCGCCACGACCGTGATGCTGATCCATCGCGACCTCGCCTATGTCGACGCTGCCGGACAATTGGCGCTCGACCTGATCGAGCGGGCCCGCAGCACCCGCTGACCTCATTTGCCGTCGGCTCCCGATGGCTCTCACCAAATCTTGTCCGCCCCCGTTCCGCCTGCCAGCCATCCCGAAACATGGGTTGTGCAACGCAGCATGCACGGAGATAAGGTCGCTCGATTTCAGGGGTGAGCTTCTTGTCTGACGTCAATGCCGACGATTGGGTGTCCGCGGGACACCGCCCGATGGGTTTTCCAGAATTCGTCATCGTGATCGCGTCGATCATGGCGCTCAATCCGCTTGCGATGGACATGATGCTGCCGGCGCTGCCCAACATCGGCACCGCCTTCAAGATTCCCGTCGCGAACCATCTCCAGCTGGTGCTGTCGACGTTCCTGATCGGCTTCGGTGCCGGCCAATTCGTCATGGGCCCCCTTTCGGACCGCTTCGGCCGCCGGCCGGTGCTGCTCGGCGGCATGGCGGTCTATGCGGTCGCGAGCGTGCTGGCGGTCGCAGCGCCCTCGTTCGAGACGCTGCTGCTGGCGCGTGCGTTGCAAGGGCTCGGCACCGCGGCGACGCGCGTGATCGCGACGTCGATCGTGCGCGACTGCTATGTCGGCCGCCGCATGGCGAGCGTGATGTCGCTTGCCATGATGGTGTTCATCGCGGTGCCCGTGATCGCCCCCTCGTTCGGACAGGCGGTACTGCTGGTGACGGCTTGGCGCGGCATCTTCGTGGTGCTGATGCTCTATGGGCTGCTCGCGCTCGCATGGTGCGTGCTGCGGCTGCCTGAAACCCTTCCCGAATCCGAGCGCCGGTCGCTGGCCCCCGCCGACGTGCTCTCCGCGTTTCGGCAGACCCTGACCCATCGCCAGACCATCGGCTATGCCACGGCCGCCGGCAGCGTCTTCGGCGCACTCTTCGCCTATGTCTTCTGCGCCCAGCAGGTCTTCACCGGCATCTATCATCTCGGCCACTACTTCCCGCTCGCTTTCGCGGCGATCGCCGCCGGCACCGCCATTGCCGGCTTCCTCAATGCGAGGCTGGTCGGACGGCTCGGCATGCGCGTGATCTCGCACGGAGCGCTGACGCTCTACACCGTCGTGGCCGGCGTGATGCTGCTGACGGAAAGTCTCGGCGTGCTGCCGCTCGCCTTGTTCATGGTGCTCTCCGCCCTGATGATGTTCTCGTTCGGCATGATGGTCGCCAACTTCACTGCGCTCGCGATGGAGCCGCAGGGACACATCGCCGGCACCGCCTCTTCGCTTTACGGCTCGATCACGACGCTGATCGGGATCGTGGTCGGCACGGCGATCGGGCAGAGCTTCGACGGCACGCTGCTGCCCTTCTCGATCGGCTTCTTCCTGTCGACCCTCGCCGCGCTCGCGATCGTGCTGGTGGTCGAGAAGGGGCGGCTGTTCAAGCCGCATCATCGCCCCATCTAGGAACAACGCGGCGGCCTCGATGTTGTCCTGCAGCAATTCGAAAGGGCGCTGCAATGGAACCGGAACACCGCGAAGACCACGCCGAGATAAAGCGGCAGAATACGGAACGATCCGAGCCGCGCGCTGAGCAGGCCACCCTTACCACGCCGCTTGCGAGCGAGGGGCTCGAAGGGGTGCGCGACAGCCACTGCTGAGCACGACGCCTACTCGGTCATCGCCGACTGGCCGAAATCATCCGCAGCGCTGACGCGAAACTGACAAACGACAACGGCGCCGCTGATGACAGCGGCGCCGCGTTCGTTGGCACGAAAGGGTGGTCCTGTCCTACTCCGACTTGTCCATATTCCAGAATACCGGCGTCGCCGGACCGTCGATCACGCCGCTGATCGACTTCCGCCATGCGCTCGGACCCTGGTACTGGCCGAGCGGCACGTAGAGCACCTGATCGTAGACTTCCCTCTGGATCTCGATCGCGATCTTCTTCTGATCCTCCGCCGAGGTCGCACGAACGAAGGCATCCTTGAGCTGCTCGACCTTGGCGTCCTCCGCCCAGCCGAACCAGCCCCCCTTCTTGCCCTGCCCGCCGACGGCGACGTTGGAGATCGGGTTGACCACGTCGGCGCTGACCCAGTTCGTGATGAACATGTTCCAGCCGCCCTCCTTCGGGGACTTCTGGCTGGCGCGCCGGCTCACCACCGTCTGCCAGTCGGTGGCCTGCAGGTCGACCTTGAAGCCGGCTTCCCGCAGTTGCTGGGCCACCACGATCGGCTGCGCCTTGAGCGTCGTGACGTCGCCAGGCGCCATGAGCACGACGGGTGTCCCGTCGTAGCCGGACTCGGCGAGCGCCTTCTTGGCCGCAGCAATGTCACCGCCCTTCGCGAGGGTCTCACCGCCAATGTCGGTCGCGAAAGGCGTGTCGCAGATGAAGATCGCGGCGCAGGTCTTGTAGTACTTGGGATCGCCGATCAGCGCATCGAGCACGTCCTTCTGCTTGACCGCCAGGAGTGCTGCACGGCGAACCTTGACGTTGTCGAATGGCGGATGGAGGAAGTTCATCCGCGCACCCGTCTGGAATCCGAACTTGTTCAGGATCTCGGTCTTGAGCCCCTTGTCGGCTTCGATGGTGGGCAACATTTCAATGGCGGGATTTTCCATGAAATCGATGTCGCCCGACTGCAGCGCGTTCAACGCGGTCTGGGCGTCCGGCATGGTGATCCACTCGACGCGGTCCACCTTCACCACCTTGCCGCCGGCAGTCCAGCTCGCTGGCTCCTTGCGCGGCACGTAGTCGGTGTTCTTGACGTAGATCGATTTCACGCCGGGCTGGAATTCCGACGCCACGAACTTGAAGGGTCCGGAGCCGATCTGCTCGGGGATCGGCTTGTCGGACGGCGTCTCGGCGAGACGCTTCGGCATCATGAAAGCGACCCGCGAGGACGGCTTGCCGATCGAATCCAGCACGAGCGCGTACGGCTCCTTCAGCTTCAGCGTGATGGTCTTGGGGTCGGTCGCCTCGATGCTCGCGGTAAACAGCATCATCTGCTGCCCCATGCCGTCGACAGCGGCCCAGCGCTTCAGGGAGGCCACGCAATCTTCCGCGGTGACCGGCGTGCCGTCATGCCACTTCAGGCCGTCGCGTAGCGTGAAGGTATAGGTCAGCTTGTCGTCGGAAATTTTCCAGTCCGCCATCTGCGGCTGGATCTTGAAGTTCGAATCCGTCGCGATCAGCGTGTCGAAGATCATGTAGCCATGATCACGCGAGATGTAGGCGCTGGTGTAGATCGGATCGAGGACGCGCAGATCCGAGTGCATCACGGCGGTAATGGTCTTGCCCGCGGCAAGAACTGGCGAGGCCAGCGCTGTCGAAAGCGACACGACCGACAGCGCAAGTTTGGAGGCGAACGCGTAACGCCCCCTCGTGAGTTGGAACATCGAGGCTCTCCTGGAATCTTTCCTGGCGGGCGGCGCCGCTGACATCAGCGGCGCCGCGTGGCGATCCGGACGAAGGTTGCGTCGAGAACGCCTCGCCTACTCCGACTTGCTGACGTTCCAGAACAGCGGCGTCGCCGGACCGTCGAGCAGGCCGGTCAGCGATTTGCGCCAGCCGCTCGGCAGCAGATACTGCCCCAGCGGGATGTAAATCACCTGATCGTACGCCTCCTTCTGGATCTCGGCGGCGATCTTCTTCTGCTCGTCGAGCGAGGATGCGCGGACGAACGCGTCCTTGAGCTGCTCGATCTTGGCGTCTTCCGCCCAGCCGAACCAGCCCTTCTTGCCCAGGCCGCTGATCGAGAGATTGGCGATCGGGTTCGCAACGTCGGCCGCGACCCAGTTGGTGAAGAACATGTTCCAGCCGCCCTCCTTCGGCGGCTTCTGGCTGGCGCGGCGGCTCACCACCGTCTGCCAGTCAGTCGCTTGCAGGTCGACCTTGAAGCCGGCTTCGCGCAGCAGCTGGGCCGCAACGATCGGCTGCGCCTTCAATGTCGTGACGTCCCCGGGCGCCATGATCACGATCGGCGTGCCGTCATAGCCGGACTCGGCGAGCGCCTTCTTGGCTTCCGCCATGCCATTGCCCTTGATCAAGGTTTCGGCGCCGACGTCAGTCTCGAGCGGCGTACCGCACACGAAGAACGCGCCGCAGATCTTCTGATATTTCGGGTTGCCGACGAGTGCATCGAGAACGTCCTTCTGGTTCATCGCCAGAAGGGCGGCTCGCCGCACCTTCACGTTGTCGAACGGCGGATGCAGGAAGTTCATCCGGCCGAGCGTCTGGAAGCCGAACTTGTTGGAGACCTCGAGCGTGAGCTCCTTGTTCGCTTCGAGCACCGGCAGCATGTCGTAGGGCAGGTTCTCCATGAAGTCGATGTCGCCCGACTGCAGCGCATTCACCGCGGTCTGCGAGTCCGGCATGGTGATCCACTCGACGCGGTCCACCTTCACCACCTTGCCGCCGGAGGTCCAGCTCGCCGGCTCCTTGCGCGGCACGTAGTCGGTGTTCTTGACGTAGACCGCCTTCACGCCGGGCTGGAATTCCGAGGCCACGAACTTGAAGGGACCCGAGCCGATCTGCTCGGGGATCTGCTTGTCCGGCGGCGTCTCGGCGAGGCGCTTCGGCATCATGAAGGCAACGCGCGAGGACGGCTTGCCGATGGAATCGAGCACCAGGCCGTAGGGCTCCTTCAGCTTCAGCGTGATGGTCTTGGCGTCGGTCGCCTCGATGCTCGCCGTGAAGTCCATGAGCTTCTGGCCCATGCCGTCGACCGCGGCCCAGCGCTTCAGCGAAGCGACGCAGTCCTCCGCCGTCACCGGCGCACCGTCATGCCACTTCAGGCCGTCGCGCAGCGTGAAGGTATAGGTGAGCTTGTCGTCGGAGATCTTCCAGTCCGCCATCTGCGGCTGGATCTTGAAGCTCGAATCCGGGGCCACCAGCGTGTCGTAAACCATGTAGCCATGGTCACGCGTGATGTAGGCCGTGGTGAAGATCGGGTCGATGATGCGCAAATCCGAATGCATCACCGCCGTGATGGTCTTGCCGGCCGCAAGCACTGGCGAGGCCAGCGCGGTTGAAAGCGCGACGACCGACAGCGCAAGTTTGGAGGCGAACGCGCGACGCCCCCGGCGCATGAAGTGGAACATAGAAAGTTCTCCTGACGTGAAACTGTTCAAAGGCAGGTCATTGGTTGAGCATGCGGTTCATTCGTTGGGCGAACTAACCTCATGCAATGCCTTTATCTTTTTGAGACTTGCAGACAGTGCCGAGCGCGTCAATCCGGTTTCGTCGCAGGCCCTCACGGCGCGCGCACGGGCTCCACAAAGATCGGTTTGGCTCTACAACACCTTCCGCTTGTCCTGCCCCGCGCCGATGCAATGCGCGTTCCATCTTTCGAAGCTTGAGAGACATTAAGATGAATCCTGCCAATCTTCCCTTTGATTCCGAGGCGATGCTCGAGGGCCTGCGCGGCTGGGTCGAATGCGAGAGTCCGACTTGGGATGCAGCCGCCGTGGACCGCATGCTCGATATCGCGGCGCGGGATATGGCGATCATGGGTGCGACGATCGAGCGCATCGCCGGCCGCCAGGGCTTTGGTGGCGTCATCCGCGCGCGCTTTCCTCATCCCAAGCAGGGCGAGCCGGGCATCCTGATCGCCGGACACATGGATACCGTTCATCCGGTCGGCACCATCGAGAAGCTGAAATGGCGGCGCGAGGGCAACAAGTGCTACGGCCCCGGCATCTACGATATGAAGGGCGGCAATTACCTCTCGCTGGAAGCGATCCGGCAACTGGCGCGCGCGTCGTTCACCACACCGCTGCCGATCACCGTGCTGTTCACGCCGGATGAGGAAGTCGGCACGCCTTCGACGCGGGACATCATCGAGGCGGAAGCTGCGCGCAATAAATACGTGCTGGTGCCGGAGCCCGGCCGCGCCGACAACGGCGTCACGACCGGACGCTACGCCATCGCGCGCTTCAATCTCGAAGCGACGGGACGGCCGAGCCACGCCGGCGCCACGTTGTCGGCCGGACGCTCGGCGATCCGCGAGATGGCGCGGCAGATCCTCGCGATCGACGCGATGACGACGGAGGACTGCACCTTCTCGGTCGGCGTCGTCCACGGCGGACAATGGGTCAATTGCGTTGCGACGACCGCAACGGGTGAAGCGCTCTCCATGGCCAAGCGTCAGGCCGATCTCGACCGCGGTGTCGAGCGGATGCTGGCGCTGTCGGGCACCAGCAACGACGTCACGTTCAAGGTCACGCGCGGCGTGACGCGTCCGGTTTGGGAGCCGGATGCCGGTACCATGGCGCTCTATGAGAAGGCGCACGGCATCGCCAAATCGCTCGGCGCGGAATTACCGCACGCTAGCTCCGGCGGCGGCTCCGACGGCAACTTCACCGGCGCGATGGGAATCCCCACGCTCGATGGCCTCGGTGTGCGCGGCGGCAATGGCCACACGCTGGAGGAGTTCATCGAAGTGGATAGCCTGGTCGAGCGCGGCCGGCTGATGGCGGGATTGCTGGCGACGTTGGAATAGTGAATTCGTCATTCCGGGGCGATGCGACAGCATCGAACCCGGAATCTCGAGGTCCCGGGTTCGATGCTTCGCATCGCCCCGGGACGACGAGGCGGGCTTTGCACTGCACAATACGTCGGCAGTCGCGGTCGAAATTTAGCCTTGTCTAAAAATGAGGCGTATCGTACTGCTCGGCCGTCCACGCGATGATGCGGGAGAGATCGCGGCGAAGGCTTTCAGCTTTCGTTGCGGCGCCGACGGAGCAACCGCCCCGGAAACTCTCAGGCAAAAGGACCGTTTCGTCAGGACGATCTGGAGAGAGGCGACGCGATTTCAGGCAGTCGTGACGTCCACCGAAGGGGATAGTCCGTCGCAAGACCTCGATAGAGGTGGCGCGCCGGATCAAGCTCTCAGGTAACCGTGACAGATGGGGCGCCGCCAACGGCCTTTCGGCCGGCGGTCAGCCGACTCTAACTCACGGGAGCCCCGAACCTAGCCATGACCCATATTGCCATCATCGGCGCCGGCATCACCGGCGTCACGACCGCCTATGCCCTGCTCGAACGCGGCTACAAGGTGACCGTGCTCGACAAGCACCGCTACGCCGCGATGGAGACGTCCTTCGCCAACGGCGGGCAGCTCTCCGCATCGAACGCCGAAGTGTGGAACAGCACCGCGACGATCCTGAAGGGCTTGCGCTGGATGTTCCGGCGCGACGCGCCGCTGCTGATGAACCCGCGGCCGAACTGGCACAAATATTCGTGGATGAGCGAGTTCGTCGCCAACATCGGCAACTACCGCGCCAACACCATCGAGACCACGCGGCTCGCGATCGAAGCGCGCAGGTATCTGTTCGACATCGCGGCACGCGAAGGGATCAACTTCGATCTCGAACGCCGCGGCATCCTCCACATCTATCGTGACAAGGCCGGATTCGAATCCGGTCTGCGCGTCAACACGCTGCTGCAGGAAGGCGGCCTCGACCGCCGCCCGGTGACGTCGGAGGAAATCCGCGCGATCGAGCCGACACTGCGCAAGGACTATTATGGCGGCTTCTACACGCCGTCGGATGCGACCGGCGATATCCACAAGTTCACCCGCGGGCTGGCGGAAGCCTGCAAGCGGCGTGGCGCGACCTTCATCCACGAGGCCAATATCGATTCGATCGCACGTGCCGGCAGCGGCTTCGTCATCGGCTGGGCCGATCTGGCCGCGAGCGATGCCGTCGCGGCCGCGCGCGGCGCACTGAACGCGGACGGCGTCGTGGTCTGCGCGGGCGTTGCCAGCCGTCACTTCGCCGCCCTGCTCGAGGACCGCGTCAACGTCTATCCGGTCAAGGGATACTCGATCACCGTGCAGCTCGACAGCGCCGAAAGCCGCAACGCCACCCCGACGGTGAGCCTGCTCGACGAGGCCGCCAAGATCGTCACCAGCCGGCTCGGCGCCGATCGTTTTCGCGTCGCCGGCACCGCCGAATTCAACGACTTCAACCGCGACATCCGCGCCGACCGCGTGCAACCGCTGATCGAATGGGTACGCAACAACTTCCCCGCCGTCGAAACGTCGCGCGTCGTGCCGTGGGCCGGGCTGCGCCCGATGATGCCGAACATGATGCCGGTCGTGCGCGCAGGGCGGATACCAGGCGTGTTCTTCAACACCGGCCACGGCCATCTCGGCTGGACTCTGTCGGCGGCGACGGCGCAGATGATCGCCCAGACCATCGACGGCTGGCGCGGCCTCAACGCTCCACCGACGACACCTTCACTTGGGGTTGAGCATGAACTGCGACATGCATCCTGAGTGGTCGATATTGGGGACATGCCGGCCTCTTGCTACGGCGCAGCCCTTGGCACACAATTTGCCCTAAGAGGACGGCGTCTCCGGGCGGCCTTTCCAGCCCAAGTGTTAGGCATGATAGACACGACAGAGTTCACGGGAGCCTTGATGTTCCACACGTTCCGTAGCCGGAGATAAGTGCATGCTGGGTTATCTTATTCGACGCGTTCTGGCCGCGGTGCCCGTGATGGGCGTCGTCGCGCTGTTCGTGTTCCTGCTTCTGCGGCTGACGCCGGGCGATCCCGCCGCGATTCTCGCCGGCGACAACGCGACGCCGGAACGGCTCGAGCGCATCCGCACCTCGCTCGGCCTGAACGAGCCCCTGATCGTGCAGTTCATCACCTGGGTGAACAAGCTGCTGCACGGCGACCTCGGAACCTCGCTGATCTCCAACCTGCCGGTGATGAAGATGATCGGCCAGCGCGTCGAGCCGTCGATCTCGATCGCGCTGTCGACCATCATCCTCGCAGTCATCGTCGCGGTTCCCTTGGGGGTGGTCGCGGCCTGGAAGCACGGCACCTGGATCGACCGCTTCGTGATGGGCCTGTCCGTGCTCGGCTTCTCGGTGCCGGTGTTCGTGGTCGGCTATCTCCTGATCCAGATCTTCGCCATCGACCTGCGCTGGGTGCCGGTGCAGGGCTTCCGCAGCATCTCGAACGGCTTCGGGCCGTTCTTCGAGCGTATCATCCTGCCGACCTGCGCACTCTCCTTCATCTACATCGCCCTGATCGCGCGCATGACGCGCGCGGCGATGCTCGACGTGCTCGGCGAGGACTATGTCCGTACCGCGCGCGCCAAAGGCATCAACGAGGTCGCGGTGATGATGCGCCATGCACTGCGCAACGCCGCGGTCCCCGTGATCACCGTGATCGGCACCGGCTTCGCGCTCTTGATCTCCGGCGTCGTCGTCACCGAGAGCGTGTTCAACATCCCCGGCATCGGCCGCCTCACCGTTGATGCGGTGCTGGCGCGCGACTATCCGGTGATCCAGGCGATGATCCTGCTGACGTCGCTGATCTATGTCGTCGTCAATCTTCTCATCGACGTCGCCTACACCCTGCTCGATCCCCGGATCCGGTACTGAGGCAAGGATAAGGATACAAATGTCGGTCGATACCCTTCCCCAGTCGTCCATTCCGATCACGTCGCCGCTGCGGCCGCGATTCGGATTCCTCACCTCGACGCCCATCATTGCGACTGCGACGGTCCTGCTCACGCTGGTCGTGGTGGTCTCGATCCTCGCGCCGCTGATCGCGCCGCATGATCCGATCCAGCTCGCGCCGTCGCAGCGGCTCAAGCCCTCCTCCACACAATTCCTGCTTGGCACCGACGCCTACGGCCGCGACCTGTTGTCGCGCGTGATCTATGGCGGCCGCATCTCGCTTCTGATCGGCATCGGCTCGGCGATCCTGTCGATCGCCATCGGACTCGCGATCGGCCTCGTCTCCGGCTTCTTCAAGCTGGTCGATTCCGTCCTGATGCGCGTCATGGACGGCCTGATGGCGATGCCGAGCATCCTGCTCGCGATCGCCGTGGTGTCGCTGTCCGGCGCCAGCCTCTGGACCGTGCTGATCGCGATCACGATTCCGGAGATCCCGCGCGTGGCGCGACTGGTTCGCTCGGTCGTGTTGTCGGCGCGCGAGGAACCCTACGTCGAGGCCGCGATCTCGGTTGGCTCCAGCCTGCCGAAGATCATGTGGCGCCACCTGATGCCGAACACGATCGCGCCGCTGATCGTCCAGGGCACCTATGTCTGCGCGAGCGCCATTCTGACCGAGGCCATCCTCTCCTTCCTCGGCGCCGGCATCTCGCCGGAGACGCCGACCTGGGGCAACATCATGGCCGAGGGCCGCCAGTATTTCCAGATCAAGCCGTCGCTGATCTTCTGGCCGGGCCTCTTGCTCTCGATCGCCATCCTCAGCATCAACCTGATCGGCGACGCCGCCCGCGACGCACTCGATCCGCGCATGAAGCAGCGGGAGGGGAAGTGAAATCCTTTACTCCGTCGTTCCGGGGCGGTGCGAAGCACCGAACCCGGAACCTCGAGGTTCCGGGTTCGCGCTTCCGCGCGCCCCGGAACGACGTTGGAGACATTGCATGACCAACACCATCCTCGACATCAACAACCTCGTCGTTTCCATCGGCAAGAAGCCGAAGGGCGTGAACATCATCGACGGCATCTCGATCCAGGTGCGCGAGCGCGAGACGCTGTGCCTCGTCGGCGAAAGCGGCTCGGGCAAGTCGGTGACGTCGCTCACCACGATGGGCCTCTTGCCGAAGGGCACGCTGGTTCCCACCGGCGGCAGCATCAAGCTGGTCGGCGAGGAGCTGCTCACCGCGACCGACCGCCGCCTGCGCCAGCTTCGCGCGACCAAGATGGCCATGATCTTCCAGGAGCCGATGACCGCGCTCAATCCGGTGGTGCCGGTCGGCCGCCAGATCGACGAAGTGCTGCGCGCGCATACCGATCTCGACGGGAAAGCCCGGAAGAAGCGTATCCTCGACATGATGGAGCAGGTCCACCTGCCCCAGGTCGAGCGCATCTTCGCCTCCTATCCGCACCGCCTCTCCGGAGGCCAGCGCCAGCGCATCATGATCGCGATGGCGCTGGTGCTGGAGCCGAAGCTCCTCATTGCCGACGAGCCGACCACCGCGCTCGACGTCACCACGCAGAAGCAGATCCTGACGCTGATCCGCGAGCTGCAGCGCGATCACGGCACCGCCGTGCTGTTCATCACGCACGACATGGGGGTGGTCGCCGAGATCGCCGACCGCGTCGCGGTGATGCGGCAGGGCCGCCTGGTCGAGACCGGCCCGCTCGACACCGTGCTGCGCAATCCAACCATGGAATACACCCGCAACCTGCTCGCCTCGGTACCGAGCCTGGTGCCGCGAGCGCCGCGCGAGGATAGCCGCGAGCCCGTGGTGCTGGAAGCCAACGAGCTCAGCAAGGTCTACAAGGAGCGCGCCTTCTTCGGCAAAGGCCGCGAGGTTGTCGCCGCCGACAAGGTCACGCTGACCCTGCGCAAGGGCCGTACCCTCGGCATCGTCGGCGAAAGCGGCTCGGGCAAGTCGACGGTGGCACGCTGCATCGTCCGCCTGATCGATCCGACCTCCGGTGGCGTGCGACTCGCCGGTCGCGAGATCGCCGACATCTCGCGCCGTCTGCTCCAGCCGCACCGGCAGAAGATCCAGATCGTGTTCCAGGATCCCTACCGCTCGCTGAACCCGCGCGTGACCGTTGGCGACAGCATCGCGGAAGGCCCGATCAACTACGGCGTCTCCCAGGCCGATGCGATGAAGCGGGCGCGCGAGCTGCTTGAGCTCGTCGGCCTGCCGGCAGATGCGGTGTCGCGCTATCCGCACCAGTTCTCCGGCGGCCAGCGCCAGCGCATCGCCATCGCCCGTGCGCTCGCGCTCGATCCGGACGTGCTGGTCGCGGACGAGGCGGTCTCCGCGCTCGACGTCTCCGTGCAGGCACAGGTGCTGGAACTGCTCGACGAGATCCAGAAGCGGCTCGGCATCGCCATCCTGTTCATCACCCACGATTTGCGCGTCGCTGCGCAAATCTGCGACGAGGTCGTGGTGATGCAGCATGGCCGCGTCGTCGAACAGGGCCCCGCAGCCGAAGTGCTGACGCATCCGAAGGAGGCCTACACCAAGGCGCTGCTGGACGCCGCTCCCGGCCGCGACTGGGACTTTGCGAACTTCCGGCCGGTGGCCGAGGGCCTGGCGGCGAGCGCGTAAGATCTCTCCTCCGTCGTTCCGGGCATCGCGAAGCGACGAGCCCGGAATCCATCGGACGGCAGACACTGCAGCAAGATGGATTCCGGGTTCGCGCCCAAGTGGGCGCGCCCCGGAATGACAGCGCAGCAGCATTCCCAAAACGTCTTGACCCTATGCATGGCGCGATTGCTTCCCAGCTTGCTCTTGCGGCAAGGCCGGGGCTAACGTCGCGCACTTTCAATCGGGACTGAACTGAATGACACGTATCGCCATCGGCGGCTTCCTGCACGAGACCAACACCTTCGCTCCGACCAAGGCGACATTTGCGGACTTCCAGCATGGCGGCGGCTGGCCTGCGATGACGGAAGGCTCGGACGTGCTGAAGGTGATGCGGCGCATCAATGTCGGCCTCGCCGGCTTCGTCGACAGCGCTGAAGACAGCGGCTGGGAACTCATTCCGACGATTGCCTGCGGAGCGAGCCCCTCCGCCCATGTCACCAAGGACGCCTTCGAACGCATCGTGAAGGTGATGGTCGACGGCATCGCAGCCGCCGGGCCGATCGATGCGGTCTATCTCGACCTGCACGGCGCCATGGTGACCGAGCATCTCGATGACGGCGAGGGCGAGATCCTGGCGCGCGTGCGCCGCGTCATCGGCAAGGATGTTCCGCTCGTCACCAGCCTCGACCTCCATGCCAACGTCACGCCCGAGATGATCGAGCATGCCGACGCGCTGATCGCCTACCGCACCTATCCGCATGTCGACATGGCCGAGACCGGCCGCGCCTGCGCAAGACATCTGGCGCTGCTGCTGCAGACGAAGCAGCGCTTCGCAAAGGCGTTCCGGCAATTGCCGTTCCTGATCCCGATCAGCTGGCAATGCACCAACGACCAGCCGACCAGAGGCATCTACGAAAAGCTCGCCGCGCTGGAGGGCGATGCGGTTCCGACACTCTCTTTCGCGCCCGGCTTCCCGGCCGCGGATTTCCGCGATTGCGGGCCGAGTGTATTCGCCTATGGCAGGACGCAAGCGGACGCCGACCGCGCAGCCGATGCGATCATGAAGCTGATCGAAAGCCACGAGGACGATTTCGACGGCAAGATCTGGTCGCCTGACGATGGCGTGCGCCATGCCATGGAACTTTCGAGGAATGCGAGCAAGCCGATCATCATCGCGGACACCCAGGACAATCCCGGCGCCGGCGGCGATTCCGACACGACAGGCATGCTGCGCGCGCTGGTGCGCAACAAGGCAAGCGCCGCCACCGGCGCGATCTACGATCCGGACTCGGCCAGGGCCGCGCACGCGGCCGGCGTCGGCGCCAGCGTGACGCTCTCGCTCGGCGGCAAGTCCGGCATCCCCGGCGATGAGCCCTATCGCGAGACCTTCGTGGTCGAAAAGCTCTCCGACGGCCGCTTCATCGCGCCCGGCCCCTATTACGGTGGCCGCGAGATGGAGATGGGTCCCTCCGCGTGCCTGCGCATCGGCGACGTCCGCGTGGTCGTTTCTTCGCACAAGGCGCAGCTCGCCGACCAGGCGATGTACCGCTATGTCGGCATCGAGCCGACCGCGCAGAAGATCCTGGTCAACAAGAGCTCGGTCCACTTCCGCGCCGATTTCGAGCCGATCGCGGAGAAGCTGATGATCTGCGCCGCCCCCGGCGCAATGCCGGCCGACACGGCTTCCCTGCCCTGGACGCGGCTGCGGCCGGGCATCCGCATCAAACCGAACGGCCCTGTTTTCGATCCTCCCTCACGCTAACTGGACAGGACACATGCCCACGATCGACCGCATCGACGGCTACGCCGACGAACTCACCGCTATCAGGCGCGATCTCCACGCTCACCCCGAGATCGGCTTCGAGGAAGTGCGCACCTCCGGCATCGTCGCCGACAAGCTGAAGAGCTGGGGCATCGAGGTGCATCGCGGCCTCGGCGGCACCGGCGTGATCGGCGTCATCAAGGGCAAGGGTTCGAGCGGCAAACGCATCGGCCTGCGCGCCGACATGGACGCGCTGCCGATGGAGGAGAACACCAATCTGAAGTGGAGCTCGAAGATCCCCGGCCGCTTCCACGGCTGCGGCCATGACGGCCACACCACCATGCTGCTCGGCACCGCGCGCTATCTCGCCGAGACCCGGAATTTCGACGGCACCGTGCATTTGATCTTCCAGCCGGCCGAGGAAGGCCTCGGCGGCGCCCGCGCCATGATCAAGGACGGCCTGTTCGAGAAGTTTCCCTGCGACGAGCTCTACGGCCTGCACAACGCGCCCGACCTCAACCACGGCGAGATCGCGATCCTGCCCGGCCCCGCGATGGCCAGCGCCGACTTCTTCGACCTCCGCATCACCGGCTACGGCGCGCATGGCGCGATGCCCGAACGCTCCAAGGACGCGGTGATCATCGCGACCACGCTGGCCCAGGCGATCCAGACCATCGTCAGCCGCAACGTCGAGCCGCTGCAGGCTGCCGTGATCTCGATCACCCAGATTCACGCCGGTTCCGCCTACAACGTCATTCCCGGCGACGCGCATCTTTGCGGCACCATCCGCACCTTCTCGAAAGAAGTCCGCACCCTGATCGCCGAACGCATCCGCACGATCTGCGCCGGCATCGCGAGCGCCTATAGTTGCGTGATCGACGTCGACATCCGCGACACCTTCGACGTGCTGGTCAACCAGGTCGAGCAGTCCAAGGTGGTCGAGGAGGTCGCGCGCACCATCGTCGATCCCGCCAACGTGATCACCCGCACCCAGCCGAAGATGGGCAGCGAGGATTTTGCCGACATGCTGCAGACCGTCCCCGGCGCCTATTTCTGGGTCGGCCATGACGGCTCGGTGCCCGTGCACAATCCCGGCTTCGTGCTCGACGACAAGATCCTGCCGATCGGCGCCAGCATGTTCGCCCGCATCATCGAGACGCGCATGCCGGTGGGAGCCCATGCATAAGAAGAGCGTCGAAGAGGCGGTCACCTCGCTGCACGATCTGTCCGCTGTTGATCTGATCGCGGGCTATCGTGCAAAGCAGTTCTCGCCGAGCGAGGTGCTGGAGGACCTGCTCGCGCACGTCGCTGCGTGGGAGCCGCACCTCAAGGCACTCTATGCGTTCGATCCCGACGGCGCGCGCGAGGCCGCAAAGGCCTCGACCGCGCGCTGGACCGGCGGCGAGCCGTCCGGCGCGCTCGACGGCGTGCCTGTCACGGTGAAGGACAACATCGCAACCAAGGGCGTGCCGGTGCCGCTGGGCGCGGCCAGCGTCAAGCTCGTGCCGGCCGAGAAGGATGCCCCGCCGGCCGCGCGGCTGCGCGAGGCCGGCGCGATCATCTTCGCCAAGACCACCATGCCCGATTACGGCATGCTGTCCTCCGGGCTTTCCAGCTTCCATGCGCTGGCACGCAATCCCTGGGACCTCTCCAAGAATCCAGGCGGCTCCAGCGCAGGCGCCGGCGCTGCCGCCGCGGCCGGCTATGGTCCCTTGCATCTCGGCACCGATATCGGCGGCTCGGTGCGGCTGCCCGCCGGCTGGTGCGGCCTCGTCGGCCTGAAACCGAGCTTCGGCCGCGTGCCGATCGATCCCACCTATGTCGGCCGCGTTGCCGGACCGATGACGCGCACGGTCGACGACTGCGCCCTGATGATGAGCGTGATCGCAAAACCCGACCGGCGCGACGGCATGAGCCTGCCGGCCGAACCGCTCAACTGGAAGGGGCTGGAGAAGTCGCCGCGAAAACTGCGTATCGGCCTGATGCTCGATCCCGGCTGCGGCCTGCCGCTGGAGAAACCGGTGCGCGAGGTCGCGGTGAAGGCGGCGAAGGCGTTCGAATCCGCAGGCGCCGTCGTGACCGAGGTCGACGGCATCCTCACCCGCGAGATGCTCGACGGCCTCGACAATTTCTGGCGCGCGCGGATGTGGGACGATCTGTCGAAGCTGACGCCGGCCGAGCAGGCAAAGGTGCTGCCCTACATCTTCAAATGGGGCGAATCCGGCGCCAGGCTCTCTGGCGTCGACGTGATCCGCGGCTTCAACCAGACCATGGCGATCCGCGCGGCGGCGTCAAAGCTGTTCTGCGAGCTCGACTATGTGATCTCGCCGACTGCGCCGAACGTGAACTATCCGGCGGAATGGGCCTCGCCGACCAACGATCCCATGAAGCCGTTCGAGCACATCGCCTATACCGTGCCGTGGAATATGTCGGAGAACCCCGCGATCTCCGTCAATGGCGGCTTCGACGCCAAGGGGTTTCCGATCGGCGTGCAGATCGTCGGCCGACGCTTCGACGACATCGGCGTGCTCGGCATGGCCAAGGCGTTCGAGGGCCTGCGTGGCCCGCAGCGGCTCTGGCCCGAGCCGCCGGCCAATTAATCCCACTGTCGTCATTCCGGGTTGCGCCCTCTTGGCGCAAGCCCGGATGACCTGGGACAGGCAACCTGCGGAGCCTCTTGCTTACCCTCCCCTGGAGGGGGAGGGTCGGCTCACGTGGAGCGCAGCGACATGTGAGACGGGGTGGGGTGACGGTCTCTCCGCGTCCGACAGTGCCCGAGAGGAGAGATCACCCCACCCCGCTCGCGCTACGCGCGATCGACCCTCCCCCTCCAGGGGAGGGTAAGAAAAACTCAAGCCCTCTGCCGCTCACGCAACGAAAAGAAACAAGGAAGGAAACCGCCATGGCGTATGAGACGATCAAATACGAGGTCGCCGAGCAGATCCTCACCATCACGCTGAACCGGCCCGACAAGCTCAATGCCTTCAACGCGCAGATGCAAGCAGAGCTGATCAACGCGTTCGACGCCGCCGACAAGGACGACAACGTCCGCGCCATTATCGTCACCGGCGCCGGCCGCGGTTTTTGCGCGGGCGCGGATCTTTCGTCCGGCGCCGACACGTTCGACCGCGACGCACGGCGCGGGCCTGTAAGGCGTTTGGCCGACGGCAAGGTCGACTACAGCGATCCCCAGGTGCGCGACGGCGGCGGCCAGGTCACCTTGCGCATCTTCAAGTGCCTGAAGCCCGTCATCGCCGCGGTGAACGGTCCCGCGGTCGGCATCGGCGTCACCATGCAGCTCGCGATGGATATCCGCATTGCCTCGGAGGCCGCACGTTTCGGCTTCGTGTTCTCCCAGCGCGGCATCGTGCCGGAGGCCGCCTCGAGCTGGTTCCTGCCGCGCATCGTCGGCATCTCGCAGGCGCTGGAATGGTGCTATTCGGGCCGCGTCTTCCCGGCGCAGGAGGCGCTTGCCGGGCGTCTCGTCAGCAAGGTCGTCGCGCCGGATGATCTCCTGCCAACCGCCCGCGCGCTCGCCAAGGAATTTGCCGCGAAGACCGCGCCGGTCTCGGTCGCGCTGATCCGCCAGATGATGTGGCGCATGATGGGCGCCGACGATCCGATGGAGGCCCACAAGGTCGACAGCCGCGGCATCTACGCCCGCGGCCGCTCCGACGACGTCAAGGAGGGCGTGGTGTCGTTCCTGGAAAAGCGTCCCGCGCAGTTCAAGGACAAGGTGTCGACCGACATGCCGGATTACTTCCCGTGGTGGACGGAGCGGGAGTATAAGTGACGCTCTCGTAGGGTGGGCAAAGGCGCTCTTGCGCCGTGCCCACCATCTATCAGCAACCGACACCGGAATGGTGAGCACGCTTCGCTTTGCCCACCCGGCACCGTCACTCCATCACCAGCGCCACGCGCCCGATCGCCTTGCGCTCGATCAACAGCCGCATCGCCTTCGCGTAGTCCTCCAGCGGCAGTCGATGCGAGACGTTGGGACGCAGCTTGCCCTCCTCCGCCCATTGCAGCAGCGCCTTGAGGCGCGCTTCGCCGAGTGCGGGATTTTTCCGCACGGCTTCGCCGGCGCGCACGCCCAGCACGCTGGCGCCCTTGATCAGCAGGAGATTGGTCCTGGCCGAGCCGATGCCGCCGGTGAAGCCGATCACCAGCAGCCGGGCACCCCAAGCGATGCAGCGCATGGAATCTACAAAGACCTGGCCGCCGACCGGATCGAACACGACGTCCACGCCGCGGCCGTCGGTGATATGCTTGACCGCGTCGCGAAACGGCTCACGGTCATAGCGCACGAGATGATCGGCGCCGCGCGATTGCGCAATGGCGAGCTTGTCGTCGCTCGAGGCCGTCGCGATCACGATCGCGCCCAGCATCTTGCCGATCTCGACGGCCGCAAGGCCGACGCCGCCGCCCGCGCCGTGGACCAGCAGCACCTCCCCCGGCGCGACCTGACCGCGATCGATCAAGGCATGATAGGCCGTGCCGTGGCCGGCGAGGTAGGTCGCAGCCTCCGCATAGTCGAAGGTGGACGGCATCGGCGTGAGCTGCGAGGGCGAGACCACGGCTTCGTCCGTGAATGCACCATGGCGCATCTTGACGATGACCTTGTCGCCGACCGAAACGCCCCTTGCCTCCGGTCCTACCTCGGTGACATCGCCGGCAGCTTCCATCCCGGGCGTGAACGGCAGCTCAGGCTTGAGCTGATATTCGCCGGCCGCCATCAGCACGTCAGGGAAATTCAGTCCGGCGGCGCGGATCGCAACGCGCACCTCGCCCGGCTTCAGGGCGCGCGAGGCAAACTCCTCCAGCCGCAACGTCTCGGGCGCACCGAGCGCGCGGCATACAACAGCGCGTACCATCAGGCCGCGCTCGCCCTGCTGCGCAGCAGTGCCTCGCGGATCAACGGCAGGCGGTCGTTGCCGAAGTACATGTCGGTCTTGTTCACGAACATCGTCGGCGAGCCGAAGCCGCCGCGGGCGACGACCTCTTCGGTATTGGCCTTGAGCTGATCCTTGATCCCCTGCTCCGAAATGCCGGCGAAGAATTTCTGCTCGTCGATCCCGATTTTCCTGCAGATTTCGGCGAGCACCGCATCCTGCGAAATATCCTTGTCCTCGCCCCAATAGGCCTCGAACACGGCCGTCGCAAACGGCACAATGTCTTTGCCGAGCCAGATGCAGCCGCGCATGGCTTTGACGCTGTTCACGGGGAACACGGTCGGCGGCATCTTGATCGCAAGCCCCGCCGAGCGCGCCCAGTCCTGAAGATCCTTCGTCATGTAGCGCGCCTTCAGCGGCACCGGCTTTTCGCGCTGGGCGTAGACGCTCGGGTTGACCGTGTTGAAGATGCCGCCGACCAGGATCGGCCGCCAGACGATCTCGGCGCCTAGTTCCTTCGCCAGCGGCTGGATGTTGTGGAAGGCAAGATAGGTCCAGGGGCTGGAACAGTCGAAGAAGAATTCGATCATGGCGTTTCCTTTGCTGACGGACCTCATCCTGAGGAGGCCGCGGAGCGGCCGTCTCGAAGGATGGCCACCCGCGATAGTCGGGCCTTCATGGTTCGAGACGCGCCTGCGGCGCTCCTCACCATGAGGAACGGGCACTACGTCTTTCCTAACACTTCCTTCGCACGCTGGCCGAACATGATCTTGCGTGATTCCTCGTCGAACGGCTCTTTCACGAACTTGCCGATCGCGAGCCCGGCCTGTACCTGCGGTCTCGCACGAACCTCGGCATACCAGCGTTTCACGTTTGGATAGTCGTCGAGCGTAAAGCCTTGCGCCTTGTGAGTCATGGTCCAGGGGAAGCAGGCGATGTCGGCGATGGAATAGTCACCGGCGACATAGGCCCCAGTCTTGCCGAGCTGGCGATCGAGCACGCCGTAGAGCCGCGCTGCCTCGTCGCGATAGCGTTCGATCGCGTAAGGGATCTTCTCAGCGGCATAGAGCGCAAAATGTCCATGCTGGCCGAGCATCGGTCCGAGCCCGGCCATCTGCCACATCACCCATTGGATGGTGGTCGAGCGCCCGCGCAAGTCCGTCGGCAAGAACCGGCCGGTCTTTTCCGCGAGATAGATCAGGATGGCGCCGGTCTCGAAGGCCGAGAACGGAGGCCCGCCGTCGGCAGGATCGTGATCGACGATGGCCGGGATACGGTTATTCGGGGAGATCGCGAGAAAGTCGGGGTTGAACTGCTCGCCGGCGCGGATGTTCACGGGCTTCACGCTGTAGGGAAGCCCGAGTTCCTCCAGCATGATCGAGATTTTCCAGCCGTTCGGCGTCGGCGCGTAATAGAGATCGATCACGACCTTTCCCTTGGCCTTTCCTTTGGGCCTTCCCTGTCATCGCCGTCGGAATAGAGAGCGACTTTTGTTGTTCTGTACCTTGACGTTAAGTCATGGCAGGAAGAGGCGCAACACAACCTGCCGGGAGGGCCGCCATGCTGTTTCCAACCACGATCGCCGGCTCCTTGCCGAAGCCGGAATGGCTGGCCGAGCCCAATATGCTCTGGGCGCCCTGGAAGGCGCAAGGCGACGAGCTTCTCCGGGCCAAGCGCGATGCAACGCTGATCTGGCTGAAGATCCAGGAGGACGCCGGCATCGACATCGTCACCGAGGGCGAGCAGGCCCGTCAGCATTTCGTCCACGGCTTCCTGGAGAAGATCGAGGGCATCGACTTCGCCCACAAGGTCGAGATGGGCATCCGCAAGGACCGCTACAAGGCAATGGTGCCGCAGGTGGTCGCCCCGCTCCGGCTCAAGGGACGCGTCCATGCCTTCGAGGCGCGCGTGGCGCGCACACATACCAGGAAGAAGCTGAAGTTCACCCTGCCCGGCCCGATGACCATCATCGACACCATTGCCGATCGCTACTATGGCGACCGCGTGAAGATGGCCTTTGCCTTCGCCGAGTTGCTCAACGAGGAGGCCAAGGCATTGCAGGCCGACGGCGTCGATCTCGTGCAGTTCGACGAGCCAGCCTTCAACGTCTACATGGACGAGGTCAACGACTGGGGCATCAAGGCGCTGGAGCGCGCGGCGCAGGGCCTCACTTGCACCACCGCGGTCCACATCTGCTACGGCTACGGCATCAAGGCCAACACCGACTGGAAGGAGACGCTCGGCGCGCAATGGCGCCAGTACGAGCAGATCTTTCCGGCGATCGACGCGAGCCCGATCCAGCAGGTTGCGATCGAGTGCCGCAATTCCAAGGTGCCGCTCGACCTCCTGGCACTGCTCAAGACCAAGATCGTGCAGGCCGGCGTGATCGACGTCGCCAGCGACACCGTGGAGACCGCCGAGGACGTCGTCCAGGTGATCGATGCGGTGTCGAAATTCGTGCCCAAGAGCAACATCATCGCCACCACCAATTGCGGCATGGCGCCGATGCGGCGGGAGATCGCCGAAGCCAAGCTGATGGCGCTCGGCGCCGGCGCCGCGCTGGCGCGCGAGCGGCTCGGGTGAGACACCTAGTCGCGCGGCAGCGACGTTCCGGCTCCGGGCGCGGGCTCGAGCGTTCTGACGGCGCCTTGCTGGTGATCGCTCTTGCAAGCATGGTCGTCGAGCGACTTCAGCCCGAGCAGATATTGGCCGTGCTCGTGCATGTTGCTCGTCATGTATCTGTCAATGCGGGTCAGAAAGTTCAGCATTTGACTCTCCTCGATGTTGCACGAGAAGGTAAGCTGCCGGGTATAGCCGATCGATGGGACCGTCAGGACGATGTTATAAAGGCGATATAGCCGTCGCTGGAACGACTTGCCCGCAAGAGCAATAAGATGTCGCCGCGCCTCGACAGTTCGCAATATGAGGAACGGGCGGCGCGGCACGATCGGAATTCATGGTACACGTCTAGCCGAGTGCCGTCGGATGCAGCCTGGGCTGATAACCCGCGCTCAGCGCACGCACCGTCGAGGGCGGCGTCAAGAGCTTGGCGTTGTCGAGCCGCCCCTGAGCGCCGGCATAGCCCGCCGGCGACCACCGCAGCACCCTGCCCCGTGTCACTAGAAAACTGGCTTCCCGCTGCAGCACCATCGCCCCATCCGGAAGCTGCTCGATCGGCATCACGAGCTCATGAAGTCGCTTCCGGCCGTGATCTAGCCGCTCGCGATGCAGGACCTCATCGATATCGTGCATGCGGACATCGTGGAGGCGATTGCCTTCCTCCCAGGCGGCGCGAAACTGTTTGGCGTCGTCGCGGCGGCAGAAGAAGCAGGGACGATGGCCGGCGGCGAGCGCGGTGGCCTCATCGAGGAAGAACAGCTCGGTCCAGCTTCGGTTCGCCATCACCTCGCGGCGGCGGCCGCGGAACTCGCACACGCAGGTCAACCAGGCCGACGTCGACCAGCGCTTTCTCAGCAGCGTCTTGGTAGCGGGGTCATGGATGATGCCGCGGTTGCCGGTGAACAGGCCGCGATGCGGCGTGGCGATGATGTCGCCGGTGGGCGTGACGCGGTTTTGCAGCGGCATGGGTGCCGACCTACTACACTGATGTCATTCCGGGGCGACGCGAAGCGTCGATTCCGGAATCTCGAGATTCTCAGGTGCGCAATTGCGCACCATAGTTCTGTCCTGCGGACCGCCCCGGAATGACCTTTCGATCACGCCGCGCCGTCGCGCAGCGGCGGATGGTAGGACAGCGCAGTGTCCCAGGGGAAGAAGATCCAGGTGTCCTGCGAGACTTCCGTAATGAAGGTGTCGACCAGGGGGCGGCCCTTCGGCTTGGCGTAGACGGTGGCGAAATGCGCATCAGGCAGCATCTCACGCACCAGCTTGCCGGTCTTGCCGGTGTCGACGAGGTCGTCGACGATCAGCAGCCCCTTACCGGTGCCGCCGCCGAGATTCATCGCCGCTTCGGAAATCCCCTTGAGGACCTGGAGCTCGCCCTGCTTGTCATGGTCGTAGCTCGCGATGCAGACCGTATCGATGACGCGCACGCCGAGTTCACGCGCGACGATCGCGGCCGGCACCAGGCCGCCACGGGTGATCGCGATCACCGCGTGGAACGGACCAACCTCGTTGAGCCGCCAGGTCAGCGCCCGGCAATCCCGGTGGAACTGGTCCCACGAGACCGGAAAGGCCTTGCCTGCCCGCTCCTGCGCACTCAGCTCCGGTGCTTCACCAGCCATCATCGTCTCCTGCGTCGTCTGCCGGCATCCACGTGCTACAGCATGATCCGGAAAAGTGTGCAGCGGTTTTCCGACAAGATCATGCTCATATAACTGCTATAGCGCCCGGCGCGCCGGGGCTTTAGCGGTTGATGTTCAATCCCGCCAGCATTTCCTTTACTGCAGCCATCGCCGCCGCCAGCTTCTCCGGATCGCGCGAGCGCACCACCAGATTGGTGTTCGGCTTCTGCTCCTCGTCCATGAAGGGATAGCTGCCGATGATGGTGTCGGGATGAGCGGTGGCGATCGCCCGCAGCGGGCTGCCGATGTCGCCCTCGCGCGCATTGGCGCGGACCGATTCGGAGAGCATGCGCACGCCCGATTTCAGCTTGGGCGAGACGATATCCATCATCGCCTGCATGATCGACGGCACGCCGGCCATGACGATGACGTTGCCGATCTTGAAGCCGGGAGCGAGGATGGTCGCACTCTGGATCAGCTCGGCACCGTCGGGGATGCGGGCCATGCGCAGGCGGGCCTCGTTGAGGTCCTGCTCGCTCCAGCGCTCGCGGAAGCGGGCGACGACCTCCGGGTGATGGTCGATACCGACGCCGAACGCCTTGGCCACGGCATCGGCGGTGATGTCGTCATGCGTCGGTCCGATGCCACCCGTGGTGAAGACGTAGGTGTAGCGATGCCGCAGTGCGTCCAGGGCGGCGATGATGTCGGCCTCGTCGTCCGAGACGATCCGGACCTCCTTCAGGTCGATGCCGATATTGGTCAGGTATTCGGCGATGAAGCCGATATTCTTGTCCTTGGTCCGGCCGGACAGGATTTCGTCCCCAATGACCAGGATGCCCGCCGTGACGATGTCGCTCATGCCTCAAGTCCCTCACCTGTGACGCCAACTTTGCCGAGGTAACGCGTTGAAGTCACGCGGTTTTGCTTCTGAAATAAGCAGTCCTCAGCCATTTTTTCAGGCAAGCCGCCGGCCGTCCCCGGCAAATGCCCCTCCTCCATGCTTATCGCGCTGGCCCGGCCCTTGCTACCTCCTAGGGAAGTCATGCACTCTCACGGCATGGCCACGGGACGTTGCGGTCTTGAGCAAGGCCGAAACGACCTGATCAATGGCGCAACGCCTGGGGGAGAACAGTCGGATTCTATGGCAGTCGCGTTTGACGAAATGAATATTCCCGGCGGAGACCTTCGCCCCGCCTATCAGGAGCTGGCGCGCTGGCTCAAGGAAACGCCGCCCGAAGCCCTCGAATATCGGCGCCAGGAGGCCGAGCTCCTGTTCCGCCGGATCGGCATCACCTTCGCGGTCTACGGCGATTCCGAGTCGACCGAGCGCCTGATTCCGTTCGACGTGATCCCGCGGATCATGTCCGGCAAGGAATGGGCGCGACTGGAGAAGGGCCTGAAGCAGCGCGTGCGCGCGCTCAACATGTTCCTGCGCGACATCTATCACGGCCGCGACATCCTCCGCGCCGAGATCGTGCCCGACGATCTGATCTTCCAGAACCCGGTGTTCCGCCCCGAGATGAACGGCCAGCAGGTGCCGCACGACGTCTACGTGCACATCGCCGGCATCGACATCGTCCGGGTCGACGCCGAGGACTTCATCGTGCTGGAAGACAACGCCCGCACCCCCTCGGGCGTGTCCTACATGCTGGAGAACCGCGAGATCATGATGCGGCTGTTTCCGGATCTGTTCGCCCGCCACAGGGTGGCGCCGGTCGAGCGCTATCCGGACGAGCTGCTCGCAGCCCTGCGCTCGGTCGCGCCGCTGAGCGCATCCAGCGAGCCGACCGTCGCCCTGCTCACGCCCGGCGTCTACAACTCGGCCTATTACGAGCACTCGTTCCTCGCCGACAAGCTCGGCATCGAGCTGGTCGAAGGCCGTGACCTCATCGTCAAGAACAACGAAGTGTTCATGCGGACGACGGAAGGGCTGAAGCGGGTCGACGTCATCTACCGACGTGTCGACGACGATTTCCTCGATCCCCTCACCTTCCGACCCGACTCCGTGCTCGGCGTGCCCGGGCTGATGTCGGCCTACGCGGCCGGCAACATCACGCTCGCCAACGCCGTCGGCACCGGCATCGCCGACGACAAGGCGATCTACTCCTACATGCCTGATATCGTGAAGTTCTATCTCGGCGAGGAGCCGATCCTGAAGAACGTGCCGACCTGGCGCTGCCGCGAGCCGAAGGACCTCGCCTATGTGCTGGACAATCTCGGCGAACTCGTGGTCAAGGAAGTGCACGGCTCCGGCGGCTACGGCATGCTGATCGGCCCCGCAGCGACCAAGGCGACGATCGAAGCTTTCCGGGACAAGCTCAAGCGCGAGCCGGAAGGTTTCATCGCGCAGCCGACGCTGGCGCTGTCGACCTGCCCGACCTGCACCGCATCCGGCCTCGCCCCGCGCCATGTCGACTTGCGGCCCTTCGTGCTGACGGGCAGCAAGAGCACCACCATCGTGCCGGGCGGGCTCACGCGGGTCGCGCTCAAGGAAGGCTCCCTGGTGGTGAATTCGAGCCAGGGCGGCGGCACCAAAGACACCTGGATCCTGGACGAGTAGAGAGATGCTGTCGCGTACCGCCGAAAACCTCTACTGGCTCGCCCGCTACGTCGAACGGGCCGAATATCTCGCGCGCACCATCGATGCGACGCTGCGCGTCACCGCGCTTCCCGCCGCCTATATCGGCAAGACCAATGAATGGGATTCGGCGCTGCTCACCGCCGGGGTCGCCGCCAGCTTCTATCAGACCTACGAGGAGGCCAACGAGCACAACGTCGTCGAGTATCTCTCGTTCTCGCCGAACAATCCGTCTTCGATCAGGAACTGCATCGAGGCGGCGCGGCTGAACTCGCGCTCGGTGCGCACCGCGCTCACCAGCGAGATGTGGGACACCATCAACTCGGCCTGGATCGAGCTTCAGGCGGTTTGGAGCAAGGGTGCCTCGACGCGCGAGGATCTCGCCAAATTCCTCCGCTTCGTGCAGGAGACCTCGCTGCGCTTCGACGGCTCGGCCTACCGGACCATGCTGCGCAACGACGCGTACTGGTTCTCGCGCATGGGCGTGCATCTGGAGCGCGCCGACAACACCGCGCGCATTCTCGACGTGAAATATCATGTGCTGTTGCCCGAGGAGGAGCATGTCGGCGGCCCGCTCGACTTCTATCAATGGAGCTCGATCCTGCGCTCGGTCTCGGCGCTGACGGCCTATCACTGGGTCTATCGCGAGACGTTGAAGCCGTGGCTGATCGCGGATCTGCTCATCCTCAACGACACGCTGCCGCGCTCGCTCGCCAGCTGCTACGGCAACCTCGTGCGCAACCTCGACCAGATCGGCGTCGCCTATGGCCGCCAGGGCCCTGCCCAGCGCCACGCCCGCGGCATCCGCAACCGGCTGGAACACAGCAATATGAACGACATTTTCCAGCATGGCGTGCATGAATTCATTCAGGAATTCATCACGGACAATTCCAGGCTGGGCGAAATCATCACGAAGCAGTATTTGATCTAGTCGAGACTGAAACCTTCACCTTTCGTCGTTCCGGGGCGATGCGAAGCATCGAACCCGGAATCTCGAGATTCCGGGTCTGGCGCTTCGCGCCATCCCGGAATGACGGAATCAAAACACCATGCGCCTGCGAATCCAGCACATCACGACCTATCGCTACGAGCCGCCGGCCACCAGCGTGATCCAGATCCTGCGCATGACGCCCGGCAGTCATGACGGGCAATACGTCGCGGAATGGCAGATCGACGTCTCCACCGACACCAAGCTCGACATGCATGAGGACGCGTTCGGCAACGTCACCCACGTGCTGTCCTGCGGACCCGTCGGCGACATCCAGATCACGGCAGAGGGGCTGATCGAGACCCACGACACCGGCGGCGTGCTGCGCGGCACGGACGAGCGTTTCCCGGCCGGGATGTTCCTGCGCTCCACCGACCTCACCTCCGTCAATCCGGCGATGACGGCGGTTGCGCGCCAGTTGCGCGGCGAGGCCGAGAGCGACACGCTGGGCTTCCTGCACACGTTGATGACGCAGATTGCCGATCACATGACGTTCGACGAAGACCCCACCAACAGTGGCACCTCCGCGGCAGAGGCGTTCGCGCTCAAGCGCGGGGTCTGCCAGGATTACGCGCACATCTTCATCGCCTGCGCCCGCGCCGGCGGCGTGCCGGCGCGCTTCGTCTCCGGGCACTTTCTGCGATCAGACGACTCGGTGCATCAGGAGGCCGGCCATGCCTGGGCGGAGGCTTACGTGGCCGATCTCGGCTGGGTCGGCTTCGATCCCGCCAACAGCATCTGCGCCACCGACGCCCATGTGCGCGTTGCGATCGGGCTCGACTATCTCGGTGCAGCCCCGGTGCGTGGCACGCGCTATGGCGGCGGCACGGAAACGCTGGCGGTGGCTGTGAAGGTCGAGCAGACCGGCCGCAGCGGGCAGTCGCAATCGCAGTCCCAGCGGCAGAGCTAGATGCTGCCGGACGAGCGCATGCGCCGTGCTACAATCGCAGGATCAGATCAGACCAGCGAGGTAGCCCATGGCGACTGTAAAACTGCTTTCGGATGACGAACTCTCCGCCGACGCGCGCGCCGTTTTCGACGACATCCGAATGGTGCGGAAGTCGGATTTCGTCAACAATTTCTGGCGGGCGCTGGCGCATGATCCGAAGACGCTGCGGCGGACCTGGAACAGCATCAAGGAAGTGATGGCTCCGGGTGCGCTCGACCCCAAGACCAAGGAAATGCTCTACGTCGCGGTTTCGATCGCCCATGGCTGCAGCTACTGCATCCATTCGCACACGGCCGCCGCACGGGCCAAGGGCATGACCGAGGCCGAATATGGCGAGTTGCTCGCCATCGTCGGCATGGCTGCGGAGACAAACCGGCTGGTCACGGGGCTTGGCGTGCCGGTCGACGAGGCGTTTCTCGTCGATGCAGTGGATTGAGCGACAAGAGCTGACTGTCATTCCGGGGCGCGCGCAGCGCGGGCCCGGAATGACAGCCTTCCCCCGCGGGAATCGGGGGTTTCATGGCTCCCTGAAATTGGCTAGTAATTCCGCGCAAACGCGTTCGGGGACTGGAAATGACCTATTGTTGCGGAATCCTGGTTCGGGACGGTCTGGTGATGATCGCCGACACCCGCACCAATGCCGGCCTCGACAACGTCTCGACCTTCCGCAAGCTGCACATCTTCTCCAAGCCCGGCGAGCGCATCATGGCGATCGCCAGCGCCGGCAACCTCGCCATCAGCCAATCGGTGCTCTCCACCCTGACCGAAGGCCTGGAAGACCCCAACACGGGCGAAATCGAGACGCTGATGAACGCGCCGACCATGTTCCAGGCCGCCCAGCGCATCGGCCGGGCGATCCGGGCGGTGCATGCCACCGAGGGACCGGCACTGAAATCCGAGGACGTGTCCTTCGACGTCTCCTTCCTGTTCGGCGGCCAGATCAAGGGCGCGCGCATGCGTCTGTTCATGGTCTACACCGCCGGCAATTTCATCGAGTGCACCACCGACACGCCCTACCTGCAGATCGGGGAGCACAAATACGGCAAGCCGGTGCTCGACCGCGCCATGCATTACGACGTCGAGCTCTACGAGGCGCTGAAGACCGGCCTGATCTCGATGGACTCGACCATGCGCTCGAACCTCGGCGTCGGCCTGCCGATCGACGTGCTGGTGGTGCGCACGGACGCCTGCGAAGCCGATCTCAACCACCGCATCGAAGCGGGCGAACCTTATTTCCACGATTTGCGCTCGCGCTGGTCGGCGGCGTTGCGCGCCGCGCACCAGAACATTCCGCGCCCGCCCTACAAGAACGAAAAAGAACCCAAAACCTGACAGTTTGAGAAAAGGCAGGAAACGATGAGTGAAGCGAAAAAGATCGCATTGGTGACCGGCGCCGGCACCGGTGTCGGGCGCGCAACGTCGCTGGCGCTGATGAACACCGGCTTCACCGTGGTGCTCGCAGGGCGCCGGCTCGACATGCTCGAGGAGACGGCGAAGCTCGGCCCGGCGGGAAAAAGCCTCTGCGTCACCGCCGACATGACCAAGCCGGACTCCATCGCCGCGCTGTTCGACAAGGTGAAGGCGACCTACGGCCGGCTCGACGTGCTCTTCAACAATGCCGGCATGGGCGCCCCTGCCGTGAACTTCGAGGACCTCAGCCTCGAACAGTGGCAGGCGGTGGTGAACACCAACCTCACCGGCCCGTTCCTGTGCACCCAGCATGCCTTCCGCATCATGAAGGACCAGACCCCGCGCGGCGGCCGCATCATCAACAACGGCTCGATCTCGGCGCACGCGCCGCGGCCGTTCTCGGCGGCCTATACCTCGACCAAGCACGCCATCACCGGCCTGACCAAGGCCAGCAATCTCGACGGCCGCATGTACGACATCGCGGTCGGCCAGGTCGACATCGGCAATGCCGCGACCCCGATGACCGACCGCATGGTCAACGGCCCCGGCGTCCTGCAGCCCGACGGCACCACCAAGCACGAGCCGCGCATGGACGCGAAAGCGGTCGGCGATGCCGTCGCCTACATGGCCAGCCTGCCGCTCGATGCCAACGTGCTGACCATGACGGTGATGGCGACCAAGATGCCGTTCGTCGGACGGGGCTAGCCGCTCACGCGCTGCAGGCGTTCGCGCAGAAACCGACGCAACGCCTGCTCCGCCGCTTCCGTCGGGACCGCGGCATCAAATACAATGAGCTTGACGTCCACCAGAGGATACTCGTCGCTGCGAAACGCGAGGGCGGCTATCGCGCCGAGCGGAACTCGAACGACGGCGTCCTCGCCGCGCCGTGTGGCTTGCATTTCGCCGAGCTCCTTTCGGGAATCGAACCAGAAGAACCTGGTCATCTCCCGCAGCGTGATGTCGCGCCGCGCGATGTGAACCTGCGGATTGCGGCTGCTCGAGCTTAACCCGTATTCGTCAGGCAACGGTACCACGACAAACGACGTCGCGCCGTCGGGCATTGCAGGACCCATGAAGACTCCGACCTCGTGATAAGGAACGTCGACGCGATATCCGGCAACGGCGATATCGGGCGTGGGCAGGATGTGCAGTGCACGCAGAGCGGGGCGTACCTGGTTGTTCATGAGCTTGAGGCCTGCGTGGCCGAATATGCCGGGGCTGTAGAACCACGCGACGGCACAGGCCGCTGCCAACGCCCCAATCTTCAAACTATGGCGAGGGTTACGTTCTTGGCGACGCACGCGATGGGCAAGCCATAGCTGCACGGTGAGCGCCGCAATCGCACTGAGGCAAGCACCGGCGACGGGCAGCCAGCGCGGCACGGCACTGGCGGGATGACCGAGCGGCAGCTGATACGCGAAGCGAATGGCAAGATAGCCACCGAACGCGATCGTTAGCCAGACATATGCGCCGACCAGATTTGCCTGGAATTCGCGACGTGTATCCGCAGCCCACCACGGAAGCCCAAGCAAGTAGCGGCTGGCAAGGGTGAGCAGCAGCGCCAGGATGAGGCCACAGCCGATCAGTACGATCGTGTTTATCGCGAACAACAGCCGTGCGCCGTTAAACTCCACACCGATCGACATCGCTGCTCTGATCGCAACTCCGGCGATGACGCGGGGCACTTCCCCCACGGCAACCACCAGCCAGTCGATCGCTAGCGACGAGGCCGCAAAGCTCGCCACCGCCAGGACAATCAGATCGTACCAGGGAAGGATCGACCGGCGCGCAAGATCGGAGAAGATAAAGCCCGCCAGCGCTCCTCCCGCACCAAGCTTCATGGTCAGGAGGAAGTATCCGTCGGGAAGGTTTGCAATGCGCAGATAAATGATAGAGCCGTACGCGGCATATATCGCACATGCGAGCGGCACGGCCACCCACAGCCACATCGGCACTTCGAACTGGCGCGGGCCGATCCGGATCATGCCGGGATGATAGCAAAGCGCGCTTAATCCGCGGTCAATGACAGCGGAAAAAGCCCGTGGCGGCGTTAGCAATCCGGAAACGGTGTCGCCGCCGGTCGTCCCCTACTCCAGGCGCTCCACCTTTCGCAGCGTCGGAAATAGCTTCATCCAGAGCAGCGCGATCGCGATCTGTTGGCTGCTCTGGCGTCGTCCCCTGGGTCACCCTAATCGGTTTGGGCCCTGATCTCGCCGCCCCGCGTGGCTGAGGCGGACCTGCTTGTCAACAGCAGGACGCCCTCTGCCGCTTGCCGGCATTGCCTTTGCAGCGCCTGCCCGGCCATAATCATTGGGGGTTTGGGAACATCATGCTGCGGCTGCAATCGGCACTGGGCATTTTCGCATTGCTGCTGATCGCCTGGGCGCTCAGTGAAAATCGTCGCGCGGTATCGCTGCGCCAGGCGGCGATCGGCCTCGCCGCGACCTTCGTCACCGCGGTCCTGCTGCTGAAGCTGCCGGTCGTCGCGCATGCGTTCGGTGCCATCAACGACGCGGTCGGCGCGATCTCGGCGGCCTCCCGCGCCGGCTCCGCCTTCGTGTTCGGCTATATCGGCGGCGGCGCCCTGCCATTCGATCTGAAGGTGCCCGGTGCCGATTTCATCCTGGCGTTCCAGGCGCTGCCGATCGTGCTGGTCATGAGCGTGCTGACGACGCTGCTGTTCTATTGGCACGTGCTGCCACCGATCGTGCGCGGCCTGGCCTGGCTGCTCGAGCGCACGCTCGGCGTCGGCGGCGCGGTCGGACTGTCGACCGCCGCCAATGTCTTCCTCGGCATGGTCGAGGCACCGCTGTTCGTGCGGCCGTATCTGGCACAGATGACCCGCAGCGAGTTGTTCCTGGTGATGACCGGCGGCATGGCCGGCATCGCCGGCACGGTGCTGGTGCTCTATGCGACGCTGCTTGCTCCCCTCATCCCCGACGCCGCCGCGCATTTCGTCATCGCCTCGGTGCTGGGCGCGCCGGCCGCGATCCTGGTCAGCCTGATCATGCTGCCCGAGACCTCCGACAAGCGCACCGGCGGCGCGCTGGAGGATCCGGAGATGAATGTATCCGGCACGATGGACGCGATCGTGAAGGGCACCACTGCCGGCCTCGAATTGTTGCTCAACATCGTCGCCATGCTGCTGGTGCTGGTGGCGCTGGTCTATCTCGTCAACGCCATGCTCGGCCTCCTGCCGAACATTGGCGGCGCCGCGATCTCGCTCCAGCGCCTGCTTGGCCTCGTCATGGCGCCGGTGTGCTGGCTGATGGGATTGCCGTGGGATCAGGCGATCACCGCCGGCAGCCTGATGGGCACCAAGACCGTGCTCAACGAATTGATCGCCTATGTCGACTTCTCGAAGCTGCCACCCGGCGCGCTCGACTCGCGCTCGCGCCTGATCATGCTCTACGCGATGTGCGGCTTCGCCAATTTCGCCAGCCTCGGCATCATGATCGGCGGCCTCGGCGTCATGGCGCCGGAGCGGCGCGAGGAGATCAACGCACTGGGCCTGAAGTCGATCGTATCGGGGACGCTCACGACGTGTCTGATGGGAGCGGTGGTGGGGGTCATCGCGTGACACCCGTGGTGATGCCCGTAGCCCGGATGGAGCGCCGCGCAATCCCGGAAAATGCGTCCGCCGAATACGCAGCATCTCCCGGGCTAGTCGACTAGGCCGTGTACCTATAAACTCGGTGGCGTCATGTGACTGATGACACGTCCCCTTTGCTCCTATGGCGACCACGTTCGTGCCGCAGCGCAACGTGTCGCGATGGGCCAAAGCCGGACGTCACGATCACCGACCAAAATTGGAAATCACTGCCGAGAGGATGACAGCGGCGATGAATGGTGGTGAGCAATCACCCATCGACCGTCGCGTTTGACAACCACGAAGGTAAATCGAGATGGGCGGGGAGTATCGTTTTCCGCGGCTCGGGCAAAATTGTAGAAACCTGTCCCCACCACGGATGTCTCGCTCAGGATGATCATTCGTCGCTCGACGATCACATTCTTTCGACCACTGCCTGGCAATTCCTGGAAGTATTTCCGTATGCCCTCTGTACCCTCGGAAATCACAGGGCTGGTCGTTCCTAGCAGGACTGCATCGGGAGCATATAGGCCGACGAGCGCGTCGCGGTCATTTGCAGTGTAAGTAGCCGACCATTTGTCAATTACCGCATTGGCCTCTTCTGCGGGTCCCGCAAGCGCATCTGAAGCAAATGCCCCGGCCCAAAGATACATCGCGACCGTAATTGTCCTTTTCATCGTTCCCCCAATTTGGATATCGAGTTTACAATAGCGGAGATGGTTAGCTGCGACGCACAAATCTAGCATCCCGCGCCTAGCCCACAAGAAGGAAGAACGACACTGTCGTCCACAATGGACGACAGTTCAGCGGAGATGGTCGGCTGGCCTATGTCCGCCTCTACCTCGTAAGCGTCCAACCGAGGCCTGCCTGGGAGCGTTGTGTCCGGCCAGCCCCCTGTGATTCAAGCTACCAAACTGGGAGCTCGAATCATGCGCTATGAACTCGCCGATCATGAATGGATCGCCATCAAGCCTATGCTGCCCAACAAGCCGCGTGGCGTTCCTCGGGTGAACGACCGACGTGTCCTTAATGGCATCTTCTGGGTCCTGCGATCAGGAGCTCCCTGGCGTGATCTTCCCGGGATGTTTGCTACAATCGCTTCGTCCGTTGGCGGCGGGCTGGTGTCTGGGGCCGTATCATAGACGCACTTGCCGCTGCCCATCATGCAGCTGTCCAGATGATCGACACCTCTATTGTCCGCGTGCATCAGCATGGGGCCTGTATCACAAAGAACCAGCGCCAATCGATGGGAAGGTCACGCGGCGGTCTGACGAGAAAATCCACGCGGTGGTCGATAGCAATGGTCTGCCGTACGGCTTGCGTTGAGCCCCGGCGAGGCGCACGACGTTCGACTTGCCGGAAAACTGCTCTCTCATCTGAAGTCGGGGTCAATGTTGCTTGCCGACCGTGGCCACGATGCCGATTGGATCAGAGAGCTTGCGATGAAGAAAGGCGCTTGGGCAAACATCCCGCCGAAAAGCAATCGCAGCGGTCCGATCTGCTTCAGTCCGTACCTCTATCGCGCTCGCAGCCAGGTCGAACGGTTCTTCAACAGGATCAAGCAATGCCGCCGGGTGGCTACACGCTACGACAGACTTGCAGGAAACTACCTTGCCTTCGTCCAGCTCGCATCTATCCGCCTCTGGCTGGCCGCGCGTTATGAGTCCGCGCCCTAGTCTGGCCAGCCGACTTTGGTGTCTCGCTATCCAGATTGGCTCGCGTCCGTTTGGATGGCTTCCGACCGAAGCGTCGCCCTGATCGCGGCAACTAATTGACCTTCTGCACTCTTTCGATTCGAATCCTGCCAAATAATTGTGAGCATGTGGTTGGTGTCGAAATGCGTCTTCTTTTGATCCCACATCGACTTTTCACAAGTATATATAACTGGCCGACTGAGTCCTTCCGCAAAACCGGCATCCCAATACGCGCCGAGATTCGCGTGGCTCAAATCCGCAACAATAAAGCGCGAAGATACACTTGGTGCTTGCCAAGCCAGAGCACCAGATTGTTAGTGGCTTCGATTGGATTGGGAAGCCTATCGAGCGACCAGTAGCTTTCTAGGTCATAAGTCTGAATCGGCTTAACGTCGAAGCCCTGCGAATCTTGCGCTCGGCGAAGCGCGTGGCTCATCTTGGACCTCCGAATCATATCGCTGCCGAGCTTTTCGGGTAGTTCAAGCTGTGCTGAACGCGTAAGGACGAACGTGCCGCATCGACGACACTTATATTGGGTCTTGCTTCCTGCACTCGACGCAGCCGCATCAGCTGTGCCACATACAATGCAATCATTCCCTTGTGGCGGAATCATATAGCGCTCCATTCGACACGCACAAATCGGGCCGCAACACAAAGAGTGAAATGGATTCCAGGCTCGCACTACCCGCGCCCCGGAATGACATCAAGCCTTCAGCTCCACCGTCTTGAACTCCGCCGGCAGGATCACCTCCAGCAGCTCCACGTCGTCCGAATAGTCCAGGATCATGTGCCTGATCTTCGGCGGCTGGGTCCAGGCGCTGCCTTGCTTCATCAGGGTCTCGCCCTGCCCGTCCATATAGGTCTTCACCCAGCCCTTGAGCACGTAGACCATCTGGAATTCGACGTCGTGATAGTGGAGCTTCGACACTTCCGAGGGATTGCACGGACCCTGCAGCCGGATCACGTGCGCCTGCGCGAGGCCATGGGTCGCGTCGGCGATGCCGAGATCGCGGTACTTGGCATAGGCACGCAGGCCGTCGGCCTTGAAGTCTTCCTCGCGGTGATGGCTGACGACGATACGCTGCTTCGGCCGCACGGGCTTCTTCGGAGCGACGGTGCGCGCCTTCGCCTTCACCGCCTTGCGCGCCGAGGATCGCGCCGCTGCCTTCACGTCGCTCCGCTTCTTCACCGCGGTCTTCGTTGCGGGTCTTGATGCCTTTTGCTTGGCCATTGTCTGCCTCCCTGATCCGGGCCGCGCCCGCCTGACGGGAACAACCCGAAGGCAGATTACCCAGTCTTGGGCGAGGCAGCAATTGCGGGGCTTGGTGCAATGAGCTCGACGAACCCAACCGGTCGTAGCTTGTCCCAAGCTGTCGTGGCGAGCGGCCATCGTCTCGTATTCATTCTCTCGCTGAATTAGTCTCGCCGGGAGATCTGGGGGAATTGATTCATGGGCAGCAGCGTCGGTCAGCGTGCATTTCAAAATGCCCGGCTTCAGAAACGGCAAAAAGCCGAAGTGCTGCCATTGCTCGGGCACGCACTCGAGTTGCACAAGAAGGGACTTCTCTCCGAAGCCCGAGCCGCCTATCGACAACTCCTGCAGATCGCGCCCAATCAATTCATCGCGCTGCATATGCTCGGCGTTCTGGAGTCTGATGCCAAGAACTATCAGCAGGCTGAAATTCTGCTGAGCCGGGCGGTTGCCGTGGATCCACGATCTGCCGAAGCTCACATGGGCCTGGGCGTCGCGCTCAACGGGCTGAAACGCCACGATGAGGCCCGAGTAAGCTATCGAAAGGCACTCGCCTTAAAGCCCAACTACGCCCTGGCCCTGTCCAATCTCGGCAACGCTAACGCGGCGCTTGATCTGCACCTCGAAGCGCTCGAGAGCTACGATCGGGCGCTCGCAATGGACGGAAACCTCGCCGAAGCCCACAACGGCCGGGGCTCTGCGCTCTGCCGCCTGCGCAACTATGACGAGGCTCTTGCAAGCCTGAACCGCGCGCTCTCGATCAAGCCCGACTATGCCGCGGCGCTGGCGAACCGCGCCGTCGCATTGCGGGAGCTTCAGCGATTTGACGAGGCCATGGCGGATTGCAATCGGGCAATCGCCCTGGCGCCCGACGACGTGAACGGATGGCTCTGGCGCGCCAATGTCTTGCTCCAGACCCAGCAAATTGCCCCGGCAATGGCCGATTGCGAGAGGGCTCTCGCGATCGCTCCCGATTCCGCTCAAGCTCACCTGGTGCTGGGCCTTTGTCTCGCCGGACTTGGCCGGGTCGACGAAGCGCTCGTCAGTTTCGACAGAGCCCTTGACATCCAGCCTGACCTCCAGAGCGCGATCTCCAGCAAGATATTCACGCTCGATTTCGTGGCGGACGCCAGCGTCGAACAGCATCAGCAAGCGCGGCAAATCTGGTGGGAACGGATCGGAGCGAAGATCGCTGCAGAGATGGCGGCGCCCCACGACAACAACCGCGATCCGGATCGCCGTCTGGTGCTTGGCTATGTCTCGTCGGATTTCAACGCGCATTCGGCTGCGTTCATCTTCAAGCCCGTGCTGCAACACCATGACCGCGCGCAGTTCGAGATCGTGTGCTACTCCTGCTCGTCGAAAGCGGATGCGACGACGAGCGAATTTCAGGGGATCGCCGACCGCTGGCGTGACGCCTCGCAATGGACCGACGATCGCCTCGCCGCTCAGATTCGCGCCGATCGCGTCGATATCCTGATCGACCTGTCCGGCCACACCAGAGGAAACCGCCTCGGCGTGTTTGCGCGCAAGCCGGCACCGATCCAGGTGCACGGCTGGGGCCACGGCACCGGCACCGGGCTGCCGACGATCGATTATCTGTTCTCGGATCCGGTCGCGATTCCTGCCGCGGTTCGGCATTTGTTTGCGGAGACCGTTGTCGACCTGCCATGCTTCGTGACGCTGGCGCCGCTGCCGGCCGGGATTGCGCGGGCGCAGGCGCCAGCGCTCTCGAACGGCTTCGTCACGTTCGGTGTCTTCAACCGCATCAGCAAGATTTCGGACGAGGCTGCGGAAGTCTGGTCCAGGATTCTCGAGCGGGTCCCTGGCTCGCGACTGCTGATCAAGGATGTTGCTCTGGACGATCGACTGGTCCGCGACAAGCTGCTGGCGCGATTTGCGGCTTGTCGATTGCCGGCCGAACGCGTCGATCTGCTCGGAGCCACCTTGCGGAGCGAACATCTGGCATCGTTCAATCGCGTCGACATTGCGCTCGACCCGTTCCCACAGAACGGCGGCGTCAGCACATTGGAAGCCCTGCAGATGGGGGTGCCCGTGGTGGCGAAGCTCGGGAGCAGTCTGCCCAGCCGGGCCGCCAGCGCCATCCTCACCGCGCTTGGCTTGCCGGACTGGGTGGCGGACAGCGATGAGGCATATGTCGAGATCGCAGTCGGCCGCGCGGCGCGGATCGGCGATCTCGATCGATTGCGCCGCGAACTGCCCGCACAGATCAACGCTGCGGCCGCCGGCAACCCCATCTCATATGCGCGCGCCGTAGACGACGCCTATCGCGCGATGTGGATACGCTATTGCAGCGGTGGCGCCTGATCTCTGGCTCAATGCAGCCGGAACACGCCATCCACGGCGCGCAGCTCGGCGGGCTTGATCAGCTTGGAATGCGCCACCGTGACCGAATGCAGGGGGCCGTCGAGCTTTTCCTGCCAGAACGCCAGGAAATCCTTCAGCGCCGGAAATTTCGGAAACATGTCGTAGTTCTGCCAGACGTAGGTCTGGAGCAGCGACGGATGATCCGGCATCCGATAGAGAATTTGTGCCGTCGTCAGCCCGTAACCCAGCATCTGTTTCCGGAAATCCTCGGAAACGCCCCCACTCCGCAGTCCCATGCCAAACCTCCTTTGCAGGAGCGCATTCAGGGGGTGGCTTGATCGGTGCCCCGGGAGCCACCCGGAAACGACGCGCTCACATCAGAGAAATGTGACGCAAACTGACAACCCATCTCAAGCCCAAAAGTTTAACAAGCTGTTGAAATTCAATGCGTTAGCAGCAGATACAGCTCCGTGCTAATACGGGCCCGGCGTCGGTTAACGATGGCAAAGAGATTCTGGCAGTCCGCGCTTTCGGGTGCTAATTTTTCTGCTAGAAGGCCTTGCCCCCGCAAAATTCCTGGCTTATCTCAGCCTCGCCTGTGCTAGCACTCGCGGGCAACGACTGCTAACAATCTTAAAATCCTCAACACGTGCAATTGCTTAGGAGGACTGCATGAAATTCCGTCCGCTTCACGACCGCGTCGTGGTCAAGCGCATCGACGCAGAAGAGAAGACCGCTGGCGGCATCATCATTCCCGACACTGCCAAGGAAAAGCCCTCCCAGGGCGAAGTCGTCGCCGTTGGCCCGGGTGGCCGCGACGAGTCCGGCAAGCTGATCCCGATCGACCTGAAGGTCGGCGACCGCGTGCTGTTCGGCAAGTGGTCCGGCACCGAGGTCAAGATCGACGGCCAGGACCTGCTGATCATGAAGGAGAGCGACGTGATGGGCGTTCTCGAGGTCAGCGAGTCCAAGAAGAAGGCGGCCTAAGAGCCCCCTCTCCCTCCAGTCAAATCATTCCAAGGAAAATTCCAGATGGCAGCCAAAGAAGTCAAATTCTCGGTCGATGCGCGCGACAAGATGCTGCGCGGCGTCGACATTCTCGCCAACGCGGTGAAGGTGACGCTCGGCCCGAAGGGCCGCAACGTCGTGCTCGACAAGTCGTTCGGCGCTCCCCGCATCACCAAGGACGGCGTCACCGTCGCCAAGGAGATCGAGCTCGAGGACAAGTTCGAGAACATGGGCGCCCAGATGGTGCGCGAAGTCGCCTCCAAGTCCGCTGATGCGGCCGGCGACGGCACCACCACCGCCACCGTGCTGGCCCAGGCGATCGTGCGCGAAGGCGCCAAGTCGGTCGCCGCCGGGATGAACCCGATGGACCTCAAGCGCGGCATCGACCTCGCGGTCGAGGCCGTCGTTGCGGACCTCCAGAAGAACTCCAAGAAGGTCACCTCCAACGACGAGATCGCCCAGGTCGGCACCATCTCGGCCAACGGCGACCAGGAGATCGGCAAGTTCCTCTCCGACGCCATGAAGAAGGTCGGCAACGAGGGTGTCATCACCGTCGAGGAAGCCAAGTCGCTCGAGACCGAGCTCGACGTCGTCGAGGGCATGCAGTTCGACCGCGGCTACATCTCGCCCTACTTCGTCACCAACGCCGACAAGATGCGCGTTGAGATGGACGACGCCTACATCCTCATCAACGAGAAGAAGCTCTCCTCGCTGAACGAGCTGCTGCCGCTGCTCGAAGCCGTGGTGCAGACCGGCAAGCCGCTGGTCATCGTCGCCGAGGACGTCGAAGGCGAAGCCCTCGCGACCCTGGTCGTGAACCGCCTGCGTGGCGGCCTGAAGGTCGCGGCCGTCAAGGCTCCGGGCTTCGGCGATCGCCGCAAGGCCATGCTGCAGGACATCGCGATCCTGACCGGCGGCCAGGCGATCTCGGAAGATCTCGGCATCAAGCTCGAGAACGTCACGCTCAACATGCTCGGTCGCGCCAAGAAGGTGATGATCGACAAGGAGAACACCACGATCGTCAACGGCGCCGGCAAGAAGGCCGACATCGAGGCGCGCGTGGCCCAGATCAAGGCGCAGATCGAGGAGACCACCTCGGACTACGACCGCGAGAAGCTCCAGGAGCGTCTCGCCAAGCTCGCGGGCGGCGTCGCAGTGATCCGCGTCGGCGGCGCGACCGAGGTCGAGGTGAAGGAGCGCAAGGATCGCGTTGATGACGCGATGCATGCGACCCGCGCGGCTGTCGAGGAAGGCATCGTCCCGGGCGGCGGCGTCGCCCTGCTCCGTGCCTCCGAGCAGCTCAAGGGTCTGCGCACCAAGAACGACGACCAGAAGACCGGCGTCGAGATCGTGCGCAAGGCGCTGTCGGCTCCTGCCCGCCAGATCGCGATCAACGCCGGTGAAGACGGCTCGGTGATCGTCGGCAAGATCCTGGAGAACAAGGCCTACAATTACGGCTTCGACTCCCAGACCGGCGAATACGCCGACCTCGTCAAGAAGGGCATCATCGACCCGACCAAGGTGGTCCGCACCGCGATCCAGAACGCAGCCTCGGTTGCCGCGCTCCTGATCACCACGGAAGCCATGGTCGCCGAGCTGCCCAAGAAGGGCGGCGCCGGTCCGGCGATGCCTCCGGGCGGCGGCATGGGCGGCATGGACTTCTGATCCAGCCTCTCAGGCAAAGTCGAGATATGCGAAACCCCGGCAGCGATGCCGGGGTTTTTGTTTTCAGGTGATACACGCTAAGATGATGGTGGATTCGTCATTCCGGGGCGGCGCGCAGCGCCGAGCCCGGAATCCATAACCACCGGCGGATGGAATGGCCTACTATGTCTACATCCTCGCAAGTAAGAAGCACGGCACGCTCTACATCGGCGTGACCAGCGATCTCGTTCGTCGGGTGTACGAACACAAGACCAAAGCCGTTCCCGGATTCACGACGAAGTACGACGTTTCGAAGCTCGTCTTGTTCGAGATATACGACGATGCAGTGACCGCCATCGCCCGCGAGAAAGAACTCAAGAAGTGGCGTCGCGACTGGAAGACGCGGCTGATCGAGGAGCAGAACCCAAACTGGGATGATCTTTATCCTGGGATAGCCAACTAAGGCCTGTGGTTATGGATTCCGGGCTCGCGCCCAAGTGGCCGCGCCCCGGAATGACGGGGCCTCACTCCACTTTCCCCAACCGCTCGAAGCGCGGCTCGCCGTCATCGTCGAGCGACCAGAGGATCCGCGTTACCTTGCCGACGAGATTGTCCATCGGGATGAAGCCCATCGCGGATGCCATGCGACTGTCGGTGGAATTGTCGCGATTGTCGCCGAGCACGAAGAAATGACCTGGTGGCACGGCGTAGACGCTGGTGTTGTCGAGGAAGCCATTGTCGGCGGCGCAGTCGTAGGTCACATAGCTCGCGCCGTTCGGCAGCGTCTCGCGCCAGCGCTTGACCTTCGCTTCGTCATCGCCTCCGCAGGCGGCGCCGGCTTGTGCCTCCTTCAGGGCGACGCGCGTCACCGGACGGTCGTTGAGGATGAGCCGGCCCTGCTGCATCTGGATGCGGTCGCCGGGCAGCCCGACCACGCGCTTGACGTAATCGACGGAGGTATCCCTTGGCGTTCGGAAAACGACCAGGTCGCCATACTCGGGCTCGGCGGCAAAGACGCGACCTGAGATCCAGGACGAAGCGAAGGGGAAGGAATAGCGGCCGTAGCCATAGGCATATTTCGCCGCGAAGACGTAGTCGCCGACCATCAGCGTCGGCGCCATCGAATTCGAGGGGATGTTGAACGGCTGATACAGGAAGTATCGAAACAGGAACGGCGGCGACCACAGCACCGGGATCAGCAGGATCAGGATGACGATCGCCTTCCATTCCCGCGATCGTGCCGAGGGACGGATCGTTTGCTCAAGAGTGGTCATGCAGCTGCCCTGTTCAAAGACGTAGTCGTCGCGAGATTACGCAACCTGCGCGCGCGTGCAATCCCCGGCGAACTTGCGAATTTGGTCGCACGTCGCGCGGCCCGCGTTCAATGCGAGGCCATGAACGTCGCCAGCGGTCAGCCGTGCGACAAATCCCTGAAGCAGTGACGTACCCAGTCGATCGTCACGCGGGTCGCAGGATCGCGCTTGAGGTGGTTCTGCACCAGGAGCCAGACGTCGCGACGCCTCGGCAGCAGCGTGGCGCGCAGGCTGCGGTCGGCGAGCAGCGGCCCGCAGCTGTGCTCGGGCAGCACGCCGATGGCCTGATGCGACTGGATCATGGTGCGGATGATGCGGACATTGTCGGTGACGCAGCGCACGTTCGTCAGCCGCTTGGCACGCAGGAACTGCTGCTCGGGGATCGCATCGAGCTCGTCGGGATAGACGCACGCGACCGGCTCGGCTCCGCTGCGGTCCGCGGGCTCGAAGAAATACAGCCTGACCTCGCCGAGCTTGGAGATGGTGAAGTCGCCCTTCTCCGGTTTGCGCAGGCGGATGGCGAGATCGGCCTGCCAGCGCGAGAATTTTACGTTGCCGCTGGAGGTGAGGAATTGCAGCGTCAGCCCCGGGTGATCGCGCAGGAAGCTGGCCGCATGCGGCGCCAGCAGCTCTTCGGCGACCGCATTGGTCGAGGCGATGCGCAGCCGCCCGACCGGGCCGGGCTGGCTCTCCTTGATGCGGTCGATCGCCGCCGCATGCGCCGCCATCGCACCGACATGCTCGAGCACCGCCTCGCAGTGTCGCGTCGGCCGGCGCAGCCCGTCCACGGCGTCGAACAGCGGCACGCCGAGGTCGCGCTGGATGCGCGCGAGCCTTCGGCCGACAGTGGTCTCGTCGATGCGCAGCCGCGCGCTGGCGCCGGCGTAAGTGCCCTCGTCCCTCACCGCGGCGATGATGCGCAGGTCGTCCCAGTTCATTCCGCAAGCCTAGCAGGCGGCGGCGCTTCCTGCAAATTCGCAGCCATATGCCGCAATATTCCTGCACAATGGCAGGCTTCGGTTGCGCTAGTGTCGCCTCATCCGACATCCCCTGGAAGGCCTGACCAGCATGACCGCTCCAAAGACCCTGCTCGAACTCGCCGGCGCCGATCTCAATCCGCCGAAGCTCAACGAGGCCTGCCTCGTGCTGATCGACATCCAGAACGAATATTGCGCCGGTCCGCTGGCCCTGCCCGATGCGCAGCCCGCGATCGCCGCGGCTGCGCGCCTGCTCGCGCGCGCACGGGAGAGCGGAGCCGCGATCTTCCATGTCGCGCACAAGGGCCGCGCCGGCGGCCTGTTCGACCGCGAGGCCGCGCGCGGCGCGATCGTCGAGCGCCTGACGCCGCTCGCCAGCGAGCTCGTGATCGAGAAGGCGCTGCCGAATGCCTTCGCCGGCACCGACCTGCAGGCCCGGCTGACCGCGACCGGACTCAAGAACATCGTGCTGGCCGGCTTCATGACGCATATGTGCGTCAGTTCGACTGCCCGCGCCGCGCTCGACCTCGGCCTGCGCACGACGATCGCGGCCGACGCCTGCGCCACCCGCGACCTGCCCGACGGCCGCGGCGGCACGCTGGACGCCCGGACGATCCATCAGGTCGCGCTGGCCGAATTGTCGGACCGCTTCGCGATCATCGCGCAGGCCGAAGCACTGACTTGATGGAGCATGCGATGCTGCGTCTCCATTTCTTCCCGATGGCCTGCTCGCTCTCGAGCCGCATCGCACTGATGGAGGCCGGGATCGAGGCGCAGTATCACCTCGCCCATATCTGGACCAAGCAGGTCGTGGACGACGGCAGCGATTTCCGTACCGTGTCGCCGAAAGGCGCGGTGCCGGTCCTGGTGCTGGAGAACGGCGAGCGGCTGACCGAGAGCGCAGCAGTGCTGCAATACATCGCCGATGTGAAGCCGGAGGCGGGCCTCGCGACCGGCTTCGTCCATCCGGACCGCTATCGCCTGCAGGAATGGCTGAGCTTCATCGGCGCCGAGATCCACAAGGCGTTCCTGTTTCCGACCTTCTGGTACAAGGACGACGGCTCGCTCGCCAAGCCGCGGGCACGGATCACGGAGACATTGTCGGTGCCGGCAGCGCATCTGGCGGACCGCGAATTCCTCGTCGGCAACGGCTTCACCGTCGCGGATACCCATCTCACCTGGGCCTTGCTGCTGCTCCGTCCCGCAGGGATCGACATCGCGCGATGGCCGTCCTTGTCGGCCTATCTCGAACGGATGCAGGCGCGACCGGCCGTGCGGGGCGCGATCGCGACCGAGATGTCGCTGCGCAAGGCGATGGCGGCGTGAGCGCGCCTCACTCCACCCGCGCCAGCACCGCGAGCTTGCGGATGCCCTTGTTGCGGTAGGCGTCGAGGAACGCGTAATAGTCCTTGAACGACACGCAGCCATTGGAGTCGCCGTTCGGCCCGAGCATGAAGGTATGCGCGAGCAGGCCGTCGCGGCCGTGGATCGCGCTCTCGCCGCCGATCGGGGTCAGGCGCAGCGCCGGCACGCCGTGGAACAGCGCCTCGCGCGGCTTCAGCGTGTAGATGTGCGGCGGCGTCACGCCGCGCATGCGGATCTTCGAGGAGCGCGGATCGTCGAGATTGGAGCCCAGGCCCGAATGCGCCTCGAGCTTGGTGCCGTCGGGCAGATACACGGTCTTGGCGGTGATGTCGTAGACCGCGGTGTCGCGCTCATAGGGCGGCGCGCCGCCGAGCATCGGGTTCTGCTCCTTCGGCGCAATGGACGCGGTCACGCTGGCATCGGCCGAGGCGTAGGCGAGCAGCCCGCCGGACGGCTCGCGCTTGCCCCAGAGCTTTTCCACCATCGACTGGCGCGGTCCGGTGATCGACATCACCGCGGCCTTGGCGCGATCGGCGAACGACTTCGGCTGCGCCTCGGGCGCCGGCACGATCTGGGCCGGATCGGCGGAGGCCAGCTGCATCTGGGCATCGGGCGCGCGCTTGGCCTTGTCCGCGGTCTTGTCAGTGGCCTTGGCTGCCGGCTTCAGCGCGTCGGCGACCCTCGCGACCACGCTCTGCTTCGGGGCGTCCTTCGAAGTTTCCCTGGCCAGCGCAACCTGGGTCGGGGGCGCTGCGCTCGCCGCGTTCGATGGCACTCCTTGCGTCGCGGCCGCGGCAAAGCGCTCGTTGAACATCTCGCGCGAGATCGGAGCTGCGACCTGGAGCCGGTCGGGCAGCAGCGCGAAGGTTTCCCTGATTGCCTCGCCGGCCTCGCGCAGCACGACCTTGGGTGCGCGCCTGACCACCGGCTCGTCGTAGCCGATGCTGCCGACGGTCGGGTAGACGCTCGCGCCGAGAATGTTGGTGTAGATGATCCAGCCGGCGCCCATCAGGACGCAGCCGATCGCCGCGGTGCCCAGCCAATTGGCCGTGGTCATTTTCCGGGAAGGCTTCCGAAGAGAATTCTTGCCAGGATTTTTGGACTTCCGTGCCGCGATACTTTGCGCAGCGATACTCGTACTCATTCGCCTTGCGTCCAGGACGGTGTCACTCAGTCCCCCTTCGAAGTGCCGCTGGTCACGATCCGGGAACAGCATCTCGCAGAGGGTCGGAGCGTCATTAAGGCGACTTTTAGTTAAATGCAGATTAAGTTCGGGCGGATGTGGGGCAACGCGTTAACGCTGTCCCGTTTCGAGAAAAAGCCCGCAGGACTACGGACTTACTCGAATCTGTTAACCATGTTTCTCGACCGGTTCACGTCGGTTCTTCGACGCTTGCGGCCGCAACCACGAGACATTCAACAACGTCATTTTCGTGGTCGCCAACTGGCCCTGACCGTAGCGCGGAAGCGTTGCGCGAGGCTGGTGGGCTCCGCGTCCGTGGGCCGCGCCCCTCACGCGGCACCGCGCCGTGACCGAAAGTTGATCACGTCGGTTCTGGAAATCGCCGCCACGAGCAAGTAGCTCCTATCTCGGCACTTTTCAGCAGCCTCTGCGCGTGATACGGTACCGTATCGACTTGCCCTGAACTGTGCCGCGCACGCAAACGGAGGCTGGCATGAGAGGGATCGCGCGCGCAGGGTTTTTCACCCTGGCGGGGTCGTTTATGTTGATTGGAGCTGCGACTGCACAGCCGGGTGCCGATTTGGGCTGCACGGCATCGCCGTCGGCCGCCGGTACGCAGACCTGGCGCTGCGACAACGGCATCACCATCGTTGCGGAAAATGGCGCCAAATTTGAACTTAAGGACGCCAACCGCGACGGACATATAGACTCCGTGGAGTTGAGCAGCAAAGCCCTGCTGGTCGAGGTGCCCCGGAAGCCGCGGGGCAATCCGTTCAAGGTGCTGACGCCGCAAGCGATCGCCGCGGTGCGCGGCACCAAATGGGCGGTCGATGTCGCTGACGCCAAGACCTCCGTGTTCGTCGCCGACGGCCGGGTCGGCGTGACCCGAAGGGCCCGTGGACGCGGCGTCGTGCTTGGACCCGGCGAAGGCGTCGATGTCGAGGCAACCGGCCCGTTGACCGTCAAGACCTGGGGCCAGCCGCGCGTCGACGCGCTCATGGCAAGACTCGGACAATAAGACCGGGTCACAAGGCTCGCCCATAGGATTCGATAGAAGATTGCAGAACGAGCGCATGCGCAGCCGACGCGTTCAGATCCTGGTGGCACTCGTCCTCACCGCGCTGTGGGGCGCGGGCATCTTTGCCGCGCACGCCAACGGCCGTCTGCGTTTTCTCGACCGCCTGGAAGCCACGCTGACGGATTGGCGGACGCAAGCCCGCGGCGTGCGGCGTCCACCCGATCTCGTCACCATCGTCGCGATCGACGACACCGTGGTGAAGCGCGGCGGCAGCTATCCTCTGCCGCGCGCCGATCTCGCCCGTGTCGTCGACACCATCGTGCAGTTCAAGCCGAAGGTCGTCGGGATCGATCTCCTGCTCGTCGATCGCAGCGCTGCGATCGGCGATGCCACGCTCGCCAGCACGCTCGCCACCGGTCCCATGGTGCTCGCCGCGGCGGCGATCTTCCCCACCGCCAGCGAAACCGTGGATCCGAGCAGCGAAGGTCCCCTCGCCGTTCTGCCGCAGGCTGAGCGCTTCCTGCAGCCGTTGCCCGCCTTCGCCGAACATGCCGAGGTCGGCGTCGTCAACGTCGCGACAGGACAATCGGGCTCACCACTATCGGTGCCGATGCTGTTCCGGACGCGCGACAAGGTCGAGCTGTCGTTCCCCTTGCGCGTCGCGGCCCGCGCGCTCGACGAGCCGCTGACGGTCGCGCCGGACCATCTCATGCTGGGCGATCGCGCGGTGCCGACCGACGGCGATCTGGCATTGCCGATCACCTATTACGGCCCGCGCCGCACGATCCGTACCGTCAGCGCACAGAGCATTTTCGACGGCACGCTCGATCGCGCGGCGATCGAGAACCGGATCGTCGTGATCGGCGCCTCGGTCGCCGGCGGCGGCGACTTCTATCCGACGCCCTTCGATTCCCTGATGCCCGGGGTCGAGGTGGTCTCGACCGCGATCACGCATCTCGTCGCCGGCGACGCCATGGTGCGCGACCGCAGGGTCCGCATTGCCGACGCGCTCACTGCGATCCTGCTGCCGATGCTGCTGGTCGGGCTGCTCGCCTGGCGGCGTAGCGCGCTGGGCATCATGACGGCGGCCGCGTTGATGATCGCCTGGGCCGGGGTCAACCTGTTCGCGTTCACGCACGGTGTCTGGCTGAACGCCGCAACCACGCTCGCCGCGGCAATGCCGCCGGTTGCGGTCTTTGCCGGCGTGCAGCTGTGGGCCGGAGGCCGCCGCACGCAATATTTTGCCGCCAAGAGCAGGTCGCTTGCGCAATTCCAGGCCCCGGCGCTGCAGGAGTGGCTGGCGCGAGATCCGAACTTCCTGTCGAAGCCCGTCCGGCAGGATGCAGCCGTGGTCTTCGTCGATCTCTCCGGCTTCACCGGGCTGAGCGAGCGGACTGATCCGGACGAACTCAGGAATCTTCTGAAGGCGTTTCATGCACTGATCGACAAGGCCGCGATCGCTTCCGGCGGCATGATCACCGGCTTTCTCGGCGACGGCGCGATGATCCTGTTCGGGCTGCCGCGCGCGATGCCCGACGACGCGGCGCGCGCTCTGAAATGCGCGATCGATCTGCATCGCGGCCTCGAACGCTGGATCGCTTCGCTGCCGCCGGCGATCGTATGTCAGCTCGGTTTCAAGATCGGCGCGCATCGCGGCCCGATCGTCGCGTCCCGGCTCGGCGAAAGCCATCAGCACATCACGGCGACAGGCGATACCGTCAATGTCGCAAGCCGTCTGATGGAGATTGCCGCCCAGAACGATGCGCAGCTCGCGCTGAGCGATACGCTGCTGGACACTGCCGATTTCAGCGGCGCTCCCGACGGCGTCCTGTCCGGGCCCCTGCTCGCCCAGGTCCGCGGCCGCTCCGGCATCGTGACGGTCTGGTTCTGGCGCGACCACGACACGCCCAAGGAGACCGCGGCCAAGGCCGAGGTGATCGACTGAATAGCCATTGCCATCGGCCCAACACTCCGCCGTCGTCCCCGCGGATGCGGGGACCCATACCGCGTGATCTATCGATGAGCGCAGGTTGCCGTACCGAACTGAAAAACCGCCACGAACAGCCTTCGCCAAACTTCTCCCTGGGGGTATGGGTCCCGGCGTTCGCCGGGACGACGATGGGGGGACAGTAGGGCTTACCGCGCTTCCGGCGGCGGCGAGCGATCCAGCACCTCGTCCTTGGCGCCCTCGAGCAGATCGATGCCGTAGGTCTCGACCACGAGCGGCCCGCGCTTGCGCTGCAATTGCGCGATCTGCGTCACCTGCGCAAAGAGAGCGTTGAGGGCGGGATGGCCTCCTGCGCGCAGCTCGTCGACATAGAGCAGCTTGCCGGCGAGCAGCCTGGGATCGGGCTCGGGCATGTTGACCCAGCGGATGCGCTGGGTCTGCTGCGCAACGCAGGTGCCGCGCGGCAGATAGAACGCGAGCCAGCCCGTGGTGCCGTAGTCCTGCGCCAGCACACAGGTCGCGCCACTGCGCGCGCGCACCGTTTCGATCTCGGCGGCAAGCTCGCGCCAGCCGACACCGACGCTGCGCACCGTGGCATCGCGGCGATATCCGGACAGCCAGCCGGTATTGGCCTGCACGATCAGGGCTGCAAACATCACGATGCCCGTTGGCGCCGCCCACCGCAGGCAGAAATCGACCAGGCGCCGCTGGCGTGGCTTCCACTGCACGAGGTTGGCGGCGGCCGCCGCGGCGATGACGAAAGGCGGATAGACCGGCGCGAACCAGTTGGCTTCGACGCGGGCATGCAGCGAATGCCAGACGAAGTAGGCAACGATGGTCCAGAACATCGTCTCGATCAGCACGCGCGAGGCCAGCGCGCCGGCGCGCTGCCAGGTCAGCGCGTGCAGGCCCATCGCGCCGAGAATGAAGACCAGCGGCGTCGCGAACGCGATCTGGGTCGGGATCAGCTCGGCGATGAAGACGGGGCGGAAGTCCTCGATCCTGGCACGGCCGAGCTGCTTTGCGAACGAGACCCATTGATGGTCCGCATTCCACAGGATCACCGGCGTGAACAGCGCCAAGGCAACGAGGCCGCCGAGATAGGGCCAGGGCGAGAGAAACCAGCGCCTGAGCTTCGGCACGGACGCGAGCCAGATCAGGATCGCCGGTCCAAAGAACATCGCGGTATATTTCGACAGCAGTGCCGCCCCGACCGCCGCACCGACCGCGAGCCACCAGGCGCCCCGGCCGGTCTCCAGGACCTTGGCGAGGAAGAACAGCACGAAGCTGGAGGCGACCAGCAGCGGCGCATCGGGCGTGACGATCAGCGTGCCGACGGAGGCCAGCAGCGTCACGTTGAGCAGGATGGCGCTGGTCGCAGCCACGCGCACGCCGCCGAACAGGATCGCGGCAGAGCGATAGACCGCATAGCTCATCGGCAGCGCCAGCAGGATCGAGACGAGGCGGACGCCGAGCTCGGTATCCCCCGCGATCATGGTGCCGGCGCGGATCACATAGGCGACCATCGGCGGGTGGTCGTAATAACCGCCCGCCAGATTCTTCGACCACATCCAGTAATAGGCTTCGTCGAACGTGATCGGCGTGAACGCCGCCGCAACGAGCCGCAATCCGATCAGCGCGAGAATCAACAGCACGGTGTTGCGGACGATCCGCGCGTCGGCCTCGCCCATCGCGTGCTATTTCTTGCGCCAGACGAACAGTCCGGACATCGCGTAGTTCCACACCACGCCCATCAGCGCGCCGGCCATGCCGGCCAGCCACCAGATCGGCTCCTGGTCGTAAACCGAGAAGGCGACGCCGACATTGGCGAGCAGGCCGACGCTGCACACGATGTAGAACGCGATCAGGCCGCGCAGCAGCGCAAAACCCTTCAGCCGCTGGTCGCGATAGGTGAGGAAGTTGTTGAGGATGAAATTGCTGGTCATGGCGACGATGGCGCCGGCGGCCTGCGCCTCTGGGAACGGCGCCTTGAACAGCTGAAGCGCGATGAACAGCGTGGTCAAGTGCACCACGAGGCCGATGCCGCCGACCATGGCGAACAGGATGAAGCGCAACGAGACGATGTCGTTGGTCAGCTTGGCCAGCACGAGACCGAGGAAGTCGAGTGCGACCATGGAATCGAGCTTGCTCTCGCCGTGCTGGCGGGCACCGAAAGTGTAGGGGATCTCGACGGCGCGCAAGCTGCCGTGCGCGCTCGCGACGACGTCGAGCAGGATCTTGAAGCCGTGCACGGAGAGCTTTGGCGCGAGCTGCTCGAAACGGTCGCGGCGGATCATGAAGAAGCCGCTCATGGGGTCGGCGATCTCGACCCGCAGCATCTTCCTGGCGACCTCGGTCGCGAGCGCACTGGCTCCGGCGCGCTGCTTGTTGAAGCCTTCGCTCTTGTAGCCCTCGATGTAGCGGCTGCCGACCACGAGGTCGGCCTGATCGCTGGCGAGGAGCAGCAGCATCTTCGGCAGCTGCGTCTCGTCGTGCTGGAGGTCGGCATCGATCACCGCCACATAGGGAGCGCTCGAGGCGAGGATGCCTTCGATACAGGCGCCCGAGAGGCCGCGACGGCCGATGCGGCGGACACAGCGCACGCGGCTGTCGCGCTGCGCCAGCGCGCGCACGACGTCCCAGGTGCCGTCGGGGGAGTTGTCGTCGACGAACACGACTTCCCACGCGATATTGGCGAGCGTCGCCTCCAGCCGCCGGTACAGCACCGTGACGTTGTCGCGCTCGTTGAAGGTCGGGACGATGACCGACAGTTCCGGCCCCTCTTGAGCCTGCGGCGGGATGTCGGCGCCGGGTCTGATCGCTTCGTTCATGACGGCAGCGTATATCCGCCGCGTCCTGCGCTGCCAAGCCGGGGTCTCTGGGGAACGGCCGAAAAGAGGCCCTAAAATGCCAACGACCCCGGAACGGCAGACCGCGCGTACATCCGGCGCAGGCCTGAGCTATTCCAAGGTCGTCCCAGCAACGGAGTTCTTCGCTCAACGTCGCCGTTACAGGCTAGATGGGAACGGCAGAAGCGCTTCGCAAGGGGCGGAAACCCAGTTTCGTGCCCTATTGGTTGGGCACGTCCCGGATTATCGGGCCGCGCGGCGCGGGCGCGGCGGGGGCGGCCGGTGCCGCCGCAGGGGCCGGCTCGACCTTCGCCGGCCTGGCCGGCTTGCCGTACTGGCCGATCGGCCCAAACACGACGGCAACCGCGAGCACGATCGCTGCGACGATCGCCCCCAGAATGCCCCCCATCGACTCAGACGACATGCAAGTCCATCCCTGCTCCAGATGCGGCGAGTGATACCATGGATGAGCGCGCGGCCGGAAGAGGTGCCGAAAGGGGGCGAATAGCGAATGGGGAGTAGCGAATGAGGAAACCGGCCTTACGTCCTTCGCTATTCGCCACTTCTTATCTGGCGGGCGGTCGGTGCTTGACGAAGGCTGTCACGATGTCCTTCTGCGCCGCCTCCACCGCCCTGTTCGCGGTGGCGAGATGAGCGCCAGCATCGATGTTCGGATACTGCGTGGTGAGATAGTCGAGCAACGCGACCCGGTAATATTGCCGCTCCGATGGACAGGCGCCCGCAACCGAGCGGCCGAAATCCTGCTCCGACAGGCCTTGATTGGAGTCGCGCGAATATTCCCGCGCCAGGCAATGCCAGTAATCGTCGCGGCCCTGCTGGGCGAGCTTCTGTGCGCTTCTCGCGTCGTCGTCATCGGCCAAAGCGGGCCATGTCATGGCAGCAGATGTCATCATGACGAGCGCGGCTCCCACCGACAGCATCCGCATCTCGTTCTCCTTTTTTCGCGGGTCCGGGCGCAAGCTTAGACGGGGCGAGCCAACTGGCCAATCACAACTGGTTTGACTAGGATGGGGTCCCTCCCCGTCGATGCGAGAAATTCCGTGGCCAAAGCAAAAACCGCGTCAAAAAAATCCGGCAACATCTTCATCGGCATCGGCGGCTGGACCTTCGAGCCCTGGCGCGGCGTGTTCTATCCGGAGAAGCTGGCGCAGGCGAAGGAGCTGTCCTATGCCGCCTCGAAGCTGACCTCGATCGAAATCAACGGCACCTATTACGGCTCGCAGAAGCCGGAGAGCTTTCGCAAATGGGCGAGCGAAGTTCCCGATGGTTTCGTGTTCTCGGTGAAGGGACCGCGCTTCGCCACCAACCGCCGCGTGCTGGCCGAGGCCGGCGATTCCATCAAGCGGTTCTATGATTCCGGTGTGCTTGAACTCGGCGACCATCTCGGGCCGGTGCTGTGGCAGTTCGCGCCGACGAAGAAGTTTGACGGCGCCGATTTCGGCAAGTTCCTGGAGCTCTTGCCGCGCAAGCTCGAAGGGCGCGCGCTGCGCCATGTCGTGGAAGTGCGCCATGACAGCTTCTGCACGCCGGACTTTGTCGCGCTGATCCGCGAGTTCGAGACGCCCGTCGTGTTCGCCGAGCACGGCAAATATCCGGCCATCGCAGACGTCGCCGGCGATTTCGTCTATGCGCGGCTCCAGAAGGGCAATGACGAGATCAAGACCTGCTATCCGCCGAAGCAGCTCGATGCCTGGGCCAAGCGCCTCCAGGACTGGGCTTCGGGCGGTGAACCCGACGACCTTCCGAAGGTTGACACGGGCAAGCCGACGAAGGAGCCGCGGGACGTGTTCGCCTATGTCATCCACGAGGGCAAGGTGCGCGCCCCGGCCGGCGCCATGGAACTGATCGCGCGGGTGAGCTGAGCGGGCGATGGCCAATTGGGAGCACCAAGGCTTCCTCACGTCATGGCCGGGCTTGTCCCGGCCATCCACGACTTGCCGCGCGGCACGAAGAACGTGGATGCCCGGGACAAGCCCGGGCATGACGACCTCCCGTGTCGTGACCTGAGGAGGCCCCATGGCAAAGGCGAGGAAGCTCTTCACCATCGGCTATGAGCAGACGCCGCCCAAGGCCGTGCTGGACGAACTGGAAGAGGCCGGCGTCAAGCTCGTGGTCGACGTGCGCGCGGTGACGTCATCGCGCCGGCCGGGCTTTTCCAAGAAGCAGCTTTCGGCAGGCCTCGACGAGCGCGGCATCGCCTATGTCCATCTCGCCGCGCTCGGCACGCCGAAAGAGGGTCGCCTCGCCGCCCGCAGCGGGCAGTACGACGTGCTGGAGAAAATCTACGCAAAGCACCTGAAAACGCCGCAGGCGCGGGAAGAGATGGACGAGCTCTCGGCGCTGGTGAAGAAGGCGGGCCCCGTCTGCCTGCTCTGCTACGAGCGCGACCACACCCACTGCCACCGACAGATGATCGCGGAGATCATCGAGGAGCGCGACGGGGTGACGGTGAGGAATTTGGCGGGACGGCAGGTGTAGCCGTCGCCGTCATTCCGGGGCGCGCGCAGCGCGAGCTACGGTGCGCAATTGCGCACCTGAGAATCCATTCCTTCACCCTCTCTGCTGCCCGATGGATTCCGGGCTCAGCGCTACGCGCTGCCCCGGAATGACGAGCTGATAGAGCCTCAGCCCTCCCCCTCCAGCCTCAACGTCCCCTCCATCATCTGCACGCAACTTCCGCCGACATGGGCGGAGACGATCTTGCCGTCCTGCTTGCGCACGCGGGTGAGAAGCATGCTCGGACGGCCCATGTCAAAGCCCTGGCCGATGGTGAGCTTCAATTCGCCGTCACGCGTGGGATCGAGATCGGCGAACAGCGCGGCGGCCGCGACCGTCGCGCTGCCCGTGGCGGGGTCTTCGATCAGGCCGCTTGCGCCGGGAAAGAACATCCGCGCCTGACGCTCGCAGGGCGCCTCCGCTGCCGGAACATCGCGCGTGTAGAAGTAGACCGAGAAAGCGCCGTCGCGCGGGAGCATCCGGCCAAACGCTGCCGCCTCGGGCTTGGCCCTGCGCACGGCTTCGCGCGATCCCACCTCCGCCACCACGAACGGCGTTCCGACGCCGACGACTTGCGGCGCATGATGATCGGTCTTGATGTCATCCGCCGCCAGGGAAATGCAGGCGGCGACGTCGGCTGCGGACAGCTGCGCAAGCCTCGCCAGTTTCTGTGGCGCGGTGAGCTCGGCGCTGATCACCCTGCCCTGCTCCCGCACGATATCGACCGGGACCAGACCGGCCTTTTCCTCGAACAGCAGCCGCGGCTTCGACTCTTTCGCGATCGTTGCCAGCACGAAGGCCGTGCCGACATTGGGATGGCCCGCAAACGGCAGCTCCCGAACCGGGGTGAAGATGCGCACCTCGGCGTCGTTGGCCTTGTCGCGCGGCGGCAGCACGAAGGTCGTCTCGGAATAGTTGAACTCGGTGGCGATCGACTGCATCTGCGCGGTCGTGAGCCCGCCGGCATCGAGCACCACGGCGAGCTGGTTGCCGCCGAAGGCGCGGTCGGTGAACACGTCGACGGTGACGTAGCGGCGCTGCATCGTCTCTTCCTCATGCAAGTGACGGCCGCGACCGGCCGCTTCGCCGGCACTCTACAAGCCGGCCGCCTCGCTCGTCATGCCCCAAAATTCGGAGCAATCGGAGCAATCGCCGATGATGGAAGAGACCTGCGTGCGGCGACGCATGATGCGCGCTACCCCAGCTGAAACACCTGCATCTTCTGCACGTAGCCGCGCACTTCGACTTCACCGAGCGCGACGGCGTCGCTGCCGTCGTCACCCAGCGCCTCACGCACGGATGCGGAGATCAGGAGCTGCGAACCGAACTCCTTGTTCAGCGCCTCCAGGCGCGAGGCGAAGTTCACGGTATCGCCGATGACGGTGTATTCCTTGCGCCGGGGCGAGCCGATATTGCCGGCAACGACCTCGCCGAAATGGATGCCGATGCCGATGCGAAGCGGCCAACTCGTCTGTGCGTTGATGCGGTCCATGGCGGTCAGCATCTCGCGGCCGGCGGCGACCGCCCGCTGTACAGCGTCGGAGGCCTCCAGCGGCGCGCCGAACAACGCCAGAAAGCCGTCGCCCAAGAACTTGTTCACGATGCCGCCATGACGGTCGAGGATGTCGACCAGGACCGCAAAGGCGCCGTCGAGCCGATCGACCACCTCCTGCGGGGTGCGCGACTGCGCGCCGGCGGTGAAGCCGCGGAAATCGACGAACATCACCGCGACACGGCGGAGATCGCCGCCCGCGCTGGCTCCGGCGGCCATCAGCCGCTCCACCACCTGGGGGGAGACGTGCTGCCCGAACAGGTTCGTCACGCGGTCGCGCGCGGTCGCTGCCGCGATACTCGCGGCGAATTGCCGCCGCAATTGCGCTCCGACGGCACCCGCCAGCACGCCGCAGATCAGGATGACCACGCTGCGCACCGCGTGGAAGTAGATCAGGGGCTCGCCGGTCTCGCTCGTCAAGTTGTAGTACAGCGCGGCCGCCAGAAGCCCGGCGGCAGCCACGAGACCCGTGAATGTGGAAAGCCAGAAATCAAGCCGCAGGGTCGAGAGGATGATGAAGATGAAGTACATGAGCGGTACTGCGAAACCGAGAGCCTGGCTCGGGCCCATGGACCGGATCTGCAGGATGAGGATGACGGTCGGCAGCGATGTCTCGATCAGCGTGCCGATATAGCGCCTGATCACCGGCAGGTCGCGATCGAGGCGGAGATTCTTCCTGATCTGGGTGTGGACCCAGACCTCGAACAGGATGAAGCAGAGGAGAAGGCCGTAGACCTGGATGATCCCTTCCGTCCCGCGCCAGACCCGGTTCACCACGGTGGGATCGAGCAAATAGATCACGGTGAGGAACAACATCATGACGCACCCCGTCAGGATCAGCGCCCGCACCCGCAACAGCTCGGTGCGCAGCACTTCCCGCGTCAGCTCGCGCTCGAAATCCTTCGAGAGCACTGCATGCTGCCGTGTCTTCCTGCTCGCAAAACGAACCATCATCCCCCCTTGTCATTCCGGGGCACGCGCAGCATGAACCCGGAATCTCGAGATTCCGGGTTCGCAGTTCGTGCGCCCCGGAATGACGTCACAGGGCAGTTTGCCTCAATCCAGCGTACGACGGAAGCGCGTCACGGCGATGGTCATGGCGAGCAGCATCAGGGCCGCCAGCGCCAGCGTGTCGAAGTGCAGGTTCTGCATGGTCGCGCCCTTCAGCATGATGGCGCGGACGATGCGCAGATAGTGGGTCAGCGGCAGACCCTCGCCGAGATATTGCGCCCACGCCGGCATGCCCGCGAACGGGAACATGAAGCCGGAGAGCAAGATGCTGGGCAGGAAGAACATCATCGACATCTGCATCGCCTGGAGCTGGTTCTGCACCAGTGTCGATATGGTATAGCCGATCGACAGATTGGTGGTGATGAACAGCGTCGAGAGCAGCGCCAGCAGGACGAGGTTGCCGAGCACGGGTACGCCGAACAGGCCGACGCCAATGCTGATGATCAGGAAGGCCTGGACGAAGCCGACCAGCACGTAAGGGACGATCTTGCCGAGCATCACCTCGACCGGCTTGATCGGCATCGACAGCAGGCTCTCCATTGTGCCGCGCTCGACCTCGCGCGTAACCGACAGCGCGGTAAAGATCAGCATGGTCATGGTCAGAATGGTGCCGACCAGCCCCGGCACGATGTTGAGGCTGGACACCGCGGCCGGATTGTAGCGCGCGTGCGCGCGGATCTCGAACGGCATCTCCGGGGGATCGCCGATGTAGAGATCGTGCTTGAGCGCGGTCTGCACGACCATGCCGAGCGAACCGATCGCCGCGCTCGCTGCGACCGGGTCCGTGGCGTCGGCGGCGACCAGCAGCGCCGGCTTGTCACCGCGCCGCACGGCCCGCTCGAAGCCGCGCGGGATCTCGACGCCGAACAGCACCTTGCCGGATTTCAGCAGGTTGTCGAAGTCGTCGACGTCGTGCACTTCATAGAGGAAGCGGAAATAGGCGGTGTTCTCCAGTGCCTTCAGGATCGAGCGGGCGAGATCGGAGTCCTCCTGGAGCAGCACGGCGCTCGGCAGATGGCGCGGCGTGGTGTTGATGGCATAGCCGAACAGCATCAGCTGCATCACGGGCAACATCACGATCATCGCGAACGAAACGCGATCGCGCTTGAGCTGGATGAACTCCTTGACCAGCATCGCATAGGAGCGCCGCAGAAAGCCGAAGCGCTCGCGGATTTCGCGTCGGGGTGCGCGATGGTCGACTGCGCTCATTGGAAATTGTCCCTGGAGCGCCCCATCAGCTCGATGAACACGTCTTCGAGCGACGGTTGCGACTTCTGCCAGCGCAATCCGTCCTTCTCGCGCCAGGGCGCTATGCTGTCTTCGAGTGCCGCGACGTCGCGGCCGGAAACATGCAGTGAGCTGCCGAACGGCGCCACCATGTCGATCCCGGGCTTGCCCGTGAGCGCGGCCGCAAGCTCGTTCAGTCCTTCGCCGGTGACGGTGTAGGTCGTCAGCGCGGATTTCGCGATCACCTCTTCCACCGTGCCGTGCGCCAGCAGATAGCCGTAGGCGATGTAGGCGATCTCGTGGCATCGCTCGGCCTCGTCCATGTAATGGGTCGAGACCAGCACCGTGAGGCCTTCGGCGGCGAGTGCGTGGATCTCGTTCCAGAAATCGCGCCGCGCCTTGGGATCGACGCCGGCGGTGGGCTCGTCGAGGAGCAATAATTGTGGATTGGGCAGCGTGCAGGCCCCCAGCGCCAGCCGCTGTTTCCAGCCGCCGGAGAGCTCGCCCGCAAGCTGCTCCTCGCGCCCTGAGAGCCCGAGCCGCCTGATCATGTCGCGTGCGGCGCCGCGCGCGTCGGTGACGCCATAGAGCCGCGCGACGAATTCGAGGTTCTCGCGCACCGAAAGGTCCTGGTACAGGCTGAAGCGCTGGGTCATGTAGCCGACCTGGCGCTTGATCTTCTCGGCATCGCGACGGATGTCGTAGCCGAGGCAGGTGCCCTCGCCGCTATCGGGCGTGAGCAGCCCGCAGAGGATGCGGATGGTCGTGGTCTTGCCCGAGCCGTTGGGTCCGAGGAAGCCGTAGATCGAGCCGCGCTTCACCTGCATCGACAGATCGTGCACGACCTCGCGGCCGCCGAACGACTTGGTCAGGCCCTTGACGTCGATCGCGATGCCGTTGCCGCTGTTCATCGCTTGTCCGCCACGGGTGTCTTCGGATTGAGATAGACGTCGATCGGCTGTCCCACACGCAAGGCATCGGGACGAGAGGGCCGCGCCTGGATCAGATAGACGAGCTTGTTGCGCTCATCGAGGCTGTAGATGACAGGCGGAGTGTATTCGGCCGAGGTCGCGATGAAGTAGATCTTTGCGGTGAGATCGGCCGCGCAATTGTCGCACGAGACGCGCACCGTGTCGCCGATCGCGAGCTTGGGCAGTTCGGCTTCCGGCACGAAGAAACGCAGCTTCATGTTTCCGGGCGGCATGATCGACAGCACCGGACGCTGCGCCGCCACCATCTCGCCCTCGCGGAAATAGATCTGCTGGATGGTGCCGGCGACGGGCGCGAAGCCCTTGCGCCGCGCCATCCGCGTCTCCGACGTCGCCACCCGTGCTTCCGCGACGCGCAAGGCCGACACGGCGGCATCGAGATTGGCCTGCGTGCCCGAGCCGGTCTTGCTCAGCGAGGCCGCCCGGTCGTAGGTCTGCTGTGCGTTCGCCAGTGTCGCCTTGTTCTGATTGAGATCGGCGCGCTGGAGATCGTCGTCGACGGAATAAAGGGCATCACCGACCTTGACCTCGTCGCCTTCGCGGACGTTGAGCTTGGTGACTCGTCCCGCTTCGTCCGGGCTGACGAAGATCATGTCGGCCTCGACCCAGCCCTGGAAACCGGGATCGCGCCTTTCCTTGCATCCGGCAAGCGAGATTGCGAGGACCAGCGCCACGATCGTACCGAGGCGCGGCAGATTGTGCTGTCGATCCCTCACCCTGAGGAGCTGCGAAGCAGCGTCTCGAAGGGCGAGGAGCCACAGCCGGGCCTGCATCCTTCGAGACGCGCGTTCCACGCTCCTCAGGATGAGGTGAGAGATGGTGTGCGACGACGTCATGTCGTGCTCCGTTCGCCAAAAATCAAATCGAGATGGACGCGCAGCATCTCTTGCGCGTCCAGCGGCGCGTGCCGCGCAAACAGGCTCTGCCAGATCACCGCGATCATCGCGGGCGCGACCAGGATCTGCGGATAGCGCGCGAGGTCCTTCTGCCGGATCTCGCCGCGGGCAATGCCGAGCTCGATCAGCGCGCGCATGGCGGCGACCCCGCGCGAGACGACCTCCCGGTAGTAGAAGTCGGCCACGGACGGAAAGCGCGGGCCCTCCGCCACGATCAGGCGCACCAGATCGCCACGCCTCGTGCCGATCACCTCGTTCAGGAAGTTGCTCGCGAAAGCCTCGATCAGGTCGCGCACCGAGCCCGCCGGCGGCGGCAGCGTGGTCAGCCGTGCGACCACGGGAACGATGACGATACGCACCAGCTCCTCGAACATCGATTCCTTGTCCTTGAAGTGCAGGTAGATCGTCCCCTTCGCCACGCCGGCGCGCTTGGCGATGTCGTCGAGCCGCGTCGCCGCAAACCCGCGCGCGATGAATTCCTCCATCGCCGCTTCCACGATCGCCGCACGCCGCTCCGCCGCGCGCGTCGCACGGTTCGAGGCAGGCACCTCTTCGCTGCGAGCAGGCACAGGGCCCTTGGCACTGGCGCGAGTTGCTGGCGGCAAGGCGGCTTTGGTCGGTTTCCTGGTCATTCGAAATATATGACTGACTGGTCAGTCATAGTCAAGCAAGGCGAGCAACCGCACGCCTGAGATTAAATTAGTATTGACTAATGCATTAGCGAATGCTAATCGATCGGCATGATCGAAGCCGCCCCAAACCCCATCACCACCGTGATGCGCGCCCTCGCCGACCCGACACGGCGCGCCGTGTTCGAGCGCGTGTTCGAGAGCAAGGAGATCAGCGTCGCCGAGCTGACGCGCGGCAGCGGGGTCACTCAGGGCGCGATCTCGCAACACCTGAAGTCCCTCAAGCAGGCCGGTCTCGTCGCCGAGCGCGCAGAGGGCCGCAACGTCTATTACCGCGCCGCACCGCAAGGCCTCGAACCGCTGGTGACCTGGATGGATCATTACGGCGTCTTCTGGCGCGAGCGTTTCCAGAACCTGCGTGACCTCTTGAAGGAGATCGATCCGTGAGTGCTGCCGCGTTGAAAGCCGAAACAAGGGACATCGTCATCGACGAGGTCTTCCCTCACACGCCCGAGACCATCTGGAAGGCGCTGACCAGCGCCCAATTGATCGCGCGCTGGCTGATGCAGCCGACCGGCTTCGAGGCCGTCGAAGGCAATAGCTTCACGTTCCAGACCACGCCGGGCGGCAACTGGGACGGCGTGATCCATTGCCGGGTTCTGGAGGTCGTAGCAAACCGCCGCCTCGTCTACGCCTGGAAGGGCGGCGACGAGCGCAACACCGGCTATGGCGCACCGCTCGACACCATCGTGACGTGGTCCCTCACCCCGGTCGAGGCCGGCACGCGGATCCGCCTGGTCCATGCGGGCTTCGTCCTGCCGAGGAACGAGTCGGCCTACACGGTCATGAGCGGCGGCTGGAAGAAGGTCGTCCGCAAGCTCGACGAAATAAGCGGCGAAGAGTGAAAGGGAGATATCGCGATGGAAAAGCCCTACACCGGCGGCTGCGCCTGCGGCGCGATCCGCTATTCGATCACCGGGGAGCCGCTGTTCAGCAATCACTGCCAGTGCCGGGACTGCCAGCGGGAAAGCGGCAGCGGCCACGGCTCGTACGCGACCTTCGCGCGCGCCGGCGTCACGCTGACCGGCGAAGCGAAGCATTGGGACATGGTCGCCGACAGCGGCAACGTGAAGACGCGCGGCTTCTGCACGCAATGCGGCGTGCCTGTCTACATGACCTTCGCAGCACAGCCCGACGTCTTCACGATCCGGGCGGCAAGCCTCGACGAGCCCGCCCGCTACAGGCCGCAGGCAGTCACTTTCGCCGCGCGCGGTCACGGCTGGGATCGTCTCGACCCGGACCTGACGAAATTTGCGGGCATGCCGCCGGCGTAAGGCACGGCGCGCTGGTGGCGGCGGTCGGTCGCTCAGATGCATGGCCGGATATAAGGTCGGTTGATCTCCCACAACTCCTCGAGCAGGCCGCGCGCGGCCTGCTCGGAATGGATGACGGGGTCGAGCAGCAGCGCTTGCAGCGCCATTTCCTTCGAGGCATGCATCGCTGCCTCCACCGCCATCTGCTGAACCTGAACCTGGGTCGTCATCAGCTTGGCCACGCCATCGGGCAGCGGCCCGAGCGAGACAGGATGGATGCCCGCGGCATCTACCACCACCGGCACCTCGACCGCGGCATCGGCCGGCAGGTTCGGGATCACCTGTCGATTGTGGACGACGGCGGATTCGATGAGTTGCTTGCGGTTATGAACGATGGCGGCGATGATGCCGATCGCGCGTTCCCCCGACGGCACCGACCACCAGTCCGGCACATCGGCACGACCGGCGAGCACGTCATCAATTATCCGCGTCAGTTTCGCGCGTTCGCTCTCGTCCCAGTCAAAGTTGTAGCCACCCTCGCCGGCCTCCCAGCCGAACGAGAGATACTCGCCGACGTGACCGTCGCCGCAGCCGAGCCAGTAGCCGAAGGCATGCAACAGCTTGCGCGTCAGGGGTGAGAAGGTGGGATCGAAATCCCGCTCCTTCTCACGCAACAGCGGATAGAGGTCCTCGCCCGTCTCGCGATCCCGGATTTCGGTCAGGCATTGGAAGTGATTGAGGCCCGCGCCCCACACATCCACCCGGCTTTCCGGCATCCCCAGGATTCGGGCGACATCGCCGCGGGCAAGGAATATTCCGTGGCAGAGGCCGACGCTGCGAATCCTGCTGTAGCGCCCGAGCGCCAGGATGATGCGGCTTTCCGGATTGGAGAAGTTGATGAAGGTCGCACGCGGGCAGCGGAGCTCCATCTCGCGCACGAAGTCGAAGACCACCGGCAAGGTGCGCAGCGTGAAGAACAAGCCGCCGGGCCCACCATTCTCGCCCAGCGTATGATGGATGCCAAATTTGCGCGGAATCTCGAAATCGAGCCGCCACAGCCGATTGCGATCGATGGCGGTGGAGTGCACGACGAACTCCGCCCCGTCGAGCGCCGCGCGCCAATCCGTCGTGGCCTCGATGGCATAACCGGCGCCGGATCTCTCGTTGAGCAGTTTCGCGAGCCGCATCGACCGGCCGAGCCGGTCGACGTTTCGTCCGACGAGGACCAGTGTTGAACCGGCCAGATCGCGGGTCGAGAACAGGTCCCGGAACATGCTCATCCCAAAGGACGCGCTGCTCGCGCCGAGAAAGACGATCTTCGTTGGCCGGACCATGCTCTGCTCCTTCGGGAGGCTAGCTGAAGTCGAGCACCATGCGGCCCTCGATCTTGCCGGCCTTCATCCGATCGAAGACGTGGTTGATCTCCGCGAGCGGCACCTTGGCCACCTCGGCCTTCACCTTGCCGTCGGCGGCAAACGCGATGGCTTCGTCGAGGTCGCGCCTCGTACCGACGATGGAGCCGCGCACGGTGATGCGCTTGAGCACGACGTCGAAGATCGGCGTCGGGAATTCGCCCGGCGGCAGGCCGACGAGGCTGACGGTGCCCTTGCGGCGCACCATCTTCAGCGCCTGCGCGAACGCGGCAGTCGAGACAGCCGTCACCAGCACGCCGTGGGCTCCGCCCCCGGTCGCCGCCAGCACCTTGTCCACAGCACCGGCTGCGAGCGCATCGACCGCGAGATCGGCGCCAGCCTCACGTGCAAGCGCGAGCTTGTCCTCGGCAATGTCGACCGCGACGACCTTGAGCCCCATCGCCTTGGCGTACTGGATCGCGACATGACCCAGCCCGCCGACGCCTGAGATCACCACCCACTCACCGGGCCTGGCTTCGGTCTCCTTCAATCCCTTGTAGGTGGTGACGCCGGCGCACAGGATCGGCGCGATGGCAGCGAAATCGACCGTCGCCGGCAGCTTCGCGGCGAAGGCGGCCGAGGCGATGACATATTCGGCGAAGCCGCCGTTCACGCTGTAGCCGGTATTGTGCTGGTGCTCGCACAACGTTTCCCAGCCGGTCTCGCAATATTCGCAGGCCATGCAGGCATCATGCAGCCAAGCGACGCCGACGGCGTCGCCGACCTTGAGATTCTTCACGCCGGGCCCCAGCGCGGCGACGATGCCGGCGACCTCATGGCCTGGGATGAAGGGCGGCACCGGCTTTACCGGCCAGTCGCCGGAGGCTGCGTGCAGATCGGTATGGCAGACGCCGCAGGCCTTGACCTTGACCAGGACCTCGCCGGGACCGGGCTGCGGCACCGGCACGTCCTCGATCACCAGCGGCTTGCCGAACTGTTTGACGATTGCGGCTTTCATGGTCGGCATATCTCTGCTCCTTCGCATTGCGAATGGCAGAGTAGCGGCCGCGCGCGGCCGGCACTTGATCCGGGTCAAACCGCCCAATCGTTGCGCAGCGTGCTGCCGTCATGACAGCGCGGTGACAGGACTTCCGCTGGTGGACGTCAGCTATGGAACTTCAGGCCGTCGATGATCTTGTCGATCACCTTGCGCTCGGCGCGCATGGCGATGCCGACGAGATTGAGCTCGGTGCGCGCGACTGCCCTCACCGCCTCGCGGTTGGCGGCATCGTGCGTGGTCTTGAACATGTCTTCGGTATAGACGGCCGGCGTAACGTTCCGAGTGAGCGCGCGGTCCAGCGCTCGCGACAACGCCGGACCGTCGGCGCCATAGATCAGGATCGGCTGGCCGATCAGCGCGTGATACTTCGTCCCCGAGGCGTCTTCATAAGCTTCGCCGATGCAGTCCGGAAATGCCGCGGCGATGCCGCTGGTGAGAAAGGACGCGACGTTGAGCTTCTGCCAGGTTTGGAGATCGGTGCGGATCACGACCGCGATCTTGGTGTCGAACTGCATGGATATCCCTAGCTGTCATTCCGGGTTCGATGCTACGCATCGCCCCGGAATGACAGCAAGAGGGATGGATGGAATCAACCCTTGGCGTCGCAGGCCCAGGCGCGGATCACGCATTCCTTGCCGCCGTACTTGTAGCATTCGCGCGTGGCGGCATTGAGCGAGGCCGAGATCTTCGGCTTGACGGCATAGCCATAGGCGCCGCAGGGATTTGTCATATCGACCGACATCGCGGCACAGGCGCGCTTCATCGTCACCGTGGTGCAATCGCCCTTGCACTGCTTCTGCGCCGCGGCGCGGGCCTCGTGCTCGTGGCCATAGTCATAGGCCTGGCCATAAGCGCCGCACTTGCCGACCGCAAAGGCGCCGGCGGCATGGGCTTCGGTGATGTAACGGGCACCGGTGACACAGACGGACAGCGCAAAGAAAAACATCGCGCAACGGCGCGCGACGACGTTCGAAGCCATGGAAAAACCCCTCCCCCCAAGGCAGGTGGAGGCGACTCTAAGCGGCGGTCGTTTCCAGATGGTGAACGGATGGTTGAAAATTGGTGGGCTTGGGAAGTGGCGTAGGGTGGATTAGCGCAGCGTAATCCACCTCTGTTTGTTTCCGCAGAGAAATACAGTGTGGATTACGCCTTCGGCTAATCCACCCTACGGCGCCCTCATCCGCGTCTTGCCGCTTCCAGCGCCTGCGGCGTGTCGATGTCGAGGAAGGCGCTCTCGCCGTCGACGGGCACTTCGGCCACCGCCTCGGCATGCCTGGCGATCAGGTGGCGCGCGCCGACGTCGCCGTCGAGCGTCATCAGTTCCTTGAAGAAGCGGCGCGACCACAGCACGGGATTGCCGCGGCGGCCTTCGCTGACGGGCACGACGATGAGATTGCCGCGGTCGGGCGCAAAGCTGTCGATGAGGCGGTCGATCAGGCCGGCATCGATCAGCGGCATGTCGCCGAGGCACACCACGGCGCCGCCGCAGGTCTCCGGCACGGCTGCGATGCCCGCCTTGACCGAGCTGGCGATGCCGCCGGCGAAATCCGGATTGCGGACGAATTTCACGTTCAGGCCCTGCAAAGCCTGCTCGACCAGCTCGGCCTGATGGCCGGTGACGACGATCACCTCCGATGCTTTCGAGGCCAGCGCCTGCTCGGTCGCAAGGCGCACCAGCTTCTTGCCGTCGAGCTCGGCGAGCAGCTTGTTCGGGCCGCCCATGCGGGTCGAGCGTCCGGCCGCAAGCACGATGGCCGCGACCTGGCTGTTGCCTTCGGTCTCCGGCTTGGCGCGCGGCTGCGGCCGCGTCACGATCTCCATCAGGAGACCGCCGACGCCCATGCCCATCAGCTCGGACCGCGTCACCTTGATGCCGGCGAGGAGCCGCATCAAGACCCAGTCAAATCCGTTCTCGACCGGCGAGCGCGCACAACCCGGCGCGCCCAGCACCGGGACGCCGCCGGCGCGGGCGATCAGCAGCAGATTGCCGGGATCGACCGGCATGCCGAAATGCTCTATCTCGCCGCCGATTCCGGTCACCGCCGCCGGGATCACGTCGCGGCGATCGGCGATCGCGGAGGCGCCGAACACGATGACGAGCTCGGCACCAAGGCCGAGCAAGTCCTTGATCGCGGCCGACAGCGCCTGCTCCTCATGCGGGACACGCCGCTCGGCAATGATGCTGGCGCCGGCCGGCGCGAGCCGCTCGGCGGTGACGCGCAGGGTCTTGTCGATCACCTTGGAGGACAGGCCCGGCAGCAGCGTCGAGACAATGCCGACGCGCTTGATCACGTAAGGAGCGATCTTCAGGACGTCCTTGCCGGCGGCCTTCACTGCCGCATCGCGCAAAACGCCCTCGACGCCGAACGGGATGATCTTGACGGTGCCGACCATCTCGCCCTCGACCACCGGCTTGTAGGCGGTGAGCGTGGCGAAGGTGATGGCCTCGTCGACGTTGTTGATGCGGTCGACCGCAGCGCGGTCGATCACCAGCACGCCCGGGCGCGCGGCGAACAGATTGGCGCGCCCGGTGAAGGCGCGCTCGACATGAATACCCTCGCCGCCGATGGCGAGCGCGATGCTGGCGGCCGCAACGTCCTCGGAGACGTCACCCGCCTCCATCCGCACCACGACGATGTCCTTGATACCGGCACGCTCCAGCGCCTCGACCTCGGCGGCGCCGATCGTCGTGCCTTTCTTCAGCACCAGCGGTCCCTGACGCAGGGTGTGGACGGTCACCCCGCCGATCGCATCCCTCGGGCTCGCCGGTCCAAACTTCATGCCGCTTCTTCTTTTTCTTTTGGAGGCAGCCGAAGCACGGCGGTGATCTCGGCCATGATCGCCACCGCGATCTCGGATGGAGAGACCGCGCCGATCGGAAGGCCAATGGGCGCGTGGATGCGCGCGATGTCGCTTTCCTTGGCGCCCTGCGCCCGCAACCGGTCGGCACGCTTGGCATGCGTCTTTCGCGAGCCGAGCGCGCCGATATAGAAGCAGTTGCGCTCGAAGGCGTGCAGCAGCGCGGGATCGTCAATCTTGGGATCGTGCGTTACCGCGACGAAGGCGGTGTAGGCATCGACGTTGAGCGGCGGCAGCGCCGTGTCGGGCCATTCGGCGATCAGCGGAATGTCCGGGAAGCGCTCGGGGCTTGCGAAGGCCGTGCGTGGATCGACGACAGTCACGTCGTAGCCGAGCGAGCGCGCCAGCGGCGCCAGCGCCTGGCTGATATGGACCGCGCCGACGATGACGAGCTTTGCCGTCGGCGCGTAGACGTTGAGGAACAGCTTCTTGCCGCCAGCCTCGACACTGGCGCTCTTGCCCATGCGAAGCTGCTTCTCCAGCTCGGTGCGCAAGGGATCCCTGGCAAAATCCTTCGCCTTCACCAGCCGCTGCTCGCCGCTCTCGGTGTCGGTCACCAGGATCACCGGCCGGCGCGCGGCGCGCTCGGCATTGAGTTCGTGCAGGATTGCGAGCTTCACGACTAACCGACCTTCTCGACGAAGACGCGGATGGTGCCGCCGCAGGACAGCCCGACATTCCAGGCGGTCTCGTCGGCCACGCCGAACTCCAGCATCCTCGGCTTGCCGCTCTGGATCACGTCCATGGCCTCGGTCACCACGGCGCCCTCGACGCAGCCGCCGGAGACCGAGCCGAGGAAGGTGCCCTCGTCGTTGATGACGAGGCTCGAGCCCGCCGGGCGCGGCGCCGAACCCCAGGTCTCCACAACGGTGGCGAGCGCGACGCCACGACCGGCCTTCTGCCAGTCCTCCGCCGCCTTCAGGATATCCTCGTCGCGATCGAGCATTGGGTGCCTCTCAAGCTGCGGAGCGGATCAGGCTGCGGTGATGCGGCGGCAGCGGCCCGGAGAGCGTCGTGATCAGCTCCTGGATCGAACTCAAATTATGTACCGGGCGGAATTCGTCAACGTGGGGAAGCATCATTTTGATGCCCTGCGCCTTGGCCTCGAAACCGCCGAACCTCAACAGCGGGTTGAGCCAGATCAGCCGGCGGCAGGACCGGTGCAGCCGGTCCATCTCGAAGGCCAGCTTGGAATCGGCCTCCCGCTCCAGCCCGTCGGAAATCAGCAGCACGATGGCGCCCTGGCTCAGCACGCGCCGCGCCCACAATTTGTTGAAGTTGTGCAGCGAGGCCGAGATCCGGGTGCCGCCGGCCCAGTCCTCGACCGAGGCCGAGCAGCTCGCCAGCGCCTCGTCGGGATCGCGCTGGCGCAGCGCGCGGCTGACGTTGGTCAGACGGGTGCCGAACAGGAACACCGAGACGCGCTTGCGCGCGTCGGTGATGGCGTGGAGGAAGTGCAGGAACAGGCGGGTGTACTCGCTCATCGAGCCCGAGATATCGAGCAGCGCGACGATCGGCGCCGGCTTCTGCACCCGCCCGAGGCGATGGATGTCGATGATGTCGCCGCCGGTGCGGAGCGATGCGCGGAGCGTGCGGCGCAGGTCGAGCCGCAGGCCCCGGGGGTCGGGCTGGCGCCGGCGCGTCAGAAGCTCCGCCTGCGGCAGGTGCATCCGCTCGACGGCGCGGAGCGCCTCGGCGATCTCGGCCGCGCTCATCTGCGCGAAATCCTTCTTCTGAAGGATCTCCTTGTCGGAGACGGACAGGCGCAGATCCTGCTCCTGGTGCTGCGGCGTCTCCGTCATCCGCGGTTGCGACATCGCCTCCTGCACGCGGCGCGCGCCCGCCTGCGGCTTCTTCTTGGCCTGCTCCGGCAGCGGCACCGAATCCAGCATGTGCTTCCATTCTTCCGAGGCGCGGAAGAACAGGTTGAACGCCTGCTTGAAGATCAGCGCATGCTCGTGGCGCTTGACGAAGATCGCCTCCAGCGTCGTGAAGACGTCGGCGCGGTTGCCGATGTCAATCACCTCGAGCGCATTCATGGCGTCGATCACCGCACCCGGCCCGACGGGAATGCCGGCGGCACGCAACGCGCGGGCGAAGCCGACGATGTTGTCGGCGAACTGCTCGGTTTGCTCCGGGGCAAGGTGGTTGATGGCCATGGGTCCACACTCTCGGGGTCCACACTCTCGGTCGTCATTCCGGGGCGCGCCTCTTGGCGCGAGCCAGGAATCCATACTCCCGATCGTGGTTATGGATTCCGGGCTCGCGCTGACGCGCGCCCCGGAATGACGAGTTAGTTAAGACGCACGCGCGTCAATTCTCGCTCGTGGCTTCCTTCAGCACCTTCTGCAAGGCATCGCCCTGCATCCGGGTGATGTCGTCCTGATACTTCAGCAGCGCACCCAGCGTGTCGCCGACCACTTGCGGGGTCAGCGACCGGGCATCGAGCTCGGACAGGGCGGTCGCCCAGTCGATGGTCTCGGCGACACCCGGCGACTTGTAGAAATCCTGGTTGCGCAGCGCCTGCACGAAGCGCACGACCTGCTGCGAGAGCTTGGCGGAGATGCCGGGCACGCGCATCTTGACGATCGCAAGCTCACGCTCGGCGGCAGGATAATCCACCCAGTGATAGAGGCAGCGCCGCTTCAGCGCGTCGTGGATCTCGCGGGTACGGTTGGAGGTGATGATGACGATCGGCGGATGCGGCGCCTTCACGGTGCCGAATTCGGGGATGGTCACCTGGAAGTCGCTGAGGATTTCGAGCAGGTAGGCCTCGAACGCCTCGTCGGCGCGGTCGAGCTCGTCGATCAGCAGCACCGGCGGACCGGCGACATCGGGCTCCAGCGCCTGAAGCAGCGGCCGCTTGATCATGTAGCGGTCGGCGAAGATATCGCTCGATAGCTGGTCGCGATCGGTGTCGCCGGCGGCTTCCGCCATCCGGATCGCGATCATCTGCGCGGCGCTGTTCCACTCGTAGACCGCGGAGGAGACGTCGAGGCCTTCATAGCACTGGAGGCGGATCAGCTTCCGCCCCAGCGCCGCCGAGAGCACCTTGGCGATCTCGGTCTTGCCGACGCCGGCCTCGCCCTCCAGGAACAGCGGCCGGCCCATGCGCAAGGCGAGGTAGGTCACCGTCGCAAGCGACCGCTCGGCGAGGTAGCCCCGCGACGTCAGAAGTTCGAGCATCGCATCGACCGATGCCGGCAAAGCACCGGACGAATTGGGCGTTGAAGTCATGAGAAAGCCAGTCTTACTACGCCCTCATCGGGACATGTTCGGGGCCGAGGCGCGAGGTCACCTCACGCCTTGGCGTTGGCGGCATCGACGGCACGCCGCGTCAGCACCCCGATGAGGTGCGCGCGGTATTCGGCGCTGCCGTGGATATCGCTGTTGAGACCTTCGGCCGGCACCGCGATGCCTTCCAGCGCCTTCGAGGCAAAGCGCTTCTTCAGGGCCTCCTCGAATGCGGTGACGCGGAACACGCCTTCGGAGCCGGCGCCGGTGACGGCAACGCGCACGTCCGAAGGACGCCGCGCCACGAACACGCCGACCAGCGCGTAACGAGAGGCCTGGTTGCGGAACTTGATGTAGGCTGCCTTTTTCGGCAACGGAAACATCACCTTGGTGATGATCTCATCGGCTTCGAGCGCCGTGGTGAACAGGCCCTGGAAGAACTCTTCGGCCTTCAGGCGGCGCTTGTTGGTGACGATGGTGGCGCCGAGCGCGAGCACCGCGGCCGGATAGTCGGCGGTCGGATCGTTGTTGGCGAGCGAGCCGCCGATCGTACCCTTGTGGCGCACGGCAGGATCGCCGATCTGGCTCGCAAGGTTCGCCAGCGCCGGGATCGCCTCACCGACGATGGCGGAGGTCGCGACCTCGGCGTGCCTGGCGGTGGCGCCGATCACCAGCGCGCGGCCCTTCATCTCGATCGCGTTGAGCCCCTCGATATGGGAGAGGTCGACCAGATGCGGGGGGCTTGCGAGGCGCTGCTTCATGACGGGAATCAGCGTGTGGCCGCCGGCGATCACCTTGGCGTCTTCGTTCTTCACCAGGAGGTTGGCCGCCTGGCGAACCGTCCCAGGGCGATGATATTTGAATTCGTACATCTGGATGTCCTGATCGCGGGATGCGCGTTACGCGAGGTCGGATTTCGCCATCGCCTTTGCGCCGGCGGAAATCGAAGCGACGATGTTCTGATAGCCCGTGCAGCGGCAGAGATTGCCTTCGAGCTCCTCGCGAATCGTGTGGTCGTCGAGTTCGTGGCCCTTGCGGTGCACGATGTCGATCGCGGTCATGATCATGCCCGGCGTGCAGAAGCCGCACTGCAGGCCATGGTGTTCGCGAAAGGCCTCCTGCATCGGATGCAGCGGCGCGCCGTCGGCGGCCAGTCCCTCGATCGTCTTGACCTCGTGGCCATCGGCCATCACCGCAAGCGTGGTGCAGGACTTCACGGCCTTGCCGTCGAGATGCACGACGCAGGCGCCGCACTGCGAGGTGTCGCAGCCGACATGGGTGCCGGTCAGCTTCAGATTCTCGCGCAGAAACTGCACCAGAAGCGTGCGTGGATCGACATTGGCCGTCACAGGATTGCCGTTCACGATGAGGGAGATTTTTGCCATAAGCACTCTCTATCAGCGCCCCGACGGGGCCGTCGAAGCGGTTCTTATAATTATTCCAGCCCATCATATGGGCCAATATGCCCGGGGGCAACATCGCCCGGAACGCAAGGCGCCATGCCGAAAGCGATAGGTGTCAGCCTTGTACCGCCTTGGCGAAGTTCGCGAAAAATTCGTCGGCCAGTTTCTTGGCGGTGCCGTTGATGAGGCGCTGGCCGAGCTGCGCCAACTTGCCGCCGATCTGCGCCTCGACATCGTACGACAGCAGCGTGCCGCCGTCCTTCTCCGCGAGCTTGACCACCGCGCCGCCCTTGGCGAATCCGGCCACCCCGCCCTCGCCCTCACCGGAGATCTTGTAACCATTCGGCGGGTCGAGATCGGACAGCGTGACCTTCCCCTTGAAGCGCGCCGACACCGGGCCGACCTTCATTTTAGCCGTTGCGCGGAAGCCGCCGTCGTCGGTCTTCTCCAGCTCCTCGCAGCCGGGGATGCAGACCTTCAGCACCTCGGGGTCGTTGAGCTTGGCCCACACGGCCTCGCGCGGCGCCGCAAGCTGGACTTCGCCGTTCATCGTCATGGCCATGAGGTGCCTCCCGGGTCGGATAACTATAGTGCTGATCAAGTAACGCAGCGGCGCGGCAAAGGAAAGGGCGGGGCCGGGTCACGTGCAATGCATATTCGCAACTGCAAAAAAACGTGTGGGGCCGGTTGGGGATTGGCACGGCCGGGCCATGATGATTAGGTCGCGCGCAACATGAGCACATCCCTCTCCCCCCTGCTCGCGCCGATGCTGTCGAGCGCCGCCATGCGCGCGGTCTGCGACGACCGGTCTACCCTGCAGAACATGCTCGATTTCGAGGCAGCCCTGGCACGCGCCGAGGCCGCCACGGCTGTGATTCCGGCATCCGCCATCGGCCCGATCGAGGCCGCATGCAAGGCCGATTGCTTCGACATGGCCGCACTGGCCGAGGCCGCAACGCGATCGGGAAATCTCGCGATTCCCCTGGTCAGGACGCTGACCGCCAATGTCGGCAATGCCGACGCGGAGGCCGCGCGCTACGTGCATTGGGGCGCGACCAGCCAGGACGTCATCGACACCGCGACCATGCTGACGCTTCGTGCCGGCATCGATGCATTGGACGTCGACCTCAGCCGCGCCATCAAGGGCTTTGCCGCACTGGCGCGCAGCCATCGCAACACCGCGATGGTGGCGCGGACCTGGCTCCAGCACGCGCTGCCGATGCCGTTCGGGCTGAAGGCGGCCGAATATGCCGCAAGCCTTGCCCGCGCCCGCTGCCGCCTGCGGCGACTCCGCCGCGAGGGCCTGGCGCTGCAATTCGGCGGTGCCGCCGGCACGCTCGCCGCGCTCGGCGACAGGGGGATCGCGGTTGCCGAACGGCTGGCGCAGGAGCTCAGTCTGCCGCTGCCGGAGGCGCCTTGGCATACCCATCGCGACCGCATCGCCGAGGCCGCTTCCTGCCTCGCCATTCTCGCCGGCAGCTGCGGCAAGATCGCGCGCGACGTCTCGCTGCTGATGCAGACCGACGTCGCCGAAGCCTTCGAGCCCGCCGGCGAGGGCCGCGGCGGCTCCTCGACCATGCCGCACAAGCGCAACCCGGTCGCCGCCGCGAGCGCGCTGGGCGCCGCCACCATGGCGCCGCAGCTCGCCGCCACGATTTTTGCCGCGCAGGTGCAGGACCACGAGCGCAGCGCCGGCCCCTGGCACGCGGAATGGCCGACGCTGCCGCAACTGATGCTGGTCACCTCCGGCGCGCTTGCGGCGATCGTCGACATCGCCGAGGGTCTCGAGGTCGATGCGGTGCGCATGCGCAGCAATCTCGATGCGACGCAGGGACTGATCATGGCCGAGGCGGTCACCTTCGCGCTGGCCGAGACGATCGGCAAGGGCGACGCGCATCATCTGATCGAGGCCGCGAGCAGGCGCGCGGTCGCCGAGAGGAAGCATCTGCGTGAGGTGCTGTCGGCCGATACGCAGGTGACCGCGAACCTTTCGCCGGAAAAAATTGCGGCATTGTTCGAGCCGATGGCCTATCAAGGGGCCTCCCAAGCCCTGATCGACCGGCTGCTCGACAGCCTCGACCGCGAATAAGAACCGCAAATACGACGGAGACGCCGCATGCCCATGATCGATGCCGACGGTTGCCTGCTCAACGTCTCCGTCGAGGGCCGCGACGGCGGGCCCACCTTGATGCTGTCCAACTCGCTGGGCTGCACGCTTCAGATGTGGGAGCCGCAGATGAAGGCGCTGACGCAGGTGTTCCGCGTCATCCGCTACGACCGCCGCGGCCATGGCAAGTCCAGCGTTCCGCCCGGCCCCTACACGATGGAGCGTTTCGGCCGCGACGTGCTGGCGATCCTCGACGATCTCAACATCGAGAAAGTGCATTGGTGCGGCCTGTCGATGGGCGGCATGGTTGGGCAATGGCTCGGCGCCAACGCGCCTGAAAGGTTCGGCAAGCTCATCCTCGCCAACACCTCCTGCTATTATGCCGAGCCGACCAGATGGCTCGAACGCATCGACGCCGTGAAGAAGGGCGGCATCGCCGCAGTCGCGGACGCCGTGATCGCGGGCTGGCTCACCCAGGATTTCCGCGAGCGCGAGCCTGAGATCACCGCGAGGATGAAGTCGATGCTGCTCGCCTCGCCGGTCGAGGGTTATCTTGCCTGCTGCGAGGCGCTGTCGACGCTCGACCAGCGTGAGTTGCTGCCGAGGATCAAGAGCCCGACGCTCGTGATCGCCGGCCGCCACGACCAGGCGACGCCGATCTCGGCGGGCGAGTTGATCCGCTCGAACATTCCCGGCGCCAGCATGACCATCATCGACGCCGCGCACATTTCCAACGTCGAGCAGCCGCATGCATTCACCGATGCGGTGGTGGGATTTTTGACGCAGCGTTAGCAACGACCTTCGTCATTCCGGGGCGATGCGCAGCATCGAACCCGGAATCTCGATCGGCATTCGCAACCTCGAGATTCCGGGTTCGCCTCTTCGAGGCGCCCCGGAATGACTCATTCGGAGGAAACACATGGACGACCAGAAGCGCCGCGATGCCGGCATGACCGTGCGCCGCAAGGTGCTCGGCAATGCCTGGGTCGACAAGTCGATCGCGAACCGCAATGCCTTCAACACCGACTTCCAGGACATGATCACGCGCTACGCTTGGGGCGAGATCTGGACGCGGCCGCATTTCGACGAGCGCACGCGGCGCGTGCTGGTGATCGGCACCATGGTCGCGCTCGGGCAATGGGACGAATTTCGCCTGCACGTGCGTGCGGCGCTCGCCGAGGGCGGCTTCACGCCTGATGACATCAAGGAAATCCTGCTTCAGCAGGCGATCTATTGCGGCGTGCCGGCGGTGAACCACGCCGTCAAGGAAGCCTCAGCGATTGTGCAGGAGCTCGGCCTGCTCAAGACCTAAAGCGTGATGGCATTAGGTTCGATAGCCTGAATTTTTGACGTAGTTGGCGCATTCTTCGGGGGTGAAGGCATCGAGTGCGCGACCGATTGCGGCGCAGACTGCGTCGACGGTTCGTGCGGCGGCTTTGCGGAGCAGATGCTTGAGCTTGGCGAAGACCTGTTCGATCGGGTTCAGGTCGGGCGAGTATTTGGGCAGGAAGAACAGCTTGGCGCCGACCGAGCGGATGAGCTGGCGCACGGCTTTGCTTCTGTGGCTGCCGAGGTTGTCCAAGACGACGATATCGCCGGGTTGAAGGACGGGCAGGAGAACCTTCTCGACATAGGTCCTAAAGCTCACACCATCGATCGGCCCCTCGATGAACCATGGCGCATCGATCCGGTCATGGCGCAGGGCAGCCAGGAAGGTCATGGTCTTCCAGCGCCCGTGGGGGACCTTGGCGGGAAGTCTGTGCCCGCGCGGCGCCCATCCCCGCAAGGGGGCCATATCTGTCCGCGTCCAGGTCTCGTCGATGAAGACCAGCCGTTCAGCTTCGACGCGGCCTTGATACTTTGCCCACTGGGCTCGCCGCCGTGCGACCTCGGGACGGTCGCGTTCGCCAGCCGCCACGCTTTTTTTTGAAGCTGAGCTTCTCGGCATGCACGAAGTCCCACACCGAATGGTAGTCGACCTTCAGGCCGCGTCCGGCAAGTTCGGCAACGAGCCCGCGTATGGTGAAATCGCCGTCCTTGATCCGCTGCGACAGCCAGACCGCGTGTTCGCCCGAAATCGCCTTCGGCTTGTAGCCGCCCATCTGGCTTGGCTCTACGCTGCCGGTCTCATCGACCCGCTTCATCCAGCCGATCGCGGTGCTGATCGCCACCCCAAATTGCTTGGCAGCCTGATTGCGGGACATCCCGCCCTCAATTGCCGCCACCACGCGATTGCGAAGATCCAGAGAATAAGGCTTGCCCATCCATGCTGGCCTCCGTCCAGCCAGCACGGTGAATCAGAAACGGACTGATTTGGGAATCAAAATCGATTCATACTAAACCCATCCCGCTTTAGCGGCTCAAGGCTTGGCGGCGCGGCGATCCCCGACGTCTTCGGCGCTGCCGCCGGCTTCTCGATCACCACCACGATCGCGGCGCCGAGCAAGAGCAGGAGCTCGGTGGCATGCAGCCGGAGCGCGGCCATCTCGCCGACCTTCGAGGCCATCACCATGCTGGCAAACGAGATCAGGCTGCCGATCGCCAGCGCAATGCCGAGCGCCTCGTCGCTGCCGCCGTTCTTGCGGATTCGGGGAATGCAGAGGAGCACGAGGTAGATCGCAAAGAACGCCACGACCGTCAGCCGGCCCAGCGCAAGCAGCCAGGCGGCGCGCACCGTGTCCATCCCCGCCATCTGGAGATGGTCGCTCAGGAACAGCGCGACCGCAACGCTCGGGCGCTCGTAGAGGCCGTGCACCGGGGCAACAATGATGTTGAAGGCAACCATCGCCCAGGCCGGAATGAAATAGGCCGCCAGCAGCGCGCCGTTGACCGAACCGATCCGCCAATTCCCGAACATGCCGCTTCCCGCCTGTTTGCCGGCCTTCGACGAAAGGCCGCGGCTTCGCCGAGCTAACTCGCATCAGACTATGGCGGCAATTTAAACTCTTTGTTTACCTTAACCGTCCCAGGGACTGGGAACTGTCCTAGGGACTGGGCGCCAAAAGGAAAGGCCCCGCCTCTCGGCAGGGCCTCCTCACTCCTGGGCTCCCAAACTCGCTATTCCTGACCGCGCTGGCCGCCCTGTTGCTGGCCTGGACGATCGCCTTGGCGCATCGGGTCGTTCTGCTGCTGCTGTCCGGGTTTCTGGCCGCCGCCCTGCTGCTGCCCGGGCTGTTGACCTGGGCGCTGCTGGCCGGGGTTTTGACTCTGCTGGCCCGGATTCTGGTTCTGCTGCTTCGTCATTTCGGGAAACTCCCTTGTTGGACGTCAGAGCTGAGACAACGGCGGGCATCCACTTTGGTTGCCTGAGGGAACCCGGTTCCTCGCAGTTGCGGAACCGGAAAAGACGACAGTCGTAACGAAATGACCCTTGTACAAGCCCGTCTGCCGCGGCTTCGCTAGTTGCGGCCGCCAGTTCCCTCCTGTTACAAAACCTGAAGAATGCTCAAGGGCTGCCGGGGCCCGAGAAGAAACTCTAGACCTCTCTCTCGAATAGCTCCCTTTGAGCGGCGTCAGGTTTGGTAAACGGCAGCCCATGGATTATTTCGCCCAGCAGCTCATCAACGGTCTCGTCCTGGGCTCGATCTACGGCCTGATCGCGATCGGCTACACGATGGTCTACGGCATCGTCGGCATGATCAACTTCGCCCATGGCGACGTCTTCATGATCGGCGGCTTCATTGCCCTGATCACCTTCGTGATCCTGATCTCGTTCGGGCTGACCGCCATCCCCGTGATCCTGCTCGTCGTGCTGCTGGTCTCGATGGCGATCACCGCGCTCTATGGCTGGACCATCGAGCGCATCGCCTACCGGCCCCTGCGCCACTCCTTCCGGCTCGCTCCGATGCTGTCGGCAATCGGCATGTCCTTCGTGCTCACCAACTATTCGCAGGTGGCGCAAGGCGCGCGCGTCAAGCCGATCCCGCCCTTCATCACCGGCGGCTACACGCTGCACGAGAGCGCGGACGGCTTCGTGATCCAGCTCTCCAACATCCAGATCATGGTGGTCGTCACGACCATCGTGCTGCTGGCGATCTTCACCTGGCTGGTCTCCCGCACCCGGCTCGGGCGCGACATGCGCGCCTGCGAGCAGGACCAGACCATGGCGGCCCTGCTCGGCGTCGACGTCGACCGCACCATCTCCATGACCTTCGTGATCGGCGCCGCGCTCGCTGCGGTGGCCGGCCTGATGTACCTGCTCTATTACGGCCTCGTCGACTTCTTCATGGGCTTCGTCGCCGGCATCAAGGCGTTCACCGCTGCCGTGCTCGGCGGCATCGGCTCATTGCCCGGCGCCATGCTCGGAGGGCTTGCGATCGGCCTGATCGAGACGTTCTGGTCGGCCTATTTCTCGGTCGAATACAAGGACGTCGCGGCGTTCTCGATTTTGATCGTCGTGCTGATCTTCATGCCGACCGGCCTGCTCGGTCGTCCCGAAGTCGAAAAAGTCTGACGGTCACGCGTGGCAGCTCCCTCGACCATGACGGCAAAACCCGCAACGGGCATCGCCTCCCTCCTGAAGACGGCTTTCATCAACGCGCTGATCGCGCTGGTGCTGTTCTCATTGATGGTCGGTATCCGCACCGAGGCGGGCTCCGACGGCCAGCTCACCTACTGGACTCGCTTCGGCGAACTCGCCTCCCTCGTCGGGGCGGTGTTCGGCGGCTCGATCGTGATCGAGCTGCTGCGGCAATGGATCGGCCCGACCGGCGCCGAGAAGCTGGTGCCGCCAGCCGTGCAGAGCGGCATGTCCTTTATCGGCCGCTACCTCGCGCCGGCGCTTCTGATCTTTACGGTGCTGGTGCCGGTCATCTTCTATGACCAGCGTTACATCCTCGACCTCGCGATCCTCGTGCTCACCTATGTGATGCTGGGCTGGGGGTTGAACGTCGTGGTCGGGCTCGCCGGCCTGCTCGATCTCGGCTACGTCGCCTTTTATGCGGTCGGCGCCTATTCCTACGGACTGCTCGCCACCAATTTCGGCTGGTCGTTCTGGATCTGCCTGCCGCTCGCAGGCATCCTCGCCGCGTTTTGGGGCGTGCTGCTCGGCTTCCCCGTGCTACGCCTGCGCGGCGACTACCTCGCCATCGTGACGCTCGCCTTTGGCGAGATCATCCGCCTCGTCATCATCAACTGGCAGGAGCTGACCGGCGGGCCGAACGGCGTCTCCGGCATTCCGCGCCCCTCCTTCTTCGGCATCCCGCTCGACAACAGCGACGAAGGGCTCGCCGCCAGGCTCGGCATCGAGTATTCGCCGACCCACCGCATCGTCTTCCTGTTCTACCTGATCCTGGCGCTGGCGCTCCTCACCAACTGGGTGACGATCCGGCTGCGCCGACTGCCGATCGGTCGGGCCTGGGAAGCCTTGCGCGAGGATGAGGTCGCCTGCCGCGCGCTCGGCATCAACACCACGACCACCAAGCTCACGGCCTTTGCGACCGGCGCCATGTTCGGCGGCTTCGCCGGCGCGTTCTTCGCCACCCGCCAGGGCTTCATCAGCCCGGAATCCTTCACCTTCCAGGAATCGGCGCTGGTGCTCGCCATCGTCGTTCTCGGTGGCATGGGCTCGCAGCTCGGCGTGGCGCTTGCCGCGCTCGCCATGATCGGCGGCTTCGAGCTGTTCCGCGGCCTCGAGACCTACCGCATGCTCGTGTTCGGCATGTCGATGGTGCTGATCATGATCTGGCGGCCGCGCGGCCTGATCGGCCATCGCGCACCCACCGTGTATCTGAGAAAGGCGGAGGCGATCTCGTCCGACCTCGTCAAGGAAGGGCACGGATGAGCGCTGACCAGATTCTCAGCGTCGACCAGCTCGCCATGCGCTTCGGCGGCATCGTCGCCGTGCAGGACCTGTCATTTTCGGCGGAGCGGAAGAAGATCACCGCGCTGATCGGGCCGAACGGCGCCGGCAAGACCACGGTCTTCAACTGCATCACCGGGTTCTACAAGCCGAGCGGCGGCACCATTCGCCTCACCCACGACGACGGCAGGGTGATGGCGCTGGAGCGGCTGAACGATTTCCGCATCGCCAAGCAGGCCAAGGTCGCGCGCACCTTCCAGAACATCCGCCTGTTTCCCGGCATGACCGCGCTGGAGAACCTGATGGTAGCGCAGCACAACGCGCTGATGCGCGCCTCCGGCTTCACCCTTCTCGGCCTCCTTGGCGTTCCTGCCTACCGTGACGCCGAAAAGCGTGCGATCGATCTGGCCACCGACTGGCTCAAGCGGGTCAATTTGCTCGACCGCGCCGATGACGCCGCCGGCAATTTCGCCTATGGCGACCAGCGCCGGCTGGAAATCGCGCGCGCAATGTGCACCGAGCCCGCCCTGTTGTGCCTGGACGAACCCGCGGCCGGCCTCAATGCGCGCGAGAGCGCGGCCCTGAGCGAGCTCCTGCTCTCGATCCGGGACGAGCTCGGCACCTCGATCCTGCTGATCGAGCACGACATGTCGGTGGTGATGGAGATCTCCGACCACATCGTGGTGATGGACCATGGCGTGAAGATCGCGGAAGGCACGCCGCGCGAGGTCCGCGACGATCCGAAGGTGATCGCCGCCTATCTCGGCGCCGACGAGGACGAGGCCGTGGCCGTGATGGAGAACGGGACGTGACATCGGCGCCCACTCCCCTGCTCGCGATCCGCGCTCTTCGCGCCGCCTACGGCAAGATCGAGGCGCTGAAGGGCGTCGACATCGAGATCAATGCCGGCGAGATCGTCGCGCTGATCGGCGCCAACGGCGCCGGCAAGTCGACGCTGATGATGACGATCTTCGGCAAGCCGCGCGCCCGCGCCGGCCAGATCCTCTATGAAGGCCGCGACATCACCGACGTTCCCACCCACGAGATCGCGCATTTGCGCATCGCGCAATCGCCGGAGGGCCGCCGCATCTTCCCGCGCATGAGCGTTGCGGAGAATCTTCAGATGGGCGCGGACTCGACCGAATGCACCGACGCCGAACGCGAGGCGACGCTGCAACGCGTGTTCGCGCTGTTTCCGCGGCTGAAGGAACGCTATGCCCAGCGCGGTGGAACCCTGTCCGGCGGCGAGCAGCAGATGCTGGCCATCGGCCGCGCGCTGATGAGCCGCCCCCGCCTGCTCCTGCTCGACGAGCCCTCGCTTGGCCTCGCACCGCTGATCGCACGCCAGATCTTCGATGCGATCCGGACCCTGAATCGGCAGGACGGTCTGACCGTCCTGATCGTCGAGCAGAACGCCAACCATGCGCTCAAGCTCGCCCATCGCGGTTACGTCATGGTCAATGGCCTGATCACCTTGGCCGGGACCGGTACCGAATTGCTGCAGCGCCCGGAGATTCGCTCCGCCTATCTGGAAGGCGGCCGCCACGGCTGACCGAGCCAAGTCCGACAAGTGCGGCCGAATGTGGCGAGATATCTCCGCAAATGCCCGTATTTTGCCGGTGACTTCTCCTCGAATTCATTCAAGAATGGCGCCGGTTTGAACCGGGCATCCCGGCAACTTCCACAGGCGACCACCCGCGAGGTATCTCATGAAATCACTGAAGCTCATCGGTCTGGCATTCGGCGCATCGATCGCGCTCTTGGGCGCGGCATTCGCGCAGGATGTCACCGTCGCAGTCGCAGGCCCGATGACCGGCGGCGAGTCCGCCTTCGGCCGCCAGATGAAGAACGGCGCCGAGATGGCCGTCGTCGATATCAATGCCGCCGGCGGCGTCAACGGCAAGAAGCTCGCGCTCTCCGTCGAAGACGACGCTTGCGACCCGAAACAGGCGCGCTCGATCGCCGAGAAGATCGCCGGCGCGAAAATCCCGTTCGTGGCCGGGCACTATTGCTCGTCGTCGTCGATCCCGGCTTCGGAAGCCTATGCCGACGGCAACGTGCTCCAGATCACGCCGGCCTCGACCAACCCGCTGTTCACCGAGCGCAAGCTCTGGAACGTGGCTCGCGTCTGCGGCCGTGACGATCAGCAGGGCCTGATCGCCGCGCAGTACATCGCCAAGAACTACAAGGGCAAGAACATCGCGATTCTCAACGACAAGACCACCTACGGCAAGGGTCTTGCCGACGAGACCAAGAAGGCGCTCAACAAGGCCGGCGTCACCGAGAAGATGTACGAGTCCTACAACAAGGGCGACAAGGACTTCAACGCGATCGTCTCCCGCCTGAAGCGCGACAACATCGACCTCGTCTATGTCGGCGGCTATCATCAGGAGAGCGGCCTGATCCTGCGCCAGATGCGGGACCAGGGCCTCAAGACCGTGCTGATGGCCGGCGACGCGCTCGCCGACAAGGAGTACGCCTCCATCACCGGCCCCGCCGGCGAAGGCACGCTGTTCACCTTCGGCCCCGACCCGCGCAACAAGCCGACCGCGAAGAAGATCGTCGAGGCATTCAAGGCCAAGAACATCGACCCTGAAGGCTACACCCTCTACACCTATGCGGCGATGCAGGTTTGGTCGCAGGCGGCCAAGAAGGCCGGCACGACCGACGCGAAGAAGGTCATGGCGGCGATGAAAGCCGGCAAGTGGGACACCGTGATCGGCCCGGTCGAATATGACTCCAAGGGCGACATCAAGCAGATCGACTACGTCGTCTACAAATGGGACGCCAAGGGCGGCTACGCCGAGATCAGCGGCAACGGCACCTGAGCGCGCTTGCCGGGGCCTTTAGACCGCCATCCAATCATCACCGCGCCCCGGCCTAGCCCGGGGCGTTTCTTCTTGCGGCAGGATCAGACGGCTGCGGCCAGCTTGCCGCCGGCCGTGGCCTGGGCCTTCCGCAAGGCCTGCAGCAGATCGTTCGGCCGAAAAGGCTTTTGCAGGCAGACCACGTTGGCGAGGTGGGGCGATTGGTCCACGAAGTCGAGCGCCGTCATCCCGGAGACCGCAATGATGGGGAGCGTCGGTGCTCGCTCGCGCAGGGTCGCGATGACGTCGGCGCCGCTGGTGTCGCCGAGAAAAATGTCGACGATCGCCGCGTCAAAGGGGCTTTCCGCGAAGGCCTTCAGCCCCGCCGCGCCGCTTTCGGCCTCCACGACCTCGAAATGATTGACCCGAAGCACGATCGCGACCATCGCACGGACGTCCTTCTGGTCGTCGATGATGAGAACGCGGGGCATGGGGAACAACTCCCGGTATCGAGATCAGAATCGCCAGGTTCAAACCTGGAACCCGCCGCGGCGGAGGGGCATTGTGGCATCACCTCAGTAAAGGGCACCTTACCCAAGTCCTATTCCGTGTTCCCACCGAGATTAAGAAAGCTGTAACCTTTGGTTGAGTCGTGGGCGGTCCTGTTCACGATCCGCGCCCAGAACCGCTACCATGAACGGACTGCCGGCCGAATGAGACGTGCGGAGATGCTCAAACCCGACCAGCTCAAGACCAACCCGCGAGAGGTGGATGTGCCTGCGACGGTCGACCGGAGCACATTTCTCTCGACCCTGCCGGCCACTTCGGCCGACCGCACCGCAGCGTCGACCATCGTCGGCGTGTCCTCGCTCCTGTTCGCAGCGGCCGTGCCCTTCGCGGGTACCCCGCTCCTGCCGGTGCCGGCCTTCGTCGCGAGTTATCAATCGGCGCTCGCCGTGAGCGACATCGTCACGGCGGTGCTGCTGCTGTCGCAGTTTGCGATCTTGCGGACCCGCGCGCTGCTGTGGCTCGCGACCGGCTATCTCTTCACCGCCGCGGCGGCGCTGGTTCATGCCCTCACCTTCCCCGGACTGTTCGCACCCGCCGGGCTCTTCGGCGCGGGCCGGCAGACCACGGTCTGGCTCTACATGATCTGGCACGCTATCTTTCCGCTGTGCGTGATGGGTTATGCCTGGCTGAAGGAAAAGGACGGTGGCCCCCGGATCCGCGGCGCGGCAAGCCGGGCGATTTACGCCAGCGTGCTCGGCGTCATCGCAGCGATAGCGGTCTTCACCTGGATCGTGACCGCGCAACACGATCTGCTGCCGGTCCTGTTGCGCGACGGCCGGTACACGCCAACCATGATCGGAGTCGTGTCCTTCGTGTGGTCGCTGAGCTTTGCCGCACTGGTCTCGCTCTGGTTCCGCAAGCCGCATACGGTGATCGACGTCTGGCTCATGGTGGTCATGTGCGCCTGGCTGTTCGACATCGCGCTGTCGGCGATCGTCAACGTCGCGCGCTTCGATCTCGGCTTCTATGCCGGACGGCTCTACGGCCTCGCTGCGGCGACCTTCGTGCTCGCAGTGCTTCTCATCGAGAATGTCCGCCTCCAGGCCCATACGGTGGGCCTCGTCGGCAGGCTGCGCCAGCAATCGGCCTCGGAACGCGACTATTACGGCAAGCGCCTCGCGCTGTACGGCGCAGTCGTCGAGTCGTCCAACGATGCCATCATCACGAAATCGCTCGATGGCATCATCACCGGCTGGAACAAGGCCGCCGAACATCTTTTCGGCTATTCCGCTGCCGAGGCCATCGGCAAGCCGATCGACATCATCGTGCCGCCGGATCTCAAGGGCGAGGTCAGGAGCATCCTCAACCGGATCGCTAGCAATGAGTCGATCGCCCAGCTCGAGACGATCCGGATCCGGAAAGACGGCCGCCCGCTCGACGTCGTCCTCAACGTTACACCGCTGCGGACCGATGAGGGAGAGATCATCGGCGCCTCCAAGATCGCCCACGACATTACCGAAGAGAAGCAGTCGAGAGAGAAGCTGCGCCGGGAGACCGAAGAACGCCAGCGCATCTTCGAGACGTCGCAGGACCTGATCCTGGTCACCGACGGCTATGGCAATTTCGTCCAGGTCAGCCCGAGCGTGAAGAACATTCTCGGCTACAACCCCGAGGACATGGTCGGGCACAGCGCGACCGAGTTCATCCATCCCGACGATCTCGAGAGGACGCGAAACGAGATGCGCGCAGCCCGTCGCGGCGCGGTCAAGCGCGGCTTCGAGGCGCGCTACTACCATTACGACGGTCACGAGGTCACGCTGAACTGGATGGGCAGCTGGTCCGAGCCGGTGAAGCGCCATTACTTCATCGGCCGCGACCTCACCGACAAGCAGGCCGCCGAAGCCCAGCTCAGGCAGATCCAGAAGATGGATTCGATCGGGCAGTTGACCGGCGGCGTCGCCCACGACTTCAACAACGTGCTGACCGTCATCACGGGCACGATCGGCATTCTCGGCGATGCGGTCGCCGACCGGCCCGAGCTTGCCGCCATCACCAAGCTGATCGACGATGCCGCCGAGCGCGGCGCGCAGCTGACCAGGCATCTGCTCGCCTTCGCCCGCAAGCAGCCGCTCCAGCCGCGCGAGATCGACGTCAATGCGCTGGCGCTCGAAGCCGCCAAGCTGCTGCATCCGACGCTCGGCGAGCAGATCACCATCATGCCGCAGCTCACCGAGGATGCCTGGCCGACGCTGGTCGACCCCGGCCAGCTGTCCACCGCGATCCTCAATCTCGCGCTGAATGCGCGCGACGCCATGCCCGATGGCGGCACCCTGGTGCTGGAGACCCGCAACATCTTCCTCGACGACGGCTATGCCAGCATGAACCCCGACGTCGCTGCCGGCAATTATGTGATGATTGCGGTCAGCGACACCGGCAGCGGGATCCCGGCGGAGCTGATCGACCGGGTGTTCGATCCCTTCTTCACCACCAAGGAGGTCGGCAAGGGCACCGGCCTCGGCCTGAGCATGGTGTTCGGCTTCGTCAAGCAGTCGGGCGGCCACATCAAGATCTACAGCGAGGAAGGCCACGGCACGAGCGTGAAGATCTATCTGCCGCGCTCGAGCGGGGTGCAGGAGACCGAGTTCGAGGCGCTCCAGAACGCGCCCATCGCCGGCGGCGACGAGAAGATCCTGATCGTCGAGGACGATGCGCTGGTGCGGCAGTATGTCGTGACGCAGGTCAAGAGCCTCGGCTATACCGCGCTCGAGGCTGCCAACGGCGCCGAGGCGCTCAATATCATCGACAGCGACGAGACCATCGACCTGCTCTTCACCGACATCATCATGCCCGGCAACATGAACGGCCGCCAGCTTGCCGACGAAGCGGCCCGGCGCCGCCCCGACCTGAGGACGTTGTTCACCTCGGGCTACACCGAAAATGCCATCGTCCATCATGGCCGGCTCGATTCCGGCGTGCTGCTGCTGGTCAAGCCCTACCGCAAGTCCGAGCTCGCCAAGATGCTCAGGACCGCGCTCGCCGGTTGAGCCTGCGGCATCGCTGCGCTATCGCAGATCGCGAAATGCTCTCAACGACGAGGCCGTCTTGAAAAACCTTCTCACCGATATCGCCGGCGTCCGGGTCGGCCATGCCGAGAATACGGAAGTGGCCTCCGGCACGACCGCCATCATTTTCGACCAGCCGGCCGTCGCGGCGATCGACGTCCGCGGCGGCGGACCAGGTACGCGCGAGGCCTCGCTGCTCGACGTCGCCAATACCGTCGAGCGGATCGATGCGATCGCGCTCTCCGGCGGCTCCGCCTTCGGCCTCGATGCCGGCGGCGGCGTGCAGGCCTGGCTCGCCGAACAGGGCCGCGGATTCAGGGTCCGGGAGGCCGTGGTCCCGCTCGTTCCGGGCGCGATCGTGTTCGACCTGCTCAACGGCGGCGACAAGGCCTGGGGCCGCTTCTCGCCCTATCGCGATCTCGGCTATGCCGCCGCCGCCTCCGCCGGCACCGACTTCGCGCTCGGCAGCGTCGGTGCGGGCCTGGGTGCGACCACCGCCACTTTCAAGGGCGGGATCGGCTCGGCGTCGGCCGTCACGGCGAACGGCGTCAGGGTCGCCGCGATCATGGTGGTGAACGCGGTCGGCAGCGTCACCGTCGGCAACGGTCCCTGGTTCTGGGCCGCGCCGTTCGAGGAAAACGGCGAGTTCGGCGGACGGGGTCTGCCGCCGGCGTTCACGCCCGACATGCTGGCGATGCGCATCAAGGGCGGGCCGGCCGCGAGCGAGCGTGAGAACACCACGATCGGCCTCGTCGTCACCGACGCGATTCTGAGCAAGGCGCAGGCCAAGCGGCTCGCGATGATCGCGCAGACCGGATTTGCCCGCGCGATCTATCCGGTGCACGCCCCGCTCGACGGCGACGTGCTGTTCGCCGCGGCCACTTGCGAGAAGCCGATCGAGCCGCTGGTGGAGCTCACCGAGCTCGGCATGGTCGCCGCCAACGTGGTCGCACGCGCGATCGCAAGCGGCGTGTACAGCGCGACCGCGCTGCCGTTCCCCGGTGCACTGCCGGCGTGGAAGGACAAGTTCGGCTAGGCGAGAAACGAAACCGCGGACACGGCGTTGTCCCGGCGGACCGAGGTGTTCCGCCATGCCGTCGTCCGTGATCCGCTTCTTTCGATATGCGCCAGGCACGCGCGGGCTGAAGGTGACTTTCGTCAGCGGAAGGATCTACCTCTACGAGGACGTTCCGCCCGAGGCCGCCGCTGCATTCAGTCAAGCGCGCTCAAAAGGGACGTTCTTCAATCGCGAGATCCGCGACCGTTATGTCTATCGTGACATCACGCACGAATATGCGGGTTAGCGTTGGGGCGCGCTTACACGCTCATCGACATTGATGAAGCCGACCCCGCCGAAGCCTGCGCCTGACGCTGCATCATTTGCCCGAACCAGTCATAAGGCGAATTGCCGCCGCCGTTGGCATTCGAACTGCTGGAGGCGCCAGGCACGTTGGTCGACATCTTGAAGCCGTCGGCATAGGTGACGGTGGTGGTGGTCGAGCCATCGGCATTGGTCGTCGTGGTCGACGTCGAGCCGCCGCCGGATTGCGACGAGGAGTCCGAACCACCGCCCGAGCCGCCGGCGCCCTGCGCGTGATCGCCGTGGCCGCCCCGCAGCGCCTTCGTCATCTCTCCGAGATTGATGTCGCCATCCGCATTCGCGTCCATCTTCGAGAACACCTCGTCGGCCTTGGCCAGATTGGTGCCGCCCGCGCCGAGGGCGTCCTCGAACTCGGACTTGGTGATCTTGCCGTCACCGTCGCCATCGATCTGCGAGAACAGGTCCTTCAGCGCATCCTCGGGACTCCTCGATGTCGAAGACGCCGACCCAGTCGAGGATGAGCTGGTCGCGCCGCTCGTGTCCGTCGACTGGCTCTGCGCCGCGAACAGCGCGTTCATCGTCTCCGGCGAGATCTGCGGATATCTGCCCGAATTGACCGACGAGGTGGCGCCGCTGGTCGTGCTGCTGCCGCTGTCGATCGCGAACGGATTGGTCGCGCCTTGCGTCGATCCCGTCTTCTGCGTCGATGAGGACGATTTCGAGTTCGTCAGCGACTGGATCGCGCCGAGCGCACTCGATACCGCACCAAGGGCTAACAACATTGCACAACTCCAACCGATGCGGCATGCCGCGGCCAATGTTCCGGGCTGACGTCAGCAAGCGTCGTGCCATCGTGAAAAGCTCAATGAAATCCGCCTCCGCCGCGCTTGGCACCGCCGGGGAACACCGGCAATTCGTGCCGGCCGCGGCAGAAATTTCCGCCCACAGGAAGCACGGCTTCCCTGCATTGCCCGCCAAGGAGGCCCATGTTAGGCGAGGCCATCTTTCACGGCCGCCACGGGAAAACGCGCCATGACCCAAGCCTTCGCCCCCCGCCCCCTGGCCATCGCGCCCTCGATCCTGGCCTCGGACTTCTCCAAGCTCGGCGAGGAGGTGCGCGCGGTGGATGCCGCCGGCGCCGACTGGATCCATCTCGACGTGATGGACGGGCACTTCGTTCCGAACATCTCCTACGGTCCTGATATCATCAAGGCGATGCGTCCCCACACGCAGAAGATCTTCGACGCGCATCTGATGATCTCGCCCTGCGACCCCTATCTCGAGGCTTTCGCGAAAGCCGGCTGCGACCACATCACCGTGCATGCGGAGGCAGGTCCCCACCTGCACCGCTCGCTGCAGGCGATCCGCGCGCTCGGCAAGAAGGCGGGCGTCTCGCTCAATCCGGCGACGCCGATCAGCGCGCTCGAATACGTCCTCGACCTCGTCGACCTCGTGCTGGTGATGTCGGTCAATCCCGGCTTCGGCGGCCAGGCTTTCATCCCCTCGGCGATCGGCAAGATCCGCGACATCCGCGCGATGACGGCGGGCCGTCCGATCGACATCGAGGTCGACGGCGGCGTCGGCCCCGACGTTGCCGGCGCGCTCGCGGCGGCCGGCGCCAACGCCTTCGTCGCCGGCACTTCCGTGTTCAGGGGCGGCACGCAGGACGCCTACAAGGCCAACATCGCCGCGATCCGCAACGCCGCGCTGGGAGCCCGCGGCGAGGCCATCTGACCTCCATTCGCGCGCCGAACCGGCCTTATGGCCGCAGCGACCAATGGGAATGGATGAGATCCGTGCCACTCCCTTCCTGGCAGGCTTGCGGCGCCTGCTCGCCGAGACCTTGCAGGACGGTGAGCAGGTGGTCTGGCAGGACCAGCCCGACGGCGTTGCCCGGATGATCATGTGGCGATTTCTGTGGTGGATGGGATTCCCCTGGCTATTACTGACCGCCGTCGCCGTCAGGAACGATTGGATCGACCAAGCGGCCCAACCTCTCATGATGCTCGGAGTTGCGATGGTTGCGGCTCCGCTGGTGATGCTGCTGCACGACCTGCAGACGCTCTATGTGATCACCGATCGCCGCGCGCTGATCCTGCGAACGGCCTGGGGCAGACGGACCGTCAGCCAGACGCCGTTCCGGGCGATGGACATTGCGTTCGAAATCCTCGACATCGGCGGCGGCGCCGGCCACCTCAACTTCGCATCAGGGCGATCGACCCGTTCGCCCGATACCGACTACACCGGCCGCTACGGGTTTCGCTGTGTTCGAAACGCTCCGCGCATCCGGGATATCCTCGAGGGCGCACGCGCCGGAAAAGTGCGGCGGTCGCCCGCGCAATAAACTGGAGCGCCTCCAGGCGCTGCAGTGGGCAATTGCTGAAAATTGCAACCTCGTTCCGTACTCCTCCGGACTTCCCTGATTCGCGCAAATCACTGCTAGTGGTTCCTGCCTGTTTTTCACGGGAGCACATCATGACGACGACCCTGGTCTGGACTGGCGTGGCGTTGTGGCTTGGTTTCAGTGCGTTTGTTCTGTTCGGCCCTTCGACCGGACCGGTGCAGGTCCCGGCACGTTCGGCGCGCGGCGTCCGTCGCAACCGGATCTGACGCCGTGCAATTCGCGCTCGTGAAGCGCCAGCCGAAGCGCAGGTGCCGTATCCCGCGTCGTCCGCATCCGGGCCTCGACTACTTCTTCGGTCGGCTCGAACTCGCCGAAGGCGAGATGCGGGACGATCCGGGAGAGGAAACGTCGGACCTGGACTACCCGCTCCGGTCACCGAACCGGCATTGAAGATTCTGGATTGGACTCGATACTGATGAAGCCGCATTGCCCGAACTGCCTGAAGGAAATGACCAAGGCGTCCGCGTCGCGTAACCTGTTCAGTTGCGAGCCTTGCCGCGAGATCATCCAGTATTTTGGCGGCGGCGCGGATCACGGCGAACCCGGCCCGGAATTCTCCTGGCCCATCCGCCGCAAGCGCTCCGCCCACGCGGCCTGATCCAAACCCGCAAGACGCCAGGCGGGCTATCCCGCCCTGTCGCCGGCATCTGAGCCGCCGCCATTGCCAGCCAGCCGCTGCGGCCGCACCACGGTGACGGTGCAGCTCGCTTCCGCGGCCACCTTGGCCGAGACACTGCCGAGCAGCATGCGCCTGAACGAGCTCTGCCGTGCGCCGATGATGACGTGGTCGACTTGGTTGGCCTCGGCGAATTCCAGGATCGCGGCGGCGGGATCGACCGACTCCAGCACATGAGCCGACAGCCGGCTCTCATCCAGCTTGAGCGGCGTCGCCCAATGCCTGAGCGCGACCAGGCGGTCGATATGCTTGTTGGAGCCCTGCTCGTCCAGCGTCCGGTCGATCGCAATCCGGCTCAGCTTGAGCACGTTGACGCAGGCGAGCCGCGCCGACGGCAAGGTGGCGAGGATGCGCTCGGTGGTCACGCGCAGCGCCTCGTTCAGCTCCGGTGCGCCCTCCACTGTGTCGAGCGCGACAGCCAGGATCGGGCTCGAAGCGATCTGGGCCGCGACATCCGATTTCGCGCGCGGCGCCATGGCGCCAAGATTGAAACGACGCCGCCAGGCGACGCTGAGGGGATCACGTTTCACCCGCTCCGAGCGCGCGGTGAGCTTGACCTGGTCCGGATAGGCGAGATCGAAGGCGAGCTGGGACGCCGTCGGGTAGCGCCACACCGGCTCGATCTCGAGACACCGCAACACCACCTCCTGAAGCCACGGCGGATAATCCGCGCGGATCTTGCGCGGCGGATGCGGGTCGCGCCAGAGCCGGCGCCGCATCGCGCGCAGCGTCTCGCCCTCGCCGAACGGCCGCTCGCCGGTCGTGAAGAAATACAGCAGTACGCCGAGCGAGAACAGGTCGCTGCGCGGATCGTCGCGCACCCCTGACAGCCGCTCGGGTGCCATGTAGGGCGCGGTGCCGTAAGGCAGGCGGAATTCCTCCTGCAGGAGGTCCGGCAGGTGGTTGTGATGCGACAGCCCGTAGTCGATCAGCACCGCCTCGCCGGAATCGCGGAACATGATGCTGCTCGGCTTGATATCGTGATGGATGACGTTCTGCCGGTGTAAATCAGCAAGCGCAGTCGCGATCTTGGCGACGAGCTGCCGCGCCTCGTCATAAGGCAGCGGCAGGTCAGGGAGCCGCTTGTAGAGCGTGGCGCCTGGGATGCGCTCGATCACGACATAGGCCTGGTGGGCGAAATCGCCGGTGCCGAAGCAGGCCGGCACGTGCGGACCCGCGAGCCGCGGCAGGATCATCATCTCCATCTCGAAGGAGACGATCGCGGCGGGGTCCTCGCCCTCCGACACCCGCGGGATCTTCATCAGCAAGGGCACGTCGATGCCCGGATGGGTGACGCTCCACAGCGTCGCCATGCCGCCGGCATGCACGCATTCACCGATGGTGTAACCGTCGATCTCCGCGCCTGACTTGACAAGGGGTTTCGGCATCGCGGTCAGCGCCCCTGCGACAGCCTGTCGGCCAGCCAGGGCGGCAGTCCGTTGTCGCGTATCCTGCTTGCCGCGGTCGCGACGTCATAGGGTGCGCGGCAATAGGTGATCTGGCATGAGACCGTGTCGAACAGCACGAAGGACGCCGAGGGATCGCCGTCGCGAGGCTGGCCGACCGAACCGAGCACGGCGAGCCATTGCCGTCCGCGCAGGAGCTGCACGGGGACGTCGGTCTTTGGCACGAAGCTCGTCATCTTGGCCGTCACCGACATCGAATAGAGCGCGGGGCGATGGATGTGGCCGCAGAACGTGACATGGGCGGGCGTCGCGATCAGGCTCTTGGCGGCGTCCACCGTCGAGCGGACATAGTGCCAGCGCTGGGGATGAGAGGCCTCAGAGTGCACGAACAGGCGGTCGCTGTCCTCTACCAGCATCGGCAATTCAGCCAGGAAACGCCGTTGCGCGGTGTCGAGCCGGCCGCGGGTCCATTCGATCGCGATCTGCGCCTCGGCGTTCATGGTCTCGGCCGAGGAATTGACCGCCTGGTCATGATTGCCGCGCACGGCGACGGCGCCCTGCGCAACGAGCTCCATCGCGGTATCCACCACCCATTCCGGATCGGCGCCATAACCGACGAAATCGCCGAGCAAGACGAAGCGCTCCGCGCCCTTCGCACGGGCGATCTTCAGGCAAGCCTCAAACGCCTGCCGGTTGCCGTGGATATCCGAGAAGACAGCTAGCAGCACGCACCCTCCACCCCTCGAACTCATATTGAAAGCCGATAAGGCCAAATTGAGGGAGATCAAGACCATGCGCCAGCGACGCGCCGTTTACCAGCGTGCCTCGCGCTGCCGGTGAAGAGCCTATTGCTCGTCCTTGGGCGGCATCCGGGGCGGCGGCAGCGGGGTGAACACGGCGCCCTGCGCACCGGCCGGCGGCGCGTTGAATTCGCCCGTCGATGAATCGCCGCCGCTGGTCTCGAGGATCGTCTTCGGCGTTACATATTCCCTGACCATGTCGATCAGGCTGCCGTCGCCGCCGCCGAAATCCGCGGCGCGTCCGCCTTGAGGATGACCGGCCGCGATCTCGTTCTGCGCTGCATGGGTCTTGTCGGCCAGCCTGTCGTCGTACGGCACCCGGAAGGCCCGGGGGATGCCGCTCGGGCGATTGTCCTCGTCAAGCGCCTCGACCCACAGATAGATCGAGCCGGGATCGCCCTCCAGCGAATGCGGCTCGACGATGCGGGCCTGGAGCAGCTTGAAGGCGGCAGGCATCCTGTCGGAGCTGGCCCAACCGAGCAGTCCCCGCATTTCGGTGAAGCTGACGACATAGAAGGCGCTGGTGACGACCACGGCGACAGCCTTCAGCGACCAGTGCAGCCGCGCATAGACCAGCACCACCAGCAGCAGCGCGCCGATCACGGCATAGGCGACCGAGAGGCTGAGGATGACCGTCTGCAGACTACTCACGGCGCATCCTCACGCCGGTCTTGGGATCGATATCGGCTCCGTTGGCGCGCACGTTGCGGAACGTCTCCATCAGCGATTTCGGCCGCTGGTCGACATTGATGACCTTGCCCTCGGCATCGAGCCGAAACCGCACCGCGGTCTTCTCGTCGCCGGTATGGTTGAGTGCGAGCTTGTTGTCGAAGATCACCTGCGCTGTCGGATTGAGCTTCTGCACCTTCACGCTCGCTGTCACAGGCTCGCCTGTCGTTGCCTGGAAATGCGAGATGTTGACGGTGTATTCGCCGGCGACGATGCCGCGCACGGTGACGATCTCCTCGCGGATGGGCGAGGCGATCTTCTTGCCGTTGACGATGATGAAGTCATTGGCTCCGCCGCGATCGTCGCGGTCGAGCGTGAGGAAACCGGCCTCGCGGTGGCGATACCAGGCGATGTTGCCGGCCGGATCCTGCACGAAGAGGTCGAGATCGTCCGGATGATTGTCCGGCCAGTCCATCGTGATGATGAACTCAGCCTTGGAGTCGATCTTGCCTTCCTTGGCGTCCGGCGAGACAGCGAGCAGCGCCAGGAAGAACAGGAACGCGATCACCTGGAGCGCCTTGAACAGCATCACGCCCAGGGGATCGAACGGCTCCTCGCGCGGATAGAGACCGAAATCATCCATCATGACGGCGCACCGGAACCTTTGCGCTCCAGCACCGGCGTCACATAGGTCTCCGTCAGCAGCACCGCATCCGAGAACACCCGCTGGGTCGCGGCGTCGAGCATGTAGTACTGGATGCGGACCAGGATCGAGCCGACGAGGCCGGCCAGTGTGGTGTACATCGCGACCGCCATGCCGTCGCTCATCAAGCCCATCGAGGAGCGCATCGCGACCTTGTCGGCGGCATCCAGCCCCGCGATCGGCGCCAGCATGATGATGAAGCCGATGATGGTGCCGAGCAGGCCGAGCTTCATCAGCGTGTCGGAGACGAAAGCACCGAAGCCGTTGGAGCCGCGCAACCGATCGGCGAGATTTCGCAACAGCAGCGTCTGGTCGACCGGCCGGTAGTCCTGCGCCGCGGCTTTCGTCACCAGGCTCTGGATGTGGTCGCGCACGAGGCCGCGCGGCAGCACCGCCGCGCTCGCATCCAGCGCCTTGCTGCCGTCCGGCGCCGCCAGCACCGCCCGGCAGCGCCGCGCCGCCGCGCCTTCACGCGCAATCGCCCGCGTGCGCAGGAAGCAATGGCCGCAGGTGAGGACATAAAGCAGCGCGATCACGCTGGAAATGTAGGTCCGGTCCGAGGTCAGCATCAGGTGGATCAGGCCGAAGCGCCACAGCAGCACGACGGCGAAGATCGAGAGCCCGGTGAAGATCATCCAGAACAGGAGCGCACTGCGCTCGGACGGGTCGGTCGCAGTCCCCGCGATCGGTCCAATCGTGATCGAACTCATGCTGCACCGCTCCTGGATTGCAGGCACTGGCCTGCAGCGTGTCCCCACCGAATAGATCAAAGCCGCCGTTTCAGGTCCAAAGACCCATGCCCAATCCGGCTTGGGAAATTTGCCCGAGCTGCAATCCGGCCCATCCCTGCAATTGGCAAGACGCGGCGGCGTTGTTAGGCTGACCTTACCAAACGTCGGGGGTGATCGCATGCGCCTCGTGCTTCAGCTTGTCGCCCGTCTGCTGCTCATCGTTGTGCTCTGCCTCGGAGCCGCGACCGTGTGGGCCACCTTCGACGCCTATCGCAGCGTCGATCGGGCGACCGCGGCGTCGGCGCAGCGCGTCGCGCAGGCGCTCCAGGCGCTGTATTGGCGCGAGCTCTTGTTGCGCAGCAGCAGAGCGCGCGAGCATCTCCTGCCGGTTCCGGACTGGCGCACGCTGGAGACGGTGAAGCTGATCTCGCCCGGCGTCTGCGTCGAGTTCCAGCCGGCCGTGGCATTCGAGAAGCCGCTCTGCGGCCAGAGCGAGGGGCTGGGCAAGGCGCCGCCGCGCTGGTTCGCCGCCATTGTGCCCACCTTCCTCGGCAGCCACGCCGAGGTCATCCGGCCCGTCAGCCCCCGCGCCGCTTCTGCCGGCACGGTGGTTGCGACGCCGGACGGCGCGGCGGCCGTCTCGCTGGCTTGGGAGTACATCCTCAATGTGATCGATGTCGCGCTGCTCATGGCGGCGGCAATTGCGCTGCTGGCCTCGCTCGCGATCGCACATGCGCTGGCGCCGGCGCGCACGATCGTGACCGCCTTGCAGCGCATGGCGCGCGGTCAATATCGCACGAAACTGCCGCGCTTCCGCTCGATGGAGCTGGCGATGATCGGCAGCGCCGTCGGCGCGCTCGGCAACCGGCTGGAGGAAGCCACCGAGCAGCGCGCCGCCCTGACGCGGCGCCTGATTGAAATCCGCGACGACGAGCGCCGCGCCCTCGCCCGCGAGCTGCACGACGAGTTCGGGCAGAATCTCTCCGCCATCCTCGCCTTCGCCAACACAATCGAAACAGCGAGCACGAAGGACAACAGCACGGGAATCGCTCAGGATGCGCGCATGATCTCGCAGGCCACCCATCATCTGATGGCCTCGCTCCGCGATGCACTGAAGCGTCTGCGCAATCCGCTGCCCGAGGAGCTCGGGCTCGAGGCAAGCCTCGTCAATCTCGTCGACAGCTGGCGCTCGCAGAGCGCGGCGCGGCCGACGATCCAGCTCGATCTCAGGGGTGACCTCACCGACATCAGCGGTTCGGCTGCCACCACGGCCTATCGCGTGGCACAGGAATGCCTGACCAACGCGCTGCGTCACGGCGTGGCGCGCGAGATCAGCCTGCGCGTCGAACGCCGTGCCGGCGAAGACGATGCGCTGCTGATCCGCGTCGAGGACGACGGCGGCGGCGACGCGGCCCGTGTCGCGCAGTCGGCCGGTTTCGGCCTGACCGGCATCCGCGAGCGCGTCACGGCAGCCGGCGGATCGCTGTCGATCCTGCCGGCGCGCGGCGGCCTCAGCGTTGCCGCCACCATCCCGCTCGCTGCGTGAGGCCGGGATGAGCGAGGTTGCAGCAACAGGCATCTCCGTGCTGCTGGTCGACGACCACCCGATCGTCCGGCAGGGCTATCGGCGCGTGCTGGAAAGCCAGGGCGATCTGCATGTCGTGGCGGAGGCCGACAACGCCGCGGACGCCTACAGCGCGTTCAAGGCGCATGACCCCGACGTCGTCGTGCTCGATATCTCGATGCCCGGCGCGAGCGGGCTGGAGGCGATCCGCAACATCCGCGCGCGCAGCCCGCGGGCGCGGATCCTCGTCTTCACTATGCACAACGAAGCCGTGCTGGTGAAGGCCGCCTTCGGCGCCGGAGCCTCCGGCTTCGTCACCAAGAGCAGCGAGCCGTCCGCGGTTGTGCACGCCATCCGCAGCGTGGCGCGCGGTGAGCGCGCCATGAGCGACGACATCGCGCATATTCTGGCCGAGGACAACCTGTCGCCGAGGGATTCGGCGCTGGACCAGCTGGGTGAGCGCGAGATCGAGATCCTGCGCCAATTCGCCGGCGGCGCCACCACCGAGCAGATCGCGACGCATCTCAATCTCAGCGTCAAGACGGTGCAGAACTATCACTATCTGATCAAGACCAAGACCGGCGCGCGTACGGATGCGCAACTGGTGCGGCTGGCCGCGACCTGTGGGCTGACGAGAATCTAGCAGCCGGGCTGCCGCACTGCCTTGTCCCTTGAAGCTTCTCAATCTGCTGAACGAAATTGGAACGGAGCCGATCCGGCTCCGGTTAGTACGCCAGAGAAGGAGTAAGGGTCATGAGTAAGGGTCACCGCAAAGCAGTCGACCATCCCCCGATCATCACAGTAGGCGAGCTCATCGACGAACTTTGCCGCCTGCCGGACACAGCCGTCATCCACTTTCGCTGCCCCATGTTCGATCAGGAGCTGACGTTCTACCGCCTTCGAAAGCGGTCAAAGGACGCCGTCGAGATCGCAGTCAATGTATACCCGCATAGCCCACCGGTCGTGCCATCCTCCGATCCTGCCTTCCACACGCGAAAACATTCGGCTTCCTCGCCCTCGCTTCGCGATGGCGCCGCTCTCCAAAAGGCGAAAGGTTGATTGGCCGCAGCCGGGATTGAATGGGACTTGCGGCCTTGAAGCATGATCCGGAAAGGTGCGCAGCGGTTCTCCGAAAAGATCATGCTTAAACAACAACCTAAAGCGGATGACGATTCATCCCGATCGCATCGCGCCTTAGGCCGTCCGCAGCCCGCGCAGCAGCAGAGCCAGCATCGCATCGACGCGCGCGGAGAGATCAGCGTCCTTCCACTCGTCGGCATGGGCCGGATGGTGGAAGCGGACGGTCGCATCGAAGATCGCGCGCGCGGTTGCCTTGACGTCGCCCACGGCGAATTCGCCCTGCTTCACGCCATCGGTCAGGATCGCGGCGATCTGGTCGATCATGGTGTCCTTGTGACATTTGACGGCCGCGCAGGCCTCGCGTGCCAGCGTCAGGTAGGTCTCGAACATCTCGGGATCGTCGAGCACACGCGAACGCTTGGCTGCGAACAGCGTGCGCAGCCAGCGGTCGAGCCTGTCGGGCGCCGGCCCCTGCTCATTGGCGACCGCCAGCAACGGCGCGTCGATGCGGTCCAGCCAGCGTTTGGCAACGGCCTCGCGCAGCGAGGCCTTGCTGGGGAAATGGCGATAGACGCTGCCGTGGCTCACATCAAGCGCACGGGCAACGTCGACCACGGTGGCCTTGGCAAGTCCGTAGCGCCTGAGCACGTCCTCGGTGACTTCGAGGATCCGCTCCGGCGTCAAGACAACGGCTTCATTCATGCCAGCACCATGTTCCCGTTTGGGGCTCAGTTACCCGGCAGTAGGGCTGCTTCCGAAGCGCCCTTGCCGGTCGTTCGGAAAGCCTATGCCTTAATGAGGCAGTTTTGCAGCCTGCGCCGCGATCTGGCGCGCCACCAGCAAATTGAGCCATTGCCCAATCACGCCGGTGAAGTTGAGGATTTCGGTCGTCATTGTCGTAAGTCTCCATTCGTCCGCGGTCCCCGTTCTTTGATCCGCCCTCCGATCCGAGCTTGTTTCGGATGTCGGGCTCCCCGGGGGTTATCGCGGGACGCCCAATTGGAGCGTCCGGAAACGGATATACACGTCTCGCTGACAGATTTCAATATCTGTCAGTCAATGATCCGTGATTGACCGCTGATTTCTGCGGCCGGGGGAGGCCCCCCTCCCGGAGACCCCGCTGCCAGCTGAACCTTGGTGCTGGCTGCCTGCTCGGCCCAATCATCCCCCGCTACCTTGCGCCGGCCGTTTGTTTAGGCCTCCCCGCTCTGCTAAATCACGGCGTAAAAAACATTTTGGCCGGCACAGCCCCCTTGGGCCGCCCGCCTACCTTGTTGGAGCCGTCAGATGATCCCCCGCTACACCCGCCCGGAAATGGCCTCGATCTGGGAGCCGCAGACCCGGTTCAAGATCTGGTTCGAGATCGAGGCGCATGCCGCGGACGCGCTCGCCGAGCTCGGAACCATCCCCAAGGAGGCCGCCAAAACGGTCTGGGCCAAGGCCAAGAACGCCACGTTCGACGTCGCCCGCATCGACGAGATCGAGCGCGAGACCAAGCACGACGTCATCGCCTTCCTCACCCACCTCGCCGAGATCGTCGGCCCCGAGGCGCGCTTCGTGCACCAGGGCATGACCTCCTCCGACGTGCTCGACACCTGCCTCAACGTCCAGCTCACCCGCGCCGCCGACTTGCTGCTTGCCGACCTCGACAAGGTGCTGGCCGCGCTCAAGAAGCGCGCGTTCGAGCACAAGATGACGCCGACCATCGGCCGCAGCCACGGTATCCACGCCGAGCCTGTCACCTTCGGCCTCAAGCTCGCCTATGCCTATGCCGAATTCACGCGCGCCAAGGAGCGCCTGATCGCGGCGCGCAAGGAGGTCGCGACCTGCGCCATCTCCGGCGCGGTCGGCACTTTCGCGCAGATCGATCCGCGCGTCGAAGAGCATGTCGCGAAAGCCATGGGGCTCGTGCCGGAGCCGATCTCGACGCAGGTGATCCCGCGCGACCGTCATGCCATGTATTTCTCGACGCTTGGCGTGATCGCATCCTCGATCGAGCGGATCGCCGTGGAGATCCGCCACATGCAGCGCACCGAGGTGCTGGAGGCCGAAGAGTTCTTCTCGGAGGGGCAGAAGGGCTCGTCCGCGATGCCGCACAAGCGCAACCCGGTGCTGTCGGAGAACCTCACCGGCCTCTCGCGCATGGTGCGGGCCTATGTGACGCCGGCCCTGGAGAACGTCGTGCTCTGGCACGAGCGCGACATCTCGCACTCCTCGGCCGAGCGGATGATGGGCCCCGACGCCACCGTGACGCTCGACTTCGCGCTGGTGCGCCTCGCCGGGCTGATCGACAAGCTGCTGGTCTACCCCGCCAACATGCAGAAGAACCTCGACCGCCTCGGCGGCCTCGTGCATTCGCAGCGCGTGCTGCTGGCGCTGACGCAGAAGGGCGCGAGCCGCGAGGACGCCTACAAGCTCGTGCAGCGCAACGCCATGCCGGTCTGGCGCGGCGAAGGCGACTTCCTCCAGCTCCTGAAGAAGGACACCGAGGTGAAGAAGTATCTCACCGACGCCGAGATCGAGGAACAGTTCGACCTCGGCTATCACCTCAAGCACGTCGACACGATCTTCAAGCGCGTGTTCGGCGAGAGCTGAGCGTCGCTTTCATAGCCCGGGTGAGCGCAGCGATACCCGGGAAATTTCTCCGAAAGATCCCGGATGGCGCTTCGCTCATCCGGGCTACAATCAATCAAAAACGGATCCCACCCCATGCCCATCGTCAACCGCGTTGCCGCCCTCTCCGACGAAATGGCCGCCTGGCGCCATGACTTCCACGAGAACCCCGAGTTGCTCTACGAAGTCCACCGCACCGCCGGCATCGTCGCGGACAAGCTTCGCGAGTTCGGCTGCGACGAGGTGGTGACGGGCGTCGGCCGCACCGGCGTGGTCGGCGTGATCCGCGGCCGCAAGTCGGCCTCCGGCAAGGCCATCGGCCTGCGCGCCGACATGGACGCGCTGCCGATCATGGAGACGTCGGGCGTGCCTTATGCCTCCAAGGTCCCCGGCAAGATGCACGCATGCGGGCATGACGGCCACACCGCCATGCTGCTGGGCGCCGCCAAATATCTCGCCGAGACGCGCAATTTCGACGGGACCGCGATCATGATCTTCCAACCCGCCGAGGAAGGCGGCGGCGGCGGCAAGGCGATGGTCGAGGACGGGCTGATGACGCGCTGGAACATCCAGGAGGTCTACGGCATGCACAACATGCCGGGCCTGCCCGAGGGTCATTTCGCAACCACGCCCGGCGCGATGCTCGCGTCCTCCGACAACATCCAGATCACCGTCCGCGGCAAGGGCGGACATGCCGGCGCAGGCCCGCACAAATCCGTCGACAGCGTGCTGATCGGCTCGCAGATCGTGGGCGCGCTGCAATCCATCGTCGCGCGCAACGTCGACCCGCTGAAGTCGGCGGTCATCTCGATCACGCAATTCCATTCCGGCACCGCCTTCAACATCATCCCGGAGGTCGCCGAGCTCGGCGGCACCGTGCGCACGCTCGACCCCGAGGTGCGCGATCTCGTCGAACGCCGCATCGGCGAAGTCGCCGACAGCATCGCCCGCGCCTATGGCGGCTCGGCCGAGACGAAGTACTCGCGGATGTATCCGGTGACGATGAACCATGCCCGCGAGGCCGGCCTTGCCGCCGAGGTCGCTCGCGACATCGTCGGCGCCGATCGCGTCAACGACAAGTTCGTCCCGATGATGGGTGCCGAGGATTTCTCGTTCATGCTGGAAGCACGACCCGGCGCAATGGTGCTTGTCGGCATGGGCGACGGCAACGAGTGCCACCACCCGGGTTACATCTTCAACGACAACATCCTCGGTCATGGCGCGTCGTTCTGGGCGCGCCTCGTCGAAACGCGGATGCCGGCGGGCTAAGACCGCAATCGCTGCGCTTGTAGCCCGGGTGAGCGATGCGACACCCGGGAAAGCCACACCGGGTAGTCCCATAGTCCCGGATATCGCTTCGCTCATCCGGGCTACGATTCAACGCAAGCGTCTACACCTGCACCACTTCGTGCCGCATCACGAACGGCGCGAGCAGCGTGTGCACTTCGCCAGCGATCATCTCGCGCTGGTCCGGCGGCAATCCCGTCAGCGTCACGGTTGCGATCGAGCCGTGGCTGCCATGGGCGCCGACCTTCACCTTGCAATCGATGCCGCGCTCGACCAGCGGCGCCAGCACCTTGGTGAACACGCGTTGCGCCGCGTCCCAGCGCAGCTGCGGCTTGAACACCTTTCCGACACCGGTCACCGGCATCGGATCGATCGGAATGACCTGCACCGGGACGGCCGCGCGCTCCGGGGTGCGCTCCCGCACCCACGCTTCCAGCTCGCCCGGCTCGACCTTGGCGCCCGGCTTCAGCTGAACGTAGCCCACCGGCAGCTCGCCGGCATAGGCATCGGGCTGGCCGACCACCGCGGCGAAGCCCACCGCGGGGTGGCGGAACATGATCTCCTCGATCGGCGCCGGATCGATGTTGTGGCCGCCACGGATCACGAGATCCTTGGCGCGGCCGGTGATCCAGAGATAGCCGTCGGCATCGAGCCGGCCGAGATCGCCGGAGTTGACCCAGACCTCGTCGACGAAAGCACCCTTGTTGTGCTCGTCATTGAGATAGCCGCCGAACACGCCGGGCCCGGCCATGATGACGACGCCGATCTCGTCGGTCGCGCAGTCGCGGATCAGGCGTCCCTCGGCATCGAGCTGCACGATGCGCACGCGCGCATAAGGCATGGGAAGGCCGACCGAGCCGAGCCGGATCGGCCGCGACGGATAGGCCAGCGTGTGCACGCTCGAGGTCTCGGTCATGCCGTAGACCTCGACCACCGGCAGCTTCAGCTTCTCCTGAATCGCCGAGCCGACCGCGACCGGAATCGCCGAGCCGCCACCTGCCGCATATTTCAGGCTCGATATATCCGCGTTGCCGGGCGGCACCGCGAGGGTGGCGGCAAGCACCGTCGGCACGCTCGACAGCGCTTCGGGCTTGAAGCGCTCGACCAGCTGCCAGATGTTCTTCACCGCATTCGGATTGCGCCAGCCGCTCGGCGACAGCACGACCAGCGAGCCCCCGCTCGACAGCGTCGTCAGCACCTGTGTCAGCGATCCACCGACATGAAACAGCGGCATGCCGAACAGCAGATTGGCGCCGGGCTTCCCCTTCAACAACAGATTGAGTGCCCAGGCCTGATAGACTTGGTTGGCATGGGTGTGCCGCACCAGCTTCGGCGTGCCGGTCGTGCCGCCGGTATGGAAATAAGCGGCGATGTCGCTGCCGGGAATCTGGCGGCCGCTGACGAGCCGGTCCGCCGGCTGCTGCTTGATCAGGTCGCTGAAGGCAAAAACCCCGTTCGCCGGATCGCCGCCGCCGAACACCTGCACGACGGCCTTCAGATGCTTGAGCTGCGGGCGGATCTGCTCGACCTTCTGCCAGATGTCGGTGCCCGGCATCGGTCCGAGCGCCACCAGGATCTTGGTGTTCGCGGCCTCCAGGATCTCGGCGATCTGGTGTGGCTCGAGCAGCGGGTTGACGGGATTGGCAATGCCGGCGGCCTCCGCACCGAACAGCGTGACGAAGGCATCGGGCACCAGCGGCAACATGAAGCTGATGACGTCGCCCTTCTCGGCGCCGAGCGCGTGAAACATGTTGGCGGCCTGCGTCACGCGCGCGATGAGACCGCGATAGGTGACGACCAGCGGTGTGTCAGCAGGATCAGCATTTTGCAGGAACTGGATCGCCGCCCCGTCGGGATTGCGCGCCGCACCTAGCCTGATCGCGTCATAGGTGCTCTCGGCCGCGACGCGGTCGGCGTAAGGGACCTGCTCGAACGCCCGGACCTCCTCGTCCGTCAAAAGATCCGGATAGTCGTTGCCGATGAACCGATCGAGCGCGTGGATGCCCGCCATGAAATTCCGTCCTCCCTCAGATGCATGTCCCCGCCCCCGTATCTTCTGACATCTTGGTTCGGCGAGGCCCCGGCCGATGGCCGGCCGAGCGCGGACAGAATGATGGATGATTGAACGTTCGTCCATTGCCTACCGGCTGCGGCACTTGAACCTCTGCGGCTGGTCCGGGGACCAAGAAACTGGCACTGAATTCGCGCGCCAGCGTCCTGCCGCAAGACTTGAGGTCATCATGACGACGCCCCTGCGGAATCGCATCACGCGGCTGATCGCCGCGTTCGCGACGGTATTCGCAATCGCTCTGCCCTCTGCCACTCTCGGCGCGGACACCCAGTTCGACAAGATGCGGGCCAAAATCGCAGCCTTCGTCGCCGACAAGATGGAGAAGCTGGGCGGGTCCCGCATCGTCTACAAGGTAGACACTGACGGCTTGCGGGCCGCGGCCGTCACGGATCTGCGCGACGATGTCTACAAGACCCTGCGCGAGGGCCGGATCGCTTTCTCCGGCCTTGTGATCCGCGACGGCGGCGTCGACGTGAAGATCGCGGACGCGAAGGGTCGCGAACACCTCACGCGCAAACTCGCGTCGTCGGCCGAGGGACTGCCGGCGCATGCGCTCACCGTGACTGATGGCGGAGATGGTCTGATCAGGCTTGCACCGACCGATGCCGCATTCGCCGAGCGGCTGCGCGACCTCGTCGAAGATTCCATCGCCATGATCGAGCAGCGCCTCAAGGACGCCGGCGTCAAGCTTGCCAGCGTTCAAGTCGATGGGACGGACCGCATCCGCATCTTCCTGCCCGGCGTGATGGAGCCCGAGCATGTCACCGCGATCTTCGCCAGGAAGGTCAAGGTCGGATTCCGCCTGATCGATCTCTCGATGTCCGCGGAGCAGGCGCAATCCGGCGCGCCTCCGGCAGGCACCGAAGTCCTGCTCGGCTTCAAGGACAGGCTTCCCTATCTCGTCGCCAGGGACAGCGCCCTCGAGGGCGACGACATCAGCTATGCCGGCCCGGGATTTACGAGCGGCACGAAGGAGCCGATCGCCTCGTTCCGCTTCAACGGCCGCGGCACGCGGCGCTTCGCCCACATCACCGCAGAGAACGTCGGGAAGCCCTTTGCCATCGTGCTCGACGACAAGGTGATCTCCGCTCCCGTGATCCGCGAGCCCATCACCGGCGGCTCGGGCCAGATCGCCGGCAACTTCACCCTGGAAGAGGCCAACAGCGTCGCGATGCTGCTGCGCGCCGGCTCGCTGCCAGGGCGCCTCGGCCTCGTCGAGCAGCAGGTCGTGCAGCCCGCCACCAAGCCTTAGGCGACAGGCGCGCCACGCCCGGGCCGCATCGGCATCCCGGCCGGTCCGCGACGCCGCAGCCCGCACGACACCCCGAATCACGGTCGCGCCGCGGCCAGGCGCGCAACCAACGGGCAATTGCCGAAACGCCCGATCACGCTAAAATTTGCCTCTTGCAGCATGACGGCCGGAAGCGTCATTCAAGCGGTCGTCATTCGATTTCGGCTATACGGGTGCCGACCAGGATTGAAGGCCTTACGCGAGGACCAGATCATGCCGTCCGGCAGCGCAGACATTTCGTCGATCCTCGACCGCATTCTCGATGCGGCAACCGACAACCTCAGGATCGCCAAGATCCTGGTCCAGATGGGCCTCGACCCGAACAACGTCACCTACGACGCGATCTTCAATCGGCTGCTGGAGATCTTTGTCCAGAACATCACGCTGGCCAATCTGTTCGCCGCGGTCGGCGCCGGATTCTTCGTCGCGACGCTCTTGATGCGGACGATGGTGCCGCTACGTGTCGCCAACATGATCGGCTGCGGGTTCTTCGCCGTCTTCGGCGCGCTCTCCGCCAACGTTGCGACGTTCCTCCTGTATCTCCTGCTGCTTCCGATCAACGCCCTGCGCCTGCGGCAGATGCTCAAGCTGGTCAAGAAGGCGCGCCATGCGGCCGAAGGCGACATGTCGATCGAATGGCTCAAGCCGTTCATGACCGAGCGCAAATATCGGCGCGGCGACACGCTGTTCAAGCTGCGCGATCCCGCGAAGGAGATGTTCCTCACGGTCACCGGCAAGTTCCTGGTCAAGGAGATCAACGTCGAGATCGGGCCGGGAGCGCTGATGGGCGAGCTCGGCTTCCTCACGCCGGACAACCGGCGCACGGGGACGGTCGAATGCATCGAAGACGGCCAGGTGCTGACGATCACCTATGACCGGCTGCTCGAGATCTACTTCCAGGACCCGCAGTTCGGCTACTATTTCCTGGTGCTGACCAGCCAGCGCCTCTTGCAAAACATCGATCGCCTGCAGAAGCAGCTGGCGGCGGAGCGTGCGGCGACGACGAACAGGATCGCATGACCGCCGCGCGGGACACGCGACGTCGGCCCTCCGTCCGGGACTTTGCGGGGCCCCGCCGCAAAATCGCCCTAAAAACCGAATGGTAACCATGACGGGCTAGGGTATCGGCGTGACCAATTCTGAGACCATCCTGGTGTTTGATTCCGGCCTTGGCGGGCTCACGGTGCTCCGTGAGGTCGTGGCCGCGCGCCCGGGTGCGCATTACGTCTATGTCGCCGACGACGCCTTCTTCCCCTATGGGCACCATGACGAGGCTGAGATCATCGCGCGCGTGGTGCCGCTGATGGGCGAGTTGATCGGCACGCATGATCCCGACCTCGTCGTCATTGCCTGCAACACGGCCTCCACCCTGGTCCTGTCTCACTTGCGCGCCGCGTATTCCCTGCCCTTCGTCGGCACGGTGCCGGCGATCAAGCCGGCCTGCGCGCAGTCGAGGACCCGCCGCGTCTCGGTGCTCGGCACCAAGGGAACGGTGAAGCGGGAATACACGAAGGCGCTGATCCGCGATTTCGCGCAAGGCTGCGAGGTGACGCTGGTCGGCTCGCCCGAGCTTGCGTCGCTGGCCGAAGCTGAGCTCCGCGGGGCGCCGGTCAGCGACGAGGCCCTCGCCGCCGAACTCGCCCCGTGCTTCGTCGGCGATCCCGCCGACGCGACATCGCGCACCGACACGGTGGTGCTCGCCTGCACGCATTATCCGCTGCTGCTCGATCGGCTGAGGCGGCTCGCACCCTGGCCGGTCGACTGGATCGATCCGGCCCCGGCGATCGCCCGCCGCGTCTCCGATCTGCTTGGCCCGCGGATCGGCGCACTCGCGCAGTCGGGCGCCGAGATGATCTTCACCTCGAACCGCGCGCACGGCCTGTCGGCCACGCTGACGCCGTTCTTCGGCGGGCGCGCGCTGGCCTGACTTTGCGCCAAAACCGGGCGCTGCTAGGCTTCGCCATCGTCACCTGCCCGCAGGCTTCTCCATGTCGATCCCGACCACGCCGCTCAACCGCCTCCGCCAATTGTGGCGCGAGGGCCGCCCCGCCTTCGGCGCCATTGCGACGATCCCGAGCGTGCAGACCGTCCAGATCATGGCGCGCTCGCTCGACTGGATCATCGTCGATCTCGAGCACGGGCCGATCGGCTTGACCGAAGCGCATGCGATGATCGCCGCCACGACCGGCACGCCCTGCACCCCCTTGGTGCGGATCGCCGCAAACGAGCCGTGGCTCGCGAAGGCCCCGATGGACATCGGCGCCTTCGGCATCAACTTTCCGATGATCACCACGCCCGCCGAAGCCGAGAAGGCGGTGCGTAGCGTGCGCTACCCGCCGCGCGGGGACCGGCTCTGGGGTCCGTTCCACGCCCCGTTCCGCTGGGGCCAGTCGATGCCGGACTACATGGCGAGCGCCGATGACGAGATGATCTGCATGATCACCATCGAGCATGTCGACGCGGTCAATCGCATTGATGAGATCATGGCGACGCCGGGCATCGACGTCGCCGTGATCGGCCCCGGCGATCTCGCCACCTCCATCAACAAGCGCGGCCAGATGGACGATCCAGAGTTGCTCGAACTGATCGCGCGCGCCGAAGCCGGCATCCTCAGAAGCGGCGTGCCGATCGGGGGCGTGGCGCGCACCGCCGACCAGGCGAACCGGCTGATCGACCGCGGCTACCGCGCGATCGCGCTCGGCTTCGACTGGTCGCTGTTCCAGCGCGGCATCATGGCGGCTTTCGAGGGCATCAAGCGCTGAATCGCCGCCACGCGTGTGGCCAGACTTGCCGGGAACCGCGGCGCTGCCAGGGTCCGCAGTTCAGAGGGAACATGCTCAAGAAGACCTTGCTCGCGCTGTCCTCTGCTTTGCCTTGCCTCAAAAGGCCATGCCTGCGGCGACAAATAATTGAAAATATTAGATATTTACGTCGTTGGCCAAACCGCTGGCTTCGCCGGAGCCCTGAAACGACGAACCGATCGGTCGCAAGCCGGTTGGTTCATGCTAAGAGCACGCGGCGAGCGGACGATCCGCTCGTTGCACATATTTTAATCTTATCCGCAGGAACCATAGAGCGATGCGCGGGACGCCCAGAACCATATCGCTACCGCGCCGCCTGATCTGCGACCTCATGCACGCTTCGATGGGCGTGCCCTTCGTTTCGCTCTCCCGTTCGCTCAATATCCGCCCCCTGCTGGAGGCCCGCACAGGCGCAACCGCGCCCGCCGGCTGGGCTGCGACATTCGTCAAAGCCTTTGCCCTGGTTGCCCGAGACGAACCGATCCTGCGCACCGTCTACACCAAATGGCCTTGGCCAGCCCTGTATGAGCTGCCGAAGAGCGTGGCGCTGGTGGCGATTGCTCGGGTCGAGGCCGGCGAGGAATGCGTAATGCCGCAGCGAATCGCAGCCCCAGAGGCCCTGTCGCTGGCCGCAATCGATGCCGAGATCCGACGCGGCAAGACAGCACCGATCGCTGACGTCCCCATGTTCCGCAAAATCATGCGGGCGACCCGCCTGCCGCTACCGCTCCGGCGGCTGTCGTGGGCCATCGGTCTGAATTTCGGCCGCCAGCGGGGCAATTGGTTCGGCAGCTTCGGGGTGAGTTCGGTGGCCGCCTATGGCGGCGGCGAGCTCCACCCCATCACGCCGGGCCCCTATATCGTCAGCTATGGGGTCGTCGAGCCCGACCAGACCATCCATGTCGTGATCCGCTGGGACCACCGGGTCACCGACGCCGCCCCGATCGCCCGGGTCCTGACCCGGCTGGAGCAGGTCCTGAACACTGAAATCGCTGCCGAATTGCGGGCGGCCGGCCCCAAGCCGATCCGGGCGGTCGGGACCTGAACGCGCAGCTTGAGATTCCGGGCTCGATCTGCGGGCGCTCCGGAATGACGGCTAATGAATTGACAGCCAGCCCCAAACTCCCCTAAAAGCCGCCTGCTCGCGGGCCGATTTCGGCCCGCGAAGCGTTTCGCGACCCGTGGTCAAATCCCTTAAGCTTTGGGGATCGGACCTGTCGGTGCCGGGCCAGGCCCGTCACACAGGAGGGCGCGTTTCCTCAAACCATGCAACCGAAGAGGACGCGATGACTAAGCGCAGTGAGGCGAAGTACAAGATCGATCGCCGTATGGGCCAGAACATCTGGGGCCGCCCGAAGAGCCCCGTGAACCGCCGCGAATATGGCCCCGGCCAGCACGGCCAGCGCCGCAAGGGCAAGCTCTCCGACTTCGGCGTGCAGCTGCGCGCCAAGCAGAAGCTGAAGGGCTATTACGCCAACATCAGCGAGCGCCAGTTCCACGGCATCTATGTGGAGGCCAGCCGCCTCAAGGGTGACACCGGCGAGAACCTGATCGGCCTGCTCGAGCGTCGTCTCGACGCGGTCGTGTACCGCGCCAAGTTCGTCTCCACGATCTTCGCTGCCCGCCAGTTCATCAACCACGGCCACGTCAAGGTGAATGGCCGCAAGGTCAACATCTCGAGCTATCAGCTCAAGGTCGGCGATGTTGTCGAGGTCAAGGAAGCCTCCAAGCAGCTCGCCCACGTGCTCGAAGCCAGCCAGCTGCCCGAGCGCGACACGCCCGACTATCTCGAAGTGGACCACGGCAAGATGACGGCGAAGTACATCCGCATCCCCAACCTCTCCGACGTGCCGTTCCCGGTGCAGATGGAGCCGCATCTGGTGGTCGAATTCTATTCGCGCTGATCATTCGGCAGATCGACATTCAAAGGCCCCGGTATCCGGGGCCTTTTTGTTGTGGTAACGTGCCGTCGATGTCCCGGACGACCGACCAGCTCGCCAAAATCACCCCATCGGCCACGCCTAGCGAGGCGGAGCTTGAGGCGTGGGCCAAGCTGTCCCGCGACGAACAGGTCCGCCGATATCAAGCGCTGTTCGCGCAGCCCGATTGCAACGAGTTCACCTCGGACACGCCGGACGACATCCTGGCTGCCGCACGCCAACGCGTTGCTCAACGCCGCCATGGCTGAGTACCGGTTATCGGAGCGTACCCGAGCCGATCTGATCGACATCTACGACTTCACCGAGAGCCGGTTCGGCAAATATCAGGCCGAGACTTACTATGCAGGTCTGATCCGCTCCTTCGGGCTTCTCGCCGATTTCCCTCTCATTGGCCAATAAGTGGAAGAACTCGCCGTTGGCTATCGACGTTTCCGCTTTCAATCACATCTGATTTTCTACACGGTGCAATCCGACCCACGTCGAAATCCGCGCCATTCTCCACGGCGCACAAGACATCAGGCCGCAACTGTTCGACTAGACGAGACCAGCCATGCTCTACACCCCTCCCCCGATCGATCCCAAGGCGCCACCTGTCCGCATCAATCTGCTGTCGGACACGCAGACCAGGCCGACGGCCGCGATGCGCGAGGCGATGGCGCGGGCGGAGGTCGGCGACGAGCAGGTCGGCGACGATCCGACCGTGAACGCGCTGTGCGAGCGCGTGGCCGATCTGCTCGGCAAGGAAGCTGCGGTCTACATGCCCTCGGGCACGATGTGCAACGTCACCGCGACGCTGGTGCATTGCCGTCCCGGCGACGAGATCCTCGCCCATGAGACCGCGCACATCATCGCGCGCGAGGGCGGCGCGCATGCGGCGATCGGCGGTTTCCAGGTCACGCAGCTCAAGGGCGAGGGCGGCCAGTTCACGCCGGAAACTCTTCGCAAGGCGCTGCACCCGCGCACGCGGTACCAGCCACCACAGACCGTCGTCAGCGTCGAGCAGACCGCCAATATCGGCGGCGGCACGATCTGGAAGAAGACCGCGCTCGACGAGATCGTCGCGATCGCCAGGCAACACGGCCTCGTCACCCACATGGACGGCGCACGCCTGCTCAACGCCACCGTGGCAAGCGGCATCTCCCCTCGCGACATGACCGCGGGCTGGGATTCGGCCTGGATCGACTTCTCCAAGGGCCTCGGTGCGCCGATCGGCGGCGTGCTCGCGGGCTCGCGCGGCTTCATCGACGCGGTCTGGCAATGGAAGCAGCGCCTCGGCGGCTCGATGCGGCAGGCCGGGATCTGCGCGGCGGCCTGCATCTACGCGCTCGACCATCACGTCGAGCGCCTGGCCGACGACCACGCCAATGCGCGGGCGCTCGCTCGCGGGCTGTCGCAGATCTCAGGCATCGAGGTGCAGGAGCCCGAGACCAATCTGGTGTTCTTCAGGCCCGATGGCGCCGGCATTCCCGGCGACAAGATGGTCACCGCGCTCCGTCAGCGCGGCGTGACGCTCGCGATGATGGACGGCCGCATCCGCGCCTGCACCCATCTCGACGTCAATGCGAGCCAGATCGAGGAAACGATCGGATACGTGCGCGAGATCGTGCGCCGCGCCTGATCACCGCCCCATCGCCTGATAGATCAGCGTCTTCAGCTCGAGTTGAATCCGGCCGCGCTGCGACGGCGTCTGCGCCATGAAGATCCCGAACAGATCGTCTTCGGGATCGATGAAGAAGAACGTGCCGGCAACGCCGTCCCAGCGATATTCGCCGAGCGGCCATGAGGTGCCCGGCGGCACCGAGGTGCGCACCGCGAAGCCGAGGCCGAAGCCTGAGCTTTCCCCCGGATAGTACATCCGGTCGCGTACGATCTTCGTCTCGGGTCCGATGTGGTCCGAAGCCATCAGCGCAATGGTCTCGGGCTTCAGATAGCGACGGCCCTCATAAGTGCCGCCATTCAGCAGCATCTGCGCGAAACGGGCGTAGTCGCCGATCGTGCCGACCATGCCGGCGCCGCCCGATTCCCATCTCGCGGACCGCCTGATGTCGCGGACCTCGGTGGTCGGGCTGATGCTGCGGTCCTCCGGCATCGGCTCGGCGATACGTGCAAACCTGGCGGGATCGGCAACGTAGAATGCAGTGTCGGTCATGCCGAGCGGATCGAGCAGCCGCTCCTTCTCGAACTGGAGCAGCGTCTTGCCCGAGACCACCTCGACGACGCGGCCGAGCACGTCGGTGGCAAAACCGTAGGTCCACACCGTGCCAGGCTGCTCGGCGAGCGGCAGCGTGGCGAGCTTCGCAACGAACTCGGCATTGGAAAGATCGCTGTTGAAGAGGTCCGCCGCAGCATGGACCTCACGCACCAGTCCACCGCCACGAAAGCCGTAAGGCAGCCCCGCTGTGTGGCGCAAGAGGTCCTTGATCGTGATCGGACGTTCCTGCGGCTCCAGCATCAGCGAAACCCTGCCGTCCGCTGCTTTCCTCTCAATGCCCACCTTCATGCCGGCAAAGACCGGAATGTATTTGGACACGGGATCGTCGAGCGAAAGCCTGCCTTCCTCGACCAGCATCATCGCCACGACTGATGTGATCGGCTTCGACATCGAATAGAGGCGGAAGATCGTATCCGCGCTCATCGATATCTGGGTGCCGACATCGCGAACGCCGAAATTCTCGTAGTAGACGGGCTTGCCGTGTTGCTGGAGCAGCAGGATGGCGCCGGGAATCTTGCCGGCAGCGACCTCGTTCCGGATGTAGTCGGAAACCTTCGCCAGCCCTTCCGTGGAGAGCGTGCGGGCAGTGCGTCCCTCGGAGCCGGCCTTCGCACCGACGACCCCGACGAGAAGAACGAGCCCCGCGATGAACGCGCGGCGCCCACGCATGTCATTTCTCCATGGCTTCCTAAATCAACTGCTTCAATGTTCGCTGCACGCGCTGGCGCTCGGTCGGGATCTGCTTCAGGAGGACGAGGAACTTGTCCCGCCTCGGGTCGATCACGAAATGGCACCGGCGATCTTGCCGGGGCCGCCATATCGCGCAAGCGCCTCGGCATGGAGTTCGGCGCCAGGCTCGGCGAAGCAACAGAACACCACGCGAGCAACGGACGGCGCAGCAGCGAGCGCTTCGATCGTCGTGCGCACCGCGATATCGGCCGCCCGGTCGGCAGGAAAGCGGAAAATGCCGGTCGAAATCGCGGGGAATGCCACCGAGGTCAGCTTGTGCTTGCCGCACAGCTCCATCGATCGGCGATAACAGGAGGCGAGCAGATCGTCCTCGCCGAGCGTGCCGCCATTCCACACCGGACCGACGGTGTGGATCACATGTGCGGCCCTGAGCCGATAACCCCTGGTGATCTTCGCGTCACCCGTCCTGCAGCCGTGGAGCATGCGACATTCGGCGACGAGCTCGGGCCCGGCCGCCCGATGGATCGCACCGTCCACGCCGCCCCCGCCAAGGAGCGACGTGTTGGCGGCGTTGACGATGGCATCAACGCTCAGTGTCGTGATGTCGGCAACGACGACGTCGAGCTCCGCGTCGCCAATCCGGCGCGAGAGCACGGTCACGCCCTTAGGCCGCGACGACGACGCCCTTTTCGGAGAAGAGCTGCTGCAACTCGCCGGCCTGGAACATCTCGCGGATGATGTCGCAGCCGCCGACGAACTCGCCCTTCACGTAGAGCTGCGGAATGGTCGGCCAGTTGGAGAAGGTCTTGATGCCGTTGCGCAGTTCGGCGGATTCGAGGACGTTGAGGCCCTTATAGCCGACGCCGAGATGATCGAGGATCTGGACGACCTGGCCGGAGAATCCGCACTGCGGAAATTGCGGCGTGCCCTTCATGAACAGGACCACGTCGTTCGACTTCACTTCGTTGGCGATGAATTCCTCGATGCTCATATCCATGTCCTTCTGGGCCGAGCCCTCACCATCATTTCGGGCCGGCTCGACCGATTTAACCCGATACCTATCCATATATGTAGCGCAAACCGTTGTGCATCCAAAGTAAAATGGCGGCGACAGGCCCCTTGCGGCCGTGCAGAGCCCAACAGGTCCATAGGCTGATGACATCAATATCATCGCCGGAGAGGACTTTCATACCGTAACGGAGCCCCTATCTAGGACGAACCCTCGTTATGGAACCGGGTCGCGCGAACAACGTTCTCTTGTCCTGTCTGGAGAAAAACGTGACGAAACAAGCCTCAGCTACGGCCGCCCCCCAGCTTTCGTCACCGTCTTCCCGTCCGGACGACCTCGCCGAGCGGCTGGAAGCGGCGTTTCTCACCGTCCGCAATGAGACCGAACGGCGGGCCGCGCCGCTGTCACCAGAGGACCAGCAGATCCAGTCCATGCCCGATGCCAGCCCGACCAAATGGCACCGGGCCCATACCACCTGGTTCTGGGAGCAATTCCTGCTCGGCGGGCACGTTGCGGGCTACCGGCCCTTCCACCCCGATTTCGCGTTCCTGTTCAATTCCTATTACGTCAGCGCCGGCCCGCGACATGCCCGCAATCATCGCGGCGACATCACCCGGCCGAGCGCCGACCAGGTCGGCGCCTATCGCCGGCATGTCGATGCGGCCGTCGTCGAATTCTTCCGTGGGGCCGGTGCGGACAAGCTTCGCGAGATCGCGCCCCTGGTCGAGGTCGGGCTCAACCACGAGCAGCAGCATCAGGAATTGATGTTCACCGACATCCTGCATGCCTTCGCACAGAATCCGGTCTCGCCGGCCTACGATCCGGACTGGCGCTTTCCGGCTTCCACCCGCGGCGGCGAGGATTGGCTGGCGCTGAACGAGGGCATCCACACCGTCGGCCATGTCGACGACAGCTTCCATTTCGACAACGAGAAGCCGGCGCACCGCGCCCTCGTTGGCCCCGTCAGAATCGCACGCAACCTCGTCACCAACGGCGAGTGGCTCGCCTTCATGCACGACGGCGGCTATCGGAGCGCAACGCTGTGGCTGATGGACGGTTTTGCCGCGGCAAGCAGAGAGGACTGGCAGGCGCCTGGCCATTGGCGCGAGGTCGATGGCCAGTGGCATGTGATGACGCTGGCCGGCCTCAAGCCGGTCGATCCGGACGCGCCTGTCTGCCACATCAGCTACTATGAGGCCGACGCCTTCGCGCGCTGGTCCGGAAAACACCTGCCGACCGAGATGGAATGGGAGGTTGCGGCCCGCGCCGGCCAGCTCAACGACGCCTTCGGCCTCGTCTGGCAATGGACCCGCAGCTCCTATTCACCCTACCCCGGTTACCGCGCCGTCGAAGGCGCGCTCGGCGAGTACAACGGCAAGTTCATGGTCAACCAGCTGGTGCTGCGCGGCTCTTCGCTTGCAACTCCGCAAGGCCACAGCCGTATCACCTATCGCAACTTCTTCTATCCGCACCATCGCTGGCAGTTCACCGGACTGCGGCTCGCCGATTACGACTAGAGCATGATCCGGAGAGGTTGCAGCGGTTTCCCGAGAAGATCATGCTCAAACGACAACCTGAAGCGCGGTCTCATCGCGCTTCAGGTTCATCCGACGATCAATGCGCGCCGGACAGCGCGTTCAGGAGAGTATCATGAATGTGCACGCCAGCGCTTTGGCCGAAGCCCATCTTCCCGACGAGCAGACCACCGCCTTTGCCCGCGAGGCCATCGAGGACCTCTCGCAGCAGCCGAAGAAGCTGTCGCCGAAATACTTCTATGACGCGACGGGATCGGAGCTGTTCGAGGCGATCACGCGCCTGCCGGAATATTATCCGACGCGCACAGAGCTTGCGATCCTGAGAGAGCGCGGCGGCGAGATCGCAGACATCATTCCGGAGCACGCGGCGCTCGTCGAGTTCGGCGCCGGCGCGACCACGAAGGTCCGCCTGCTGCTTAATCATTGCAGGTTCGCGGCCTATGTCCCCGTCGATATCTCTGGCGACTTCCTGAAGGCGCAAGCGAACGGGCTGAAGCGGGATTTCCCGACGCTCGGCATCTATCCGGTCGCCGCCGACTTCACCACGCCGTTCGAGCTGCCCAAGCAGGTTGCATCCATGCCGAAGGTCGGCTTCTTCCCCGGTTCGACCATCGGCAATTTCGAGCCGCAAGAGGCCCAGGCCTTCCTGAGGAGCGCCCGCAGGATTCTCGGCAAGGGCGCGCAGATGATCATCGGCGCCGATCTCGAGAAGGACGAGCGGATCCTCTTTGACGCCTACAACGACGCCGCCGGCGTCACCGCGCGCTTCAACCTGAATGTGCTGGTACGCATCAATCGCGAGCTCGGCGGCAATTTCGATCTCTCCGCCTTCACCCATCGCGCGATCTACAATCGCGAGCGGCACCGGATCGAGATGCACCTGATCAGCAAGAAGACACAGACCGTGCGCCTGCTCGGCACCAGCTTCTCGTTCCGCCCGGGCGAGAGCATCCACACCGAGAACAGCTACAAATACAGCATCGAGCGCTTCGCCGCGCTGGCGCAGGGCGCGGGCTGGCGCGTTCGCGAGAGCTGGACGGACGCGGCGAACATGTTCTCGGTGCACGCGCTCGAGGTGGCGGAGTAGCGCCGGGGCTCAATGCTCCGCCGCTTCTTCCGCCTCGGATCCCAGCGACACCGACTCCCACACCGCCACGACGATCATGATCATCGTGGTGGCGATCGACAGCCAGAGCGGCGAGAGGTCGGCTGCGAACCACCACAGCACCAGCAGCAGGATGATGCCGATCCCGTGCGAGAGCTGGAGGAAGCCGCGGATCGCGTACTTGAAAAGAATGGTGCCGACCAGGAACACCAGTGGGCCGCCGACCGTGCTCACGATGGTGCGGGTGTCGGAATGGCCGGTCGGGTGCTTCAGCACCAGCTCGTCCGAGACCGCGGTCAGGATGATGCCGGCGACGATCGGCGTGTGCAGATAGGTGTAGGCGAGCCGGGCCAGGCGGCCGGATTCGGCGGACTTCGAGATGCGCTCGGCTCCGGCCTCCGCGCCCTTGTGAAAATAGATCCACCACATTGCGATGGCGCCGACCAGCGCCGAGACGAAGGCCAGGATATTGTTCGCGGTCCACTCGAGCTCGGCGAAGGTGGCGCCGTTGACGACGACGGCTTCGCCCAGCGCGATGATGACGAACAGCGCGCAGCGCTCGGCCATGTGGCCGCCTTCGACGGCCCACGCCTCGAGCGAGGAAAACCCGAGCTTCGGAATCCAGAAGCGTGCCGCCGGCGAGATGTATTCCCATGTCACCGCCGCGATCCACAGCCATAGCCGCGTATCTCCCTCGGACAGACCGCCTGCGATCCACAGGACCGCGGAGATCGACAACCACGTCAGGATGCGGATCGCGTTGTGCCGTACGGCCGTTCGATGCCGCGGCGTTGCGAACAGCCAGAATGCGGTACGTCCGACCTGCATGCTCGCGTAGGCAATCGCGAACCACAGGCCGCGCCCCTCGAACGCGGTCGGGATCGTCGTCGACAGCACGAGGCCGCCCAGCATCATCGAAAAGAGCAGGAGGCGGACCGGCGTCAGTTCGGGATTGAGCCAGTTGGTGACCCAGGCGGTGTAGACCCACACCCACCACACCGCGAGAAACAGCACCGCGACGTGCACCGCGCCGAGCGGCGTGAAATGATGCAGCAGCGAGTGCGAGATTTGCGTGACGGCAAAGACGAAGACGAGGTCGAAGAACAGCTCGACAAAGGTGACGCGGCTGTGCTGGCTCGGTACGATAACGCGAAACATCGCGCCGCGAGGATTGTCCGCAGCCATCATCGCCCCCGTGGCACGATCAGGTCAGGTGCCGGGCACACCGGTTTGCAGCGCCAGCGCGTGCAGGACGCCCCCCATCTGGCCCTGCAGGGACTGGTAGACGATCTGGTGCTGCTGGACGCGCGACTTGCCGCGGAAGGATTCCGAGATCACGGTCGCGGCATAGTGGTCGCCGTCGCCGGCGAGGTCACGGATGGTCACCTCGGCATCGGGGATCGCTGCCTTGATCATCGCCTCGATATCGTGGGCGTCCATGGGCATTCGGGTCTCGCTCCTTCTGGTCCAAGCGTTTTCTGGTCCAAGCGTTTCTGGTCCAAGCGTTCGAATCGCTGCCGGGGTCCCCTCGCCGGCAAGCTCAAACTTAGCGTGAACGGCCTTCTCCGTCACGCCTTCCGGCACTATATCCGTGATCCCATCAGGATAAAGGCACGACAAAGTGCCGCGCGCGGCAGATTGATCGAAAAGGCGTGAAATCATGAAGCTTCCAGGGCCCGACCACCCCATCACCATCACCCCAAATCCCCGGCGCGTCCGGGTGACTGCCGGCGACATCGTCATCGCCGAGACCAGCAAGGCGCTGACCCTGAAGGAGGCCAAATATCCGGCGGTGCAATATGTGCCACGAGAGGACACCAAGATGGCCCTGCTGGAGCGCACCGACCGTGTCACCCACTGCCCGTACAAGGGGGACGCGAGCTATTTCAGCGTCAAGGCCGACGGCAAGACGCTGGACAACGCAATCTGGACCTATGAGACGCCCTTCCCCGCCATGACCGAGATTGCCGGGCATCTCGCCTTCTATCCGGACAAGGTGAAGATCGAAGAAGTGGGGTAGTTTCCACGCCGGCTCGTGCCGACATGGCCGGGCTTGTCCCGGCCAGCCACGTTTGTTTGATAGTCGCGATACCGAAGACGTGGATGCCCGGGTCAAGCCCCGGGCGCGACGACTGCGGGTGCTGACGCAAGCCCGGCTACGCCCTGAAGATCGTGAGTCCCAGTATCAGCAGGACGAGGAAGATCACGACAAAGACGTAGAACAGGAAGCGGGCGATATCGGCGGAGGCGGCCGAAATGTCGGTGAAGCCGAGCACGCCGGCCACGATCGAGACAAGCAGGAAGATCAACGCCCATTTCAGGATCGTCATGGCCAGCTCCGAAATTGCTGCCGCCCTTCGCGGCCCCTCAAGCCCTTTTCGCGGATGCTAACTGCGCTATGCGGAACTGGTTCCTAACCGCATCAGAGCCCGGGAAGGCTCTGACCCTTGCTGAATCAGGTTCCCGGCGGCACAGTCCCTCCGGGACAGAAGCGCTATCGGGGCGGCCATGATCACGGTGTCACATTCAGCGAGAATGGGCGCGGAGGCTCACGCCGCGCCAATGAGCAAGGCGCGCAATTTGTCGCTCGACCGCGCCCGCACCTTCCTGACGCTGGTGGTGCTGCTGCATCACGCCGTCATTCCCTACACCTATTTCGGCCACACCGATCCGACCTCCTGGATCGGCTTCGACATCATCGTGCTCGCCACCGACAGCTTCTTCATGGCGATGTTCTTCTTCCTGTCGGGACTGTTCACCTGGCCGGGCATCGAGCGGAAGGCGCCATCGGTGTTTCTGCGCGACCGCCTGTTGCGGCTGGGGCTGCCATTCGTGATCGCCGCCCTCACCGTCATCCCGCTCGCCTATTACGCGATCGCGCTGCGGCAGGAGCCCGAGCTGACCTTCGCCGCGTTCTGGTGGAAGACGGTGACATCAGGCCCGTGGCCCAGCGGCCCGGTCTGGTTCGTGTGGGTCCTGCTCGCCTTCGACCTGATCGCAAGCCTGCTCTACCGGGTCTCGGCGCATCTGGTCGATCCGGTCAATCGCGTCTCGCTGCGTGGGTTTGAACAGCCGGCCGCCTTCTGGCTGCTGCTCGCCGTCGTCAGCTTGGTCGCCTACGTTCCGGCGCTGGTCTATTACGGCGTCAACGAATGGTTCGAGTTCGGGCCGTTCTCGGTGCAGGCGAGCCGTGTCCTGCTCTACTTCGCCTATTTCTTCATCGGCGCCAGCGTCGGTGCCGCGAACCTCGATCACGGCATCCTCGGCGCCGAGGGCCAGCTGCCGAACAGCCGCTGGCAGTGGGTCATCATCACGCTGGTCCCCTACTGCCTGATGTGGGGCATGATCTACATCAAGCGCGAGATTCTCGGTAATCCCGATCCGCTGCCGCCCTGGTACGATGTGTTCTACGGCACGTTCTTCGTGCTGTTCTCGGCCTCGATCATGCTCGCGATCCTCGCCTTCTTCCTGCATTCGAAAGCGCCGGGGCCGAACCTGCTCGACCGCATGCAGGCCGATGCCTATGGCATGTTCCTGGTGCATTACCCGATCGCGCTGTGGATCCAGTACGCGCTGTACGACTACAGCCTGCCTGCGATCGTCAAGGCCGCGGTCGGCTTCGTGCTCACGGTGATCCTGAGCTGGGGTGTGACGGCGGGCTTGCGGAAGATTCCGGGGGCCTCGCACGTGCTGTAGGTAATTCGTAGCCCGGATGAGCGTAGCTACATCCGGGAAAACATGTCGACAAAGACCCGGATATCGCTTCGCTCATCCGGGCTACGGCTCCTCGCAATGACGGAGAATGTCGCGCCGTCTCAGGCCGCCTTGCCGCCCATATATTCCGGCAGCCAGCGTTCGAACGACTTGCGCAGCGTGTCGATCGCAACCGGCGCTTCGCCCGCGATCGCGATCGCATCGCCCCCGGTGGTGCCGATCCGCACGCACGGCACTTCGCAGCCACGCATCTTGGCGAGCACGCGGCCGGCTTCCGCTTCCGGCACGGTGACGAGATAGCGCGCCTGGTCCTCGCCGAACCAATAGGCCTGCGGCACCAGCGCGGTCGGCGCCGCGAGCAGTTTTGCGCCGATGCCGCCCGCCATCGCCATCTCGGCAAGCGCGATCAGGAGGCCGCCGTCGGAGAGGTCGTGCACAGCAGTCGCGGTGCCCGCATGGATCATGCCGCGCACGCAATCGCCGTTGCGCTTCTCGGAGGCGAGATCGACCGGCGGCGGCGCGCCCTCCTCGCGACCGCAGATGTCGCGCAGGTAGACCGACTGGCCGAGCCAGCCATGGGTCTCGCCGACCAACAGGATTGCCTCGCCCTCGGCCTTGAAGGCGAGCGAAGCTGACTTGGTGAAATCGTCGAGCAGGCCGACGCCGCCGATCGAGGGCGTCGGCAGGATCGCGCGGCCGTTGGTCTCGTTGTAGAGCGAGACGTTGCCGGAGACGACCGGGAAGTCGAGCGTGCGGCAGGCTTCCGAGATGCCCTTCAGGCAGCCGACGAACTGGCCCATGATCTCGGGCCGCTCAGGATTGCCGAAGTTGAGATTGTCGGTGATCGCGAGCGGCTTGCCGCCGACCGCGGTGATGTTGCGCCAGGCTTCCGCCACCGCCTGCTTGCCGCCCTCGAACGGGTCGGCCTCGCAATAGCGCGGCGTGACGTCGACGGTCAGCGCCAGGCCTTTCGGCCCGTCCTGCACGCGCACCACGGCGGCATCACCGCCGGGGCGCTGCATGGTGTTGCCGAGAATGACGTGGTCGTACTGCTCCCAGACCCAGCGCTTGGAGCACATGTCGGGCGTGCCGATCAGCTTCTCCAGCGCAGGCCCGAGGCCCATCGGCGCCGACACGTCGCGGGCGTGCACGACCGGCAGCGCGGCGGAGGGGACATGCGGGCGGTCATAGACCGGCGCCTCGTCGCCGAGCTCCTTGATCGGCAGATCGGCCATCACGTCGCCGCCATGCTTGACCACGAAACGCTTGCTCGGCGTGGTGTAGCCGACCACGGCGAAGTCGAGGCCCCACTTCTTGAAGATCGCCTCGGCTTCCTTTTCCTTCTCGGGCTTGAGTACCATGAGCATGCGCTCCTGGCTTTCCGAGAGCATCATCTCATAGGCGCTCATGCCGGTCTCGCGGGTCGGCACCGCATCGAGATCGAGGTCGACGCCGAGATCGCCCTTGGCGCCCATCTCCACCGCCGAGCAGGTCAGGCCCGCCGCGCCCATGTCCTGGATCGCGATGACGCAGCCCTTCTCCATGATCTCGAGGCAGGCTTCCAGCAGCAGCTTCTCGGCGAAGGGATCGCCGACCTGCACGGTCGGCCGCTTCTCCTCGGACTTGTCGTCGAATTCGGCCGAGGCCATCGAGGCGCCGTGGATGCCGTCGCGGCCGGTCTTGGAGCCCAGATAGACGATCGGCATGTTCACGCCGGAGGCGGCCGCATAGAAGATCTTGTCGGCATCGGCGAGGCCGACGGCCATTGCGTTGACGAGGATGTTGCCGTCATAGCGGGTGTGGAAGCGCACCTGGCCGCCGACGGTCGGCACGCCGAAGGAATTGCCGTAGCCGCCGACGCCGGCCACCACGCCGGAGACGAGGTGCCGGGTCTTGGCATGCTCGGGCGCGCCGAAGCTGAGCGCATTGAGGCAGGCGATCGGCCGCGCGCCCATCGTGAACACATCGCGCAAAATGCCGCCGACGCCGGTGGTCGCGCCCTGATAGGGCTCGATGTAGCTCGGGTGGTTGTGGCTCTCCATCTTGAAGACGACGGCCTGGCCGTCGCCGATGTCGATCACGCCGGCGTTCTCGCCGGGCCCCTGGATCACCCAGGGCGCCTTGGTCGGCAAGCCGCGCAAATGGATGCGCGAGGACTTGTACGAGCAATGCTCGTTCCACATCGCCGAGAAGATGCCGAGCTCGGTGAAGGTCGGCTCCCGCCCGATCAGCTTCAGGATGCGCTCATATTCGTCGGGCTTGAGCCCGTGGGCGGCAACCAGTTCGGGGGTGATCTTGGGTTCATTCTTCATGGATTCGGGGCTTTCGGCGGCGGTTTGGCCGTTCTTAGGAACATCGGACGGCTTCGAAAAGTCCTTTATGGCGCATTTTCCCGCTGTCCCACGTTTTGCGCCGGGGGCCCCGCGGGAACGGGAATTGCACGGCACGGACGGATCGGATTTAAGGGCTCAAGACCCGCAATTGAAGGCCTGATTTCCTTGCACGAATTGACCAAAGCACCTCCGCCCCGCCGCCCTGATCTCCACGTCGCCACCGAGGGGGAATTTAAGGGCTGGCGGACCTGGATTCGCGACAGTTTCGAGTCCCATGTCGGCCCATTCTGGCACCTGATCGAGGCGGACGGCAGCGTCCGCAGCGCCTTCCGGGTCGAGAAAAAGCACCTCAACGGCTCTGGGAACGTCCACGGCGGCTGCTTCATGGCGTTCGCCGACTATTGCCTGTTCGCAATCGCCACCCACGAGCTGGATGGGCCGGCGGTGACGACGAATTTTGCCTGCGATTTTCTCGACGCGGCTCGCGAGGGCGAACTGGTCGAATGCGTCGGCGAAGTGTCTCGGGCCGGCGGCTCGCTGATCTTCCTGCGTGGCAGGCTCACCTCCGGCGGACGGCCGCTGTTCACCTTCTCCGGCACGATCAAGCGGGTGAAGCGGAAACCGGCACCGCAGCCAAACGCATAGCTCGACCGCTTCCCTTTTCGCGCCCCCTCGCCCAAAGTTGGCCACGCGCTTTTGCGCCGGGGAGCAGGAACAAGGTGCCGCAGAGCACATCGGAGGCGGGTCGCGCGGCGGCATCCGCATCGACGCCGTTGCCGTCCGTGGCCGCCACCGGCGCGCGCAGCTGGCGCGACTACGCGCTGCTGCTGGCACTAGCCTGCTGCTGGAGCTCGACCTATCCGCTGGCGAAGCTGGCGCTGGATACAATCCCGCCCATCACCTTCATCTCGGCGCGCTCGCTGATCGCGGCCGCCTTCCTGTTCGCGATCCTGTGGATGCGCGGCGTCAGGATCCCGACCGACGCGAAAGCCTGGAAGCTGTTCGCGACCCAGCAGTTGATCAACTCGACCTTCCCGTTCCTGATCATCACCTGGTCGCAGCAATATGTGCCGGCCTCGAACACGGTGGTGCTGGCCTCGACGACGCCGATCTTCGCCTTCCTGATCACCTCGCTGATCACGCGGCACGAGCCGGCGACGCTGCTCAAGCTCGCCGGCGCGGTTTTGGGGCTTGCCGGCACCGTCGCGATCGTCGGGCTCGATGCCCTGCATGGCCTTGGCAGCGAGATCGTGGCGGAGATCGCGATCCTTCTTGCCACGATCTCCTTTGCCTGCGCGACCATCTTCGGCCTCCGCCTCTCCGAGTACGACCCGATGGTGGTGGCCGCCGGCTCGCTGCTGTTCGGCGGCCTTGTGCTGCTGCCGCCCTCGCTGCTCATCGACCAGCCCTGGACGCTGCACCCGACGCCGACGGCGATTGTCGCCACCATCGTCATGGGCATCATCTCCAGCGCATTGGGCCTGATGCTGTTCTACGTCTGCCTCGGCCGGCTCGGCACGCTGACGACCAACGCGCAAGGCTATTTGCGCATCCCAATCGGCGTCGGCCTCTCCGTGCTCCTGCTCGGCGAGAGCGTGCCGTCGAATTTGGCGTTGGGCCTGCTGCTGGTGATGGCCGGCGTTGCCGCGATGACGGTGCCTGCGGAGAAGCTCAAGCTGCGCTAGTCTGGACTCAACCAAGCTGTGGCCGTGGAATCAATCTGAACAGGAGAAACAGACAACATGGTGAGCGATACGAACGTTTGGGCCGGCCAGTGCCATTGCGGTGCGGTGCGCTTCGAGGCGACGCTCAGCGACGGCTTCAATTCGATCCGCCGCTGCACTTGCTCTTACTGCCGGATGCGAGGCGCCGTCGTTGCCATGGCGGAAATGGGTGGGTTCAAGTTCCTGCAGGGCGAGGACGCGCTCACAACCTACCGCTTCCATACCGGATCGGCGCAACACTTCTTCTGTTCTCGCTGCGGAATATACACCCATCATCAACGGCGATCTGACACGACATCATATGCCGTCAACGTGGCCTGCCTGGACGGGGTAAGCCCATTCGACTTTGCCGAGGTGCCCGTCATGGATGGCGTCAATCACACCAACGATACCGGCAAGCCAACGCGTCGAGCAGGCACACTCCGGTTTATTCCGGCTGACCAAAGCGCGATGCGATTGGATGAATCGTCATCGCGCTTCAGGTGATTGTTTGAGCATGATCTTTTCGGAAAACCGCTGCACACTTTTCCCGGATCATGCTGTAGCACCACTTTCGGCGGCCGACGGCGAGGCGGTCACTTGGCGTCGTCGGCCAGCATCTTCCGATATTTTTCGACGTCGCGCGTCACGAGCTTCTGCAGCACCTCGGGCGCGTGCTCGTCGGAATCGGGCGTAACGGTCGAGAGGTCGGCGAAGCGCTTCTTCACCGCGTCGGTCTCCACCGCCGTGCGCGCGGCGGCATTCAGCTTGGCGATGACGGCCGGCGACGTGCCCTTGGGCGCGAACAGGCCGTTCCAGCCCTGCGCCTCGAATTCGGGCAGGCCCGCTTCGGCAGAAGTCGGCAGGTCGGGCAGCGTGGCGAGCCGCACGGTCGAGCCGACCACCAGACCCTTCACCAGCTTCTCGTTGATCGACTGCGAGACGGATGCCGCCGCATCGCAGACGCCGTCGATCTGGCTTCCGACGGCATCGGTCAGCGCGGGCGCGGCGCCGCGATAGCCGACCAGCGTCGCGTCGATCCCGGCTGCCGTGACGAAGCTCTTGCAGATCAAATAGTTCGACGAGCCGACGCCGGCATGGCCGAGATTGATCTTGCCGGGATTGGCCTTGGCGTAGGCGATGAACTCCTTGAGGTCCTTCGCCGGAAAATCCTTGCGGACCGCGATGATGCCGAACGTCTTCGCCACCATGGCGATCGGCACGAAGGATTCAGGCGTGAACGGCAGCTTTGGATAGATCGTGTAGGTCGCGGCGTTGGTCCCGGCATTGCCGATCGCAACGGTGTAACCGTCGGGCTCGGCGCGGGAGGCGCGCGTCAGCGCGGTCGAACCGCCCGCACCGGCAACGTTTTCGATCACGATGGTCTGGCCGAGGGCGATGCCCATCTGCTCGGCGACCGTGCGCGCGATCACGTCCGAGGTGCCGCCGGCCGCGAACGGCACGATCATGGTGATCGGACGTTTCGGGAAATCCTGTGCCAATGCGGCGGTCGACGAAATGCTCGCGAGCACAATAACGGCGGCCGACAGCCGCTTCAGCACGAACGAAATCACGCAGCCTTTTCCAGGTGCTGGACCAGGCCGGCGAACAGGCCGCGGCCGTCGGTGCAGCCCATGATGTCTTCGACGTGGTTTTCCGGATGCGGCATCATGCCGAGCACGTTGCCCTTGTCGTTGACGATGCCGGCGATGGAGTGCGCCGCGCCGTTGATGTTGTGGGCCTCGTCGACCACACCTTCAGGCGAACAATAACGATAGAGCACCCGCCCCTCGCCTTCGAGCCGCTTGATGGTCTCTTCGTCCGCCTCGTAATTGCCTTCGCCATGGGCGACCGGCACGCGGATCACCTGCCCGGCATTGTAGCCACGGGTGAACGGCGTGTCGGAACGCTCGACGCGCAGATGCACGTCATGGCAGATGAATTTCAGCCGCGCGTTGCGCATCAACACGCCCGGCAGCAGGCCGGATTCACAGAGGATCTGAAAACCGTTGCAGACGCCGAGCACGAGCCCGCCGTTGGCGGCATAGTCGCGCACCGCATCCATCACCGGGGCCCGCGCCGCAATCGCACCACAGCGCAGATAGTCACCGTAGGAAAATCCGCCCGGCACCACCACGAGATCAGTGCCCGCCGGCAGCGACGTCTCGGCGTGCCACACCATCGCGGGCTCGCTGCCCGAGATCAGCCTCAACGCACGCGCCATGTCGCGCTCGCGGTTGATTCCGGGAAAGACGAGGATGGCGGCTTTCATGACAGAGGTTCCGACGGTGGGCGGGAATCGGGGCTGGCCGAAGGGCCAATTCGTGAAGAGACATAACCATTTGACGGGGATTTTACCAGTGCTAGCCTCGGTCGAGCGCCTTGTACACAGGCGATAGTCGCATGCCGATCGGCCAGTCGCTTTGCCCGGGATTGAAGCCATGAACGTCCCGTCGCTGCCCACATCCCCCTCCGAGCCGGTGTCCACCGAGGGCGTCGTCGCCGCCGGCGCCTATGTCGACGGCCGGCGCGTCGCCAATATCGCCATCAGCGAGGCCTCGAGCTGGCGGGCCAAGCCCGGCCACGTGGTCTGGATCGGCCTGCACGAGCCGGACATGACGCTGCTCGGCGCCGTACAGAAGCAGTTCGACCTGCACGAGCTCGCGATCGAGGACGCCAATCACGCCCATCAGCGGCCCAAGATCGAGCAATATGGCGAGGCCCTGTTCATCGTGGCGCGCACCGCGCAATTGATCGAGGGCCGGATCGCTTTTGGCGAGACGCACATCTTCGTGGGCGAAGGCTATCTGGTCTCGGTGCGCCACGGGGCTTCGACGTCCTACACACCGGTGCGCGAACGCTGCGAGAGCTGCCCGCGGGCGCTCGCCCGCGGCGAGGACTACATCCTCTACGCCATCCTCGATTTCATCGTCGACAATTACTCGCCCGTGCTCGAGAGCATCCACGAGGAGGTCGAGGGCATCGAGGACGACGTGCTCTCCAAGCCCCTCAGCAAGGCGCAGATCGAGCGGCTCTACATGCTGCGCCGCGACCTGCTGCGGCTCAGGACCGCGATCGGCCCGCTGGTGGAGGTCTGCCGCCGTCTGGAGCATGACGAGCTGTCGATGGTGCGGCAGGCCATGCAGCCGCTGTTTCGCGACGTCACCGACCACGTCAGGAACATCCAGGAGCGCATCGATTCCATGCGCGAGGTGCTGGCCTTCGCCTTCGAGGCCAGCCTCCTGGTCGGCCAGGCCCAGGAGACGGCGGTGTCCAAGAAGCTCGCCTCGTGGCTCGCGATCATCGCTATCCCGACCGCGCTCGCCGGCATCTACGGCATGAACTTCAAGCACATGCCGGAGCTGGAATGGGAGTACGGCTACTACATGCTGCTCGGCGTGATGCTGACGGCATGCGGCTCCCTCTACTGGCGTTTTCGCAGCGTCGGGTGGCTGTGAGCCATCCTGCTCACCCGAGCAGCTCCACCCGATAATTCTCGATCACGGTGTTCGCCAGCAGCTTGTCGGCCGCTTCCTTCAGCGCGGCTTCGGCCTTGGCCTTGTCGGCAGCGGCGAGCTCGATGTCGAACACCTTGCCCTGGCGGACGCTGGCGACGCCGTCGACGCCGAGCGACTTCAGCGCGCCTTCGATGGCCTTGCCTTGCGGATCGAGGATGCCCGTCTTCAAGGTAACGGTGACACGTGCCTTCACGTCAAAATCCTCTCTCAGCTCTTCACCAGCACCGGGCCGGAGCCCTGCGGACGCTCGTTCTCCATGAGGATGCCGAGACGCTTTGCGACCTCGGTATAGGCCTCGAGCAGGCCACCGAGATCCCTGCGGAAACGATCCTTGTCGAGCTTCTCGTTCGACTTGATGTCCCACAGACGGCAGCTATCCGGCGAAATCTCGTCGGCGACGATGATGCGCATCATCTCGTTCTCGAACAGGCGCCCGCACTCCATCTTGAAGTCGACGAGGCGGATGCCGATCCCGAGGAAGAGGCCGGTGAGGAAATCGTTGACGCGGATGGCGAGCGCCATGATGTCGTCGATCTCCTGCGGCGTCGCCCAGCCGAACGCGGTGATGTGCTCTTCCGACACCATGGGGTCGTTGAGCTGGTCGTTCTTGTAGTAGAATTCGATGATCGAACGGGGCAGCTGCGTGCCCTCCTCGATGCCCAGGCGCTGCGACAGCGAACCGGCGGCGACGTTCCGCACCACCACCTCGAGCGGCACGATCTCGACCTCGCGAATCAACTGCTCGCGCATGTTGAGCCGGCGGATGAAATGGGTCGGCACCCCGATGTCGTTGAGGTGCTGAAACAGGTACTCCGAGATCCGGTTGTTGAGGACACCCTTGCCCTCGATCACCTGATGCTTTTTCGCATTGAACGCGGTGGCATCGTCCTTGAAGTGCTGGATCAGGGTACCGGGCTCCGGACCTTCGTAAAGAACCTTTGCCTTGCCTTCATAAATGCGACGCCGACGGCTCATGGGGATGTACCGTGTTTTGTTGAAATCCATGAATTTGGTGTGCTCCGGTTGACTAGGATTACGACCCACAGCGGAGCTGCCGTGAACGGCTGGGAACCCATCTATAAACCCTTGGAAACAGAACGGGAACCAAGCCTTCAGGCAACCTATCCGATTGGCTGTCCCAGCACAATCGATCCGGCCGTCCGGCGCCAACTTATACCATCTTGCCTGCGGCTTAACGGCCCGTTGTTTTGCCGATTCGTGCTATCTATGTAGGCATGCAGCCGGGTCGCCGCAACGGAAGGCTCCCGCGCCATTCAGCAGGGGATTTGGAACAAGGCATGAGCGAGTTCGACAAGCGCCAAGAAGGTTTCGAGAAGAAGTTCGCCCTCGACGAGGAGCAGAAGTTCAAGGCGGAGGCCCGCCGCAACCGGCTGCTCGGCCTGTGGGCGGCGGAAAAGCTCGGCATCACCGGTGATGCCGCCACCGCCTATGCCAAGGAGGTGGTCGCGTCGGATTTCGAGGAGGCCGGCGATGCCGACGTCCTGCGCAAGATCACGGCCGATTTCGCCGCCAAGAACGTCGCGGTCACCGAGCAGGCGATTCGCGCCAAGATGAGCGAACTGCTCGCGGTGGCGGCCACCGAGGTGAAGGCGGGGAAGTAATCGCTTCAGCCCACACGCCGGCGCGCAATGCCCTTGCGCGCCGGCGATTTCTTTGTGGGCGTAGTCGAGACATCCAGCCCGGCATAGTTGCGGCGGATGGTCTCGAGCAGGCGCTCTGCGGCAGCGCTCAGAAAGCCGCCGCGACGCGTGACAAGGACGATGTCCTGGTCCGCGGCAAGATCGCCTACGGCGATCGTCGCGATCGAGGCCGCACGCAACTCCTCCGCCACGTGGCTTCGCGCCAATAGCGCGAGGCCAAAGCCCGACTCCACGAGCCGCTTCTGCGCGGTGAGGCTGTCCACGGCCGTCCACTCCACGTCGCCGAGCCCCTGCGTGAGAAACAGCGCGAACACGTGAGCCGCGGCGATCTCGCGACGCCCGCGCGTCTCCGGGAAGGCGATCCAGCGTTCGCCGTGAAGCTCGGCGAGGCGCTTCACGCGCCGTCCGGCCATCGGATGATCGGGCGCACAGACGACCTGCAGCGCCTCGCGCAGCACCAGCTCGCAGGCGAGATCGCCGGAGCGGTCGGTGTTGTAGCGCAGGCCGATCGTGGCCTCGCCGCGCCGGATGAGATCGCTGACCTCGACACTGGTCGCCGTCCGCAAGGTCAGCGCGACGGCCGGATTCTCTTTGGCAAACCGCTTCATGATGGTCGACAGGCGGCCGTCGGCAAGCGTGCCGGTCACGGCCAGCGAAACCGGCCCCGAATTCTGCTTGGTCAACGCGCGTATCGCCTGCTCGGCGTCCTGCGCCGCGGCAACCGCGCGTTCGGCATAGGGGATCAGCACGCGCCCGGCATCACTGAGGCGCGTGCGGCCGGCCACCCGCTCGAACAGCGGCACGCCGAGCTCCTGCTCCAGCAGGGCGATACGACGCGAGATCGCCGGCTGCGAGCGATGCAGGAATTTCGCGGCATTCGAGATCCCACCCCTGCGATGAATGGTCAGAAAGGTGTTGAGGGCGTCGCTGTCCATCCCGAGGCTCATGCAAAAAGCTGATGATCCCGGAAAGAATAACAAATTTGGCGGATGGCGAGAATGCCCCTAAGGCTGCCTGGACCGACAACAGGGAGATCAGCCATGACGAGCCAGTTGGACAAGGCAACGGCGTTTCGCGCCCTGCACGAGCGACCCGGGGCCTTCATCATTCCCAATCCGTGGGATGCCGGTACGGCCAAGCTGCTCGCGGCGATGGGCTTCGAGGCCCTGGCGACCACGAGCCTCGGGGTGGCCAACATGCTCGGCAGCAGCGGCGTCAGTCTCGATGTCATCCTCGCCAACGCGCGCGCAATCGTCGAAGCCACCGACCTGCCGGTCAGCGTAGACCTCGAGAATTGCGGCGCAGACCAGCCGAAGCGCGCCGCCGAAGCGATTCAGCGTGCCGCCGAGGCTGGCGCGGTCGGCGGCTCGATCGAGGATTTCAGCGGCGACCGCGATCGCCCGATCTACGATTTTTCCCATGCCGTCGAGCGCGTCCAGGCCGCGGTGGAAGTGGCGCGTGCGCTGCCGATTCCGTTCACGCTGACGGCGCGGGCGGAGAACTTCCTGCACGGCCGCAAGGACGTCGACGACACGATCCGCCGCCTGCAAGCGTTCGAGGCCGCGGGCGCCGATGTTCTGTATGCGCCCGGCCTGTACGATCTCGCCACGATCCGGACGGTCGTCTCCTCGCTCGGCAAGCCCTTCAACCACGTGATGGGCTTTGCCGATCCGACGCTGACGGTTGCGCAATTGTCCGCCGCCGGCGTCAGGCGCATCAGCGTCGGCGGGACAATGTCGCGCTACGCGCTCGCCGCGTTCATGACCTGCGCGCGCGAGATGAAGGACAAGGGATCCTTCACCTATGTCCGCGAGATGGCCGCAGTCGGCGAATTGCGCGCCGCCTTCGCCGCGGTCAGCCCTCCTTGAAACCGTATTCCGGCACGTTGCCGCTGGCGCCGTAATATTTGTACGGCAGGAACTTGCCGCTCATGGTGATCTTGACGCGGTCGCCCTTCGGGTTGGCGACGCGTTCGATTCCCATGTCGAAGTCGATCGCCGACATGATGCCGTCGCCGAACTCCTCCTCGATCAGTGCCTTCCAGGCCGGGCCGTTCACCATCACCATCTCGTAGAAGCGGTAGATCAGCGGATCGGTCGGCGGCATCGGCGTGCCGGTGCCGCGCATCGGCACCTCGTTGAGCATCGCAACTTCGGCCTTCGACAGGCCGAAGAGCTCGCCGGCATTGGCGGCCTGCGGCTTCGTCAATTTCATCTGGCCGAGGATCGCGCCGACGATCAGCACTTCGGAATAGCCGCCGATCTGCTCGCAGATGTGCTTCCAGCTCCAGCCTTTCTCGCGCTTGATGTCGAGCAGCTTTTCGGTGAGGTCTTCGCGTTTCATCAGGGGTCTCCGTGTCAGGCGGTCAGTCCGGGACTGGTCCCGGGGGTCCAGGTCTGGCGTGGCTCCTCGCCGTTCGAGGCGATCGTCAATCCGGGCTTGCCGATGTGCACCATCGGCACGTTGCGAGGATCGTGATCGGGTGTCTCGGCGGCAAAGGTCTTGCTGCGCGTCACCAGGAAATCGATGATGTGGTTGCGCAAGGCGTAATAGAGCGGATGGCGGTGCAGATCGGTGCGGCCGCGATCCCGCGGCAGCGGGTTCTCGACCACCTCGGCCAGCACCGCGCCGGGACCGTTGGTCATCAGGAAAATCTTGTCGGCGAGATAGATCGCCTCGTCGACGTCATGGGTGATCATGAACGCGGTCTGCCCGGTCTCCAGGCAGATGCGCCGGACCTCGTCCTGGAGCGTGCCGCGCGTCAGCGCGTCCAGCGCCGAGAACGGCTCGTCCATCAGCATCATCTTCGGCGTGATCGACAGCGCCCGCGCGATGCCGACGCGCTGCTTCATGCCGCCCGACAGTTCCGAGGGGCGCTTGTGCTCGGAGCCGGTGAGACCGACGACATCGATGAAGGTCTGCGCATGCGCCCTCACCTTGGCGCGATCCCAGCTTCGCCATTTCGAACTGACGGCATAGGCGACGTTGCCGAGCACGGTGCGCCAGGGCAGAAGTGCGTGGCTCTGGAAGATCACGGCGCGGTCGAGGCTGGTGCCTGAAATCGCCTGACCGTCGACGATGACGGCGCCCTCGCTCGGCGCATCGAGGCCGGCGAGGATGTTGAGCACGGTGGTCTTGCCGCAGCCGGAATGGCCGATCACGCAACAGAACTCGCCGCGCGCCATCGAAAGCCACAGGTTCTCGAACACGGTCGTCGTGGCGCCGCCCGCACCGGGATAACGCTTGGCGATGCCTTCGATGGAGACGAATTTGTCGGTCACTTGCCCTACTCCGGAAACGTGACCATGCGCGTGAAGCGCGCGAGGATCTGGTCGAGCAGCATGCCGACGACCCCGATCAGCAGGATCGCGATAATGACGTTGGTGATCGACAAATTATTCCACTCGTTCCAGACGAAATAGCCGATGCCGGTGCCGCCGACGAGCATCTCGGCTGCGACGATCACGAGCCAGGCGATGCCGATCGAGATGCGCATGCCGGTCAGGATCGTCGGCGCCGCCGCGGGCAGGATCACGGTGAAGGCGCGCCTGACGGTCCCGACCTCCAGCGTCCGCGCGACGTTGATCCATTCCTTGCGCACGCTGGCCACGCCGAAGACGGTGTTGAGAAGCATCGGCCAGATCGAGCAGATGAAGATGACGAAGATCGCCGAGACCGAGGAATCCTTGATGGTGTAGAGCGCGAGCGGCATCCACGCCAGCGGCGAGATCGGCTTCAGCACCTGGATGAAGGGATCGAGCGCCTTGCTGAGCAGCGGCGACATGCCGATCAGGAAGCCGAGCGGAATCGCGACCAGCACCGCCAGCAGATAGCCGGTGCCGACCCGCGCGATCGAATAGCCGAGCTGGATTCCGAGCCCCTTGTCGTTCGGCCCGTTGTCGTAGAACGGCCGCTTCAGATGGTCCCAGAGCTTGGCCCCGACATCGAGTGGTCCGGGCATTGCCGATTTGCCCTGCGTCGCGGTCAGGCCCATCAGCTTGGCGTATTCGGGGCTCATCGTGGCGACCGGCGCGGTGGAGCGCGTGGCCAGATGCCAGATGCCGAGGAACGCGGCGAGCAGCACGATGGAGACGAGGCCGGCACGGAGGCGGAGGGAGGTGCTCATTTTGCAAGCCCTCGCGGTATGGGTCCCGGCGTTCGCCGGGACGACGATGGCGAGAGTGGCGTGCTCACGACGCCTTCCTGATCTTGAAGCTCGCCACATAGTCTTCCGGCTTGGCCGGATCGAACGTCTTGCCCATCACCGCGAACGATTTGTAGGCGCTTGCAGGCGGCGACAGCCCCATCTCGGTCATCAGCTTCTTGGTGTCGGTGGCGAGGTAAACCTGCTCGGCGATCGCCTTGTAGTCGACGTCACCCTTGATCTGGCCCCAGCGCTTCATCTGCGTCAGCATCCAGACCGCGAAGGACTGCCAGGGGAACGGATCGAAATCGACGCGCTTGGCGTCGGTCTTCACCCCGCCGAGGCCGTCGGCATAAGTGCCCGTCAGGACCTGCTCCAGCACCGTGACCGGCGCGTTGATGTAGTTCGCCGGCGCGATCGCCTCCGCGATCTGCTTGCGGTTCTCCGCCTTCGACGCATAGGCGGTGGCATCGACGATGGCCCGCGTCAGCGCCGCAAAGCTGTTCGGCGCCGTCGTGATGAATTCGCGGCTGGCGGCGAAGCTGCAGCAGGGATGGCCGTCCCAGATCTCCTTGGACAACAGGTGCATGAAGCCGACGCCGTCGTAGATCGCGCGCTGACAGATGTTGTCGGGCGCGAGGAAGCCGTCGATGTTGTCGGCGCGCAAGTTCGCGACCATTTCCGGCGGCGGCACCGAGCGCAGCTGCACGTCGGTATCAGGGTCGATGCCGTGCTCGGCCAGATAATACCGCAGCAGGTAATTGTGCATGGAATAGTCGAAGGGGATCGCGAATTTTAGGCCTTTCCAGTCCTTCGGATCGCGCTTGTCCTTGTGCTTGGTCGCGAGCACGATGCCCTGCCCGTTGATGTTCTCGATCGCAGGGACGGCGAACGGAATGGCATTGGCACCCAGGCCGAGCGATATCGCGATCGGCATCGGAGCCAGCATGTGCGCGGCGTCGTATTCCTTGTTGATGGTCTTGTCGCGGATCACCGCCCAGCCGGCGGTCTTGACCACTTCGACATTGAGGCCGTGCTTGGCATAGAAGCCCATCGGCGCCGCCATGATGATCGGCGTGGCGCAGGTGATCGGAATGAAGCCGACCTTGAGGTCCTTCTTCTCGGGCGCGCCGGTCGCGGCGAAGACCTCCGTCGCCGTCTTGAGCGGGAAGAATTGCGACAGCGCCGCGAGCGCGGTCGACGCACCGACCGATTTCAGGAAGGCGCGGCGCGCCACATCCTGCGGAAACATCGCGCGCATCACGGCAGAGGCGACGACGCCCTCGTAGCGCTTCTCCTCGCCCTCGACGGGCTCGCAACGCAGCGCCGAGGCTGCCTGGTCATGCTCTGCCGCGGATCGGTGCCGGCCACAGGCGCAGCCGGCCCGAAGGTTGCGGTCGGGATCAAACGGATTGTCGAACGTGGACATCGGCCCTCCTGCGCGTCGTTGCGAGGAAGAATTACGCAAGGAGCATGCCACGGCCTCCAGATCGGCCAGCGCCTTGGCGACGCAGCACTTTCGATCGAGCTTGGTCGCCACGAAAATTCGTGATAAACGAGATTTCGTAGTTCAATTACGAGATTTCGCAATGGCAACGACGCCAATGCCCGTCCACGACGATGTGGCTCCCTCCATCGATCCGCGCGTCGCAGCGTTCGAATCCTCGGTCGAGGCGACACTGCTGGTCGATCCCTTCAGCGACCAGATCGTCGATGCCAATCCTGCCGCCTGCGCCCTGCTCGGCTATGACCGCGCGCTGCTGCGGCAGACCAGACCCAGCACACTCCACGCCGGCGAGCTTCCGGCCCTCACCGTCTTCACCCAGGCCGTGCTGCACAAGGGCGCCTACTGGACCACGGCGCTCACTCCCCGCCACGCAACGGGGCAAGATCTCCAGCTCGAATATGCAGGCTGTGTGCTGCCGCATGACGGCCGCACGCTGCTGCTGCTCACGCTGACCGATCTCGACGCGCGCCGCCGGCGCAATGTCGATGCCGCCGCCGAGGATCACATGCGCAGCGGCATCTCGACCTGGCAGCGGGTCGAGCGCGTCTTTCAGGACATCGAGCGCGAGAACCAGCTGATCCTGCGCGCCGCCGGCGAAGGCATCTATGGCGTGAACGCGGAAGGAAAGACCACCTTCGTGAACCCGGCGGCGGAGCGGATGCTGGGCTGGACCGCCGAAGAGCTGGTCGGCAAGGAGATCCACCCGATCGTGCACCACACCCACCACGACGGCCGCCACTACCCCGATCACGACTGCCCGATCTATGCGGCGTTCCGTGACGGCGCCGTGCATCAGGTCGATGGCGAGGTGTTCTGGCGCAAGGACGGCTCGCCGGCCTGGGTCGAATACACCTCCACGCCCATCCGCGACCGCGGTGTCGTGGTCGGCGCGGTCGTCGTGTTTCGCGACGTCAGCCAGCGCCGCGAGGCCGACGAGAAGCTGCATGCGGCGCTTGCCGAAGTCGACCGTCTGCGCGAGCGGCTCGAACTGGAAAACGCCTATCTGCAGGAGGAGATCCGCATCGAGACCAATCCGCGCGGCATCATCGGTGGAAGCGAGGCGATCCAGAAGACGCTGCGCCAGGTCAAGCTGGTGGCGCCGACCGCGGCGGCCGTGATGATCACCGGCGAATCCGGCACCGGCAAGGAGCTGATCGCGCGCGCCATCCACGAGGACTCGACCCGCAGCGACCGGCCGCTGATCCGTGTCAACTGCGCCGCGATCCCGCGCGAATTGTTCGAGAGCGAGTTCTTCGGCCATGTGCGCGGTGCCTTCACCGGCGCAATGCGCGACCGCATCGGCCGCTTCGAACTGGCCGACGGCGGCACGCTGTTTCTCGACGAGGTCGGCGAAATTCCGATCGAGCTCCAGGGCAAGCTGCTGCGCGTGTTGCAGGAAGGCCATTTCGAGCGCGTGGGCGAGGCACGCACGCGCGCGGTCGACGTCCGCGTCATCGCCGCGACCAATCGCGACCTCAAGCAGGAAGTCCAGCGCGGCCGTTTCCGCGAGGACCTCTATTTCCGCCTCAACGTGTTCCCGATCGAGACCGTCCCCTTGCGCGAACGGCGCGAGGATATTCCGTTGCTCGCCCAGCACTTCCTGACGCGCGAGGGCAAGGCGCTGAAGTCGAACCTGCGTCTGTCCGAGGGCGATGCGCGGCGACTGACCCGCTACGACTGGCCCGGCAATGTCCGCGAATTGCAGAATGTGATCGAGCGCGCTGCAATCCTGTCCCAGAACGGCCGCCTGCGCATCGATCTGCCCGACGGCTCCGGCGCGCAGGTTCTGTCCGGCGCCGCTCGCCCGAAGGCCGATGCGCGCCCGGCGGTCATGACCTCATCCGAGATGCGCGACCACGAGCGCGCCAACATTCTCGCCGCACTCGATGCCTGCGCGGGAAAAGTCTTTGGTCCCGGTGGCGCGGCCGAAATGCTCGACGTCAAGCCGACCACCTTGGCCTCGCGGATCAAGGCGCTGGGAATTGCGCCCGTCCGTGGGTCTGCCTCAACGGCTAGAGCATGATGCGATCCGGTTCGATGCTGGCCACGGGCTCACTTCACCTCTCCCGCTTGCGGGGGAGGTCGGCGCGAAGCGCCGGGTGGGGGCTCTCTCCACACAGGGAATCCCGCTGAGGAAACACCCCCACCCCAGCCCTCCCCCGCAAGCGGGAGAGGGAGTGCACTTCCTTCGTGGCAACACGGTCTGATCTAGTCTGGCTGGATCGAACCGCGCACTCACGCCGCCTTGGTCGTGACATCAGCTGCAATCGGCAATCCCTGCTCGATCGGCAGCGACGGATCGCGCGACCATTCGTTCCAGGAGCCGAAATACATCCGCACGTCCTTCACGCCGGCATTCTTGAGCGCCAGGAACGTGTTCGAGGCGCGCGCGCCCTTAAAGCAGTAGAGGTAGACCGGCGTGGTCTGCGAGATGCCGACGGTGGCGCATTCGGCCAGGATCTCGTCCTTGGACTTGAAGCGCGGGCCCTCGGCGGTCGGCTTCATCATGCGGTACCATTCCAGCCACACGGCGCCGGGAATGCGGCCCTTGCGCGGGCAGAAATCCTTTCCATAGGGAGAAGAGCTGTCGCCGATCCACTCGTCGACGTCGCGCACGTCGAGGATCGCGATGCCGGGCTTGCCGACGGCGGCGAGCATGGTCTTCGCATCGATCAGGATGTCGCCCGCTTCAGGCACGATCGGGAACGAGGCCTTCACCGGGGTCGGAACGTCCTTGGTCACCGGCAAGCCCGCGGCAGCCCAGGCATCGAAGCCGCCGTGAAGCACCTTCACCTTGGGATAACCGAGCATGGTGAGCAGATAATAGCCGCGGCAGGACTGGCCGAAGCCGGAATTCATCGACTGCTCGTAGACCACGGCTGTTTCCTTGCCGGAGAGGCCAGCCGCGCCGAAGGCGTCGGCGAATTTGCTCTTCAGCTCGCTGATGCCCTCGGGCGTCGAGGTCGCAAGGAACGTGAAGATGTCGTGCACGTTCACGGCATTGGGCAGGTGCCCGGCGCCGTAGGCGTCGGGATTGCGGGTGTCGATCACGACACACGGTTCGGTCTTCAAGAGATCGGCAAGTTCGCTGGCAGAGATCAGAACGTCCGTCATTTGGCAGCCTCTCCGTTGAGGTTAGGTGGTCTTCGGGGTGGACTCGTGAAGCTCAGGTGTCGGCGAGCATCTTGCGCAGCTGCTTGGTGGCAGGCGTGACGATCGCGACGAAATAGGCCTCGCGCATGCGCCGCTGCGCGCGGTGGCTCTTCAGGTAGCCGCGCGCGCCACAATGCAGCATCGCCGCATGCGCCGCCGCGACGCTGGCCTCGCCGGCGCGAAGCCGTAGCGCGATCACCTTGCGCCAGTAGGTCTCCTCTTCGTTGTAGGGATCGCGCGCCAGCGCCATGGTCTCGGTCTCGAGCTCGGCGGCGAGATCGCGGAAGTGCACCGGCTGCTGCGGCAGATATCGGTTGATATGGCCGAGGGGGCTGCCGACCTCGTCCATGATGTTGATGCAATCCTTGATGAGGCCGAGCGCCATGCCGGCCTGGAGCAGGATAAAGCCGGCGCGGATCTTCTTGACGAAGGGCCCGGCCGGATCGGCCAGGATCAGCTCGTCCGGCACGAACACGTCGCGGAACTGCACTCCGTAGGTGCCGGTGCCGTCCATGGCGAGGAACGGCTTGCACGGCGTCAGCGTGATCGCAGGGTCCGAGCAGTCGGCCAGGAACATCACCGTGGCGGGCTCGCCACTTGCGATGCCGGGCTCGCCACTTGCGGTGCCCTGATCATCCTCACGCTCGAAGATGGTGCCGAAATAATGGTCGGGACCGAGATTGGAGACCCAGGGCAGCGCGCCGCGCACGATATAGCCGCCCTCGACCTTGCGCCCCTTCAGCTTCAATTTCTCGATGCCGAAGAAGCTCTTCATGGGGTTGGAGAGCCCGGTGCCGCCGAGCACGCGCCCGGTCGAGAAGGCATCGCCGAAGCGTTTGGCGAGCTTCAGGTTGGTCGAGTTCGCCGCATACCAGACCAGGGTGTCCTGGCACCAGGCCATGAAGGCCGTGGCCCCGCAGACTTCCCCGATCGCGGCCATCGCCTGGATGGCACAGCGCAGATCGGCGGGGCCGTCGTGAGGCACGTGACTGCCCCACGCCCCAACCGCACCGAACTTGCGCAGCACCTCGGCCGGATAGACCGTACCGTCGTCGATGCCGGCGGCGAGCGGCGCGAGCTGCTCGCGCGCGATCCGCGCTACCTCGCCCGCAATGGACGGTGCGGGCTGATCGATAACTTCGGCCCGCGATAAAGCCAGTGAACCCATGATCGTCTCCCGCACCTTGTCCTGATTGCCGTCTGCTAGATGCTGACCTCGAGATTGACCGGCCGGGTGAAGGTGTTGGCGACCGGCGACCATTTCTTCACATGGGCAACCAGCGCATTGATCTCGTCCTGTGAGATGCCCTCGCATTCCATGTCGACCTTGACGCGGACATCGGTGAATCCGACCGGCTTGTCGGAGGTGTCGCCCGTGCCCCAGACCGCCGTGATGTTGAGATCGCCTTCGAGCTCCAGCTCGAGCTTGTTGACGATCCAGCCGCGATGCACGGCATTGGCGTGCAGGCCGACCGCAAGGCAGGAGCCGAGCGCGGCGAGCGAGGCTTCGGACGGATTGGGCGCGGTGTCGTCACCCAGCAGCCCCGGCGGCTCGTCGACGATGTAGGGCTGCAGGTTGCGGATGTAGTTGGCGTGGCGGAATTTACCTTCCGCGACCGTCTTGCACTTCAAGGTCTTGATGACCTTCGGATTCGCCTTGCCGTTGGCGATCAGCTGCTCGAGCCCATTCTTGTCGATGGGCGCGAGGCACCCCGTCAGCACTGTCTTTTGAACGACGGCAGTCATCAGTCTTCTCCCTGGCAGAAGTGGAAATCGGTAGGATACCGAACGGTCTGTTTCCTTGCATGGAGCGTGCCAGAAGCGGCCAAAAGCGAAATGCGAAGCATTGGAGCCGCTTAGGCGTCGCTGCCTGCCGATTGATCAGCCCCCTCTTGCTCAAAGGCGGAGCAGATGAATGAGCGGATGCGAATCTTTTCAGCGCTGGACAGATGCGGCTTGCTGATGTGATGCAGCTGCGATTAAGTTGCAGCCCATGGCAAAGACGTCATCGAAGAAGAACGCGAACTCGCCCCACGCTGGCGCAGGCGACGACGAATCCGCGCGTGGGCGCCTGCTCAGTGCCGCGACGCACCTGTTCTGCAAGAACGGCATCAATGCCACCGGCATCGATGCGATCATCGAGGAAGCCGGCACCGCGAAGACCACACTCTACAAATTGTTCGGCTCTAAGACCAATCTCGTCAACGCCGTGCTGGAAAGCGAAGGCAAGCAGTGGCGCGAATGGTTCATCGGCGCCATGGAGCAAGGCGGCGGCGATGCGCAGGCGAAGCTCACGCGCATCTTTCCCGCGCTGAAGAGCTGGTTCGCGGAGGAGCGCTTCTACGGCTGCCCCTTCATCAATGCGGTCGGCGAGCACGACAAGGACGCCAAGCAGTTTCGCAACATCGCGCTGAAGCACAAGAAGATCGTGCTCGGCCATATCGAGAAGCTCGCCGGCGAGCTCGGCTCGACCGAGCCTGCGGTGCTGGCCCATCAGCTCGGCCTGATCATCGACGGCGCGATCGTCGCGGCGATGATCTCGCGCGACCCGGGCGTGGCCGATACGGCGGCACTCACGGCAGGCCCCCTGCTCGGCCAGTCCAAGGCGAAGAAGAAGCGGGCGGCGGAGCAGCTCGAGGCGGTGTGAATCCGCAGGGACGGTTAGGGAAACGCAACCGATCCCGTCCCTTCAGCGGTCACGCGGGTATTCGAATGAGGGTGTCCGCGTCCAGTGGGTCAGCCAGGCTTACCGGCTCTCCGACCTGCGCACTCGTCGTGGCTACAGAGGCGGCCTTCTTCCATTGAGACAAGGGGTGCCCGCAACTTGCATATTGCGAGTGTTCCGGCGCGCTGCTCAGAAGACGACTTGCCGTGTCGGCTCCTTTGGGCGACACTGGCCGTATTTCAGAGAACGTATTTTTCGAGAGGGCGCATGCCCGAGATACTGGAAGTGATGCTGTGGTGTGCCGCGCTTGCGACGTGGCTGATGCTTCTCTTCGCGTTCCTGGGCGATGCCTTGAAGCCGCTCACAAGGAGCATCCGTCGAGCGATCGAGGACGCATTCAAGCCCCACGTGAAGTGATGCCGTCTACGTTGCCCGGTCCAAGCTGAAACGGCCCGGCCCGGTGACGAAGATCAACATCGCGCCTCCCATGATCGAGATGTTCTTCAGGAAATGGTTGTATTGACCAATCTGCTGCGCGCCGGCGGGATATTCCCAATAGCGGTGTGCGATCACTGTCGCCGTCAGCACGAACACGAACATCAGAACTGCGCAGTAGCGCGTGCCGAGACCGAATATCAGGCCGAGGGATATGAGGACCTCGACTGCTATGTTCATGATGGTGAACAGCTCAGGTGCCGGAAGGTTCAGCGACCTGAAATAGCCCACCGAGCCGCCGAAATTGGATAGCGCTCCGTACGCGCTTCCGACGAATACCCACGCAAGCAGAATGCGGCCGATCAAGATCAGCACGCCCGCTGTCCTTGTGGCGAACTCGTCGAGCGCCCGCGACTCCAAATGGGATATCACTGAAAGAATCCCCCTGCTGTCCACGACCGGCTGAACACGTCCACGGCGAGAGCCAGCCTTATCATGATTGGCGGATCGCACGAAGCGCTCAGACCGCGCGCAGGCCGAGCTGCCGCTCACGAGTGTCAGCGGAGTTGACGCATATTCGTGGGACGTAGTGGAGTACGACGCGCCTTGAGCCTGCTGCTACGGAGCGCTCGATCCGTCGGCCATCATCCCCGCAAGCCGCACGAGCTCCGCCTCGAGATCGCGCTCCACATCAGCTGCGCGGACGTCGAGCACCCGATAGTCCCGCGCCTCCAGCCAGGTCCGCCGGCCCGCGCGGTCGGCCGCTATCGCCTCGCCCTCGCCCGGGTTCACCAGCTCGATCGCGATCCGGTGCGGGAACGAGACGAAGTCCGGGATGTGGCGGCCGACCGGGGTCTGGCGCTTGAACTGGCCGGCGAAGCGGCGGTCGCGCGTCAGCGCCTGCCACAGCAGACGCTCGGCGTCGGTCGGGTTGCGGCGGAGCAGGCGGGCGAGGCCGCGGACGGTGGAGCCGCTGTCGGAGACGCCGCCGCCCTGCCCGTGCTCGGCGAGCAGCGCGCGCAGGCGCGTCGCCTGCTCGCCGTCGAGCACGCCGCCCTTGGCCGGGCCCTTGCGCCCCTCGGCGATCGCCATCACCACACCGTGGAGGGTGTGCATGTCCTGCTTGGTCGGCTCCATGCGGGTGAAGATGTTGCGCAGGTTCACCAGCATGGTGTCGCGCTTCTCGGCCGGGCGCAGGAATTCGACCTTGTCGAGCTCGCGCACGAGATTGTCGAAGAAGGCCTGCATCTGGTGCTGCGAAGCGCGCTCGGAGCGCTCCGGCATGGCGTGGGGCAGCGCGCCCGAGGTCGCGCGCTTGAACCATTCGTAGCCGACCAGCAGCACGGCCTGGGCGAGGTTGAGCGAGGCAAAGCCCGGATTGACCGGGAAGGTGATGATGCGGTTGGAAAGCCCGACCTCCTCGTTGGTCAGCCCCCAGCGCTCGCGGCCGAACAGGATGCCGCACCTGCCGCCGGTCGCGACGTGCCCGGCGATCTCGCTGGCTGCGGCTTCCGGCCCGACCACGGGCTTGGCCTGGTCGTGGGGGCGCGCCGTGGTGGCGAACAAGAGGTCGAGGTCGGCGACCGCCTGCTCCACCGTGTCGAACAATTCGACCTTTTCCAGAATGTGGTCGGCGCCGGCCGCGGCGCGCTGGGCGGCGATGTTGGGCCAGCCGTCCCTGGGGTTGACGATGCGCAGCCGGCCGAGAGCAAAGTTGCCCATGGCGCGCGCGGCCATGCCGATGTTCTCGCCGAGCTGCGGCTCGACCAGGATCACGATGGGACCGTCGAGGGATAGACCCGCCTTGCTCTTGTCAGTCCCCGACATCTCGGTTCGCTTTCACGCTGTCTTTCAAGGCCTTGCGGAGGCCACTTCAGGAGTTGATTCAAGCCGGCCCGCCGGGCGGGCTGCACCGCCGCCTGTCGTTTGCCTGTCCTGACGAAATTCTCAAGGGAAATAACGGGTTGGATTCGACTTTTGATTCTCTTCCGAATCCTCAGGTCCGGCCCTGGGGCAGGGCCGCTTCCCGCTCCCCATCTGCGGAAGCTGGATGAGCTAAAAGTGCATAATCCCTTGGCTTTCGCCAGCCGCGCGGCGATGCTAAGAGGCGGCGGATATTCCCGTGGCGCGCCAAAAGCGCCGTTCCCAAGAGGCTTCCCCGATCATGGCAAAAATCAAGGTATCCAATCCCGTCGTCGAGCTCGATGGCGACGAGATGACCCGGATCATCTGGCAGTACATCAAGGACAAGCTGATCACCCCGTTCCTGGATGTCGAGCTGCTCTATTTCGACCTGGGGATGGAATACCGCGACCACACCAACGATCAGGTCACCATCGACGCCGCCGAGGCGATCAAGAAGGTCGGCGTCGGCGTCAAGTGCGCCACCATCACCCCGGATGAAGCCCGGGTGAAGGAGTTCAACCTCAAGCAGATGTGGAAGTCGCCGAACGGCACCATCCGCAACATCCTTGGCGGCGTGATCTTCCGCGAGCCAATCATCTGCAAGAACGTGCCGCGCCTGGTTCCCGGCTGGACCAAGCCGATCATCATCGGCCGCCATGCCTATGGCGACCAGTACCGTGCCACCGACATCAAGTTCCCGGGCAAGGGCACCCTCTCGATGAAGTTCGTCGGCGAGGACGGCACCGTGATCGAGAAGGAAGTGTTCAAGGCGCCCGGCGCCGGCGTCGCCATGGAGATGTACAATCTCGACGACTCCATCGTCGACTTCGCCCGCGCCTCGTTCAATTACGGCCTGCTCCGTAATTACCCGGTGTACCTGTCGACCAAGAACACGATCCTCAAGGTCTATGACGGCCGCTTCAAGGACATCTTCCAGGACATCTTCGACCGCGAGTTCAAGAAGGAGTTCGACGCCAAGGGCCTGACCTACGAGCACCGCCTGATCGACGACATGGTCGCCTCGGCGCTGAAATGGTCCGGCGGCTATGTCTGGGCCTGCAAGAACTACGACGGCGACGTGCAGTCCGACACCGTCGCGCAGGGCTACGGCTCGCTCGGCCTGATGACCTCGGTGCTGCTCACGCCCGACGGCAAGACCGTGGAAGCCGAAGCCGCCCACGGCACGGTGACCCGGCACTACCGCGAGCACCAGAAGGGCAAGGAGACCTCGACCAACTCGATCGCCTCGATCTTCGCCTGGACACGCGGCCTCGCCCACCGTGCCAAGCTCGACAACAATGCCGAGCTGGCGAAGTTCGCCAACACGCTGGAGAAGGTCTGCGTCGACACCGTCGAGGCCGGCTACATGACCAAGGACCTCGCGCTCCTGGTCGGCGCCGACCAGCGCTGGCTCTCGACCACCGGCTTCCTCGACAAGGTCGCGGAAAACCTCACGAAGGCGCTGGCGTCCTAGCCGCCATCCGCAATTTCGCCCGACTGGACCAGACATCATCAAGGGCCGCGCCAAAGCGTGGCCCTTTTTATTTTTGTGGCCCTCGCGCGGAGATGCGACCATGCGGATCAAGCCTGCCGTCCCCAGCCTGCTGTTGCTCGCCGCCATGGCCGGGCAAGCCAGAGCCGCCGATCCTCTCCCCGACGCCATCGCGGCGCCGGGCGAGACCGTCGTGCTCAGCGTCCACGCCGAGGGCGCGCAGGTCTATGAGTGCAAGGCCGGCGCTGACGGCAAGCTCGCCTGGGCCTTCCGCGAGCCGATCGCGACGCTGCTGTCCGAGGGCAAGACGATCGGGCGGCACTATGCCGGCCCGACCTGGGAGCATGCCGACGGCAGCGCCGTCGTCGGCAAGGCCATCGGCAACGCACCAGGCGCCACCGCCGCCGACATCCCCTGGCTGAAGCTGGAGGTCGCCTCCCCCCGCGGCAGCGGCGTGCTCACGCCCGTGACCACCGTCCAGCGCATCAACACCCACGGCGGCAAGCTCGACGGTGCATGCGAGAAGGCCGGCGAGTTCAAAAGCGCGCCGTACGCGGCCGACTATGTTTTCCTGAAGAAAGGCTGACCGCTCAGCGGTCGGCGTCGTTCTTCTCCGCCTGCGCGAGCTCGGCGAGCGCGAGGTCGCCGCTATCGGCGAGCCTCGCCTTGGCGGTGGTATGGACGTGGTCGGCGAGCGTCGGCATGCGCTCGATCAGGGCGTGAAAATCCTGGGCGTCGAGCACGAGCAGCCGGGTCTTGCGGGTCGCCGTCACCGTGCCGCTGCGTTTTGTCCTGTGCAGCAGCGCGATCTCGCCGAAGAAGGTGCCGTCGGCGAGCCGCACATGCTGGCTCGGCAGCGCGATCTCGACCTCGCCGGCGGTGATGAAATACATCGACGAGGCGACATCGCCCCGCCGCACCAGGATCTCGCCCTGCTCGACGGTGCGCGCGCGGAGCAGCCGCATGATGTCGGCGATCTCCGCGGCCGACAGATGCGAGAACAGCGGCACCCGCGCAAGCATGCCCCAGGTGACGACGAAATCGCGCCGCTTCACCTCTTCGGCGAATGCGGTCGAGATGATCGCGACCGGCAGCGCGATCATGGCAAAGCCGGCGACGATGGCGAAGGTGGAGACGAACTTGCCGAGCGGCGTCACCGGCACGACGTCGCCATAGCCAACCGTGCCGAGCGTGACGATCGCCCACCACATCGCCTGTGGAATGGTGCCGAGCTTGTCGGGCTGCACGTCGCGCTCGATGGCGTAGAGCAGCGAGGCAAAGGTCAGCACCGCGCCGATCAGGATGACGATGCAGCCAATCAGCGCCCGCCGCTCGGCATGCACGGCGGCGAGCAGCGAGCGCATCGCCGGCGAATAGCGGATCAGCTTGAAGAACGGCAGCACGCCGAGCGCGGCCAGCGTCGCATGCCCGCCGGTGGCGAGCACGATTGCCGCGGGCAGGAACGCCATCAGATCGATGATGCCGAGCGCGGAAAAGGCGTAGCTGAGCCGGTCGGCCAGCGCGGAGCCCTTGCGCTGGGTGTGCCCCGCCACCGTCCACAGCCGCGCCGCGTATTCCAGCGCGAACACGATCACGGACAGGACGGTGATGCCCGCGAACAGCGTGCCGAACTGCGCATCGAGCTCCGGCAGCGAGGCGAGGATCATCGCGGCCACATTGAGCACGATGACCCCGATGATCAGCTGGATGAAGCGCGACCCGACCGAATAGGCCAGCGGATCGTGCTCCAGCAAATCGTAGAGGCGATCCCGAAATTCGGGATCGCGAAGCCCACGTCCTCGCGGAACGGGGGCCATTGCGACTTAAGCGCCCGCCATCGCTTTTTCGATCGCGGTGAGCGCGGCCGCCGCCTTGGCGCCATCGGGACCGCCGGCCTGGGCCATGTCGGGCCGGCCGCCGCCGCCCTTGCCGCCGAGCGTTTCGGAGGCGATGCGCACGAGGTTCACGGCGTTGAAGCGCGCGGTGAGGTCCTGCGTGACGCCGACCACCACACCGGCCTTGCCGTCCTCGGTGACGCCGACGATGGCGACGACGCCCGAGCCGATCTGCTTCTTGCCGTCGTCGGCGAGGCTCTTGAGATCCTTCATCTCGATGCCCTCCACGGCACGTGCCATCAGCTTGACGTCACCGACCTCGCGCACGCCGGCCGCGGCGCCGTTGCTGGCTGCGGCGCCGCCGCCCATCGCGAGCTTCTTGCGGGCGTCGGACAGCTCGCGCTCGAGCTTCTTGCGCTCCTCCATCAGCGCGGCGATGCGGGCCGGCACTTCGTCGATCGAGGTACGCAGCTCGTTCGCCGCGGTCTTCGCCAGCGCCATAGTGTCGTTGGCGTGCCTGCGCGCGTAATTGCCGGTCAGCGCCTCGATGCGGCGCACGCCCGAGGCGACCGCGCTCTCGCCCGTCAGCGTGATCAGGCCGATATCGCCGGTGCGCTTGACGTGGGTGCCGCCGCAGAGCTCGACCGACCAGCCGAGCGCGTTGGCGCCGCGCTCGCGCGCGGTCCTGCCCATCGAGACGACGCGGACCTCGTCGCCGTATTTCTCGCCGAACAGCGCGCGTGCACCGGCCTCGCGGGCCTCGTCCACGCCCATGATCCGCGTGGTGACCTCGTCGTTCTCCAGCACAACGTCGTTGGCGATGTCCTCGATGCGGGACAGCTCCTCCGCCGTGATCGGCTTCGGATGCACGAAGTCGAAGCGCAGGCGGTCGGGCGCGACCATCGAGCCGCGCTGGGCGATGTGGTCGCCGAGCACCTGGCGCAGCGCCTCGTGGATGAGATGCGTCGCCGAGTGATGGGCGCGGATCGAGGAGCGCCGCGAATGATCCACCTCGAGCTGCAGCGCGGTGCCGAGCCTGATTTCGCCGCTCTCCACCGTGCCGACATGGACGAAGAGATCGCCGAGCTTCTTCTGCGTGTCGGTGACGCGGAACTTGACGCCGCCCTCACCCGAGAGCACGCCGGTGTCGCCGACCTGGCCGCCAGACTCCGCATAGAACGGCGTCTGGTTGAGCACGATCGCGCCCGTCTCGCCGGCCTTGAGGCTGGCGACTTCATGGCCGTCCTTCACCAGCGCGGACACCACGCCTTCGGCGCTCTCGGTCTCGTAGCCCAGGAATTCGGTCGCACCCAGCTTCTCGCGCAGCGGGAACCAGATCGCCTCGGAAGCCGCCTCGCCCGAGCCCTTCCAGGACTCGCGCGCCTTCACTTTCTGCCGCTCCATCGCATCCGTGAACGCCGCCTGGTCGACGCCGATGCCGCGCGACTTCAGCGCGTCCTGCGTCAGGTCCAGCGGGAAGCCGTAGGTGTCGTAGAGCGTGAAGGCGACGTCGCCGTCGAACATGTCGCCCTTCTTCAGGCCCGCGCTCTTCTCGTCGAGAATGGCGAGGCCGCGCGACAGCGTCTTGCGGAAGCGGGTCTCTTCCAGCCGCAGCGTTTCCTCGATCAGCTTTTCGGCGCGCATCAGCTCGGGGTAGGCCTGGCCCATCTCGCGGACCAGCGCCCAGACCAGCCGATGCATCAGCGGCTCCTTGGCGCCCAGCAGCTGCGCATGGCGCATGGCGCGGCGCATGATCCGGCGCAGCACGTAGCCGCGGCCCTCGTTCGAGGGCAGCACGCCGTCGGAGACGAGGAAGGCCGAGGAGCGCAGATGGTCGGCGATGACGCGGAACGAGGCCACGGTCTGCTCGTTCGGCCCGGTGCCGAGCGCGGACGCCGTCGCATCGATCAGGTTGCGGAACAGGTCAGTCTCGAACACGCTCTCGACGCCCTGGAGGATGCAGGCCATGCGCTCCAGGCCCATGCCGGTGTCGATCGAGGGACGCGGCAGCGGCTGGCGCTCCTCCTTCGTCACCTGCTCGAACTGCATGAACACGAGATTCCAGAATTCGAGGAAGCGGTCGCCGTCCTCCTCCGGCGAGCCCGGAGGCCCGCCCCAGATGTGCTCGCCGCGGTCGATGAAGATCTCCGAGCACGGGCCGCACGGGCCGGTGTCGCCCATCGCCCAGAAATTGTCCGAGGTCGGGATGCGGATGATGCGGTCGTCGGAGAAGCCGGCGATCTTCTTCCACAGGCCCGCCGCCTCGTCGTCGGTGTGATAGACCGTGACCAGCAGCTTGTCCTTCTTCAGCCCGAACTCGGCGGTGATCAGCTTCCAGGCGAGCTCGATCGCGCGTTCCTTGAAATAGTCGCCGAACGAGAAGTTGCCGAGCATCTCGAAGAAGGTGAGATGGCGCGCGGTGTAGCCGACATTGTCGAGGTCGTTGTGCTTGCCGCCGGCGCGTACGCATTTCTGCGAGGTGGTGGCGCGCTGATAGGGCCGCTTCTCCACGCCGGTGAAGACGTTCTTGAACTGCACCATGCCGGCATTGGTGAACATCAACGTGGGGTCGTTGCGCGGCACCAATGGCGAGGACGGCACGATCTCGTGGCCGTTCTCGGCAAAGAAGTTCAGAAAGGTCGACCTGATCTCGTTGACGCCGCTCATGTTCATCCAATCGGGTGTGCTTGGACCCGCTTCCTGCCATCCAAACCGGAGGTTAGGGCTGATATCTGCGGGCCAAAGCGCTTTTAGACAAGGCCTGCTTCAGTGTCCAGAAACTGTGCAAGGAGATCAGAGGGTTGCCGCAGGCGCGCAATCCCGGTTGAAAAGGCGAAACCGCCGCGTTGACAGGCTTGGCCGCCCTGTGGTCTGTAACCATCTATATCGTACGGCCACGTCGGGAGAGACCGGCTTTACTGCCGGCGCCGAAGGAGCAACCGCCCCGGAAACTCTCAGGCAAAAGGACCGCGTGGCTTTGACAGCATCTGGAAAGAGGCGCCGACGGGCCTAAGAACCCGGGTGGCACCCGCCGACGGGATAATACTCTCAGGCACAGCGACAGATGGGGCTTCGACTGGTTGGCCCGGGGAATCGTCCCCGGGGAACCGCCGAGGACCCCTGTGATGCCAGTACCCGCCGACCAGAAATCTCTCCGACATACGCCCCTCCACGCCCTGCATGTGTCCCTCGGCGGCAAGATGGTGCCGTTCGCTGGCTATGATATGCCCGTGCAGTACCCCGCGGGGGTGCTGAAGGAGCACCTCCATACGCGAGCCGCGGCCGGCCTGTTCGACGTCTCCCATATGGGGCAGCTCGCGCTGCGGCCGAAGTCGGGCAAGGTCGAGGACGCCGCCCGCGCGCTGGAACGGCTGGTGCCGCAGGACATCGTGGCGATTGCACCGGGCCGGCAGCGCTACGCCCAGTTCACCAATGCGGAAGGCGGGATTCTCGACGATCTCATGGTCGCCAATTTCGGCGACCACCTGTTCCTGGTCGTCAACGCCGCCTGCAAGGAAGCGGACGAGGCGCATCTGCGCGCGCACCTCGCGGACGATTGCGTCATCGATTCTCTGGCCGACCGCGCGCTGATCGCGCTGCAGGGCCCGAAGGCGGAAGCGGCGCTGGCGAAATTGTGTGCAGGGGCGCCGTCCATGACATTCATGGATTCCGGCCCGCAAGAGGTGGCCGGCCTCAAGTGCTTCGTCTCGCGCTCCGGCTATACCGGCGAGGACGGGTTCGAGATCTCGGTCCCCGCGGCCGATGCGGAGCGTCTGGCAAAAACGCTGCTCGAAAACCCGGACGTGCTGCCGATCGGCCTGGGCGCCCGCGACAGCCTGCGGCTCGAAGCCGGGCTCTGCCTCTACGGCCACGACATCGACACCGCGACCACGCCGGTCGAGGCCGCGCTGGAATGGTCGGTGCAGAAGAGCCGTCGCAGCGGCGGGATGCGCGCCGGCGGCTTTCCCGGCGCCGGGAAGATCCTCGCGCATTTCGATAACGGCGCGTCCCGCCGCCGCGTCGGCCTGCTCGCCCTGGGCCGCGCGCCGGTGCGCGAGGGCGCGCTGCTGTTTGCGGATCAGGCCGGCGGCGAGCCGATCGGAAAGGTCACATCGGGCGGTTTCGGCCCGAGCCTGAATGCGCCGGTCGCGATGGGCTACGTGCCCACGAATTTGAGCGCGCTCGGCACCAAACTCTTCGCCGAGGTGCGCGGCCAGCGCCTGCCGCTCGCTGTCGCCGCCATGCCCTTCGTGAAAAACACCTACAAACGCTGAGGACAAGACAATGACCACGACGCTGTACACCTCCGACCACGAATGGCTCGCGATCGACGGCGATACCGCCACGGTCGGCATCACCGACTACGCCCAGCAGCAGCTCGGCGACGTCGTGTTCGTCGAATTGCCCAAGGTCGGCCGGAGCTTGAAGAAGGCCGAAGCCGCCGCCGTCGTGGAATCGGTGAAGGCCGCCTCCGACGTCTACGCGCCTGTTACAGGCGAAGTGCTCGAGGCGAACGAGGCGCTTGCCGCCGAGCCGGCGCTGGTGAACTCGGATGCGCAAGGCAAAGCCTGGTTCTTCAAGATCAAGATTGCCGACAAGAGCGAACTCGGCGGCCTCATGGATGAAGCCGCCTACAAGGCCCATACGGCGTGAGATGAAGCGCGATCTTTCCACATCGCCATGGCCCGCGAAGGCGCAGGAGTATCGCAGATGAGGGCGTACGCGCGATGTCTCCACATCGTCATGGCCGGGCTTGTCCCGGCCATCCACGGCCTCCTCGCGGCACGAAGAACGTGGATGCCCGGGACAAGCCCGGGCATGACGAGTTTGTGGCACGGTGGTGCCGAAGGAACGTGATCCGCTTATGCGACTGCCCCTGAACTGAGGGGCGTGACGACGACAGATGACCTGAAGCGAGGACCCATGATGACCGCGCACCGCAAATCCAACGGCGATACCGCCGCCTCTTTCGTCCGCCGCCACATCGGCCCCTCGGCGCGCGACGTCACCGCAATGTTGGAGACCGTCGGCGCGAAAAGCGTGGACGCGCTGATGGCGGAGACGCTGCCGGCTTCAATCCGGCAGACCGCCCCGCTCGACCTCGGCAAGCCGCTCAGCGAAACCGAGGCGATCGCGCATATGGGCGAGCTCGCGCGTCAGAACCAGGTCTTCACCTCGCTGATCGGCCAAGGCTATTCCGGCACGATCCTGCCCGCGGTGATCCAGCGCAACATTCTGGAGAATCCGGCCTGGTACACGGCCTATACGCCCTACCAGCCCGAGATCAGCCAGGGCCGGCTGGAGGCGCTGTTCAACTTCCAGACCATGATCTGCGACCTCACCGGGCTCGACGTCGCCAACGCCTCGCTGCTCGACGAAGCCACCGCGGCGGCCGAAGCGATGGCGCTCGCGGAGCGGCACTCGCAGGTGAAGGCGAAGGCTTTCTTCGTCGACAAGGACGTCCATCCGCAGACGCTGGCCGTGATGCGGACCCGCGCCGAGCCGCTGGGCTGGACCCTGATCGTCGGCGATCCCCTCACCGATCTCGCTGAGACTGACGTGCTTGGTGCGCTGCTGCAATATCCGGGAACGTCGGGCGCATTGCGCGACCTCAGGCCTGCGATTGCGGCGCTGAAGGCCAAGGGCGCGCTTGCGATCGTTGCCGCTGACCTGCTGGCGCTGACGCTGCTGGCCTCACCCGGCGAGCTCGGAGCCGACATCGCGATCGGCTCGGCGCAGCGCTTCGGCGTGCCGATGGGCTATGGCGGACCGCACGCGGCCTATATGGCGGTGCGCGATGCGCTGAAGCGCTCGCTGCCCGGCCGCATCGTCGGCCTTTCCGTCGATTCCCGCGGCATGCCTGCCTACCGCCTCGCGCTGCAGACCCGCGAGCAGCACATCCGCCGCGAGAAGGCAACCTCCAACATCTGCACCGCGCAGGTGCTGCTCGCCGTGATCGCCTCGATGTATGCGGTCTATCACGGCCCCGAGGGGCTCTCGCAGATCGCGCGCAACGTCCACCGCCGCACCGCCGTGCTCGCGAGCGGCCTGCGCAAGCTCGGCTTTGCGCCGCAGTCCGAAAACTTCTTCGACACGCTCAGCATCGATGCCGGCGGCAGGCGCGCCGAGATCGTTGCGCGCGCCGCGGCCGAAAGGATCAATCTCGGCATCGGTGATGCGGCTCTGCGCATCGCGCTCGACGAGACCACGACGCCTGCGACGGTCGAAGCGGTCTGGCGCGCCTTCGGCGGCACATTCGCCTATGCCGAGATCGACGCCGGGACGCGCGAGGCGCTGCCGGAGACGTTGAAGCGCACCACCCCGTTCCTCACCCATCCGGTCTTCCACGCGCACCGCTCGGAGACCGAGATGCTGCGCTACATGCGCAAGCTCAGCGATCGCGACCTCGCGCTCGACCGCGCCATGATCCCGCTCGGCTCCTGCACCATGAAGCTGAACGCGACCACGGAGATGATGCCGCTGACCTGGCCGGAGTTCGCGACGCTGCACCCGTTCGTGCCGCGCGAGCAGGCCGCCGGCTATCACGCGCTGTTCGCGCGGCTGGAGAAGTGGCTGTGTGACATCACCGGCTATGACGCGATCTCGCTGCAGCCGAATTCGGGCGCGCAGGGCGAATATGCCGGGCTGCTGGCGATCCGCGGCTATCATGTCGCGCGCGGGCAGAGCCACCGCAAGATCTGCCTGATCCCCTCCTCCGCCCACGGCACCAACCCGGCCTCGGCCGCGATGGCCGGCATGGAGGTGGTGGTGGTCGCCTGCGAGAAGAACGGCGACGTCGACGTCAACGATCTCCGCGCCAAGGCCGAGAAGCATTCGAGCGACCTAGCCGCGGTCATGATCACCTATCCCTCGACCCACGGCGTGTTCGAGGAGCATATCCGCGAGATCTGCGACATCGTGCACGGCCATGGCGGCCAGGTGTATCTCGACGGCGCCAACCTCAACGCGCAGGTCGGCCTCAGCAGGCCCGGAGATTACGGTGCCGACGTCAGCCATCTCAACCTGCACAAGACCTTCTGCATCCCGCATGGCGGCGGCGGCCCCGGCATGGGCCCGATCGGCGTCAAGGCGCATCTCGCCCCGTTCCTGCCCGGTCACCCGGCAACACAAGGCGACGCTCCGGTCGGGCCGGTCTCGGCCGCGCCGTTCGGCTCAGCGTCGATCCTGACTATCTCCTACATCTACATCCTGATGATGGGCGGCGACGGCCTGAAGCGTGCCACCGAGATCGCGATCCTCAACGCCAACTACATCGCAGCGCGGCTCGATCCACACTTCCCGGTGCTCTACAAGAACGCCAGGGGACGCGTCGCACACGAGTGCATCGTCGACCCGCGTCCGCTGAAGACGACAAGCGGCGTCACCGTCGACGACATCGCGAAGCGCCTGATCGACTATGGCTTCCACGCTCCAACCATGAGCTTCCCGGTGCCGGGCACGCTGATGATCGAGCCGACCGAGTCGGAATCCAGGGCTGAGCTGGACCGATTCTGCGACGCCATGATCGCGATCCGAAAGGAGATCGCCGAGGTGGAGGCCGGCCGCTTCAAGATCGAGGCATCCCCGCTGCGTCACGCCCCGCACACGGTGCATGACATCGCGGATGACGATTGGAATCGCGCCTACAGCCGCAGCGAAGGCTGCTTCCCCGCGGGCAGCTCGCGCACCGACAAGTACTGGAGCCCGGTGGGCCGTGTCGACAACGTCTATGGCGACCGCAACCTGGTGTGCTCGTGCCCGCCGGTGAGCGACTACGCGGAAGCGGCCGAGTAAGGAATCGGTGGGTGGTGGGCAGGCGGCTGTGCGAAGCACGGTCCGCCGGCGCAACCCACCGCTTCAGCTTCCGCAGAGACGAACAGTGGTGGATTGCACCGGGCAATGGCTTCGCGCATCGCACGGCCAATCCGCTCTACGGCTTCGACCTAAAACGGAATGGCTTTAGGTTGAATCGATGACCGCGGCGGCTCGTTCACCTCTCCCGCTTGCGGGAGAGGTCGGCGCGAAGCGCCGGGTGAGGGCTTTTTCCTCTTGGGGAGTGTCCCATTGCAGAAACACCCTCTCCCCGGCCCTCTCCCGCAAGCGGGAGAGGGAGTGCACCTTTGAGGTAGCGGCGCGCCCCCCTCGCGCAAAACGAAACGGGCGCCGATGACGTCGGCAACTCAACGTCCTCAGCGCCCGCTCCTCGCGAAAAACTTTTCGTTGGTCGAGGCTTACTCGTCCGCCGGCTCCTCGCCGTCGGCGTCGCGCTCGGGGGTGCCGGCGAGAATCTGCTCGGCGATCAGGCCGGAGTTCTGGCGGATCGAGGTCTCGATCTTGGCGGTGATGTCGGGATTGGCCTTCAGGAATGCCTTCGAGTTCTCGCGGCCCTGGCCGAGGCGCTGGCTGTCATAGGAGAACCAGGCGCCGGACTTTTCGACGATGCCGGCCTTGACGCCGAGATCGAGGATCTCGCCCATCTTGGAGACGCCCTCGCCGTACATGATGTCGAACTCGACCTGCTTGAAGGGCGGCGCCAGCTTGTTCTTCACCACCTTGACACGCGTGGTGTTGCCGACCACCTCGTCGCGCTCCTTGATCGCGCCGATGCGGCGGATGTCGAGGCGGACGGAGGCGTAGAATTTCAACGCATTGCCGCCGGTCGTCGTTTCCGGCGAGCCGTACATCACACCGATCTTCATGCGGATCTGGTTGATGAAGATCACCATGGTGTTGGACTTGTTGATGGAGGCCGTCAGCTTGCGCAGCGCCTGGCTCATCAGACGGGCCTGCAAGCCCGGCAGCGCATCGCCCATCTCGCCTTCGAGCTCGGCCTTCGGCACCAGCGCCGCAACCGAATCGATCACCAGCACATCGACAGCGCCCGAGCGCACCAGCGTGTCGCAGATCTCCAGCGCCTGCTCGCCGGTGTCGGGCTGCGAGATCAGGAGCTCGTCGATGTTGACGCCGAGCTTGCGGGCATAGACCGGGTCGAGCGCGTGCTCGGCGTCGATGAAGGCGCAGATGCCGCCCTTCTTCTGCGCTTCCGCCACCGTATGCAGCGCCAGCGTGGTCTTGCCCGAGGATTCCGGCCCGTAGATCTCGACGATACGCCCCTTGGGCAGGCCGCCGATGCCGAGCGCGATGTCGAGCCCGAGCGAGCCGGAGGACACCGCCTCGATGTCCATGGACCGGTCGTTCTTGCCGAGCTTCATCACCGAGCCCTTGCCGAACTGGCGCTCGATCTGGGAGAGCGCGGCGGCCAGAGCTTTACTCTTGTCCATGGAAGATCCTTCGACGATACGCAAGGCAGTTGCGGACATTGGGTCGTGCTCCTTATGGCGAGGATTCGCGTGAGGGACAAACGTTGCGAGGCAGCTCGGCGATAAAAGCAATGTACCCCATTTGTTCCCGGTTCGCAATATGTTCTTTTGCGGATGCGGGTACTGACCGTATTTGACCCCCGCGTCCCAAGTTGGATTTGGAGGGGCTCAATTCGTCTTGGGGGCGAGTGGTCAAACTTGCTCAGATTCGGTCTGCCACAGGTGTTAACAAGAAACCGTCACCGCGCGGCCCTGGGCATTGATCGGTGACGAGAACGCCATCGCGGCGATCCCGCCTCATGCCTCTGGACGGAAGCTAGCGCCATGCACCTGCGACGCCGCATCAAACAAACCACATCCCTTGAAGAACGCCTTGTCACCGAGGCCCTGCGCCTGCGCGAGCAAGCCAAACTGCTTCCACCAGGCATTGAGCGGGAGCGTGCAATCCGCAAAGCCCGGCTGGCTGAAACCGGCTCGCACATCAGTGAGTGGCTGCGGTCGCCCGGTCTAAGGGCACCGACGTGAAAGGTAAGGCCGCCTCAGTGGGCAGCCTCTTTCATTGCAGGAGATTCAAAATCTCCTCGTCACCCCCAAGGGCTTCCTTGAGCTTCGCCAGACCGGCGGCATCCACCTTGGCCGTTATCTCGAGACGGTTTCCTGCCTGAAGAACGCTGATCTTTTCGGAAAGCCGCTGCGCACTTTCCCCGATCACGCTTTAGGCGTAGGATTCAAGTGATTTGAATCATAGGAGGGTGCAGCTTGACCGCGGTCCTCGTTTTTAAAATCACCACCGTTGCCTTGGGCGTCCTTTCTACAGTCTTCGCTTACACGCTCATTTTCAGCGTTTTTTGAAGAAAGGAACGCCGCCTCCGCCAGCGGCCTCTTTCAGAGATCCGTTTCATACTGCGCGCCGAAGATCGCAGGGCTGCAACGTGCCGTGCGCGCGCGGACCGGCAACGGCGATTGGTGGATTCGTTCGCTCCTGGTTCGGACGATTGGGTGCAGGCCGAAAGGCTGCTCGTCAATTGCCAAGATTCATTTCGGCTGCCCAATTCGCCTTGTGCGCACAACTGAACAGACGCGGATCCGTTTATGGATCCTAATAGATTCATCACCGCGCGGATCCTTGGCACTATCGGTGACGAGGTCGCCGATCGCGCTCCCGCCTTCCTCGCATGGATATGAGAGCGGCATGTTCAATCGGCGACGTTTCAAGCAGCAGCTGACCCTTCAAGACCGGCTTTCCGCATGGGTGAAGCAGGTCCAGCAGCAGGCTTCCCGGCTTCCACCGGGTGCCGAGCGAGACGCCCTCCTCAAGAAGGCCCGCCAGGCCGACGTCGCCAATCATCTGCACGACTGGGTCAAATCGCCCGGGCTTCAACCACCGAAATAGCGGGCATACGCCGTGTTGCTCTTCGAGCGCGAAGGCTGCCGCGCATCAAGAACGCGGCCGCTGCGCCGTCATGTTTCCGCAATCCTGCGGCACCGAACCTTTTTGCGGTCTCCGGCCTTCTCTGGGGATGGGACCGCAACTCCGGGGACCTCAGTCATGACGGACAACGACACGCAGCACGGTGCGATCAGACGCAATCCGCTGCTGGAGGCAGCGCAGAAGGAGATGGTGAAGTTCGAGCGCAAGGAAAACGAGTTCCGCAAGAAGGACCGTGAAGAGCGCGCCGCCGAGCTCCGCCTGCCCTTGAACGAGATCAAGATCCACTAGGCGCCTAAGGCCGGCTCCGGCGTGGGTCGAGGCCGTCCTCGATGCGGTAGCGGTCGCTGGTCCCTCGGCCCGGAGCCATCGCGATCTCGATCCGGCATCGCGCGCCGGGGCTGCACGGCCCCGCGAAGGCGCTGCGCGCAGCTTCAAGGTATCTAAATACTACTCATAACCTGTTGGCCGACCAATGAAATTTCAAAGCAGCCTACTGTGCATGGGGTTGTTTTCGACTTTTTGAATGTCGAGGCGTGCCCGGTACCATCCCCCGGATGGGCACTTGCCGCCGTCCCCGGCACCCAACCCCGTCTACAGCAGCGCCAGCAGCACCAGCCCAATCACCAGCACGACGAAGCCAGCCGCCGTCGCGGCGGCAAATGACCGCTCTACGTTATCCATGATGCCACCCCGTTGTCGGCGGGCCACGTTTCCCCCATGGCCACGCCGAACGGATAAAATCTTGCCGACGGGTGTGTCGGCAGTGGTGCGAACGGATGTCGAAATTGGGACGGGTGCGCGGTCAGTCTGCGGCCGTTCGAGCGCGACCTTCACGTGCCGAGCCTACGGGGCTTTTTCAAGCCTGCCGGCTGGCTCGCGGGTCCCTCTCCTCCCGGGTCAGGCGCAGCGAGAAGGCGCGGATCGCGGGTGCCGCCAGCAGCACGATGGGCAACATCGCAGCCCATGCGATCAGCCACGACACCATCCAGTGCCGAACGAAGATCATCGGGCTGCCTGCGGGCAAGCTGGCGATTCCCGCCGCGACCAGCGAGGTCAGTCCGGACTGGATGATGCCGAAGACGAAATGGGAATAGCGGCGGGGAATGCCAAGCATGAGGTATCCATGGGTGCTTGCCTCATCAGGCAAGCAAGGCACATGCCGTCACCTGGTCGGGATCTGGAAGCCTCGGCAGGAACCAGCATGCAGCCGCGCCTTGACCCCGTGCCCCAGGTGCAACCTGAACGGAGTTCAGGAACTCTGTTCATGGTCGGAGAACCACGGAGCGCGCGCGCCCATTTGCGCGCCGCAGCCCGCCAACGGTCCCGTGTAGTCCGTAGCCGCCCGGGATTGATCTGACGGTGGTTTGGGATTGGACTGCCCGCGCCCAGGGCCTTGGGGGGCGAGGCACCATGCGCGCGATCGGTGCCTGCCATGCCGCTCTATTTCTTTCGAATTCGCAACGGCCGTTATTCCGGCTGCGCCGACCAGGCGACGGAATTTGCCAATCGCGATGCGGCGTGGAAGGAGATGACCAGCGTCTGCGCCGACATGACCGCCGGCATTGCCCGCAAGCTCCAGGAGAATTCCGAATGGCAGATGGAGCTGCTGGACGAGGCCAAGGAGCCGGTGTTCCGGATCCGCATCGTTGCCGAAACCTTCGACTAGCAAGATTTTTCGGATCAGTCCGCGCTGGGCAGCCGCCGCATGGTGAACTCGATGTCGCCGCCGGGCAGTTCGCGCCAGGTCTCGACCGCACTCATGTAGCCGGCCTTGGGGTAGCGGGCGAAGAAGGCCTGCGCCCTTTCCCGCGCCGCCGCGCGCGGCAGCGTGAAGGTCTCGCGCAGATAGCCGTCGCCGGCCGCCTGGCCCGGCTTGCCGGCCATCCTGCGCCGACGCGCCATCCGCTCGGCGAGATCCCGCGGACGATCGGCCATGTCCTGCCCTCCTCTGCGCGCTACGCTCTCAGCCAAATGTAGGGCGCGGGCCGGATCAAGAGGAGTCCTGTCCGAAAGGCATCGTGTCGCCCCCGAACGGGGCTGCGGTCAGTTGGCGGCGGTGCCGCTCTTGGTCTTCTTCGGCGTACCGGTTACGGCCGATGCCTTCGGCCCTGCCGGCTGCTTCGGCGGATCGGCGCGCATGCCGCCCCAGGGATCGTTGGACGCCTTCGAATCCGGAATCTTCTTCAGCGTTTCCTTGTAGGCCTTATCGCGCTCGGCTTCGGCGGCCTTCTCCTCGGGGGTCTTGCTCGGGGCATCCTGCAGCAAATTGAGATTGGGCATTTGCGCGTAGGCAGGTCCCGCCAGCACGGCCAGCACCGCGGCCAAACGGAAAAGCTTCATCATCTACTCCTCGATCATCCATGGCGCGCGGATCGCCCGCGCCGTGTCATCCTCGTCTCAGCCTGGTCGCAACCTGGGGCCGCTCAAGGCCGCGTGGGCCCGCTAGAGCCGATCCGATCTGCACGATTTGGGGGCATGCAGCCAGTCGTCCCAGATCGGGCCGCATTTGGTGCACCCGCTCAGCGCGAGACCGAGCGCGACCATGCCAAAGACGAGGACACACCGACGCAACATCATCCACCCGTACCCAAGCAGGGCATCATACCGGGCCAAGTCAGGCAATTTCAAGCCGACGGGACCGGCGCGAGACCGGGTGACTTTGCCGCGCCGATGCGCGCACAATGAGGCGAAACATCCGGCAACACAGGAGAGCGCGACGCCAATGCAAATGCAGCCAGAAGCCGAGTTCGGCCTCGCCGACGCCCGCCGCATCCTGGGCGAGGTTTTTGCGCCCTGGGTCCAGGATCTCAACCTCGCGGTCGAGCGCATCGAGCACGCGCAGCCGGCAGACGTACCGGACTGGCAGCCGGGCGCGCTCCTGCGCATGCCGTTTTCGGAGCGGCTGTGCCGGAACGGCGGCGTGGTCTGCGGCCAGGCCCTGATGGCGCTTGCCGACACCGCCATGGTGATCGCGATCCTCGCTGCCAACCGCGGCTACCGCCCCATGACCACGGTCGACCAGACCACGCATTTCATGCGCGCGGTATCCTCAATGGACGTGCTGGCGGATGCGCGAGTGGTGCGGCTCGGGCGCACCATGAGCTTTGGCCGCGTCACGTTGCTCTCCGCCGCCGACAGCAAGCCGGTCGCGATGGTGTCGAGCGCGTTCGCGATGCTGCCGGGGTGAACGCTCTCCGCTTCAACGTCGTAAACAAAGTCTGAAGCGCTACGCAAGTAGCGCCAGTATTGAGTTTAGTTCAATGTAATTTCTATGCACTAATTCACAATCATCAGCAGGACTGACGCGGATGATCGAGAAGCGCGCATCGCAACGTCACCGTGTTTTCAAAGGTGGAACGATCACCTTCGAAAACGGCGGCATCGCTTGCACGGTGCGAAACATGTCGGCAGGCGGCGCGGCGATCGACCTGGACGCCCCCGTCATGTTGCCGCAATCGTTCAAGCTCTCGATCGCGCGCGACCGTTTCGCACGGCATTGTCGCACGGTCTGGCGCAGCAACAAGCGCGTCGGCCTCGCCTTCGTGTAGTCGTGCACACGGTGTGAAAGACCGTTCGCATCGTGCGCGCGATGCCGATCCATGTTCGCCCGATACGACGACGGAGTGCGAGCCCGGCCGAAATCAAGCTGGCAGGTCCGCAAGCCTCACTTCATTTCGGCTTCTTGGCAGGTTCGCTCGGGCGGGCGCCGCCCCACGGGTCGTACTTGTCCTTGGGCTCGGGAATGCGCTCAAGCGCCGCCTTGTAGGCCTTCTCGTCGACCTTGGGCGTGTTGTCCGCGGGCTTGGCTCCATCGTTAGGCTGGCGCCGGCCCTGCGCCTGCGCCGAGGCAGCCGTCAGTGCCAGGACCGCTGCCGCTATGACCAAAATCCTCATCGGTGCAATCCCCCTCATGTGGGGTACAAACTAGCCCGCAAACGCGGAATAGCAAACGCCCAGGGTTCTGCGCCTTCAGCAAGTTTTGATTGGCGCGGACTTCGTCGGATCGCATTCGTGCCTATTTGTCGGTCCGCAGGGGACCTTCACGGATGTTGCGGATTATTTCTCATGCAGCGCTGCTCGGTGGCGCGCTTGCGCTCGGTGCCTGCGGCTTTGCCGACAGCCGCGCACCGGTGCCGGAGTTCATGCGCATGAAGGAGGCGGAGCAGCCGCCGCCCGAAGCGCCTCCCGACGTCAAGCGCGTGGTGCGCGAGCAGATCGACGTCGTCTTTCTCGCAACGTCCTATCCGCGCGAGGTGCACGTCGCCCCGCCCCATCGTGAGCTACGAGGGCCGGGCTGGACGGCATGCGTCCGCGCGCAGCTCACCTCCGCGACCGGCGCGCCGCTCGGGGCTCAGACCTACATCGTGACGATATCAGGCGGAAAGGTCGTGGACCGCCGGCGGGCGGAAGCCGACGACATCTGCGGCACGGAGACTTACGAGCGGATCTAGCCGCGGCCTCGCCGATGGACGTCCGCTCGGTCGTTTTCGGACACGGTCATCGCATCAGACTCGCCCTGCAAAAATGGAGACGCTATAGCGGGCGCCATGCTCGACTTCGACGCCCACTACGATGCCCTCCGCCGCCGCGACGCAACGTTGGACGGCGTGATATTCGTCGCGGTGAGAACAACGGGCGTCTATTGTCGTCCCGTCTGCCCGGCGCGCACGCCACTCGCCCGCAACGTGACGTTTTATCGTAGCGCGGCCGCGGCCGAGCACGCCGGCTTCCGTCCTTGCCTGAGATGCCGCCCGGAAACAGCGCCGTTCTGTCCTGCATGGAAAGGCTCCAGAACGACCGTCGAACGCGCGCTGGCCCTCATCGAGAAGGGGGAGCTCGATCGCGGCGGCGTGGAGCGGCTGGCTGAACGGTTGGGAGTCGGCGCACGCCACCTGGCACGTCTGTTCGCCCAACATCTCGATGCGTCTCCACTGCAAGTGGCGCTGTCAATCTGTGTCCAGCGTGCCAAGCGGCTGCTTGATTCAAGCGGTCTTCCGATGGCAGCCGTCGCGGAACGCTCCGGTTTTTCGAGCACGCGGCGCATGAGCACCGCATTCACACGACTCTACGGCTGCCCGCCATCGACCTTCCGGAGAAAGGCCGAAGCTTCGCGAGTCCAACACAGGTGAGTGCGATGAGGAGATTCAGATGACCGCGAAGAGCTATGGAACGGTCGACGCCGAACGACAAAAGCAGATGAGTGGGTTGGAATTCGTCCAAGGCCTTGCTGACGGAACCCTACCTCTCAACACGATCGCCTAAACACTGGGTTATGATGTGGTGGAGGCTGAACTTGGTCGCGTCGTCGTCGCGATGGTCCCCACCGGCGCTCACCTCAATCCGGCAGGCACTGTGCATGGTGGTCTCACGGCCACCTTGCTCAGTTGCATGGGACTGGCGATCCAGTCGGCCCTCGACAAGGGCACCAGCCAGACCACGCTTGAGTTCAAGGTTTCGCTGCTGCGACCGATTACGCCGGAGACCGGCCGGATCACGGCCGAGGGCAAGGTTCTGAATTGCGGCCGCCGCATCGGAACGGCCGATGGACGCGTGATGGATGCCAAGGGCCGATTGCTCGCTCACGGCACGACCACGTGCCTCATCTTCCCGACTTGAGATCAAGGGAACAAGCCGCCCGACAAGGTGCCAGTTCCGGGAAAAACCAGCATCGCGGCGGGAACGATCACCGCCTCCCCTTCTTGTTACCGCCGAGGGCAGTCTCGGAGGAGGACATGATGAGGACGTTTACGATGGCGCTGCTGGCGGGCGTCGGTGCTTTGGCAGCCGTGTCGAGTGCGAAGGCTTCCGATATCTACACGACCAGCGAATACGCCAATCCGGATCTGGTCCAGCAGGTGCGGCTCGTCTGCGACGACGCCGGCCGCTGCTATCGCACGCGCGGCGGTTCACGCGTGATCGTACGCGATTCCTATAACTCGATGCCGCGCGAACGCTATTACGAGCGCCGGACCTATCATCGCGATTGGGACGACGGCCCGCGCGCCGGAGTCGGCATTCGCGCGCCCGGCGTGAGCGTCGGAGTCGGTGTCGACGACCGTTGGTAGTCGATCAAGGCTCAATGGGCGGGACCGGCGGAGACGAATCGCCGGTCCCGTTCGCACAGTCGTGTCAGGTGACCGGCGCTATACGGCGGCCGATTGCTGCTGGAACTGCTCGTAGGCCGCGATCGCATCCGCAGCGTACATCAGCGACGGCCCGCCTCCCATGTAGACGGCCATGCCGAGCGTTTCCTCGATCTCTTGGCGCGTCGTACCGAGCTTGACCAGCGCCTCGGTGTGAAAGCCGATGCAGCCGTCGCAATGCGCGGCGACGCCGAGCGCAAGCGCGATCAGCTCCTTGGTCTTCTTGTCCAGCGCGCCGTCGCGCGTAGCGGCCTGGGCGAGTACGGCAAATCCCTTCATGGTGTCGGGAATGTCGCTCCGCAGCTTCTTCAGGTTCGCCGAGATGTCCCTCGTGATGTCGACGTAGTTCTTGTCCATCGGTTCCTCGCTAGCTGGATCTGGCTGTGGTCGGAGCCGCCTCGCGCGGCGCGCGCAAGGCGATGTAGATCGCGGGAATCACCAGCACGGTGAGCAGCGTTGACGAGGCAAGCCCGAACAGGAGCGAGATCGCCAATCCCTGGAAAATCGGATCGAGCAGGATGGTTGCAGCCCCGATCATGGCCGCGAGCGCGGTGAGCAGGATCGGCTTGAAGCGGACGGCGCCGGCTTCCAGCACTACATCGCGCAGCGACTTGCCCTCGGCGCCGCTGTGCCGGATGAAGTCGACCAGCAGGATCGAGTTGCGCACGATGATGCCGGCCAGCGCGATGAAACCGATCATCGAGGTCGCGGTGAACGGCGCACCCAGCAGCCAGTGGCCGATCAGGATGCCGATCAGCGTCAGCGGGATCGGCGTCAGGATCACGAGCGGCAGACGGAAGCTCCTGAACTGGGCGACGACCAGCACGTAGATGCCGAGGATGGCTGCGCCGAAGGCCGCCCCCATGTCGCGGAAGGTCACCCAGGTGATTTCCCATTCGCCGTCCCACAACAGCGTCGGACGCGACTCGTCCGACGGCTGGCCGTGCAGGCTGATCGCAGGCTTCGGCAGCTTGCCCCAGTCATGGGCATCCACGCGATCGGCGACCGCGAGCATGCCGTAGAGCGGCGCCTCGAAGCGCCCGGCAAGCTCGGCCATCACCATGTCGGCGAAGCGGCCATCGCGGCGGAAGATCGTCGGCGAGCCCTCCTCCATGGTCGCCTTCACGACCTGTCCGAGCTCGACCACCGTCTTGCTGCCGGGCACGGTATTGGCCGGCACCGGCGTGGAGGCCAGAGCCTCGTCCCAGACCAGGTCGCGCTTTCCGAGATGCACCGCGATCTCGATCGGGTTGCGGTCCTCGCCGCGATGCGAATAGCCGATCGAGGTGCCGCCGAACAGCGTCTGGATGGTGTCATAGACGTCGCGCTGCTCGACGCCGAAGAATTCGAGCCGGTCCTGATCGATCGAGAGCCGCAGCCTCGGCCGCTTCTCGCCGACGGAATCGTCGATGTCGACGATGAACGGTACTTCCGCGAAGATCTTCTTGAGCTCGGCCGTGACCGCCCGGCGCGTGGTCGCATCGGGACCGTAGACCTCGGCGAGCAGCGTCGACAGCACCGGCGGGCCGGGCGGCACTTCGACCACCTTGATGCTGGTGCCCGTGGGCGGACCGAGCGCTTTCAGCTTCTCGCGCAGCTCGAGCGCGATCTCATGGCTCGCGCGCTTGCGCTCGCCGCGCGCAGTCAGGTTGATCTGCACTTCGCCGAACTCGGGCCTCTCCCGCAAGTAATAGTGCCGAACCAGGCCGTTGAAGTTGAACGGAGCCGGCGTGCCGGCATAGGATTGCAGCGAGGTGACCTCCGGCAATTGCCGCGCAATCTCGGCCGCGCCGAACAGCGTGCGCTCGGTCGCCTCCAGGCTCGCCCCTTCCGGCAGGTCGACGAGAACGGCGATCTCGGACTTGTTGTCAAACGGCAGAAGCTTGACGGTCACCGACTTGGTCGCAAACAGCGTCATCGACAGCAGCGTCGCGATGCCGACGCCGAGCAGGAATATCCAGGCAGACCGCTTGCTCCGCACGATCGGCGTGGCGAAGCGCCGGTAGAGCCGGCCGAGCCGGCCTTCATCGTGGCCCGCATGCGTCGACGCAATGTCGCCCTTCGGCGCGAGCTTGAGCATCAGCCAGGGCGCCACCACCATTGCCACGAAGAACGAGAACAGCATGGCAGCCGACGCATTGGCCGGGATCGGCGCCATATAGGGGCCCATCAGGCCCGACACGAACAGCATCGGCAACAGCGCCGCGACCACAGTCAACGTCGCCACGATGGTGGGGTTGCCGACCTCCGCCACCGCCTCGATGGTCGCCTGCAGGCGCGGCCGGCCGTCGCGCATGGCCCAGTGCCGCGCGATGTTCTCGACCACGACGATGGCGTCGTCGACGAGAATGCCGATCGAGAAGATCAGCGCGAACAGGCTGACGCGGTTGATGGTGTAGCCCATCAAATTGGCGGCGAACATCGTGAGCAGGATCGTCGTGGGAATCACGACGAAGGTCACCAGCGCCTCGCGCCATCCGATCGCGATCGCAATCAGCACGACGATCGAGATCGTTGCGAGCCCGAGATGGAACAGCAACTCGTTGGCCTTCTCGTTGGCGGTCTCGCCGTAGTCGCGGGTCACCGTCACCTGGACATCTTCGGGAATCAGGCGCGACTTCAATCCTTCGAGGCGCTCGGCGATGTTCTCGGACACGACGACCGCATTGGCGCCGGCCCGCTTGGCCAGCGCCACGCTGACGGCGGGCGTCCGCGTCCACTGTCCAGCTGCGTCGCGCGATTCCGTCCAGACGCGATGCTCGATGGTGCTCGGGCCGACGACGACGGAGGCGACGTCCTTGACGTAGACCGGCCGGCCGTCGCGGCTCGTGATGAGCAATAGTCCGATATCGGGAATGCCGGACAGCGTCTGCCCCGCAGCGACGCTCCGCACGATGCCGGCATCGCGGACCTGTCCCGCCAGGAACGAGCGATTGGCGTCCTTCACCTTCGCCACGAGCTGCTGCAGCGTGATGCCGAACAGCGACAGCTTCTCCGGATCAGGCTCGACCCGGATCTGTTGCGCCGCGCCGCCGGATATGTAGGTCAGGCCGATATCGTCGACCTTCATCAGCTCAGCGCGCAGCTTGTCAGCGAGCTCGTAGAGGTCCTTGTCGGTATAGCGGCTGGCAGCTTCCGGCTTCGGCGCCAGCGTCAACACCGTGACCGCGACGTCATTGATGCCCCGGCCGACGATCAGCGGCTCGGGAATACCCACGGGAATGCGGTCGAGATTGGCGCGGATCTTCTCGTGCACCCGCAGGATGGCATCCTCGAACTTGGTGCCGACCAGGAAGCGCGCAGTGACCATCACGCGGTCGTCCTCGGTCTGGCTATAGACGTGCTCGACGCCGTCGATGCCCTTGACGATCGACTCCAGCGGCTTGCTCACCAGCTCCACCGCGTCCGGTCCGCGCAGGCCGTCGGCATTGACGCGGATATCCACCATGGGAACGCTGATCTGCGGCTCCTCCTCGCGCGGGATCACCACGACGGCGATCAGCCCAACGACGAGCGACGCGAGCAGGAACAGCGGCGTCAGCGGCGATGCGATGGTCGACTTGGTCAACCGTCCTGAGAGCCCGAGATTCACGGCCGCACCAATTGGTCGCCGGCCGAAATGCCGGACAGGATCTCGAGCCCGTCGGGAAGCGCCGGCGTCGGCAGTTCGCGGCCACGCTGCACTGGCACGTCTATCGTTCCGCTGTCCTTCTGAAGCCGAACGTAGTCGATGCCGAACCTGGTCGTCACATAGCTCGAGGGGATGACAAAGGCCGGTCGCGCGCCGCCGGAGATCCAGACCCGCAAGCGGTCGCCGACGAAATATTCGCCGAGGCCCTCGACGGTCGCATCCGCGATGACGCGCCCCTCCTCGATTTGAGGATAAACGAGGTCAATGACGCCCGCCTTGGCGGCTTCTCCGACGAACTCCGCGCCGTCGATGCGAATCTTGTCGCCCGCCTTGAGGAAGCGCGCATGCCGCTCCGGCACGCGAAGCCGCAGCTTGAAGTTCTGTTGGGCGACGGTGACGATCGGATCGCCGGCGAGCACGACGGATCCTATCGTTATCAACCGCTTCAGCACGCGACCATCCGCCGGCGCCAGCACCTGCCCCTGGTTGAGCTGCTCGTTGATCACCGCACGTTCGGCAGTCTTGGCACGCAGGCCGTTCTCGGCGACGTTCAGCGCGGTGCGCTGCTCGTCGAGCTTGATCCGGGGCAGGATACCGCGTTCGACGAGCCCTTCGGTCCGGGTGAAGTCGAGCTGCGCCTGGTTCGCCTGCGCCTGCAGCGCCTCGATCTGCGCGTCGAGCGATTTCATCTGCAACACGAGCTTTTCGTCGCCGATGGCCGCGATTGCCTGGCCGGCGGCGACGCGATCCCCCTCCCTGACCTTGAGCTGAACCACCGTGCCGCCGATGCGTCCGCGCGCCGGCACCACGCTGGTGCTTTCGACCGTGGCGAAGACGGCCTTTTGATCGGCGATCGATTGCGGGGTTACCACGAGTGTTTCGGCTGCCGTGGCCGGTGTTCCAGACGAGCCGATCGCCGCGAAGGCGGCCAGCAGGCCTAGATATCTCATCATACATCGCATGGAACTTTTCCGTGTCATGATCAAAGCATCACCACGCCGCTGCGCAGCTCATTTCATCTGCATCGGAATGGGGCGTGTTGATCCTGCTCAAGGCGCCCTCACCCGAGCTATCCTAAGTTTCATTTTGTCCTTGAGGACCTCGGCGCGCAGAACGCCTGATAAAGCGTCTTCAGCACCTCGCGCGCCGGCTCGCTCGCGATCGAATAGAAGATCGTCTGCGCCTCGCGCCGGGCAGACACCAGTCCGTCCTTGCGAAGGAGCGCAAGATGTTGGGACACCGTGGAGTCCCGGAGGTTCAGGAATTCGGCGAGTTCGCCGACCGACCGCTCGCCATCGATCAGCTGGCAGATGATCAGCAGACGATGCCGGTTGGCCAGCGCCTTCAGCAGCTCGCTCGCCTGATCCGCCGCCCGCTCCATAACTTCAACGTTCATCTTCATACTTGCGTATATACGAAATTACGAATATATAGTCAAGCGCTGCACGACAGCCGGAACTGAACCGGCGGAGCGGCTTGACCCAACGGAGGTAACCCATGGCGGAAGTTGTCGTAATCGGTGCTGGTCTGAGCGGAACGCTGATGGCCTATGAATTGCTGCCGCAGTTGAGAAAGGAGGATCGCCTCAGCGTCGTCTCGCAAGGTGCCGTCTATCATTTCGTCCCATCCAATCCTTGGGTCGCAGTCGGCTGGCGCAAGCGCGAAGAGATCGAGATCGATCTCGCGGACGTCATGAAGCGCAAGGGCGTGCGACTGCTGACGCAGGGCGCAAGGCGCGTCCACCCGACCGAGAACCGTGTCGAGCTCGGCGACGGCACCTCGATCGACTACGACTACCTGGTCGTCGCGACCGGCCCCGAACTGGCGTTCGACGAGATTCCGGGTCTCGGTCCAAAAGGCCATACCCAGTCGATCTGCCACGTCGATCATGCCACGCATGCCCGTGAAGCCTTCGAGAAGCTCGCGGCGAACCCCGGCCCGGTCGTGATCGGCGCCGTGCAGGGCGCGTCCTGTTTCGGGCCGGCCTACGAATTCCTCTTCATCCTGGAGACGGAGCTGCGCCGGCGGAAGCTGCGCGACCGGGTCCCCATGACGTTCGTCACCTCGGAGCCGTATATCGGCCATCTCGGTCTCGACGGCGTCGGGGACACCAAGGGTCTTCTGGAAAGCGAGATGCGCGAGAAGCACATCAAGTGGATCACCAACGCACGCGTCGACAACGTCGCCCCCGGCCTGATGTCGGTGGAGGAGTTCGCCGACGACGGCACGTCTCGCAAGGCCCACGAGTTGCCATTCGCCTATTCGATGATGTTGCCCGCCTTCCGCGGCGTCGAGGCGGTGCGCGGCATCGAGAAACTGACCAACCCACGTGGCTTCGTCGTCGTCGACAAGCACCAGCAGAATCCCGCCTTTCCCAACGTTTTCGCGGTCGGTGTCTGCGTCGCGATCGCGCCGGTCGGCGCGACGCCGGTTCCGGTCGGCGTCCCCAAAACGGGCTTCATGATTGAATCCATGGTGACGGCGACGGCGATGAACATCGGCGCCCTGCTTCGCGGCAAGGCGCCCACGGCGCAACCGACCTGGAACGCGATCTGTCTCGCCGACTTCGGCGACTCCGGCGTCGCCTTCCTTGCGCAGCCGCAGATCCCGCCGCGAAACGTCAATTGGTCCTCCAAGGGAGAATGGGTGCACCTCGCCAAGGTGGCCTTCGAGAAATATTTCCTGCGCAAGATGCGGCGCGGCGAGAGCGAGCCGTTCTATGAGCGTTTCCTGCTCGACCGGCTGAACATCGCCAAGATCAAGGAGGTCCGAACCGGCACATGAACACGACACGCCAGATCGTCTGCGGCAGTTGCGGACGCATCAATCGCCTGCCTGCCGAACGCGCGGCGCAAGGTGCGCGTTGCGGCGCCTGTCACCAGCCGATGTTCACTGGTCATCCGATCGAGGTGGACGAGGACGCCTTCGGCCGCCATGTCGCCAACAGCGACATTCCCGTGCTGGTCGACGTCTGGGCACCGTGGTGCGGCCCGTGCCGCGCCATGGCACCGATGTTCGAGCGCGCCGCCCAGCAACTGGAGCCGAACGTCCGGCTGTTGAAGCTCAACTCGGACAACGCACCTGCACTCTCGTCGCGCCTCGACATCAGCGGCATCCCGACCCTGCTGTTGATGCGCGGCGGCCGCGAGATCGCCCGCCATTCCGGCGCGATGGATGCACGCAGCATCGTCGCCTGGACTGAATCCAACCTGACCCGTTCTTAAGTAGCCAGATAAAAAGGAGCCTGCCATGAATGTCGATAAAGCCGTTCTCGCCTTTGCGGGATTCGTCGTCCTGCTCGGTCTCGCACTGGGCACCTATGTGAATGCGTATTGGTACCTGCTGACGGCATTTGCCGGGCTGAACATGTTGCAGGCCTCGTTCACCGGCTTCTGCCCGGCAGCGATCGTGTTCAAGAAGCTGGGCCTGAGCAGCGGTTGCGCGTTCTCCTGAACGCACAATCCAGCCTGTGATGCGGGGGAACTTGCCATGACCGACGACACCTTCATCGAGGGACCCCTCTACGAGAAGCGGAGGAAGGTCTATCCACAGTCGGTCCACGGCCCTTTCCGCCGCATCAAATGGGCGATCCTCTGCGTCACGCTCGGGACCTATTATCTGTTGCCGTTCGTACGCTGGAATCGCGGACGTGGCCTGCCCGACCAGGCCGTGCTGATCGACTTCCCGCATCGGCGCTTCTACTTCTTCTTCATCGAGCTGTGGCCGCAGGAGGTCTACTATTTCACCGGCCTGCTGATCATCGCGGCCATGACGCTGTTCCTGATGAACGCAGTCGCCGGCCGGCTGTGGTGCGGCTACCTGTGTCCGCAAACCGTATGGACCGACCTGTTCTATGCGGTCGAGCGCTGGGTCGAAGGCGACCGGCGCGAGCGCATGCAGGGCGACAAGCGTTACTGGACGTTCGATCACATCCGGAAGGTCGCACTCAAGCACTTCCTCTGGATCATGATCGCATGGTGGACCGGCGGCGCCTGGGTGCTGTATTTCGCAGACGCACCGACGCTGGTGAAGGAGCTCGCGACCTTCCAGGCGCCCTTCATCGCGTATCTCTGGATCGGCATTCTCACCGCCACCACCTACGTCTTCGCCGGCCACGCCCGCGAACAGATGTGCATCTATATGTGCCCGTGGCCGCGGATCCAGGCGGCGCTGACCGACGAATGGGCGCTCAACGTCACCTATCGCCGCGACCGCGGCGAGCCGCGCATGTCGGTGAAGAAGGCGGATGCCGCGCGCGCCCATGGTGATCTGGCCGGCGACTGCGTCGACTGCCATCAGTGTATCAACGTCTGTCCGACCGGCGTCGACATCCGCCATGGCATCCAGCTTGGCTGCATTCAATGCGGCCTTTGCATCGACGCCTGCGACAACGTCATGCGCGAGATCGGCCGGCCCGCGGGCCTGATCGGCTACGACACCGACATCAACATGCAGCGCCGGCGCGAAGGCAAGCCGCCGATCTACCGCGTCGTCCGTCCGCGCACCCTGGTCTACGCCGCAGCCATCGCCATCGTCGGCAGCATCATGCTGTACACGCTCGCCACGCGCGCGACGATGGACGTCAACGTGCTGCACGAGCGCAATCCGCTGTTCGTCCAGCTCTCGGATGGAGGTGTCCGCAACGACTACACCGTCCGCATCCTCAACAAGGGCCCGCAACGATCGTTCGCGATCGAAGTCTCGGGCCTGCCCGGCGCGACCCTTCGCGTTGCGGGCATCGCGCCGAGTTCCGACGGCAAGTCCGTGGTCGAGGTCGGTCAGGATCAGACCGGCGAAGTCCGGCTGTCGGTGCAGGTCGGCCCGGCCGATCTGCCGAAGGCCTCGCGCGACATCGATATCGCCATCACCGACACGGTCAGCGGCGAGCGCGCTGCTGCCCGTGACCATTTCGTCCCGGGTGACAAATAGCCACCGGTTGGACATCGCCGGCACAGGGGAGGAATGGAGGGTCAAGCCGCTACGACCGGAACCGGAGACGCCAGGCGCTCCGCCAACTCAAGCGAACAGCCGCTGATCCAGCGCCATCGCAGGTCGGGTCGGAATGGCATCACAGTCCCGCACTTCATTCGTGATCACCTTGAAGTGCACGAGTTCCGCTTGGCCAAAGGCAGTCGAAATGGCGACGTCGGCTGCATCCCTGCCGCGCGCGATCACGACGCGGCCGATGCGGGGATGATTGTGCCGTGCATCGAACGTGTACCAACGCCCGCCGATGTAGGCTTCGAACCAGGCGCTGAAATCCATCGGCGCCGGGTCCGGCGGCACGCCGATATCGCCGAGGTAACCGGTACAGTAACGGGCCGGGATGTTCATGCAGCGACACAAGGTGACGGCCAGGTGCGCGAAGTCCCTGCAAACTCCGATACGCTCCTGGTGGCCTTCGGAAGCCGTCCGGTCGCTTCGTGCGAATTGATAGCCAAACTTGATATGGCCGTGAACGTAGTCGCAGATCGCCTGGACGCGGCGCCAGCCGCCGCTGATGTGACCGAACGTCGACCACGCCAGATCCGTCAGCCGCTGGGTGTCGCAATAGCGACTGCCGAGAAGATACACCAGCGCTTCGTCGGGAAGCCGGTCCAACGGAATCTGTTCGGCATGAGGCACAACCTCGTCGGGCAACCCGCCATCCTCGATGATGAACTCGTTTCGAATGTTGATCTGACCGACAGGGGCGACGAGCCGCGTGCAGATGTTGCCGAACCAATCCTCGTAGTCCCTGAGCGCAACGTTCGGCGACACCCGGATGGCATGGTCGGTCAGAAGGTCGCCTTGCCTTGACGGATGAACGGTCAGCATCAGGACCATCGGCACATCCTGAAAACAGTTGAACGCAATGTCGTAGCCTGCCCGGATCCTCAAGATCGTGTCCTCTCGCATCGCCATTGATGTCGATCGACAAGCTCCGCTGGCGATCATTGGTTCCGCGTGCGCTACCGCGAACCTGCTGAAATGCAAGGCATTTGTGCGGTGTGCACACACAATTGGGCTCTTGGAACCGATGCGGAAGCAGGTTCATATGGTGCGAGCCTGAGTACAACAGATGCCCCTCTATTCCGTCCACCACAGCACGACCTACCACTACCGGCAGCCCGTCAGGCTTGGGCAGCACCAGTTGCTGTTTCGTCCCCGCGACAGCTTCGATCAGCGCTTGCTCGCATGCCAACTCGCAGTGCGCCCCGAGCCGTCGGAAATCCGCTGGATCCACGATGTGTTCGGCAATTGCGTAACCCTCGTCGATTTTGCGGCCCGGACCGACGTGCTGGAATTCGAGACCACGATCCGGCTGGAGCATACACCCGAGAACGCGCCGGATTTCCGGATCGAGCCATACGCCCGCGAGCATCCGTTCGCCTACGACGAGACCGAGTTGCCGGATCTTGCACCGTACATGCTCCGGCATTATCCCGGCGACGTCGCCGTCGACGACTGGTTGTCGAAATTCATTGCACCCTCGGCGAGCCGGCCGACGGGGCAACTGCTGATGACGCTCAACGAAGCTATCGCCGAAGGTTTCTCCTATCGGAGGAGAATCTCGCATGGCACGCAAACGCCCGCCGAAACGCTCGACCTGCAGCAGGGAACTTGTCGCGATTTTGCCCTGCTGATGATGGAGGCCGCCCGATCGCTCGGTTTTGCGGCCCGCTTCATCACCGGTTACGTCTACGTGCCGGACCGCGACGGCCCGGCACGACTGGGCGGAGGCTCGACCCACGCATGGTGCTCGATCTACGTGCCGGGCTCGGGCTGGGTCGAGTTCGATCCAACCAACGGGATTGTCGGAAACCGCGATCTGATCAGGGTCGGAGTTGCCCGCACGCCGGCGCAGGCGATTCCGCTCTCGGGGTCCTACTGGGGGGAGGCGGACGACGAGCTCGGAATGGAGGTCGCGGTCAACGTGAAGACGGAGACCATGCCGGAGCCCGAGGAGACGGGCACGGCGGCGCCCGATCGGGCTGCGGTATCCTCAACGTGACGTTAACGGGACCGCTCGAATTGGTTCTGTGTCCCAACGCTATTTTCCAATCTTTGCGCTAAGGATGATCCTCCTGAGACGGGCTTTGCCCGCGTAAACGGGGACGACGGACGTGGTCGACATCGCGCATCAGGCAGCGATCAATCCGGCATCGGCAAGGGATGCCGGAGCCGCGCGCGCGCTCGTCCCGCTCACGGCGATCGACCCCGGCCAGTGGCGCGCACTCGCGCAGCGCACGGTCGAGCCGAACGGATATTACCTGCCCGCCTGGGAGCTGGCTGTCAGTGCGACCGCGCGTGGCCGCAGCAATGCCTCGGCACTGCCGGCATTCGATGAATCTTCGACGCGGCTGATCGGACTGATGCCGGTCATCTCGCTCTGGCGCGCCTGGAAGATCCCCCTGCCCGCGCTGGCGAGCGCGCATCCCTACGGCACGCTGTGCAGCCCGCTGATCGACGGCGATGCGCCGATCGAGGCCGCCACGCGACTGTTGCAGCAGGCGCGCGAGGCCGGCGCGCATGCGCTCGTGCTGACCGACGTCGCGCTCGACGGCGCCGCGATGGACGTGCTCAAGCAGGTCCTGAGCCGCGCCGGCCTGAAGCCGCGAATCCTCTCCTCCTACATCCGCGCCAGCCTTGATGCGACACAGGATGGCGAAACGCTGCTGCGCGAGGCGCTCGGCGCCAAGAAGCTCAAGGAGCTGCGGCGCCAGCGCCATCGCCTCGAAGAGCACGGCGCCGTCGTGTTCGAGGTCGCGCGCAAGCCCGACGAGATCGGGCCGGCGCTCGAGACATTCCTGCAGCTCGAAGCCGGCGGCTGGAAGGGCAAGCGCGGCACCGCGCTGGTCCAGCATGCGGGCGATGCGACCTTCATCCGCCGCGCCGTCCCCGCGCTTGCAGAGACCGCGCAATGCGAGATCGTCACGCTTCGCGCCGGCACGGCGCCGGTCGCCGCCGGCATCGTGCTGCGCCACCACGACCGCGCCTTCTTCTTCAAGCTCGGCATCGACGAACACTTCGCAAGATATTCGCCGGGCGTGCAGCTCACCCTCGAGCTCACCCGCCACCTCTGCGCCGATCCCGCCATCGCCAGCGCGGACTCGACGGCGAGCGCCGATCACCCCATGATCAATCCGATCTGGCGCGGACGCTTCGCGATCGGCGATGTGCTGATCCCGCTGCGCCGTTACGATCCGGTCGTGACGCTGGTTCACGCGGCGGTCGCGGCGCACGGCATCGCGTACGCAACAGCGCGCCGCGCAGTTCGCCTGCTTCGTAGATAGAACAGCTACTCCGCCGCCTGCGCGTTGATCTCCGCCGAGACCTGGCGGATGGCGCGCGCGAGCAGGTTCGGATCCTGCGCGCCGGAGACGGCGTATTTCTGCGCGAAGACGTAGGTCGGCACGCCGGAGATGCCCTTCTCGGCGGCTTCCTGCGCATCCGCCGAAACGCGTGCGACGTCCTCGTCGGTGGCGAGGCGCTTGCGCACGTCGTCGGCATCGAGGCCGACATCGGCCGCCGCCTGCACCAGCACGTTCACGTCGGTGAGATCGCCGCCGTCGCGGAAGTACAGCTCCATCAGGCGCTGCTTCATCTCGGGCGCCTTGCCGATCGCTTCCGCCCACAGGATGAGGCGATGGCAGTCGGTCGTGTTGGGCTGGCGCGCCACCAGTTCGGGCTTGTAGACGAGGCCCTCCTCGCCCGCCGCGGCGACGACGCGCCCCGCAATTCCCTTATAGGCCTCGACCGAGCCGAACTTCTGGGTGAGATAGGCCTCGCGGCTGATGCCCTCGCGCGGCACCCAGGGATTGAGGAAGAAGGGACGGAAATTGAGCTTGACGGGAACGTCGGGCACCAGCGCCAGCGCGCTCTCGATCCGGCGCTTGCCGATATAGCACCAGGGGCACACCACGTCGGAGACGACGTCGATCTGGAGCGGTTTCAGCGTGCTCATGTCAGCGCCTCCTTCGGGCAGGTCACGGGTTCGCCCAAAGATAAGCAGAACCCGCCCCGAGGCAAGCAGGGCTATCGCATATGAGAGCTTTTCCCTGCGGCCATCCTTCGAGACGCCCGCCTTTGGCGGGCCCTCAGGATGAGGACCGAGTGCGCGGCAGCAGTTTCAGATCATACTTAGCCTCATCCTGAGGAGACCGCGAAGCGGTCGTCTCGAAGGACGAGGCGCGCGCTCAGGCCCCGCCAAGAACTCCATGCGATCGCCCTGAGAGGCAAGGGCGCTACGTCATGGCTGCCGCGATCTGCTTCAGTCGTTCGGCCGTGCGCTCGTCGGCCGGAAAGAACGTTTCCAATGCCAGCTCCGACAAGGTGATGTCCACGGGCGTACCGAACACCATGGTGGTGGAGAAGAAACTAAGTATCTCGCCCTCGTGCCGTAGCTTGAAGGGGATGGCGACATTGTCGCTCGACAGCGGCGCCGAACGCGCCGGAATGGGGTAGCTCTTCAGATCATTGTAGAGCCTGATCAACTCGGGATCGGCCGTGGCCTCGCATTGGCGGTGCAGCCGCTCCAGCAGATGGCCGCACCATTCCGCGAGATTGACCGTGCGAGGCGCCAGCGCCTCGGGATGGAAGGCGAGCCGCAGCACATTGAGGGGCTGGCCGAGCAGATGCGGCGGGACGCCTGCGAGCAGCGGTGCCACCATGCGATTGGCGGAGACCAGGTTCCAGTGCCTGTCCACCGCAAGCGCGGGGTTGGGCTCATGTGCTTTAAGCACCAGGTCGATCGCCCGGCGGGCTGATTTCAAGGCGGGATCCTCCAGCGTGCGCTGCGGGAACGCCGGCGCGAAACCGGCGGCGACCAGCAGCACGTTGCGTTCGCGCAAGGGCACGTCGAGGCGCTCGGCGAGCCTCAGCACCATGTCGCGCGAGGGCGCGGCGCGGCCGGTCTCGACGAAGCTCAGATGCCGCGCCGAGATCTCGGCTTCGCCCGCGAGATCGAGCTGGCTCATGCGGCGGCGCTGCCGCCATTCGCGCAAATGGTCGCCGATATGGACCGGCTGGCTGCGTTCGGTACGTGCCGTGGAAGCATGTGCGTTCATGACCCGAAACCTACCACGCGGGTTTCCGCCCTTCCATTACCCGCAAGGTAATCGAATTGGGGCGCAGACGCGCGCATCTTTGGTCGCAACAGGAGATGACCATGATCGCGCTGCTGCTCTATCGGACCATCGCAGACCACGTCTTGCCCTGGGCTACGGCCTTCGCGACCCGCATGCTGGCGCGCAGCCTCAACGTGCCGGAGCCGCTGGTGCATTCGACCGGCGACTATGTCGTCGCCCGGGTCATCGCCTTCGAGCACGGCGTCGGCAGGAGCCTCTGCCCGTTCCGCCTCGCCCGCCTCGCTCGCGCCTGGTGGCGCGGATTGCGCTGACTTCACCCCGACCCCACCCCAACCAAGGAGACCCAAGATGATCGAAGCATCCACCTTCCTGCGCCGCGCACTTCTCGCCGACGCCGTCTTCAGCGGCATCGCCGCGCTCGGCTTCACCTTCGGTGCAGGCGCGTTCGCGAGGCTGTTCAGTCTGCCGGACATGCTGCTGCTCGAAGCCGGCCTGTTCCTGATCGCCTACACCGCCCTGGTGGGTTGGCTCGCCTCGCGGGCCACCGTGGCGAAACCGCTCGTTCTATTGGTCGTGATCGGCAATGCGGCCTGGACGGTCGGCAGCATCGCATTGCTGCTTTCGGGCGCGGTGTCGCCGAACCTCGCCGGCGAGCTCATGGTCGTGGCGCAGGCGATCGCGACCGGCGTGTTCGCCGAGCTGCAATATGTGGGATTGCGGAAGAGCGGGAGCGTGGTGGCAGCGTGAGGCCTCACCACGTGCCATCGTCGCCCGGCTCGGCCGGGCGACGACAATTTCCAGAGACAATCAACCCATGCGGACAAGCTGCGGCGTGAGGATGGTTCGGTCCCGGCTCCGTGACACCTGAGCAGGAAGCGTGAGCTTGTTATGCCCTTGCGCGACCGACCTTGCCGGCGAAGTGCTTGCCGTTCAACTTCTTCTTTTTCGCCGTCGCGCTCTTCGTATCCGCCTTCTTGGCCTTGCGCTCGGCCCGCGCCTTCACCGTGGCGCGTTCGGCTCGCGCCTCGGCGCGCAGCTTCTTGCGCTTCCTCTCGCAGGAGTCGCACTTGCAGCCGATCGGCTTCAGATAGGCTTTGAAATAGTCGGTGCCGTAATCGTAGTTGATCTCCTCGCCCGGCTCGATGTTCTTGATGGCGCGGATGAAGACCTTGCGCTCGCGCGGCCGGACGTCGGATTCGGCGTTGGGCCGGCAGGAATGGTTGATGTAGCGGGCGAGGTTCTTGCGCACCGACCCGTCGATGGTCCAGCGGCCGTTGAGCTCGAACAGATATTTGTTCTCGATCTCGTCCTGCTCGGGAATCCTGGAATCCAGGATCGGTCCGAAATAGCGGATGATCCGGGTGCCCTTCTTGATCGGTTTGGTGGCGAAGAGGCCGAGCCCGGTCTTGGAACGGCCGACGCGATAGGGTTTGTTCGAGGATGTGGCTGGCATGATCAGGAGTACGAAGGCGCGAATGAGGCTGGAGGAGCCCAAGCGAAGCCGCTCTTCTAGAACGATTCCGCGCCGCTGTCAGGTGTCTGGCGGCGCTGTTTGAACCTTGCCCACAGTCAAGGCGTCTGATGGTACCAAGTTCCAGCTGCCTCGAAGTGTCATCATGATCCGTATGACCGCCCCATCGCTCACCGCGCTGCTGATCTGCGCCGGCCTCGGCTGCGCCAACGCCCAATCCGTGGGCAGCAGCTACACCTCGACGGCGCCGAAGGACTGCCGCCAGATCGGCAAGCCCAGTGACCTCGACGGCAGCACCACGCGGGTGTGTCCGGGCAAGGACGGACTCGTGGTGCTGATCGCCGAGGATGATCTGCGCGAGATCGTCTCCGTCGGCCGCAATCGCAAGCAAGCGGCCGAGGAACCGGCAGCCAACGTCTGGTTCGCGCCGTTCAACTCATCGGAAATCACCGTCGAATGGCGCACTGCCGGCGAAAAGCCGTTTGCGATCATCCAGCGCTGGCACATCGCGGACAACACCGATCCCGACAAGCAGGGACGGCCGAAGACCAAAGCCATGCTGGTGGTGACCCGGCTCCCGCCGGGCCCGGTCTGCCACGTCGCCTATGTCGACGCGATCGCCAACCCGGCTGCCAATGAGCTCGCCCGCAAGGCCGCGGACGATTTCGCCCGGGGCTTCACGTGCGGCAAGGACAAGGTGAAGATCATCGGCACAAGCGGGCGCGCCGTCGAGCTGGCCACGATGCGCTAGCCTCTCGCCTTGGCGCGGCGATAGACGCCTCACCATGGCGGGAGTTGCGTTGGGATCAGGGGCCCGTCGGCTTGCCAGTGATCGGCGCCGTCAGCATCGCCTCGAGCAGGCGTTCGGCAGTCGTCCCCTCAGGCAAGCGATCGAGGATGTCCTCGAGCCGCCCGTCGAGCAGCAGCATCGTGAAGCCGTGCACCATCGACCAGGCGCGCGCGATCGCCGCGCCCTGGGTCAGCGTCAGCGCGTCTTCGCTGATCTGCTCCTGCCGCATCATGCCGATCGCATTGGCAAGCCCCGCGAAGGACGCCTCGGCGGCCTCGTGCAGTGAGGGTCTCGAATAGTCGAGCCGCTCGGTGCGGAACATGATGCCGTACATGCCGGGATGCGCCTGCGCATAGGCAACATAGGCTTTCGGCCTCGCCAGCGCGCGTTCGAGCGGCGTTGTGGCGGCATCGCAGGCCGACGCCATCGCGGCGTTGAACTGGCGGAAGCCGACGGCGGCGAGCTCGCTGAGAAGCCCCGTGAGATCGCCGAAATGATGAGTGGGCGCGGCATGCGAGACGCCCGCCTCGCGCGCCACCGCGCGCAATGTCAGGCCGGCGAGCCCATCTCGCTCGAGCACGCGTTCGGCGGCCTTGAGCAGCGCCTCGCGCAGGGCACCGTGATGATAGGGTGTCTCGGTCCTCGCAGCCGCCGGGCGCCGTGCGGGACGCGCCTGCGCCTTCGCTGCCGACGATGTCTTTTTCGGAGTGCGCGGGTTACGCGCGGTTTCGCTCTTGCCCATGGGACAAGCTATATGACGCGATATTGACAGTGTAAAGATTTTGCTTGACCGGAACGGCAATCGGCATTATCTGATCTTTACGATGTAAAGATAGGGAGCAACGCCGTGCAGCAGGCCGCCGAGCGCCGCAACAATATCGCACCGATCCCGTTCGAGGCCGACGCGCCCTTCCTCAAGATCATCGGCGAATTGCCGCGCGAGCTGAACGGCACGCTCTACCGCAACGGTCCCAATCCGCAGTTCGAATCGCCCGGCGCGCACTGGTTCGTGGGCGACGGCATGCTGCACGCCTTCCATCTCGAAAACGGCCGCGCAAGCTATCGCAACCGATGGGTCCGCACGCCGAAATGGCTCGCCGAGCACGATGCCGGCCGGGCCCTGTTCGGCGGCTTCGGCCGCAAGCTGCCGGATGCACCGGCCAACCTCACCGATGGTGGCGTCGCCAACACCAACATCATCTTCCACGCCGGCAAGCTGCTCGCGCTGGAAGAAGCGCACCTGCCCACGGAGATCGAGCCGGGCACGCTGGCGACGCGCGGCTATCACAACTATCAGGGCCGCGTCGCCGGCAGTTTTACCGCGCATCCGAAGATCGATCCCGTCACGGGCGAACTGGTGTTCTTCGGCTACAATGCCGCGGGACCGTTGACGCCTGCCCTCTCCTACGGATCGATCGACGCATCCGGCAAGGCGACGCGCTTCGAGCGCTTCGAGGCGCCCTATGCCAGCATGGTGCACGATTTCATCGTCACCGAAAACCATGTGCTGTTTCCGATCCTCCCGATCACGGGCAGCATGGAGCGCGCGATGAGCGGACGGCCGCCCTATGCCTGGGAGCCGGACAAGGGCGCCTATGTCGGCGTGATGAAGCGCAGCGGCACCGCCAAGGACATCGTCTGGTTTCGCAGCGAGGCCTGTTACGTCTTCCACGTCATGAATGCGTGGGAAGACGGTCACCGCATCGTCGCCGACGTCATGCAGTTTGAGGAAGCGCCGCTGTTTCCGCATCCCGATGGCCGCCCCACCGATCCGGAGAAATCGCGGGCCCGCCACTGCCGCTGGACGTTCGATCTCGCTGGCAATACCGACCGCTTCCAGCAGACATACCTCGACGATCTCACCGGCGAATTCCCCCGCATCGACGACCGCCGCGCCGGACTGAAAAACCGACACGGCTGGTACGCCTGCGCCAATCCGAAACTGCCGATGTTCGGCGCGCTGTCGGGCATCGTGCATGTCGACGGCAACGGCCGAAGGCTCGGCCATTACCTGCTGCCGGCCGGCGACACCATCTCCGAACCGGTGTTCGTCGAGCGATCGAAAGATGCGACCGAGGGCGACGGCTGGCTGCTGGCGGTGATCTGGCGGGCGCGTGAGAACCGCAGCGACCTCGCCGTGTTCAACGCCACCGATGTCGAGGCCGGCCCGGTCGCGCTCGTCCATCTAGGGCACCGTGTGCCCGACGGCTTTCACGGCAATTGGGTGGGCGCGGCGTAGCCATCATCGTCATTCCGGGGCGCGACGAAGTCGCGAACCATGATGAGCAATTGCGCCACCTAGTTCACGCTTGGCGTCGCCCCGAATGACGGAAAGAGGAGTTTCCCATGCACATGCCCTCGATCACCACGGGCTGCTTCGCCCTCCTCGCCCTCGCCTGCATCACGCTCGCCCTCCGAATGATCCGGCTGCGGCGAAGCAGCCATGCCATTTTCAACGGCGGCATCCTGCTCGCCGCCGGCCTTCTCATCGTCTCTGCGCTGCCGATCCTGTCGCGCCTGCCATGGGCGGAGCTAGCCGACGAATTGTTCGACCAAATGGTTGCAGTACTTCACTTTTTGGAGGTCGCCTACGTTATTTTGACACTGTAAAGATTTTGCTTGACCCAGACCTCGTCCTTGAACTAATAATCTTTACATCGTAAAGATCGGCTTGACCGAGGCGACCCATGACGATTTTCGGGATCCTTGCGCCCTATGGCGCCTTCACCTTTCTGATGCTGGTGACGTCGGCCACTTCAAGCGTGTTCGCGGCTTCCGCGATCTGCCTCGGCACGGTCGCGATCGATGTCGCGCGCGGCCGCTCCGTGAAAATCCTCGCCGCGGGCTCGGCAATCGTATTCGCAGCGATCGGCCTTTACCTTGCGTTGATCGATCCCGCGCTCGGCACGCTCGGCGTCAAGCTGTCGGTCGATGTCGGCATCTTCGTCATCTCGCTGGGCTCGATGCTGATCCGCCGCCCGTTCACGCTGCAATATGCGCTCGAATCCGTGCCGACCGAGACCGCGGCGATGCCCGGCTTTCTCCGCGCCAATTACATCATCACCGCCGCGTGGACGGCAGCCGCCCTGTTGATGACGGCCGCCAATCTCGTGCTGCTCTACGCCCCCGGCCTGCCGCTCTGGTCGAGCCTTGCGGTTGCTTTTGCCGCCCGCAACAGTGCGATTTACTTCACAAAGTGGTATCCCGAGCATTGCCAGATCAAGTACGGTACGCCTGCCCGCGCATTGCCCAATGCTCGCTGAACAGGATCGACGATGAAGGACGTATTCGCCCGCCTCGCCTCCGACCTCTTCTCCGCCATCGTCTTCCTGGTCGTCTATCTCATCACCGACAACGTCATCCTGGCGACGTCGGTGGCGATCGCCGGCGCGTTCGCGCAAGTGGTCTGCGCCCGCATCAAGGGACAAGAGCTCAACTACATGACCTATGCGAGCCTCGCGCTCGTCGTCGTGCTGGGCACGGTCACGCTCTTGACCAATGATCCCCGCTTCATGCTGGCAAAGCCCGCGATCGCGCATTTCGCGATCGGCCTCATCATGCTCAAGCGCGGCTGGATGCTGCGCTACATGCCGCCGATCGTCGTCGAGACCGTTCCGGAATATGTGACGGCTGCGGGCTATGCCTGGGCGGCGCTGATGTTCGTGATCGGCGCCGGCGTGATCGTGGTCGCCTCCACAGGCGATCTGAAACTGTGGGCGTTCTACCTCACGGTGGTCGCAGGCGGCGGCAAGATCCTGGCCTTTGCCGTGCAATACGTCGTCCTGCGCCTCATCGTCACCAGCCGCCGGCGTGCCGCCGCCCGCGCCTAAATGTCGTAGCGCAGGGTTAGGCAGGAGCTGCGAGTTGGGCTATAGCCTCGCTCAGGACGGCCGCGGATCGTCGCGGACCGCCGAAATCTGCTCGGGAGACGGGAATGGCCGTAGACGGCAACTGGAATCTGACGATGACGACGCCGATGGGCGAGCGCCAGGCGACGCTGACCCTGCTGAGTTCCGGCGGCACGCTGACAGGCACGCAGGGCGCAGAGGGCAACACCGCAGAGATCTTCGACGGCACCATCAGTGGCGACGCCGTCAACTGGAAGGTTTCCATCACCAATCCGATGCCGCTGACCCTCGAGTTCATCGGAAAGGTCTCCGGCGACAGCATGAGCGGCGAGATGGGCATCGGCCCGATGGGCAGCTTTCCGTTTACGGGCGTACGGGCGTAACGCCGCGGCTTCGGCACATGCCCAACATCCGCCTCGTAGCGGCGACGTTGCTGTGTGTCGCAGCATCGGTGGCGGCGCACGCGGAAGACACCGAACCGGCGTGGCGCGCAAGCGCGCTCGCCATGGTGCCGCCAGACTTTGTGGCCGGCACCGCCTATCGGACCGATGGCTCGACCGGTTATCTCGCCGTTGACCCCGCGAGATCGAATGATCCGAAGACGCCCGCAAGCGTGTTCGCCGCACGCCAGGCGCTCGTGGTCACGCTGACGGCGGATGGGGCGCGCGCAGTCTCGGCGGAGTTGAAGCCGCGCACCGGGCCCGATCCTGACAATGACGACACCGATTTCGCAAAGCTGCACGCCGATCTCGCCGCCAAGCGCGCCAGCCTGCCCGCAGGCACCGAGCCCTGCGATCTCGGCGCCTGGTCCATCGACAAGGACCCGGGCGGCCTCAATGTGCGCGCCGAGCCCTCAACGAAGGCCCGCGTGCTCGGCACGTTGCCGCCGCCCTATCGGCTGAAGCTCGGCGGCAGCGAGAACACGCCCGAGGGCGGCTGGCTCACCGAATTCCGCATCATCGGTTTCAAGGATGGCTGGTTCCTGATCGAGGGCGCCAAACCGCCGGGCAAGGACTACGAGGACGAGAAGAGATATCCGCGCAGCGCGCCAAAGCCCTATGCCGGGCGCGGCTGGGTCGCCTCCAACAAGGTGGGTGCGGCCTATGCCAATGGCGCCACGCGCATGGGCGGGCTGTTCCAGGCACCCTTCGTCGATGCGAAATGGATGCCGGCGCAGCGCGAGCTCGGCGGCGCGCTCGACACCGACGGCGGCCCGAGGCGCATCTTCGCGTGCAGCGGCCTCTGGGGCCTCGTCGAGAGCCACGACGGCGTCCGCGGCTGGTGGCGCGCGCTGTGCTCGAACCAGGTCACGAATTGCAGTTAGGGCCGCGGAAGCTTCCGCATCGTCATGGCCGGGCTTGACCTTGGCTTGTCCCGGCCATCCGCCGCCTTCCTCGCGGCACGAAGAACGTGGATGCCCGGGACAAGCCCGGGCATGACGGTCTCCTGCGAAGGCACATGTGACATCACTGCGCGCGTGCGCGGTATGTAAGGCTAGCCCAGGTTCAACTCCTTGAAGAAGTCGTTCCCCTTGTCATCGATGATGATGAACGCCGGGAAATCGACGACTTCGATGCGCCAGATCGCTTCCATGCCGAGCTCGGGATATTCGAGCACCTCGACCTTCTTGATGCAGTGCTCGGCGAGGTTCGCGGCGGCGCCGCCGATCGAGCCGAGATAGAAGCCGCCATATTTCTTGCAGGCCTCGCGCACGGCGGGCGCGCGGTTGCCCTTGGCCACCATCACCATCGAGCCGCCGGCGGCCTGGAACTGGTCGACGAAGGAATCCATGCGGCCCGCAGTAGTCGGACCGAACGCGCCGGAGGCGTAGCCTTCGGGCGTCTTGGCGGGGCCGGCATAGTAGACCGGGTGGTTCTTGAAATAGTCCGGCAGCGGCTCGCCCTTCTCCAGCCGCTCGCGCAGCTTGGCATGCGCGCTATCGCGCGCGACGATCATGGTCCCGGTCATCGAGACGCGCGTCTTGATCGGATATTTCGAGAACGTCGCCAGGATGTCCTTCATCGGCTGGTTGAGGTCGATCTTGACGACCTCGCCGCCGAGCGACTGCTCGACCTGGGGCAAGTACTGCGCCGGGTTGTGCTCGAGCTCTTCCAGATAGACGCCGTCCTTGGTGATCTTGCCGAGCACCTGGCGGTCGGCAGAGCAGGACACGCCAAGCCCGATCGGGAGCGATGCGCCGTGGCGCGGCATACGGATCACGCGCACGTCGTGGCAGAAATATTTCCCGCCGAACTGCGCGCCGACGCCGAGCGACTGCGTCATCTCATGGATTTCCTTCTCCATCTCGACGTCGCGGAAGGCGTTGCCGTCGGGCGAGCCGTGCGTCGGCAGCGCGTCGAGATAGCGCGCTGAGGCAAGCTTCACCGTCTTCATGCACAGCTCGGCCGAGGTGCCGCCGATCACGATGGCGAGGTGATAGGGCGGGCACGCCGCGGTGCCGAGCGTGAGGATCTTCTCCTTGAGGAAAGCGAGCAGCCGGTCCTTGGTCAGCACCGAGGGCGTCGCCTGGAACAGAAAGCTCTTGTTGGCGCTACCGCCGCCCTTCGCCATGAACATGAACTTGTAGGCATCATCGCCCTCGGCGTAGATCTCGCACTGCGCCGGCATGTTGTTGGCGGTATTCTTCTCCTCGTACATCGAGAGCGGCGCGACCTGCGAGTAACGCAGATTGCGCCGGAGATACGCGTCGCGCGCGCCTTCCGACAGCGCGGCCTCGTCGTCACCGTCGGTGATGACGTTGCACCCCTTCTTGCCCATGATGATCGCGGTGCCGGTGTCCTGGCACATCGGCAGCACGCCGCCGGCCGCGATGTTAGCGTTCTTCAGGAAGTCGAGCGCAACGAACTTGTCGTTCGGGCTCGCCTCGCCGTCCTCCAGGATCGCGCGGAGCTGCTTCAGATGCCCGGGCCGCAGGTAATGGTTGATGTCGCCAAAAGCCGCCTCCGACAGCGCCCGCAACGCCTCGCGCGACACCACCAGCATGTCCTTGCCGAGGACCTTCTCGACCCTGACGCCCTCGGACGAAATCTTCTTGTAGGGCGTCTCGTCCTTGCCCAGCGGGAACAGCGGGGTGTGCTTGTAGGGCGGAACGGGCTTGGACTGATCGGGAAAGGCGGTGGGAGCGTTCATGGGGCGGATCTCGGGTTTCGGGGCCTCGCGGGCCTCTAGGCATAGAAGGGTTCTAAGCGCATTTTGGCCAGAAAAGAAAGGGAGCGGTGCGCATGGGAGAGGCTGGCCGGGCTCGGGAAGGCATTGGCACAGCTCGTGGAAATGCCTCCGCCCGCCCTTGCGCTTCGGGCCCGCCGACGCTTGAATGCGCGCGCTAAGGGGCTTTTCATCATGACATTGAACTTGAACGTCCGCGGCGCGATCCTGGTCGCCGCCGCCATCGCCGGCCTTGTGGCCCTCGCCTCACCCGCGCGCGCCGACCGCTGCGACGACAGCGCCAAGGAGCTTGCAAACCAGGTCGATCGCCTGAAGGTGAATTTCCGGGCGGCCAACGTCGTCTACATGACGCACCCGGCGGCCAAGGAACTGTCCGTCGCCTGCCGCGGCGACAAGTACTCGATCGAGCTCTATGCCAAAGGTGATCGCAAGCCCAAGCCGGAGTTCTATGCGCTGGTGGGATCGATGGCCGCGATCGTCTTCACCGTGACGAAGGACGACACGACGACGGGCGCGACACGCTGCCTGAAGCGGATGGGCCTGTTGCGCGGCGACAAGGTCAGCATGCGCTATCGCCGGCTCAACATGGAATGCACCCGCTCCAAGACGGAGGCTTCCATCGCGATCACCCGCGGCAAGGACGAATAGGCGGGGCGCAGCCCCGCTCTCGCTGCGGACACGATGCGCATGTGGCGCGACGCAACTCGCCACATGCTCCGTCATTGCGAGCGAAGCGAAGCAATCCGGAAATCCATCGGCAGAAGCAGTCTGGATCGCTTCGTCGCAAGAGCCCCTCGCGATGGCGAGGAGAGGTCTCGTCGTTTCACGCAGACCGGCACGTGACGCTGAAAAGCAGCCCATCCCACCGCACCATTTCCCTCGCATTTTAGCGATTGGCTTGAAGGAAATTTCGCTCCTCGCAGGGCAGGCTGAATTGTTTCCATATGTGAGGATTTGTGGATGAAAGTTTCCACCGTGGCGCCCCCGCCGATCGCGATCGTGGTCCCTAACTACGACACGACCAAGCAGCAGGACGACCAGACCAAGGTCAAGGACGAGGATCCGACCTTCAAGCCGCAACCGCCCGCGCCCCTGCCGCCGGGCCAGGGCACGCGGATCGATCAGCTCGCCTGATCAGGCTTGCCACGGCTGAAGCGCCCGATCCGGTCGATCGGGCCTTTCGCGCGTCCGGCCGCATCTTTGCCGGATAGCTGCACCAATATCGTGCGCCGCTCACCCGGGACCTGCGCATGATCGCACGCCTGCTGTTGCAGAACACGGTCTTCGTCGTCGCAATGGGCGCGGTGCTGTTCGCATGCGCCGGAACACTGCAGTGGCCGTCGGCCTGGACGTTCCTCGCCACCTCCGCGCTCCTCGGCCCGCTCTGCGGCTGGTGGCTCTACCGGATCGATCCGGCGCTGCTGGCCGAACGTCTGCGGCCGGTGCTGCAAAAGGATCAGCCCGCCGCGGACAAGATGTTCATGACGGCCTTCGTGTTCGCGATGCTGGCCTGGCTGGTCGTGATGGGGTTTGACCGGCGCCTTCAATCCTCCGACGTGCCGACTACGTTGCAGGCGCTCGGCCTCGTGCTGTTCCTGGCCTCGACACTGTTCATCATGTGGGTCTTCCGCGAGAACTCATTCGCCGCCCCAGTGGTGAAGCTGCAGACCGAGCGTGCGCAGCACGTGATCTCGACCGGTCCCTATGCCCATGTCCGCCATCCCATGTACAGCGGCATGGTGCTGTTCTTCGCCGGCCTGCCGTTGCTGCTGGGGTCGTGGTGGGGACTTGCGATGCTGCCGCTCTTCATCGCCTTGCTCGCGGTCCGCATCTCCATCGAGGAGCGCACGCTGCGCGAGGGCCTGCCGGGCTATACCGAATATGCGGCGCGGGTGCGCTATCGCCTCCTCCCCGGCGTCTGGTGAGGGCTGATCATTGTCCCGTCCGGACCGGCTAACCATCCAGCTCGCGGTAGCGGCGGAAGATACCCTGCTCGTTGAAGGGAATGCGGCGCTCGCTTTCGAGATAGGCCTTGATGTTCGGCCGCGCGGCGATGCGGTCGTGCAGACCGACAAGGCCCGGGACATCCGCTTCGAACGCCTTCATGCGCCTGGGGAAGGCATAACGCAGCCCGTCGACGATCTGGAATAGCGAGAGATCGACGTAAGTCAGGCGGCGACCGGTGACATAGGTGCCGCCGCTCCCATCGAGAAGGCGCTCGAAATAGCCGAGGTATTTCGGCACGCGCTCCTCCCAGAACTCGGCCGTGCGCTTCTTCGCCGGTGCCTTCTGGTCCTCATAATAGAGCGAGGGCCCGAGCGGATGATGGGTGTCGTGGATCTCGACGACGAAGTCCGTGATCGTGAGCTGAAGCTGGTGCACCCAGAGCCTGCCGGCTTCCGTCTTCGGCGCAAGCCCATGGCGGGCGCCGAGATAGAGCAGGATGTTGGCCGTCTGGCCGATGACGAGCTTGCCTGCTTTCAGGAACGGCGGCGCAAAAGGCGGCGTGCCCTCGTGCGCATCCATCATCTTCATCATCGCGGCAGTCCCGCGCGGACCGCGCGCGACATCGACGTAATCGGCCCCCGCCTCCTCCAGCGCCAGCCGCACATATTCGCCGCGGCCCTGGATCTCGGGCCAGTAATAGAGCTCGTATTTCATGGGAGGGGATCCGTGCACGTGGAGCGACGGAACCAATGTATCACTCGCCGCAAGGTTCCGTCAGCGCCGCAGCGACGGCTGGCGCTAAACACTCCGTCATTGCGTGCGCAGCGAAGCAATCCGGAGTCGTTCCGCGGAAGGGATTCCGGATTGCTTTGCAATGCTCGCACTGGCGCGAAGAGAGCGGTGGGCCCAACGAAAAGGGCGCCGTACCCGAGGCACGACGCCCTTCCTCGCAAACCGCTTGCGATCAGTTGGTCTGCTGGATCGCCGACAATTCCCAGCCGCTGCCCGGCCTGCGGGCAAACGTCCAGATCTCGGTCGCCTCGCCCGGCTGCTCGCTGCCGGCAACGATGGCGCCGGTGTTGCGGTCGACCGTCTTGTCGGTGAGCGCGAAGCGCAGCGCCACCGTGGCGTATTCGGTCTCGCCTTCCCGCCAGGCTTCCGCGAGGTCGCCCTGCAGCAGCTTGACGTCGGTCACCTTGTTGACGACGTTGCGCGCACGGTTCTGGGCAAGGTCCTGCTCGAAATAGGAGACCATTTCCGGCGTCGCGAGCGTGTGCAGCTTGGCCACGTCCTCGTTCGACCAGGCGGTCTGAACCTCGCCGAGCAGGCGCTCGAACGCCTCATAGTCGTCCGGCTTGATCTCGAGCGGCGCGTTGTTGGCACCGAAGCCGAAGCCGCCAAGACCACCGGCAAGACCGCTGCGATGGCTCGTCTGCGGTCCAGGCGCTGCGCCTGCATCAGCATTTGCATTGGCATAAGCCGCCCGCGGGGCGTGACGGCGCTGCCACCACGACATGGCCAGCCGCACCACCAGCACAACGAGCGCGATCTGGATGATCAGGCCGAGGATCGAGGACAGGCCGCCGAGGCCGCCGAACAGGCCGCCGCCGAACAGCATGCCGAGCAGGCCAGCGCCGAGGAAGCCGGCCGCAAGGCCGCCCATGAAGCCGCCAGCCCGGCCGAACAGGCCGCCGCGCGCAGGCGCGGAGGCAGCCGAATTCATGCCTGCGCCCGGCTGGGTGTAGGTGCGATTGAACTGCGAGGTCGAGCCCGGCGCGGTCGTGGTCGACGGCGGGGCCGAATAAGAGCGCGAACCGCGCGAACCCGACGACATGCCGCCGCCGGCGCGCGCGTCGGCGGACGAGATCGCGAGTGCAGTCGGCAGCGCAAGCGCCAGCACGACGGCGATCGCCTTGAAGAGACTGCGGGAGCGAAGCGAGAAAGTCATGTGCGTTTCCCAAATCCCCGGCATGGGGATGTGCGCTTAAGATGGGCAGACTTCCCGAAAAGTGAAGCCGGTTTCGGAGCCCGTGACTGCGGCCCTCAGTCGCGGGGATGTGGCAAAAGCCCATATTTGGCGTGGGCTTGGCCGGGCGTGGCAGGGAACCGTGGCCGCGGGTTACCGGCGCTCTTTCGACGAAAATTCCGCTTTTTCCCTGTCATTGCGTGCGCAGCGGAAGCAATCCAGAATCTCTCCGAGAGAGCAGCTGAATTGCTTCGTCGCAACGGCTCCTCGCAGTGACGGCATCGAGGCTCTCACCCCTGCTTCGTCATCGTCTCCTTTACCGCCGCCACGAGCTGGCTGAGCGTGAAGGGCTTCGGCAGGAAGTCGAATTGCTGGCCTTCGGGCAGGCTCTTCTCGAACGCGTCCTCGGCATAGCCCGAGACGAAGATGAACTTGATGTCGGGGTTCTTTTCCCGCATCGCCTTCAGCAGCGTCGGGCCGTCCATTTCGGGCATCACGACGTCGGAGACGACGAGATCGATTGCGCCGCTCTGCTCCTCCAGCATCTCCATGGCCTCGACGCCGTTCTCGGCCTCGACCACCGTGTAGCCGCGCGAGCGCAGGCCGCGGGCGTTGAGCGCGCGCAGGCCCTCCTCGTCCTCGACCAGCAGGATGGTGCCCTGGCCGGTGAGATCGGTGCGCGGCTTGGCCTCGGCGGGCGCGGCTTCCTTCGCGACGCCGCCGGTCGCGCTGGCCGCGGCTGCCGGCTGCTCGACCTGCACGTCCTGCTCGGCGTGATGGCGCGGCAGGAAGATATGGAACGAGGTGCCCTGCCCCGGCTCGGAATCGACATAGATGAAGCCGCCGGTCTGCTTGACGATGCCGTAGACGGTGGAGAGCCCGAGGCCGGTGCCCTTGCCCACTTCCTTCGTCGAGAAGAACGGCTCGAAGATCTTGTCGCGGATGTCGGCGGGAATGCCGGTGCCGGTGTCGGCGACCTCGATCCGGACATAATCCGCAGCCGGCATGCCCTTGTAGGCGAGCTTCGCGGCGTCGTCGGTGGTGACGTTGGCGGTGCGGATGATCAGCTTGCCGCCATCGGGCATGGCGTCGCGCGCGTTCACCGCGAGATTGACGATCACCTGCTCGAACTGGGAGACATCGACCTTCACCGGCCAGAGGTCGCGGCCGTGGACGAGGTCGAGCTTGACCTTCTCGCCGATCAGCCGGCGCAGCAGCATGGTGAGATCGGACAGCGCGTCGCCGAGATCGAGCACCTGCGGCCGCAGCGTCTGGCGGCGCGAGAATGCGAGCAGCTGCCGCACCAGGGTCGCGGCGCGCGTCGCGTTCTGCTTGATCTGCATGATGTCCTGGAACGACGGGTCGGTCGGCTTGTGCGCGTTCAGCAGGAAGTCGTTCGCCATCATGATGGCGGACAGCACGTTGTTGAAGTCGTGGGCGATGCCGCCGGCGAGCTGGCCGACCGTCTCCATCTTCTGGGACTGGTTGATCTGGTTCTCCAGCGCGCGCCGCTCGGTGGTCTCAAGCATGTGCACGATGGCGGCTTCCGCCTCGTTCTCGGCCGTATCGACCGGCGTGACGAAGAACTGGCCCCAGCGCTCCTTGCCCCCTTCCAGCGCCACCTCGACCGGCGCGATGTCGGCCTTGCCCTCGGCGGCCTGGTTGATGGCGGCGATCAAAAGCTGCCGGTCGCGCGAGCTGACCGCGCGGAAGATCGACTTGCTGGCGCTGTCGAGCCCGAGCGCCTGTCCGAGCTTGGCATAGCGCGCATTGGCTCGCACGACATTGCCGGCGCGATCGACGGTCGCGATCGCCATCGGCGTGTGGTCGAAAAAGCGCATGAAGCGCACTTCGGCGGCGCGGTCGGGGTCGCTGCGCTCGTCGCGGGCGCGGCTGATCACGAGCGTGCGCGACGGCCCTGGCGCACCGTCGGCGCCGAAGGCGAGCTTGTGATAGAGCCGCACCGGCATGGTCTTGCCGGTGCGCATGCGCAGGTCGATGTCGAAAACCTCGGTCTTCACCTCGCCCGGCACCGCCACGATCGAGGTCAGCAGCGAGGCGCCGTCGCCGGAGACGATGTCGGTGAGCTTGAGGCCGCCCGAACCGATCTCGGCGAGATCGTAGTCGAGCCAGTTCGCCAGCGTCGCATTGACATAGGCGAGCTCTCCGACCGGATTGACCGAGAAGAAGCCGCACGGCGCGTGATCGAGATATTCGATCGCGTGCTGGAGCTCCTGGAACACGTCCTCCTGGCGTTCGCGGTCCCGGGTGATGTCGGCGATCGACCACACCGCGTATTTCGCCTCGCGCTTTCCGGTGCCGAGCGGGCGCACCCGCATGCGCAACCAGCGGCCCTGGCTGCCGTCTTGGCCGGAGATGCGCACCTCTTCCTGCTGCCGCTTTCCTTCGCGGGCGGCCTTGAGCAGGCGGAACACCGCTTCGGAGACATCAGGGTTGCCGATGAAGACACGCTCGACGGGACGCACGTCCTGGGGGCCGCTGGCGCCGGTCAGCGTCAGATAGGCGGCGTTGGAATAAACCACGTGTCCGCGCGCATCGGTGACTGCGAGCCCGTCGAACGCGTGATCGGAAATGTGGCCAATGATGGGATCATCGAGATTGCGGTCCGCGAAGCGGATGATGCCGGCGGCGAAGGCGAACAGGTTGAACAGGCCGACCATCGCCAGCACGGCGAGGATGCCCAGGATATAGGGCTGCGCCTGCGCGCGCCCGAGCGTCATCAGCCCGACGGCGACCGCGACGAGGCCGGCGGCCACCAGCAGCACCAGCGCAATGCTGCCCGAGCGCGGCGACGGCTCGTGCGCCGCAACGGGCTCGCGTGTGAGGTCGTGGTCGGTCTCAGCAGTCATCTCGAGCTGGCGCAGCCTGTCGGCAGAGAATCAACGCGTTACGGGGCGCGTGGGGTCCTCCCTGCCTGAATCGGACCCAAAGGTGCAAGGGCAGCAGCGGCGAAAGGTACGCTGATTCCCAGATTACGGCCATTTCCGGTATTTTTCGGGTGTTTTATCCCCGCCCGGCGCTGAATCCGCGCCTCAGCCGCATGACGTAGCCGATGACTTCGGCGACCGCATGATAGTGCTCGGTCGGGATTTCCTGGTCGATATCGACGGTGGCGTAGAGCGCCCGGGCCAGCGGAACGTTCTCCACGATCGGGATGTCGTGCTCGCGCGCGATCTCCCGGATCTTGAAGGCGAGGTTGTCGACGCCCTTGGCGACGCAGATCGGCGCCGACATGCCCCGCTCGTAGGACAGCGCCACCGAATAGTGGGTCGGGTTGGTGATGATCACGGAGGCCTTGGGAACCGCCGCCATCATGCGCTTCTTGGCGCGCTGCTGCCGCAACTGCCTGATCTTGCCCTTGATGTGCGGGTCACCTTCGGATTGCTTGAATTCTTCCTTGATCTCCTGAAGCGACATCTTCTGCCGCTGGAACCAGCTTCGGTACTGGAAGAAATAATCGGCGATGGCGACGATCGCGAGCGCCGCGACCACCGCTCCGAGCAGATGAATGGTCATGCTGGTGGTCGCGCCGAGCATGGCGGCCGGATCGAGCCGGACCATCGCCTCCATGCGATGCCGCTCCGGCCACAGGACCATGGTCATGACCGCGCCGAGCAAGACCAGCTTGCCGATGCCTTTGAGAAAATTGGCGGCTGCCTGCTTGCCGAAGATGCGCTTGAAGCCGGCGCCGGGCGAAATCTTGTTGAATTTGGGTTTCAGGGATTCGGCCGACCACACCAGGCGGTGCTGGAGCATGTTGCCGGCAATCGCCGCCAGCATCAGCATCAGGAGGGGGACGCCGACGGCCGCGAGCACGACGAATTCGATCTGCTGCATCAGCGCGAGCAGAGCCTTGCCGTCGGTCTTGATCATCCAGGAATTGGCGAGCAGGTTGCGCATCGGCGTCAGCAGCCCGCTGCCGACCGAGCCCGAGAAGGTCGAGACCACGAGCGTGCCGCCCGCCATCATGAACCAGGTGTTGATCTCCTGGCTCTTGGCGACGTCGCCGCGTTCGAGCGCATCGTCCAGGCGCTTTTGCGTCGGGTCTTCTGTTTGACTTTCGGGATCGTTGTCTTCCGCCATCGATCGACCCCGTCACTTGAGCGGCATCATCTGGTGCATGACACCGATGAAATAATCGAGAAACGTGCCCATCATCGCGGTCAGCACCACGGCGAGCACCAGGAAGCCTGCGAAGATCGACAGCGGCACGCCGACGAAATAGACCTGCATCTGCGGCATCAATCGCGCCAGCACGCCGAGCCCGATGTTGAAGACGAGGCCGAACACCAGGAACGGCCCCGAGAGCTGCAAGCCCAGACGGAACGCGGCGGTGAAGGCGCGCGTCGCCAGCGAGGCGACATCGCCGCTCGATACGGTCTCGCCCGGCGAGAAGATCGTATAGCTGTCGTTCAGCGCGGCGATCACCAGATGATGGCTGTCGGTGGCAAACAGCAGCGTCACGCCAAGAATGGTCAGGAAGTTGCCGACCAGCACGCCCTGCTGCCCCTGCGTCGGATCGACCGAGGTGACGAAACCGAGCCCCATCTGTTGCGCGATCACGGATCCCGCAACCTGGAGCGCCGACAGCGTCACGCGCGCGGTCGCGCCCAGCACGATACCGATCGCGATCTCATGCAGCATCAGGACCAGCAGCGGCGCGAGCGAGCCCATGTCGACCTGGTAGGCGTTTCGATGCAGCGGCAGGATGATCAGCGTGAGCATCAGCGCGATCGACAGCTTTATCCGCGTCGGGATGTTGGTCTCGCCCAGCCCTGGCAGCAGCATCACCATCGCGCCGACCCGGGCGAAGGCGAGCATGAAGGAAGCGGCGAGCGCCGGCAGCAGCGAGACGTCGATGCGCATAATCTACGCATCTTGCCTCAGCCGCCGATGATTCGCGACGATATACGCATCATGTGGGCGTGGAGCGAGTCGGCCATGAACGGCAGCGCCAGTAGCATCGTGGCGAAGATGGCCAGGATCTTCGGCACGTAGATCAGCGTCTGCTCCTGGATCTGCGTCAGCGCCTGGAACAGCGACACGATGACGCCGACCACGAGGCCGACCACCATCAGCGGCGAGGACACGATCACGATGGTCCAGATCGCATCGCGTGCGACGTCGAGGGTTTCAGGTCCGGTCATTTGGCAATTCCGCTGTTCGTTGACGGCTCGAAGGAGGCGAATCGCGAGCAGCGAACGGCGAATGGGAAACGCCCCCACTCGCTACTCACCATTCGCCACTCCCCAATTCAGATCGGCATCTTCATGATGTCTTCATACGCCGCGATCACGCGATCGCGGACCGAGACCAGCGTGGATACCGCGACGTCGGTGTCTGCGACCGCCGTCACCACGTCCATCACGTTGGCCTTGCCGGCGGCCATCGCCACGGTCTGCGCATCGGATTTGCGACCGGACTCCATGACGCTGCCGACGGCGTCCTTCAGCAGCGAAGCAAAGGATTGCCCGGTCGGCTCGCTGCCCTTGCCGGCGCCGCCGTTCTCGAGCACGCGGGCAAGGTTGGCATAGGCGTTCGCGGCGATTGTCGGTGATGCCATGACTCAGATGTCCTGTTCAGCTCTTGAGGATGTCGAGCGTGCGCTGGATCATCCGGCGCGTCGCACTGATGATGTTGAGGTTGGCCTCGTAGGACCGCTGCGCGTCGCGCATGTCGGTTATCTCGACCACCGAGTTCACGTTGGGATATTTGACGTTGCCGCTCGCATCCGCGGCCGGATTGTTCGGCTCGTATTTGACGCGGAAGTCGGACTGGTCGGGCTTGATCCTGCCGAGAGTGACGACCTGCGCGTCCAGCGTGCGGTCGAGCGCGGAGGAGAAGGTCGGAACCTTGCGCCGATAGGGATCGCCGCCGGCGGTCTGCGCCGTCGAGTCGGCATTGGCGATGTTTTCCGAGATCACCCTCATGCGCCCGGCCTGCGCGCGCAGGCCGGAGGTGGCGATCGCCATCGAGCGGGCAAAGTCGCTGCTGTCATTCGCCATGATGCGCCTCTAGCTCTCCTGGTTGCGGGATCACGCCTAGGCCTTGCCGATCGCGGTCTTGAGCAGGCGCAGGCTCTTCGAATAGAGCGAGGTCGCCGCCGCGTAGTCCATCTGGTTGCTGGCGGCCTTCATCATCTCCTCCTCGAGATTGACGGCGTTGCCCGCAGGGCGGGTCTCGAAGCCGGCGTTCTTGTCCTGGTCGAATGCGGAGGTGGCGCCCGATGGCGTCATGTGCGAGGCGCTGGTACGGGTCAGGGCCAGCGGCCCCATGGACCCCGTGACGGCGCCGGTCCTGTCGAGCTTCGGCTCGACCAGGTCGCGCGGCCGGAATTTGGGCGTGTCGGAATTGGAGACGTTCTCGGACAGAACGCGCTGGCGCTCCTGGTGCCACTGCATCTTGGTGCGAAGCGCCGACAGCACCGGGAGGTCGTTGATGGACATCGTCGCGGCTCCTTCCGCCACCCTTGCGGACCCGAGGTCCGAAGCTAGGCAGAATTTGCCGCCTGTATGGTTAACAGCTGGTTAAGGACGCTCTCGATGCATTTCCCCGAGCGAGACACGATTTTGCGCGCCCGTGATTCTACGCCTCGAAAAGTGGCATTAACCCAACCGTTTGGCGGGGCGTGCACAGGCCAAGAAGTCGTTTTGGATCGGGCGATTCATGGGTTATTAAGAGTTGGGGACGGCAAAACTTGCCGTGGAACGTTAAGAAATCGCAGCTTGGGGCATCGTACGCCGGTGGTTGGCAAATCTGACCATGGCTACGAGAAGAGCGCCATTTGTCGGGGACAAGTATGCAAGGCAGCCCTATCACCTTCATCGTCGCGTTCATCGTCGTTCTGGCGTTGATCGGCGTCGCTGCATGGCTGGTTCGCCGATTCGGCAGCAGTCGGCTGGGCGCCAACACCCAGCGCGGCAGGATGCCCAGGCTCGCCGTGATCGACGCCGCCGCGGTCGACGGCCGGCGCCGTCTGGTGCTGGTACGGCGCGACAATGTCGAGCATCTCCTGATGATCGGCGGCCCCACCGACATCGTCGTCGAGCCCAATATCGTTCGCGCCGCGCCCAGCCGCGACCAGCTCCCGCAGCGTCCCAACGCCGCCGAGCCGCCGCGCCTTGCCCCCATGCCCGACGTCGGCAGCTGGGCCGACGAGGCGCCGCGGCCGGAACTGCTCGATCATCCCGAGCCGCAAATGCCCGAGCCCCCACCGCGCCCCGCCCGCCCATCCTTCGCCGATGAGGTGCGCCGGCCTGCTCCTGCGCTGGCCGAACGTCGCAGCGAACCGCCCTTGGGAGGCTTTACACCCGAGCCGATCGCGCCGCGTCCCGAGCGCGAACCACGGCCCGAGCCCCTGCCGCCGCGCATCGCCCGCGGCGAACCGCCGCTGATGCCGCGTCCGCCGCGCCAGAGTGAGCCGGTGAAGATGCCGCCACTGCGCCCCGAGCGCGCCGCAGCACCGCCGCCGCCTCCGCCCGTGCCGCAGGCTGCGCCCGTTCCGCCGCCGGCACCGGGGGGGGGGGGGGGGGGGGGGGGGGGGGGGGGGGGGGGGGGGGGGGGGGGGGGGGGGGGGGGGGGGGGGGGGGGGGGGAGCGCCGAGCAGAATCTCGCCGAAATGGCGCAGCGGCTGGAGGCTGCCCTGCGCCGCCCGGCCGGGGAAACGATCGCACCTCCGGTTGCGCCGGAGCCGCCGGCCGCGCCCCCGCGTGCCGCACGCAGCGAGCCGCCGGCGCCACCCGCCCCGGCAGCGAAGCCGGCCGCGGAAAAGACCAGCTTTGAAAATCTCGAAGACGAGATGGCCTCCCTGCTCGGCCGTCCGAAGCCGTCTTCGTGAGGTTGCCGGCCCTCCCGCGTAGAGTTCTTTTCCTTTCTGTCCTGATCGGCGCGGCCTCGCTCGCGATGCCGGCGCATGCCCAGGACATCAGCATCAATCTCGGCGGCGGCGCTGGCGGCGGCGGCGTCACCGAGCGCGCGATCCAGCTGATCGCGCTGCTCACGGTGCTGTCGATCGCGCCGTCGATCCTGATCATGATGACCTCGTTCACGCGCATCGTGGTGGTGCTGTCGCTGCTGCGCACCGCGTTGGGCACCGCGACCGCCCCGCCGAACTCGGTGATCATTGCGCTCGCGATGTTCCTCACCTTCTTCGTGATGGGCCCGGTCCTGCAAAAGTCCTACGACGAAGGCATCCGCCCGCTTGTCGCCAACCAGATCGGCGTCGAGGATGCGCTCCAGCGCGCCTCCGTCCCCTTGCGCGGCTTCATGCAGAAGAACGTGCGCGAGAAAGACCTCAAGCTGTTCCTGGATCTGTCGGGCGAGCCCCCGCCGGCCACCCCCGACGAACTCGCCTTACGCATCCTCGTTCCCGCCTTCATGATCTCCGAGCTGAAGCGCGCCTTCGAGATCGGCTTCCTGTTGTTCCTCCCCTTCCTGATCATCGACCTCGTCGTCGCCTCGGTGCTGATGTCGATGGGCATGATGATGCTGCCGCCGGCGACGATCTCGCTGCCGTTCAAGCTGATCTTCTTCGTGCTGGTCGACGGCTGGTCGCTGGTCGCAGGAAGTCTGGTGCAGAGCTACGGGGGGTGAGGCGGGCCTCTACCGCGTCATCTTGATCTGCCGCACGACCGGGATCGTGGGCAGCGAGCCGGTGTGGTCGGACTCGTCCTTGGCCTGTGGCGCGCCGGGCGCGCGCGCCGTGGCGTCGGGGAAGCGCTGCTTCATCTCGCGCAGGAAGCCGTCGAGCGTATCGACGCTGGCAGCCAGCTTGGCGATCTCGGCGAATTCGGCGCTCGAGGCTGCGGCCGGCTTGCTGGCGATGTCGAAGGCGACACGGTCGGCGCTCTCGCTCATCAGCGGCGCGTATTTTTCGCGGAAGCGCGACAGGCCGATCGAGTCGTCCGCGAGCGCATAGCCGACGGCGGCGCGGATGATGTCGCTCTTCTCGACCGCATTGAGCGGCTTGAAGTCGCGGAAACGGTCGCCGTAGTAGAGTTCGATCTGCTCGGCGGACTCGCGCCAGCGCCGCGCCGCCCAGAAGATATCGGAGCGAAGGCGGAGCACTTCGCGCCCGGAGACGTTGGAGACGATGTCGAGCGCGAGATCGTGACGGCCGACGTCGCTCTGTGCGCGCGCTTCCAGGAGCAGGCGCTGCTGCCGGAGCTCGCCGGAGAGATCGCTGATGCGGCTCGCGCGCAGCGCGGTGATCGCCATGTCGGGCTTGCGGTTGGCGAGATAGATCATGGACAGGCGCGCGGCGACCTGGGCGCGCGCCGCGCCTTCCAGGCGATGATCGACCTGGTATTGCAGGAGCTCGGCGGCCTGGTCGAGCAGATCAATCGAGGCGAGACGGTCGGCGAGCCGGCGGATCAGCTCGTCGCCGCGGCGGCCGATCGGGGTCAGCTCGCGGAACTCGTAGAACATCCCGAGCGCCTCGACCGGCGGCAGTTCGTCTCCCTTCGGCCCGAGGAATAGCTGCGTGAACAGCTCGGAGGCGAGATCCTGAGCCTGACGCGAAGCTTCGGCGTTCGGCTGAAGCCTCGTCGCGGTACGCGCGGCGGTGAGCGCATCCCGGTAACGCCCGTTCTCGGCATACAGCTGCGACAGCATCTGGAGGGTCTTGACCTCGGTCGTGTCGCCGCGCCAGGTCATCGACAACGTCTCGAGTTCGCGCAGCGCCTCTTCCTTGCTGATCTCGTCGCGCTTCTGACGCAGTGCGACCTCGAGCTGCTTGGCCTCGGCCGCAGCCTGCCGGTCGCTCGAGGCGACCGCGAACTTGTAGTCGTCCAGCGCATCCTTGTCGTGGCCGAGCGCCTCGGCGAGCCGGCCGCGCAGCACGGCGAATCCGGGCGCAGCCTCAGGCGGGACACCGACCACCTCGAGCTCGCTGCGGCGCTTGGAGGCGCCGGCGTAGTCCTTCACCTCGAGCGAGGCGCGCATCGCATCCATCGTCACGATGCGCTGGATGTCGAGCGGCAGAGAGGCGATGGCGAATTCGACGTTCTTGAACTTCTCGCGCGCGTCCGCCCATTTGCCCTGGCGCGCATAGGCGAGCGCCTTCCAGAGCTGGGAATCGTGGCTGTTGCCGATCACGGGATTGGCGAGGTCCTTCAGGCCCTGCGCCGGCCGGCCGATCAGGATGCTCGCGATCGCATGCATGATCAGCGCACCACTCTCCTCCTTGTTGAGAGGATCAGTCAGCATCACGTCTGTCACGGCCTTGGCCTCGTGATACATGGCGCGCGACATGTAGAACTGCGCGAGGTCGAGCCGCGGCAGCGAACGCAACGCCGGTTCGACCGCCGAGATCGCCATCATCAGCTCGCTCTGGCGCGCCATGAAGTTTTCCGACTGGCCCTTGCGCCAGCCTTCCGGGCTGAAGATCGGGCGCACCGCGGTCGGCGCCCGCTCGGCCGAGATGTCCACCGGCGAGAGCGTCAATCCCCCCTTCTTGCCGACAATCACCTTGTCGGAGCCGACCTCGACGCCGACCTCGTCGGAGTTGGGCCGGATCGCGATGCCGTGCGCGGATTCCAGGAGCGAGAGATCGACGAGGTCCTGCCGCTTGATGAAGCCGCGCACCGGCCGCTGCGCGGTGACGACGTAGAGCGTATCGCCGGCATCGGGGTCGGTGAGCTTGTGCAGGAGGCCCGGATTGGCGAAGGGAATCGCGATGTTGGCGAGCGCCGGATCGGTGATGTTGCGCGACATCATCAGCGGCAGCGGCGTCGCCTGGATCTTGTCGGCGAGCGTCAACAGCCAGTTGGTCTCCTTGCCGACCTCCTCGCTCGTCAGCGAGTAGACCAGCGGACGGGTGAGACGGATGCGCACCGCCTGCCCCTTGTCGAGCGGGATGCGGTCGACCTCGCCGATCATCGCGCCGCCCTTGGTGCGGATCGCCTCGACATCGATCGGCTTCGGCGTATCGAACACCAGCCACACCGTGTCGCCGCGGCGGAACGCCGCCGCCGGTGTTGCGACCTGAAGCGGGAACGTCACGCGCAAGCCGTCGCTATCGCGGCGCGCATCGACGCTGGCGACGGCCGGCGGCGCGTCCGGGGCCGCGAGCGCAGCCTTGACAACTTCCTTGACCGGCTCCTTCGCGGCCTCTTTCGGCGCATCGGCCGGCGCCGGCTTGGCAACCGCCGCCGCAGCTTCGGGAGCGGGCGCCGGCTTCGCAGCGTCCCTGGGCACTTCCGGAGCAGGCGCAGCTTCGACCGCGGGAGCGGCTGCCGGTTTCGGCGCCTCAGTGGACGGCAGCGCGGCGGACGCTTCCGGCTTCACCGCGGGCTTGATGTCGATTTTGGCTTCGCGTGCGATCGTCTCCGAGGTCGGCGGCGCGATCTCGCTGCGGGGGTCCTTCGGCTTCTCGGCCGCCGGCTTTTCCGGCGCAGGTGCGTGACCGGCGGGCTTCATCTGCGCGATCGCCGCCTCGGGCGTCGCGGCCGCCTTGCCCTTGTCGGGCTGAAAGGCGACGTCGACGACGTAGTTCTTCTCGTCGCGGAACGAATGCACGTCTGAATCGCCGATCAGCGCGATCTCGACATTGGTCTGATCGATGTCGGCCTTCTGCTTGATCGAGGCGACGTTCGGCGGCGCCGCGACGACCGCGTCCGCCAGGTCGAAATTGAGGTTGGCGTTGAAGACGAGCGTGAGCTTCTGCTCGTTGAGCACGGAGGAGACGCCGACACCGTCGGGCATCTCGAACACGAAGCGCACGAAGGTCGGCTGCACCGAGGCGCGCACGCGGATCTGCGGACGCTTCCTGGCCTCGGCCGCGGCGCGCTGGGCGCGCAGCGCGCGCTCGGCCACGCGGGCGCGCTCGGCCAGCTCCTTGACCACGTCCATGGGCAGGCTCGGCGGCGGTCCCTTCCAGCCTTCGGGCAGCAGGTCGACGAAGGTGCGCTCGCCGGCGTTCATGGTGTTGACGGTGACGCGCCGCGCCAGCGACAGGCGGATCGCGCTCCCATCCGGGTCGCGGCGGGCGGAGTTCACGTAGTCGGGCGCGCCTTCCGGAATTCGGTCGACGGGAACGTCGACGGGCCGGTCGAAGCGGATCACGAGGATGGAGCCTGCGGTCGTCACCTCGGAGGGAACGTCCTCGCCGAGCTTGATGACAAGACGGGCAAAGCCGCCGCCGGCGGAAAAACTCGCCTCGCCCCGGATCGGATCGGCCGCCCGGGCCGGCGCCGTGAGGCCAATCAGGACACAGGCCGCCAGCACGCGCGCCTTTCGGACATGACGCGACAACCCCCGCGCCACTGCGCGGGCTCGCGATACAAATCCAGCGGCAGCCTCTCGCGCCATTGGCGGCATTTCTTCCGGTTCGGCGGGCGTGCCGGCACTGGCGCCGGCCCGTGCCGTCGAATCTAAGGTTTTCCCAATTAAGGACTTCTTAAGTATGAGCCCTCAATTCGGCTTTTGCGTCGGCTTGCCCTCGATCTTGGGAAGATCGCCGGCCGAGGCCGACTGATCGCCGCCGCCATTGGCGCGGCGAGCCATCTCGACCGTCAGCCGCTCGGCAGCCTCCGGCGACATCAATCCCATGATGTCCGACATTTTGCGAGGCGCGATGGCCGAGGCGATCTCGATCAGCACGCCCATCTCGAGCCGGTCGAACACCCGCGCGGCATCCTTGGGCTTCATCCCCTCATACATGGTCACGAGGCCCCTCATGCGCTGGGCTTCGGCGGCCTTCTGCTCGGCCTGCGTCGCGGAGATGCGGGTTTCCACCGCCTTCATCTCCTCGACCTTGTTCTCGATGCGCTTCTCGGCCGATTTCAGCAGGCTTTCGCGAATGTCGATCTCGCGCTGGCGGGCCTCGATCTCCTGCCGCCGCGCCTGCAACCGTTCCAGGATCGCACGTTCCGAGGCCGAGACCTGCGGCTGGCCTTCCTCCACCTTGACCACGGTGCCCTCGGGCTTGGTCTCGGGCGCGGCGGGCTTCGGCGCTTCCTTCGGCGCACCATGGGTCGATCCGGTGATGTCGGGGTCCGCGCGACCGGTCGGGAAGTTCAGGTTCTCCTCGGCCCAGGACTTCTGGTTCGGCTTGTAGTCGAAGACATAGCCGCCATTGATCGCAAGGCCCGCCACCTTCAGCGTGGCGAGGCCTGCGACGGCGACCAGGACGACCGGAATGACGCGGATGTTACGAAAGGACTTCATACCCAGGCTTTATGCGGCAAGGCCGTTGGATCGCCGGCGCTCGGAGAAGGCTTCGGCCGCAGCCGCCACCGCCTTCGCCGTCGACGGCTTGGCCGCAGGCGCGGCAGCTGTTTCGGGGTTCGTCACGGGACGCGCGGCGATCGCGATCTTGGACAGGCGCCGCACCACGTTGTCGGCCTCGCCGAGCTGCTTGTAGAGCTGGTCCGACATCTGCGTCGCGGCGGCGAGCTGGCTGCCCAGGTTCTCGTTGACGTCGCGCACGGCCAGCTTCAGCCCGCCGATCGCGCGCTCGGCGATCTCCGTCGCCGTGATCAGCTCGCCGATGACCGCCTTCAGCGAATGCTCGTCCGCCTTCAGCCGCGTCAGCCGCTTGTTGAGCATGACGCAGTAGACGATCGTCAGCATCAGCAGGATAGCCACCAGCGTCTCGATCGCCATTCCCAGGGAGTGGTTCATGGGGCCTCCATCATCTTGTTCTGCTCGTCCACCTTCTCGAACATCGCCAGTGTCGTACTTGGCTTGCGCAAGGGTTTCGTCACGCGGATCGCGACGCGGTCGCCGACCCGGCCCATCCGCCCCTCGGTCAGCGTGACGTCGCCGCAGCGCACGGTGACGTTGGCGTCGGCGCGCATGTCCAGCGGCAGCGTGTCGCCGACCTTGAGCCGCATCAGCTGCTTGAGCGGAATGTCGGCTTCATAGAGCACCGCATCGACGGCGATCTCGGCCTGCACGATCTCGGTGGCGAAATGGCCTTCCCAGACCGGGTCGCGGCCGAACTTTTCGCCCATGAACATCTGGAGCAGGACGCCCCGGATCGGCTCGATGGTCGCGTAAGGCAGCAGCAGCTCGATATTGCCGCCGCGGTCTTCCATGTCGATGCGCAGGCGGACCAGGATCGCGGCGTTGGCGGGACGGCTGATCGCGGCGAAACGCGGATTGGTCTCGAGCCGGTCGATCGTGAAGGTCACCGGCGACAGCGGCCGGAACGCCTGCTCGGCATCGGCCAGCACCACCTCGACCAGCCGCTTGACCAGCTCGGTCTCGATCGTGGTGTAGGGCCGTCCCTCGATGCGGAGCTGGCTGGTGCCGCGGCGGCCACCGAGCAGCACGTCGATCATCGAATAGATCAGGTTGGAATCGACCGTCGCCATGCCGAAGTTCTCCCACTCCTCCGCCTTGAAGACAGTGAGGACGGCGGGCAGCGGGATCGAATTCATGTAGTCGCCGAAACGCACCGAGGTGATGCGGTCGAGCGAGACTTCGACATTGTCCGAGGTGAAGTTGCGCAAAGACGTCGTCATCAGCCGCACCAGGCGGTCGAAGACGATTTCGAGCATCGGCAGACGCTCGTAGGAGACCATCGCCGAATCGATGATCGCGCGAATGCCGGAATGATCGTCGAGCGTGACGTCGCCGACGGTGAAGCCGAGGAGATTGTCGATCTCCTCCTGCGACAACACCCGCTCGCCGGAGTTCTTGCCGGTGCCGAGATCGCGACTGCCGTCCTCGACCATGGCCGCCCATTGCAGGGCCATGGTTTCCGACAGCTCGTTCTCGGCGGCAGCCTTCGCGGCCTCGGCGGGATCCTCGGAATCGAGCGAGGCCTCCCACTGGGCGGCAATTGCATCCTGGTCGACCTGGTCGTTGCCCGCCATGATCCCTAGTCCGCCATGCTCACTGGACCACGACTTCCTTGAACAGCACCGCGCTGACCTGGATCGGGGCGACCGCCGCGTTGACGCGCTTGGTCAGCTCCTCCTTGAGGCGGAAAATGCCGGCGGAGCCGTTGAGGTCGGAGGGGCGCAGTTCGCGCACATAGGTCTGGAAGATGTCGGTGACGCGCGGCATCGTCGGCTTGATCGCCTCGATCTGCTTCTCTTCCTTCAGTTCCAGCACGATCTTCAGCCGCAGATATTGCACGCGCTCGCCCGGCGAGCCGGCGAGGTTGACCATCAGATCGGGGACGTCGACGAAGGCCGGCGGCTTCGGCGGCGGCGCGGCCTCGGCATGGTGCTCGCCCTCGCCGTGACGGAAGAAGAAGAACCAGGTCGCCGCACCGCCGCCGAGGACGGCGAGCAGGCCGACGGCCATGATGATGAGCTTGAGCTTGTTCTTCGGCGGAGCGGCTTCCGCGCCGTCGGCGGCTGCGCCGCCCTCCTCATTCTCTGCCATGGTTGCCGCGCTCGTTCATTTCTCAAAGGGGTCGAAAGAGCGAATCCTCCTGGCAGACAGTGACGCGATACAAATGCCCCAGCGCAATGCGCTCCTCTGATGTGCAAACGCTACGGTAATAATGGTTAACGGAACCTTTCGATTGGGCTTCCGCTAGGAAAAATCTGCCGGGCAAACATGGCTAACAGAACCTTTCTGCCGCCCTCCCGCGCCCATCAAAAATCAACAAGCAATTGAAATGACACAATCTTTCGAGTTGGCACGGCTTTCGCTGAGAGAGGATCGAGACCTCACGGTTTGGGAGAACCCGAGGTCTCGTTCACGGGATCCGCCAAGGCGCTTGGGAGAGCGAAATGGCAGATCTCACTCAGGGGAGATTTCCGATGCAGAACGCGCTTCTGATCGGCTTGTCACGGCAGATGACGTTGGAACGGCAGATGGATGTCGTCGCCAACAACGTCGCCAATGCCAACACCAACGGCTTCAAGGCCGACCATTCGCTGTTCGAGGAGTATCTCAACTCGAACGCGCGTCATGACAATTTCATCGGTCGCGACCGCCGGATCTCCTATGTGCAGGATCGCGGCACCTTTCGCGACGTCAGCCAGGGGCCGATGGAGGCGACCAACAATCCGCTCGACATCGCGATCAACGGCAACGCCTATTTCGCGGTGCAGGCCAATGGCGGCGAGCTCTATACCCGCGACGGCAAGTTCTCGCTCAACAGCACCGGCCAGCTCGTCACCGCGAGCGGCAATCTCGTGCTCGGCAATGCCGGCCCGATTACCTTCCAGCCGACCGACCACGACATAAATATCGCGCCCGACGGAACCGTCACGGTGCTCGAGGGTACGGCGCGCACCGACTCGATCCGCGGCAAGATCCGCATGGTGTCGTTCGACGATCCGGCCAAGCTGACCAAGCTCGGCGGCAATCTCTATGGCGCCGGCTCGGCCAACCAGCAGGCCGACACCAAGTCCACCTTGCAGCAGGGTTACATCGAGAAGTCGAACGTGAATGCGGTCGGCGAGATGACCCGCATGGTCGAGGTGATGCGCAGCTACACCGCGATCGCCAGCCTGCTCCAGCAGCAGAGCGACCTCCACAAATCGGCGATCGACAAGCTCGCCGACGTTCCGGCCTGATTGAAGGAGAACTGACATGCAGGCGCTTCACACCGCTGCGACCGGAATGGCGGCACAGGAACTCAACGTTCAGGTGATCTCCAACAACATCGCCAACCTGCGCACCACCGGCTTCAAGAAGCAGACGGCGGCATTCCAGGACTTGATCTATGAGCACGTCCGCCGCGTTGGCGCCCAGTCGTCCGACCAGGGCACCATCCTGCCGGTCGGCGTCGACATCGGCGGCGGCGTCAAGACCGTCGGCACGCCGCGCAGCATGACGCAGGGAACGCTGTCGCAGACCGGCAACGACCTCGATCTCGCGATCTCGGGCGATGGCTTCTTCAAGATCCTGATGCCCGACGGCACCTACCAGTACACCCGCGACGGCACCTTCCAGATGGACAATCAGGGCCGCGTCGTCACCGCGCAGGGCAACCCGGTGCAGCCGACCATCACCATTCCGAACAACGCCTCGGGGATCTCCGTCAGCGAGCAGGGCCAGGTCTCGGTGACGCTGCCGGGTTCAACGACCTCGTCGATCATCGGCCAGCTCGGCGTCACGCGCTTCATCAACAAGGCAGGCCTTCAGCCCGTCGGCAACAACCAGTTCATCGAGACCCCCTCCTCCGGCGCGCCGCAGGACGGCACCGCCAACTCCGAGGGTTACGGCAAGATCACGCAGGGCAGCCTGGAGCAGGCCAATATCGACGTCGTCTCGGAGATGAGCGACCTGATCGCCGCGCAGCGCGCCTACGAGATGAACGCCAAGGTCATCAGCGCGGCCGACCAGATGATGCAGTCGACCACGGCGCTGTTCCGCTGAGGTGATGACGATGATCCGCACCACGCTCGCCTCGATCTCCACCCTTCTCCTGCTGGCGCTGCCGGCAGCGGCCGCCGACGAATTCATCGCCTCGCCGGCGCTGCGCGCAAGCGTCACCGTCACGGCGGACGTGGTGCGGATCGGCGATCTGATCGAGAACGCAGGATCCGCCGCGTTGATCCCGGTCTACCGCTCGCCCGATCTCGGCACCACCGGCACGCTGACGGTCGGCCAAGTGCTCTCGGTGCTGCGGGCAAAACAGGTGATCGGCGTCACGACCGGCGACATCAAGGAGGTCCAGGTCACCCGCCTCGCCCGCACGCTCGCCAGCAAGGATATCCAGAACGCGGTCACCGCTGCGCTCGAGCGCCGCTTCGGCCTCGGAGAAGCTGCCAACATCACCGTCACGTTCGACCGCAGCGTCGCCGAGATGCGGCTCGATGCCTCCAACACCGGTGCGCTCGAGCCGGTCGGAACCCGCTACGACGCCCGCAGCGGCCGTTTCGACATCGCCTTCGAGATTGCAAACGACACCCATGTGGCGCCGACCAAGTTGCGCTTCACCGGCACCGCGATCGAGACCGTGGAAGTGGCCGTGCTGACCCGCGACATCGACCGCGCCGAGCTTCTGAAATCCTCCGACGTCTCGCTGGAGCGCCGGCCGAAGACCGAGGTCACCGGGGAACCGGCCACGCGCGACCGCAGCATCGGCATGCAGCTGCGCCGACCGATGCGCGCGGGCACGCCGCTCCGCGTCGCCGACATCGTCAAGCCCGACTTCGTGCTGCGCGATCAGGCCGTCACCATCATCTACCAGGTGCCCGGCCTCTATCTCACCACGCGCGGCAAGGCGATCGAGAACGGCGCCGAGGGCGACACCGTCAGCGTGCTCAATCTGCAATCCAAGCGCACGCTGACCGGCGTCGTCACCGGCCGCGGCCAGGTGACGGTCCAGGGCGGAAGTCAGTCGGCACCGATGGCGCCGGCCGTCGAGCAGACCTCGTCGATCAAGCGTGACGAGGTGCCGCCGGCCGCAGCCCTGGCGCAGAGCCTGATCCAGAAGCCCGCGTCTGCGGCCCAGATCGCCCAAGCCCAGATCCCCGAAGCCCAGATCCCGCAAGCCCAGATCCCGCAAGTTCGTCTCCCGCAAGCTCCAGCCAAATCAGAGTAGGTCATGTCCAAGTTCAGTTCGGCTTTCCGCCTTCGTCGCATTGCGACCTCTGCCCTGCTGCTGGCAACTTGTACGCTGGCGAGCGGCTGCTCCTCGATCGACCGCCTGTCGCAGATCGGCGAGCAGCCGAAGCTGTCGGCGATCGACAATCCGACGACGCAGCCCGGCTACAAGCCGGTGCAGATGCCGATGCCGAAGCCGGAAGTTGCCTCGTACAATCCGAACTCGCTGTGGCGCAACGGCAGCCGCGCGTTCTTCAAGGACCAGCGCGCCCGCCAGGTCGGCGACCTCCTGACCGTGACCGTGAACATCACGGACAAGGCCAACATCGAGAACGACACCTCGCGCAGCCGCACCAACAAGGAAGATTCCGGGATCACGGACTTCATTGGCTCCCAAACGATCACCCAGGCCAACAAGATCCTGCCCGGCCGTATCCTGACCGCCGACTCGACCTCGTCCAGCGAGGGCAAGGGCAGCGTCGACCGCAAGGAAGCCCTGCAGACCAACGTCGCCGCCGTGGTGACCCAGGTGCTGCCGAACGGCAACCTGGTCGTCGAAGGCAAGCAGGAGATACGCGTCAACTTCGAGATCCGCGAGCTGATCGTGGCCGGCATCGTGCGCCCCGAGGACATCCAGAGCGACAACACCATCGATTCCACCAAGATCGCCCAGGCCCGCATCGCCTATGGCGGCCGCGGCCAGATCACCGACGTGCAGCAGCCGCGCTACGGCCAGCAAGTCATGGACGTGCTGCTGCCCTTCTAAGTCTCTCCCGAGCTCCCACATCGTGTTCGCGAACCTAGGCGCGAACGACGATGTACTACGCGGCCTCCGGTAGCTCCCCTGCCGGAGGCCGCATGTGTTTTGCCTTTGGGACCGACTACAGGCTGCGAGCTGCGGCTCATGATCCGCAAATCGTAACGATGCCGCTGCTTTACACTCGGTCATTGCGAGCGCAGCGACGCGATCCAGAATCTTTCCGCGGTGGCAGTCTGGATTGCGTCGCTGCGCTCGCAATGACGGTGGCGAGAGCTCACGTAAACTCGGCCTCCACCGTCCCGAGCCCGTCCAGCTCCATCCGCACCTTGTCGCCGGCCTTCAGCCAGAGAGTCTTCACCAGACTTCCGGTGAGAACGAGTTGCCCCGCATGCAGTCCCTTGCCCTCGGCGGCGAGATGGTTGGCGAGCCAGGCGAGAGCGTTGTGGGGATGGCCGAGCACGTCGGCGCCGGTGCCCTGGCTGACCTCCTCGCCGTTGACGAGGGCGCGGCCCTTGACCGCCTTCAGGTCCGGAACCGAGGAGCGCGGCACCGACGGACCCAGCACGCAGCCTGCGGCGAAGAAGTCGTCGGCGATCAAGGTCGGCGCGCCCATCGTTTCCCACTTCACGTAGCGATCGTCGACGATCTCGATCGCGGGATGATAGGCCTCGACCGCCTCGCCGACCCATTCGGCCGTGAACGGCGCCTCGCCGGCGGCGAGGTCGCGCTTGAGCCGCACCGCGATCTCGCACTCGACTCCGACCCGGACATAGTTGGAGGTGGCGAGCTTGGCGCCGCTGTCGTGGACGCCCTTCTGGAACACGCCGCCGCCGCAGGGGTGCGGAATGCCGATGTAGTCCTGCATCACCTGGCTGGTGCAGCCGATCTTGTAGCCGACGAGCGGGCCGAGATGCGGCAGCAGGAGATCGTGCAGGGCGCGCTGGACCTGATAGCCCTCGGCTTCATCAGCAGGAGGACGCTCCAGCGCCGCGAGCGGCGCATGATTGCGGCGCGCCAGCGCGATCGCCTTTGCGGCTTGGAGTATCTTGTCCATCGGCGCCGCCTCCCACGCTACGCATTCGAAGGCGACACTTGAGCATCCCCGCCCGGGCGTGACAAGCCAGGGGCAACCTCACGCCTTGACCAGGCCGAGCCGGATCAGACTCTCGGCGGTCGCAAGGATCGCCTCGCGGTTGGAGCGAGGCTCCCAGCCGAGCAGCGACCTCGCCTTGGCGCTGGTGGAATGCCGCACCCTGCCGAGCATCGGCACGACCGCACGCAAAAGGGGAATCCGGGTCGCGGCCAGCCGCACCAGCCAGTCGGGGGCTTGAAGCCGCGGAACCCGGCGTGCGGACGGCCCGAGTTCCCGCCGCAGCACCTTGGCGATATCGAGGATCGACATCGTTTCACCGGAGACCGCGATGAAGCGCTCGCCCTTGGCCTCGGGCGCCGTCATCGCCCGCAGGTGCAGATCGGCGACATCGCGCACGTCGACCACGCCGAAATAAACCCGCGGCACCGCCGGCATGGCGCCGTCGAGCAGCGATTTGACGATCTCGATCGAGCCGGAGAAGTCCGGCCCCAGCACGGGACCGAAAATGCCGGCGGGATTGACCACCGACAGTTCGAGGCCGCCGCCCTCGCGCGCGATGAAATCCCAGGCCGCCCGCTCGGCCAGCGTCTTGGATTTGATGTAGGGCTGCAGGCCGGGACCATCGAGATTGGTCCAGTCGGTCTCGTCGAACGGTTTTTGACGCGGCGGATGTCCGTAGCCGATCGCGCCAAGCGACGAGGTGATGACGACGCGCCTGACGCCGGCCGCGCGTGCGGCACGCAGCACCCGCAGCGTGCCGTCGCGGGCCGGGACGATCATCTCGTTCTCGTCCTCGGGCACGCTGGTCGACAGCGGCGAGGCGACGTGCAGGACGTAGTCGCACCCGGCGATCGCCTCGCGCCAGCCCGCGTCTGCCGTGAGGTCCGCCGTGAAGAAGGACACAGTTTCCGGCGAAGCCGCCCCGCCCTCGCGCAGCATCGCCAGCACGTCGTCCCGACGATCAGGCCGACGTACCGTCGTCCGCACGGCATGGCCCACGGCCAGAAGTTGCAGGACGACGTGAATGCCGACGAAGCCCGACCCGCCGGTGACCAGAACAGTGCTCATTGCCAAATTCCCCTCGATGCGAGGTCCGGCGGATCGGTTCCGCCGCGGCCCTGCCCAAGGCCGCATCTGGTCACTATCTCCAAGGGGACAAGTAGAATGGATTTCGAGACCGGTATGGAAAACCTGACCACCAACTGCGACGACGACTGCGATTGCAGCCGAGATCCTGCCCTGCTCGGTGACTTCAAGCGGGCCATCGACGCCCTCGGCGGCAAGTGGAAACTGGAGATCCTGTTTTCGCTGATGAACGGTGCGGTTCGCTTCGGTGCCTTGCGACGATCGATCGGCGGCATCACCCAGCACATGCTGACCACGCAGCTTCGCGAGCTCGAGGAGGATGGCCTCGTATCGCGCATCGTCCTCGCGGAGAAACCCTTGAGGGTCGAGTACGAACTGACGGATGCGGCTTACGGCCTCTTGCCGGCCTTTAAGGAAATGTTGAGCTGGTCCAGGCTTTATGGGGACGCGCGCCTCCTGGCGTCGCGGCAGACCTGATTGCACCGATGCTTGATGCAGCTGGATCAGCGTCTCACCATTCAAGCCGATGTCGTTGATGCGACTCGCAAAACTCGCCCCACCTGAAGTGAAGGCTGTTTCTGATCCGAACTCACGTGAGCTCGGAGGAATCGAGTCTAGCCCATTGATCGTGATTCACTTTTCGCGATCACGCTCGCGCGTTGCCGTGCGGCTGCAAGCGGCAGGCAAAATGCTGATCACGGCGCCAAACGGCGCCTTGCGTCCCAAAAACAAAGAGCCGCACTTGGCGGCCCGGGCTCTATTCGTCGCGATAAACCTTCTCGCGTTTCTCGTGGCGCTCCTGCGCTTCCACCGAGAGCGTCGCGATGGGCCGGGCTTCGAGCCGCTTCAACGAGATCGGCTCGCCGGTTTCCTCGCAATAGCCGTAGGTGTTGTCCTCGATGCGCTGGAGCGCGGCGTCGATCTTGGCGATCAACTTGCGCTGGCGGTCGCGGGCGCGGAGCTCGATGGCGCGGTCGGTTTCGGACGATGCCCGATCGGCGAGATCGGGGTGGTTCACATTCTCCTCCTGCAAAGCCTGCAGGGTGAGCTTGGACTCTTTGAGGATCTCATCCTTCCAGGCGAGGAGCTTCAAACGGAAGTACTCCTTCTGCCGGTCGTTCATGAAAGGCTCTTTGTCGGTCGGTCGGTAGTTTTTCAACTTTTCCAAGGGAGGCCTATCTGTCTAAGCAACGACTCGCAAACGGAACGGGGTCCGTCGAGCGGGGCGTTATATAGCGGCCTCCTGTGACAGACAATATTTCCTCTCATCGCCCGGGTGCCGCCCCCAAGCCCTTGCACAGGAAGCTTTATCCTGGAGGGACCGGGGGCGGCTGACGGCTCAATAGCCGACCGTGAAGCGCTGCCTCAGATGGGCGGGCCGTTCGATCTCGTCGGCGAGCGCTATGGCGTAGTCGGCGAAGGTGATCCAGCTCTTTCCGTTCGCATCTGCGAGAAGCTGGTCGGTCCCAAGCCGGAACTTGCCCGTGCGTTCCCCCTCGACGAACAAGGCCGACGGCGAGATGAAGGTCCAGTTCAGGTCCTTTTCCTGCCGCAGCAAGTCGAGGAAGGTCGAGCCCGCCTCCGCTTCAGCCTTGTATTGGGCGGGAAAGTTGGGAGTTGTGACCAGCTTCACGCCTGGGGCGACCTCGAGGCTGCCGGCGCCGCCGACCACGAGATAGCGACCGACCTTGGAGTCCTTCGCCGCGCCGATCAGCTTGAGCGGGTCACTGGCCAGGAAGTGCACGGAACTCACGGCGACGTCGTGCCCGGCCCACAGCTTGGCGAGGCCGGCCTGGTCGAGCACATCCCCTTTGGTCGGGGTGACGTTAGGCAGGGCTGCGATCTTCTCGGGGTTCCGGGCGATGGCCGTGACGGCGTGGCCGCGGCGGGACAGTTCCCTGGCGATCTCCGACCCGGCCCGGCCCGAGGCGCCGGCGACTGCGATTTTCATGGAAGGCTCCTTTGCTTCTATAGTAACTATCAGTGACTAGATATCGCAAAGGATGCTGGTGTTAAGAGAGCACTTTGTGCTTACCTGATTACGCTGGAGTAACCGGCATGCATATTCGCAAGCGACCAGACTCTCCGAGGACCGACGATGAAACCCGACGTTTACGCAGCGAACTGCCCCACCCGCCAAATCCTCGATCGCGTCGGCGACAAATGGGCGGTGCTGATCCTCTTGCTGCTGCGCGAGGAGCCGATGCGCTTCAATCAGTTGCGCCGCACGATTGAAGGCATCTCGCAGAAGATGCTGAGTCAGGTTCTCAAGTCGCTCGAACGCGACGGCCTGATCAGGCGCCATGCCATCGCGACCGTGCCTGTCACGGTGGAATATTCGATCACGCCGCTCGGGCTGACGCTGGCCGCAGCGGTCGATCCCCTGCGCGATTGGGCCGAGCAGAATCTGAAGGACGTGCTCGCGGCGCAGCGCCGCTACGATGCGCAGCAGAAGGAGGAAGCGGCGTAACAGGACGAGTAGCAGACAGTCATCCTGAGAGACGGATGACTAGTAAGCCTGACCGGCCTTGGCGAGCTCGACCTCGACGCGCAGCTCGATCTCGGAAAGCACCGTATCGAGACCTGGATCTCCCGAGGACGATTTCAGGTTCGCCGCAGCATCACGCAGACGCATCACGGTCGAGGCGTCGAGGTTTCCGGACAGCAGTCCCATCTTGAGATCGTCGAGTACGTCGAGCGCCGTCCTGCCGCGAGCGACCGAGCGCTTGCGGCGCTCGACTGGATCCTCCTCGACACCCTGCAATGCCAGCAGCGCGTCGATGTTGGCGGCGGCCTTCGGTGCAGCAGCGCTCCGCGTCTCCTGCGCCGACGAGGTGTCGGGCAGCACGAAGGTGCCGGAGCCGGTCCGCCTGGCCTGGCTGGCCGGCGCTCCAAGCGTGGTGCCGTTCGGTCCGTAGATGCGCATCGGAAAGAATCCGGGTGATCGATGCCTCACCTTCGCCGTCTTATGGTTAACGGCGCGTAAACAGCCCGGCAAAATCTGCCGACAGGCGGCAGTTTCGCTCCTCAGGCACAACACCCGCTGACACCGGTCGAAACAGATTTATTCAACCTATTCAGCGATCTATCCCGAAGCCCCGGGTTGGCACAGCGCTCGCAAGGAAAGCGCCGGACCAGCTCGTCATGGGAGTGTCGTGCAGGTCCTTCCGATTTGAGGAGCCTCTTTAGGAGCCTTGGGGAGCAGAGGATGCCAGGCGTTCGTTGGGTGAGGATTGTTGGGGTGGCCTGCGCCGCGCTGTCAGCGCTGGCGCTCTCAGTCACGCCTGCAAGCGCGACATCGCGCATCAAGGACCTCGCCAACATCGAGGGCGTGCGGCAGAACCAGCTCATCGGCTACGGCCTCGTCGTCGGCCTCAACGGCACCGGCGACACGCTCAACAACATCCCCTTCACCAAGCAATCGCTGCAAGCGATGCTCGAGCGCATGGGCGTCAACATCCGCGGCGCCACCATCCGTACCGGCAACGTCGCGGCCGTGATGGTGACCGGCAACCTGCCGGCCTTCGCCACCCAGGGCACGCGCATGGATGTCACCGTCTCTGCGCTCGGCGACGCCAAGAACCTCCAGGGCGGCACCCTGCTCGTGACCCCCCTGCTGGGCGCCGACGGCAACGTCTACGCGGTGGCGCAGGGTTCGCTCGCGATCTCCGGCTTCCAGGCCGAGGGCGAGGCGGCCAAGATCGTGCGCGGCGTTCCGACGGTCGGACGCATCGCCAACGGCGCCATCATCGAGCGCGAGATCGAGTTCGCGCTCAATCGGCTGCCGAACGTGCGCCTGGCGCTGCGCAACGCCGACTTCACCACCGCCAAGCGCATTGCGGCCGCGGTCAACGATTATCTCGGCGTCAAGACCGCCGAGCCGATCGACCCCTCGACGGTGCAGCTGTCGGTCCCGCCCGAGTTCAAGGGCAACGTCGTCGCATTCCTCACCGAGATCGAGCAGCTCCAGGTCGATCCCGATCTCGCCGCCAAGATCATCATCGACGAACGGAGCGGCATCATCGTGATGGGCCGCGACGTCCGCGTCGCCACCGTCGCTGTGGCGCAGGGCAACCTCACCGTCACCATCTCCGAGAGCCCGCAGGTCAGCCAGCCCAACCCGCTGTCGCGCGGCCGCACCGTGGTCGCGCCGCGCAGCAGCGTCACCGTCACCGAGGACGGCAAGAAGCTGGCCGTCGTCAAGGACGGCGTCTCGCTCCAGCAGCTCGTCGACGGCCTCAACGGCCTCGGCATCGGTCCCCGCGACATGATCAGCATCCTCCAGGCGATCAAGGCCGCCGGCGCGATCGAAGCCGACATCGAGGTGATGTGATGCAGGCGGGCTCGATCAACACCCCGCGCGTCACCACCGCTTCGGCGTTCTCGGTGGAGAGCCGCAACGGCCGGCCGGACTTCGAGCTCGCCGCCGCGCTGCAGAAAGTCTCGCCGCAGCAGCAAGCCAAGGCGCAGAAGACCGCCACCGATTTCGAAGCGATGTTCCTCAACAGCATGTTCTCGCAGATGACCTCGGGCCTGAAGGGCGAAGGTCCGTTCGGCGATACGCCCGGCACCGGCGTGTGGCGCTCGATGCTGACCGAGCAATATTCCAAGAGCTTTGCTCAGGCCGGCGGCGTCGGCGTCGCCACCGAAGTCTACCGCACCCTGATCATGCAGCAGGCGAAAACGATCCGCACGGCATAAGGTCAAACGAAATGAACCATTTCCACGCCTCACGTCAGCCGATGCAAGCCCAGAGTCCGAACACCGCGACCGGCAGCACCGAGGCGCGCAAGCTCGCCGAAGGCCTGATGGACGCGATGAGCGCCCTGCTCGGACTGATCGAGCGCGAGACCGAGCTCGTTCGCGCCGGCAAGGTCCGCGAGGCGATGACGCTCGAGAGCAAGAAGCAGGAGCTGTCGCGCAATTACGTCGGCGCCGTCAGCCAGCTGAAGGCGAACCAGGCCCAGCTCGCGAAATCCGCGCCGGAGCTGCTCTCGACGCTGCACCGCCACCACGATGCGTTTCGCGCGATGCTCCAGGTCAATCTCACCGTGCTCGCGACCGCGCACGCTGTCTCCGAGAGCGTCGTGCGCGGCGTCAACGCCGAGATCCAGAAGCGTAACGTGCCGAACACCTATACGGCTGCGGGTCGTCGCGCCGCGCCGGGTCCGCGCCACATCACCCCGCTCGCGGTCAGCCGCTCGCTCTGAGCGCGCAGGAACAAGCGACACTTTTACGAAATATTGCGCGGCGACAGCGTCGCGCGGTTAGTCACGTTTCCTTACCAGGTCTTCAAACCTGGTGTTCCATGGTTGCGCTATTAGAGGGGTTGGGATTTGACTCAAGTAAGGCAACCAGGAGGCTGCCATGAGTACAGATTTCAGCATCAGGCCGGTGGGGATCCCGGCACCCGCGCAGATCGTACCGACGTCCAACGTGGCGGCGAACGAGGCCGTGCAAACGGATCTTCCGGTGAGCCAGACGGTCGCCGCGAGCGATACGGGCGCGCCTGTGCGCAATGATCTGCCGAACCACGAGAACGTCTCGCGCCAGGTCGTGTTCGACCAGGCGGCCGCGTCCTTCGTCTTCCAGGTCGTCAACGCCAAGACCGACGCGGTGGTGACCCAGTTCCCCGACGAGGCGATGCTGCGCCGGCGCGCCTATTTCCATGCGCTGGATATGCAGTCCGAGCCCTCGCGTCCGCTCAGCACGGACGTCAGCGCCTGACGACCAGGTGTCGACCGTCACGACGGCGGATCGACACCAGTCAAGTCCGCCGCAAGTTCGGTGGCGATGTCATTGATCCGCGCTAAAGCATGATCCGGAAAAGTGCGCAGCGGTTTTCCGAAAAGAACTTGCTCAAACAACAACCTAAAGCGCGATGACGATTCATCCTAATCGCATTACGCTTTAGCGCCGGCTTCCGTCAGCGTCGACTTGGTCCGCGGTCGGCAAATGCTCGACCACGGCCGCTCTCCGTCACGGCCGTCCGGACAGGCCTGCAGCGATGTTGCGGTTAATCTCGATCAGCGGGCGGAAATGATCGAACTGGGGGCTCATCTGCAGCGCGGCCGTCTGGCTCAGCACGAACACGCTGATGTTGGCGATCTTCTGCCGGACGTCGATCGGCTGCGGATTGGTGTCACGCATCGCCTCGCTCAGGAAGATGGTCCAGAGCTTGCGGTTAAACATCAGGGCCTGCATGGTCTGCTCGCTGAGCGGATCGGCGTTGTTCACCGCGTCCTGGAGCTTGTTGGCGGCCTTGAGCAGGGTCTGCGCCTCGATGTCCCGAGGAGATGCGGTGGTCGTTGCAACACGCGCATAAGCCGAGGCAGCGGAATTCGACATCAATCACACCCTGGACGTTACCTAGCGCGTTATACGCGCTTAAGGATTTCTTTCCCAACCCTAGGCAGCACCGCTTAAGATTTGCTTACGTGTTGTGCTTGGAAGCACTCCGGACAATTACGGGGCACGGAGCTCTTCGTCGGCGCAAACGCTAGATGCACGCATGCACGATGTAAACTCGCTCGGCGTGATGCGCATCGATCTCAGCTAATCTTGTTTTAGCGATCTCCCTTAAAAGAACGGCGGAGCGTTAGCTCCGCCGCGAAATCTCGAGTAGCGAACTTGCGCTGCGAAATTAGCGGAGCAGCTGCAGCACGCTCTGTTGCGACTGGTTGGCCAGCGACAGCGCGGAGACCGCGATCGACTGGCGAGTCGAAAGCGCCTGGCTGTTCGCCGCTTCCTCATTGGTGTCGGCGAGCGTCAGGTTGGACGAGCCGGTCTGCAGCACGTTGATCAGGTTCTTGGAGAAGTCCTGACGCACCTGCACGATCGACAGATTCGAACCGAGGGTGGAACCTTCCGAACGGAGCGTGCTCGAGGCCGCATTCAGGCTGGCCAGCACCTTGTTGGTGGCGCCGTTGTCGATGAAGTCGACGCCGTTGACGAGATTGCTGAGACCGAGCCCCGCCGCATTGAACACCACGCCGTTGATGCTCAGTGTGGAGCTGCCGGTCTCGTTGAAGACGAGCTTCAGCGTGTCGCCGTTGAGCAGGTTGACGCCGTTGAAGGAGGAGTCCTGCGACGTGGTGTCGATCTGGGCCAGGATGTTGTTGAACTGGTTGACCAGGTTGGAGCGTGCGGTCTGCGCCACGGGATCCTGGACCGGCGGCTGCGCGGTGGTGAAGGCCAGAACACCGGTGATGGTGCCGCCGACTGCGCCGCCCGCGAGAGTCGAACCGAGCGTCGACGAGGCATATTCGTTGACGGTGGTCACCGTGAGCACGCCGTTGGCATCGATCGTCGCCGTCAGGTGGTTGGCCTGCAGCTGCGCGTTGAGCTGGTCCAGCGTCTTGACGGTGCCGTTGGTGCCGTCGCCGAAAGTGACGTTCACCGGGGTGCCGCCGTTGAACGAGGTGAAGGTCAGCGTCTTGCCGCTGATGCCGCCGACGCCGGACGTGCGGGCCGCAGTGAAGGCGGTCGCCGTTCCCGTATTGCCGCTGAGACCGAATGCGCTGAGGGCATTGCCGGTGCCGGTGATCGAGAGATCGGCGTTGACGCCGGTGGAAAGCGCAAGCTGGCCGCTGCTGTTGACCGACGACGGGATCTGGCCCGCCGTGGTCGACAGCGTCGCCGCGCCGTTGAAGATGCTGGCCGTCTTGACGCCGGTCGCGAGGTCGACGGCGTTGAGCAGGTCGGTCAGCGTCGCGCTCTGGATGTAGACGGTCGAGTTGCCGTTGCCGTCGGTGACGATGTTGCCGCTGACGCCACCCGACGTAACGCTCGTCGCCGATTGCGGCGTTTGCGCATTCTTGAAGGTGATGGTGTGGCCGTCGATGTTCAGCGTCGAGCCGTCCTGAACGAGGGTGCCGAGCGAACCCGCGGTAGTCGACCGGGCCGCAGTGACATTGGCATTGCCAGCGCCGGTTGCGGACGTCAGTCCGAGCGCCTTGAGGAAGTCGGCCTTTCCGGTCACGCTCAGATCGGCGCCGGTCGAGCTCTTCAGCGTGACCTGACCGCCCGTGATGGACGATGCCACCTGCAGCGTGCCGACGGGACCGGCCGAGCCGCTGACCGAGATGGTCGCGGCGCCGGCGCTGATCGTCGCGCTCTTGACGCCGCTCGCCAGATCGATCGCGCTCAACAGGTCGTTGACGGTGCCGGTGGGCGCGGCGGCCGTCCCCATGTAGACGATCGAATTGCCGTTGCCGTCGGTGGCGATGTGGCCGCTCGCATCCAGTCCCCAGCCGGTCGGCTGCGTCGCGGGCGCCGCGCCGGTCCGGAAGGTAATGGTCTTGCCGTTGACCGTGATCGAGTCCCCGTCGGCAGGCGACGAGCCGAGGGTGCTGGCCGCCGTGGTACCGATCAGCGTCGCGGTGCCGGTCAGTGCAGTGGTGCCGTCGGCCGCGTTGGTGGCGGCGCCGGTCAACGTGCCCGCGGTCGAGCCCAATGATGCACCGAGCGCGGCGGCGGCCGTCACCGGCGTCACGCCACCGGGCGCGCCGGTGTAGAGCACATTGCTGTTGGCGGTTGCGCTTGCATACGACGTCGTGCCGCGCAGATCGGCCGGCGTCGCACCGGGAATCGTGGTCGAGACGTTCGACTTGGTGGAATAGCCGACGGTGGTCTGCAGCGCCTGGTTGGCGATTGATTTCGCGCTGTCGATCAGCTTTTGCAGCGAGGTGATGCCGGTGTTGGCGGCCTGGAGCACCTGCACGCCGTTGTTGATGCCGTCGAGCAGGTTGCTGATGTCGCTCGCCCGGTTGTCCAACCCCTGCGCCGTGAAGAAATTGGTGGGATTGTCGAGCGCCGTATTGACCTTTTTGCCGGTCGACAGCCGCTCCTGCGTCGTGGCCAGCAAGTCGGCCGTCGACTGCAGCGACAACAGGTTCTGGCGAACGGACGCCGAGAGAACGATGTTGGACATTGGCGAGTCTTCCTCTTGAACCGGATACGAATCGGCCGCGCCGTCTGCAAAGCGGGGCTTTGGTCCAGTTTTAGAAGGTGTCCTTTAAAGTATGGTTAACGCCGGTTTAAGGGATAGGGTTAATGGCGGGTGAAGGCCCCTGCCCGCGTCCAAATGCAAAAAGAGCGGCGGGGCAAATGGCCCCGCCGCTCGATTTTACCTCGTAATTTCAGTTGCTTACTAGCGGAGCAGCTGGAGCACGCTCTGCTGCGACTGGTTGGCCAGCGACAGCGCGGAGACCGCGATCGACTGGCGGGTCGACAGCGCCTGGCTGTTGGCGGCCTCGACGTTGGTGTCGGCCAGGGTCAGGTTGGACGAGCCGGTCTGCAGCACGTTGATCAGGTTCTTGTTGAAGTCCTGACGGATCTGCACCACCGAGAGGTTCGAACCGAGGCTCGAGGCTTCCGAGCGCAGCGTGCTCGACGCGGCGTTCAAATTTGTCAGCACCCTGTTGGCGGCGGCGTTGTCGATGAAGTCAACGCCAACGGTCAGCGCCGCGAGGCCGAGACCCTTCGAGTTGTAGGTCACGCCGGTGATGTTCAGGCTCGACTTGCCGGTCTCGTCGAACACCAGCTTGAGCTGGTCGCCGTTGAGCAGATTGACCCCGTTGAACGAGGAGTCCTGCGCGGTCGTGTCGATCTGGTTCAGGATGTTGTTGTACTGAGATACCAGGTTCGCACGGGCCGTCTGCGCGACCGCATCCTGGACGGGGGTGGAAGCCGTCGAGAACGTCAGCGCCGACGTGAGCGTACCGCCGATCGCACCGCCCGCTGCGGTCGAGCCGAGCGTCGAGGAAGCATAGTCATTGGACGCCGTGATCGTCAGCAGGCCGTTGGCGTCGATCGTCGCGGACAGGTTGTTGGCCTGAAGCTTCGAGTTGAGCTGATCGAGCGTCTTGACCGTGCCGTTGGTGCCGTCGCCGAAGGTGACGTCAACCGCGGTGCCGCCGTTGAAGGAGGTGAAGGTCAGGCTCTTGCCGCTGATGCCGCCGATGCCGGAGGTGCGCGCCGCCGAGAACGCCGTTGCGTTGCCGGTGTTACCCGAAAGCCCAAACACCGCCAGCGCATTGCCGGTGCCGGTGATCGACAGATCGGCGTTGATGCCGGTCGAGAGCTGGAGCTGGCCGCTGGTGTTGATCGACGACTTGCTCTGGCCGGTCGCGGTATTCAGCGTCGCCGCGCCGTTGGCCGCAATCGATGCGGTCTGCACGCCGGTGGCAAGGTCGATCGCGTTGAGCACGTCGGCGACGGTGCCGGCCTGGAGGTAGACCGTCGAGTTGCCGTTACCGTCGGTGATCACGTTGCCGCTCTTGCCGAAGCCGGCCGGAATGGCCGGCGCACCCGTCGAGCCCGGGACCGGCGCGTTCTTGAAGGTGATGACGTGGCCGTCGACATTCAGGGATGCGCCGTCGGAAATCAGCGATCCCAGCGAGCTCGCGGTCGTGGTGCGGTTGACGCTCAGCGACGCATTGCCGCCGCCCGTCGCGCTGGAGAGGCCCAGCGCCTTCAGCAGGTCGGCCTTGCCCGTCAACGATAGATCGGCACCCGTCGAGCTCTTGATCGTGGTGATACCCGCGGCAATCGAGGAGGCTGTCTGGCCCGTGCTGGTCGCAATTGTCGCCAGCCCGCTTGAGATGACCGAGGTGTTCACGCCGCTGGCGAGGTCGATCGCGGTCAGGAGGTCGTTGACGGTCGCAGCCGGCGCCGCGGCGGTGCCGAGATAGACGGTGGTGTTGCCGTTGCCATCGGTCACAAGGTTGCCGCTGAGGCCCGAGCCGGCCGGAACGGCGCTGGCAAGCGGCGCCGAGCCGGAGCGGAAGGTGATGGTCTTGCCGTTGACGGTCAGCGTGTCGCCGTCGGCGGGAGCCGTGGCGATCTTCGTGGCGGCGGTGGTGCCGATCAGGGTCATCGTACCCGTCACAGCGGTGGTGCCGTCAGCGGCGTTCACGGCCACCGCGTTCGAGAACGTACCTTGCGTCGCGCCGAGGGTGGTGGTTGCAACGGCCGCGGTAACACCGCCCGCCGTGCCGTTATACAGCACGTTGCTGTAGGCGGTCGCGCTGGCATAGGAGGTCGTGCCGCGCAGGTCGGCGGCGGTTGCGCCCGCGATCGTGGTGGAGACGTTGGACTTGGTGGAGTAGCCGACCGTGGTCTGCAGCGCCTGGTTAGCGATCGACTTGGCGCTGTCGATCAGCTTCTGCAGCGAGGTCAGGCCGGTGTTGGCGGCCTGCAGCACCTGCACGCCGTTGGCGATGCCGTCGAGCAGGTTGTTGATGTCGCTGGCGCGGTTGTCGAGCGACTGGGCGGTGAAGAAGTTGGTGGGATTGTCCAGGGCCGAGTTGACGCTCTTGCCGGTCGACAGACGGTTCTGTGTGGTGGCGAGGAGGTCGGCGGTGGACTGGAGAGAGAGCAGGTTCTGACGAACCGACGCAGAGAGAACAATACCGGACATGACTCTTACCCTTCTGGCTTACGCGTCTTCGTTCGATCGCTTCGGATCGAGTGACGGGCACAGCCTGCGCGGACATGGCTAACAAAGGGTGAAACGCGTCTCGCCGGCATAAGCGGCGGTTCACCATAAGCTGCCGGAAGGCGCGGATGGCATCGACAATCCGTCTGAAATAATTGGGGTTTCTCTGCGCTTACGCTCCATTAACCATAACCGCTGGTTACTTTTCAGAGCGTCTCCTGGTTTCTCGAAAGGTCGAATGACATACGAAAAAGCGGCGGGGCCGAAGCCCCGCCGCCGGATCCTGCTTGCGATGTCGTCCGCGACTTAGCGGAGCAGCTGGAGCACGCTCTGCTGCGACTGGTTGGCCAGCGACAGCGCGGAGACCGCGATCGACTGACGGGTCGACAGCGCCTGGCTGTTGGCGGCCTCGACGTTGGTGTCGGCCAGCGTCAGGTTGGACGAACCGGTCTGCAGCACGTTGATCAGGTTCTTGTTGAAGTCCTGGCGCACCTGCACGATGGTCAGATTCGAACCCAGAGCGGAGGCTTCCGAGCGCAGCGTGCTCGACGCAGCGTTCAGGTTGGTCAGCACCTTGTTGGTGGCAGCGTTGTCGATGAAGTCGACACCGCTGGTCAGCGCAGCAAGGCCCAGACCCTTGGAGTTGTAGGTCACGCCGGTGATGCTCAGGCTCGACTTGGCGGTCTCGTCGAACACCAGCTTGAGCTGGTCGCCGTTGAGCAGGTTGACACCGTTGAACGAGGAGTCCTGCGCGGTCGAGTCGATCTGCTGGAGGATGTTGTTGTACTGGTTGACCAGATTGGCACGCGAGGTCTGCGCGACGACGTCCTGGACGGGGGTGGAAGCCGTCGAGAAGGTGAGCGACGAGGTCAGCGTGCCGCCGATCGCACCACCCGCGGTGCTCGAACCGATGGTCGAGGACGCGTAGTCGTTGGTGGTCGAGATCGTCAGCAGGCCGTTGGCGTCGATCGTCGCGGACAGGTTGTTGGCCTGAAGCTTCGAGTTGAGCTGATCCAGCGTCTTGACCGTGCCGTTGGTGCCGTCGCCGAAGGTGACGTCAACCGCGGTGCCGCCGTTGAAGGAGGTGAAGGTCAGGGTCTTGCCGCTGATGCCGCCGATGCCGGAGGTGCGGGCCGCCGAGAATGCGCTGGCGGTGCCGGTGTTGCCGGCGAGGCCAAGCGCATTGAGCGCATTGCCGGTGCCCGTGATCGACAGGTCGGCATTGATGCCGGTCGAGAGCTTGAGCTGGCCGGAGGCGGGGGGGGGGGGGGGGGGGGGGGGGGGGGGGGGGTTGATCGACGAGGCGATCTGGCCCGAGGTGGCCGCAAGCGTCGCGCTGCCGTTGGCGGCAATGGTGGCGGTCTGCACGCCGGTGGCAAGGTCGATCGCGTTGAGCACGTCGGCGACGGTGCCGGCCTGGAGGTAGACCGTCGAGTTGCCGTTGCCATCGGTGATCACGTTGCCGCTCTTGCCGAAGCCGGTCGGGATCGATGGGGCGTTGGTCGAGCCCGGGACCGGCGCGTTCTTGAAGGTGATGACGTGACCGTCGACGTTCAGCGTCGAACCGTCCGTGATCAGAGCGCCCAGCGAGCCCGAGCTGGTCGTACGGGTCGCCGTCGCCGTGGCGTTGCCGCCACCCGTCGCAGTGGTCAGGCCAAACGCCTTGAGCAGGTCGGCCTTGCCGGTCACGGACACGTCCGCACCCGCCGAGCTCTTCAGCGTCACGATGCCTGCGGCCATCGACGACGCCGTCGCACCGGAGGCAGCACCGATCGTCGCAGCACCGTTGGTGATCGTCGAGGTCTGCACGCCGCTGGCGAGGTCGATCGCCGTCAGCACGTCGTTGACGGTCGCAGTCGGCGCCGCGGCGGTGCCGAGATAGACGGTGGTGTTGCCGCTGCCGTCGGTCACGAGGTTGCCGCTGACACCCGAGCCGCTCGGGACCGCGGCCGCCGCGGGGGCCGAGCCGGCGCGGAAGGTGATGGTCTTGCCGTTCACCGTCAGCGTGTCGCCGTCGGCGGGAGCCGTGCCGATCTTCGTGGCGGCGGTGGTGCCGATCAGGGTCATCGTACCCGTCACAGCGGTGGTGCCGTCGGCAGCGTTCACGGCAACCGTGTTCGAGAACGTACCCTGGGTCGCACCGAGAGTCGTCGTGCCAGTTGCAGCGGTGGGGGGGGGGGGGGGGGGGGGGGGGGGGGGGGGGGGGGGGGGGGGGGGGGGGGGGGGGGGGGGGGGGGGGGGGGGGGGGGGGGGGGGGGGGGGGGGGGGGGGGGGGGGGGGGGGGGGGGGGGGGGGGGGGGGGGGGGGGGGGGGGGGGGGGGGGGGGGGGGGGGGGGGGGGGGGGGGGGGGGGGGGGGGGGGGGGGGGGGGGGGGGGGGGGGGGGGGGGGGGGGGGGGGGGGGGGGGGGGGGGGGGGGGGGGGGGGGGGGGGGGGGGGGGGGGGGGGGGGGGGGGGGGGGGGGGGGGGGGGGGGGGGGGGGGGGGGGGGGGGGGGGGGGGGGGGGGGGGGGGGGGGGGGGCGCCGTGTTGCTGGCATAGGAGGTCGTGCCGCGCAGGTCCGCCGCAGTCGCACCCGAGACCGTGGTCGAGACGTTGGACTTGGTGGAGTAGCCGACCGTGGTCTGCAGCGCCTGGTTGGCGATCGACTTGGCGCTGTCGATCAGCTTCTGCAGCGAGGTGATGCCGGTGTTGGCAGCCTGCAGCACCTGCACGCCGTTGGCGATGCCGTCGAGCAGGTTGTTGATGTCGCTGGCGCGGTTGTCGAGCGACTGGGCGGTGAAGAAGTTGGTGGGATTGTCCAGGGCCGAGTTGACGCTCTTGCCGGTCGACAGACGGCTCTGCGTGGTGGCGAGAAGGTCAGCGGTGGACTGGAGGGAGAGCAGGTTCTGACGAACCGACGCGGAGAGAACGATACCGGACATTGAGTGTTACCCTTCTGGTACGCAACGCAACAAACTTCGATTAGGATTAATCGATGTGCGGGACGGTGAACGTTGAGGGCTAACAAAGCATGAAGCGTGTCGCGCCAGTCCTTGCGCGGATTCACCATATGGCAGTGTCACGCTCGGTCGAGCTCGCGTATATCGCCCTGATAAGACGACGCTTTCTTGCCCAATGGGAAGGCATTTGCCACTCGTCAACCATAACTAAGAGTACGCAATTGCTGCATCCAGATGCACCGTCCCGTCTTGGCGAGCGGCACTCAGATGCCGATGCAAAAACAAAGCGGCGGGGCCGAAGCCCCGCCGCCGGATCCTGCTTGCGATGTCGTCCGCGACTTAGCGGAGCAGCTGGAGCACGCTCTGCTGCGACTGGTTGGCCAGCGACAGCGCGGAGACCGCGATCGACTGACGGGTCGACAGCGCCTGGCTGTTGGCCGCCTCGACGTTGGTGTCGGCCAGCGTCAGGTTGGCCGAACCGGTCTGCAGCACGTTGATCAGGCTCTTGTTGAAGTCCTGACGCACCTGCACCACCGAGAGGTTCGAACCGAGGCTCGAGGCTTCCGAGCGCAGCGTGCTCGACGCAGCGTTCAGGTTGGTCAGCACCTTGTTGGTGGCAGCGTTGTCGATGAAGTCGACACCGCTGGTCAGCGCAGCAAGGCCCAGACCCTTGGAGTTGTAGGTCACGCCGGTGATGCTCAGGTTCGACTTGCCGGTCTCGTCGAACACCAGCTTGAGCTGGTCGCCGTTCAAGAGGTTGACGCCGTTGAACGAGGAGTCCTGCGCCGTCGTGTCGATCTGGTTCAGGATGTTGTTGTACTGAGACACCAGGTTCGCACGCGAGGTCTGCGCAACCGTATCCTGGACGGGGGTGGAAGCCGTCGAGAAGGTGAGCGACGAGGTCAGCGTGCCGCCGATCGCACCACCCGCGGCACTCGAACCGATGGTCGAGGACGCGTAGTCGTTGGTGGTCGAGATCGTCAGCAGGCCGTTGGCATCGATCGTCGCGGACAGGTTGTTGGCCTGAAGCTTCGAGTTGAGCTGATCCAGCGTCTTGACCGTGCCGTTGGTGCCGTCGCCGAAGGTGACGTCAACCGCGGTGCCGCCGTTGAAGGAGGTGAAGGTCAGGGTCTTGCCGCTGATGCCGCCGATGCCGGAGGTACGGGCCGCCGAGAATGCGCTGGCGGTGCCGGTGTTGCCGGCGAGGCCGAGCGCATTCAGCGCATTGCCGGTGCCCGTGATCGACAGGTCGGCATTGATGCCGGTCGAGAGCTTGAGCTGGCCGGAGGCGTTGATCGACGAGGCGATCTGGCCCGAGGTGGCCGCAAGCGTCGCGCTGCCGTTGGCGGCAATGGTGGCGGTCTGCACGCCGGTGGCAAGGTCGATCGCGTTGAGCACGTCGGCGACGGTGCCGGCCTGGAGGTAGACCGTCGAGTTGCCGTTGCCATCGGTGATCACGTTGCCGCTCTTGCCGAAGCCGGTCGGGATCGATGGGGCGTTGGTCGAGCCCGGGACCGGCGCGTTCTTGAAGGTGATGACGTGACCGTCGACGTTCAGCGTCGAACCGTCCGAGATCAGAGCGCCCAGCGAGCCCGAGCTGGTCGTACGGGTCGCCGTCGCCGTGGCGTTGCCGCCACCCGTTGCAGTGGTCAGGCCAAACGCCTTGAGCAGGTCGGCCTTGCCGGTCACGGACACGTCCGCACCCGCCGAGCTCTTCAGCGTCACGATACCTGCGGCCATCGACGACGCCGTCGCACCGGAGGCAACACCGATCGTCGCAGCACCGTTGGTGATCGTCGAGGTCTGCACGCCGCTGGCGAGGTCGATCGCCGTCAGCACGTCGTTGACGGTCGCAGTCGGCGCCGCGGCGGTGCCGAGATAGACGGTGGTGTTGCCGCTGCCGTCGGTCACGAGGTTGCCGCTGACACCCGAGCCGCTCGGGACCGCGGCCGCCGCGGGGGCCGAGCCGGCGCGGAAGGTGATGGTCTTGCCGTTCACCGTCAACGTGTCGCCGTCGGCGGGAGCCGTGCCGATCTTCGTGGCGGCGGTGGTGCCGATCAGGGTCATCGTGCCGGTCACGGCGGTGGTGCCGTCGGCGGCGTTCACGGCAACCGTGTTCGAGAACGTACCCTGGGTCGCACCGAGAGTCGTCGTGCCAGTTGCAGCGGTGGGGGGGGGGGGGGGGGGGGGGGGGGGGGGGGGGGGGGGGGGGGGGGGGGGGGGGGGGGGGGGGGGGGGGGGGGGGGGGGGGGGGGGGGGGGGGGGGGGGGGGGGGGGGGGGGGGGGGGGGGGGGGGGGGGGGGGGGGGGGGGGGGGGGGGGGGGGGGGGGGGGGGGGGGGGGGGGGGGGGGGGGGGGGGGGGGGGGGGGGGGGGGGGGGGGGGGGGGGGGGGGGGGGGGGGGGGGGGGGGACGCGGTGGCGCTTGCATAGGAGGTCGTGCCGCGCAGGTCCGCTGCAGTCGCACCGGCAATCGTGGTGGAGACGTTGGACTTGGTGGAGTAGCCGACCGTGGTCTGCAGCGCCTGGTTGGCGATCGACTTGGCGCTGTCGATCAGCTTCTGCAGCGAGGTGATGCCGGTGTTGGCAGCCTGCAGCACCTGCACGCCGTTGGCGATGCCGTCGAGCAGGTTATTGATGTCGCTGGCACGGTTGTCGAGCGACTGGGCGGTGAAGAAGTTGGTGGGATTGTCCAGGGCCGAGTTGACGCTCTTGCCGGTCGACAGACGATTCTGTGTGGTGGCGAGGAGGTCAGCGGTGGACTGGAGGGAGAGCAGGTTCTGACGAACCGATGCGGAGAGAACGATACCGGACATGACTCTGTTACCTTTCTGGTAAACGACGCTACTGTTACGCGTCTGCTTGGATCGAGATTGACCCAGCGACCGGCGGACCGTGGCGCCGAGACTTCTAACGAAGCATGAAATGAAACCCGCGCTTTTGCCGGGTCACGCGTGATTCGGGGCGCCGAGGCCGCGCACATCGCCACACCGCCGCGCAGACATGACGTTGGAAAGATTGAGCTTTTTCTCGCGAATGCCGGAGATTTACAGCTCGTTAACTAATTCCGGGCGAGAATCAGGCCTTGATGAGCCGCAACGAACGCTCGGTTACGAAAGCGTTGATGGAGAACAGGCATGGCCCTCAAGGTCGAGCTCAGACCGCACGAACGCATCATCGTCGGTAACTGCGTGATTACCAACACGGACCAGCGCGCCCGCCTCCTGATCGACGGCGACAACGTGCCGATCCTGCGCGAGCGCGACATCCTCACGCCGGAGACCGCCAATACGCCCGCCAAGCTCGTCTATCTTGCGGTCCAGCTCATGTACATCTCACCGGATCCGCAGACCCAGCACGGCACCTATTTCAACCTGGTGCGCGACATCGTCACTGCGGTGCCGAGCTCCTGGCCGATCATCGAAGGCATCAACAACAACATCCTGAATGGCGACCTCTACCGGGCGCTGAAGGACGCCCGCAAGCTGATTGCCTATGAAGAGAAGCTGCGGGATCAGTACGCGGCCGCGCATCCCAAGGCCGAAGCGGACAAGGCCGACGTGAGCTCCGCCGCCTGACCACACGCTTTCGCTTCGCCCAAGCTGCGAACGACGACGGCCCCGGATCATCTCCGGGGCCGTCGTCGTTTCAGGCACGCATCGATGTTACTGCGCCGCGAGCGGCGGCGCCTCGACCTCGATCAGTCCGCCGCGGCTCCGCCTTTCGCCGAACTCCAGCACGGCCGCGACCAGCGCATCGACGTCCGTCTCCTCGGTGCGGTGATTGACGATCGCGGCGCGGATCGCAAGCCTTCCGTCCAGCGTCGTGCTCGACGGCGCTGCGACGCCGGACTCCTGGACGTCGGCGACTATCTCGCGATTGACCGCATCATCGGCACGGTAGCGGAAGCAGACGATGTTGAGATTGACCGGCGCCAGCAATTCCAGCCGAGGTTCGGCCAACACGCGCGCCTCCAGATATTTCGCCAGCGCACAGCTTCGCGCGATCACCGCACCAAGCCGATCGGTGCCGAACGTCTTCAGCGTGAACCACGTCTTCAGCGCACGGAAGCCACGCGACAGATCGGGGCCGAGATCGCAGGGCCAGACCGCACCGGTCGCAAGCCCCCTCGCCTCGCGGCGCAGATAGGCCGCCGGCTGCGCAAAGGCCTGCCGATGCTGCTCGCCGTCGCGCACCAGCAGGAAGCCTGCGTCGTAAGGCACCTGTCCCCATTTGTGGAAGTCGAGCGCGATCGAATCCGCGATCTCGATGCCGCCGAGCAGCGGCGCAAGCTCGGGCGACAGGATGGCGAGCGCACCGAAAGCGCCGTCGACGTGAAACCAGATTCCTTCCTCGCGGCACAGCTCGGCGATCGCCCTGAGGTCGTCGATCGCGCCGATATCGACGGTGCCGGCGGACGCGACCACCAGGAAAGGCTTGAAGCCGACCTCGCGATCAACGGCAATCTGCGCGCGCAGCGCTGCGACGTCGATGCGATGATCGTCATCGACATCGATCCTGCGCAGCGCATCGGTGCCGAGCCCGGCAATATCCATCGCCCTGGAGACGCAGCCATGCGCCGCCCGCGAGGTGTAGGCCGTGAGCAGCGCACCGTCATTGCCGATGCCGTGCTGCCGCGCCAGCGTTCCAAGCGCACTCGTGCGCGCCACCAGCACCGCCATCAGATTGGCCATCGACGTGCCCGTGACGAAGATGCCGCTCGCGCTGTCGGGGAAGGCGAACAGGCGGCGCATCCAGTCGACGATCTGGCGCTCGACCTCGATCGGGATGTGGTCGCGCCCGCCGAGATTGGCGTTGAGGCCTGCCGCAAGCATTTCCGCGAGCATGCCGACCGCGGTGCCGCCGCCATGCACCCAGCCCATGAAGCCGGGATGGACGTTGCCGGTCGCATAGGGGGCGACATGCTCGGCGAATTCGCGATAGACCTCGGCGAGATCGCTCGCCTCGCGCGGCAGATCGGCCCTGAATGCCGTACGGACGTCTTCAGGGATCGGCTGCCAGACGGGCCGCGCCCGAACGTTGGCGATGCCGTCGATCGTCTCGTCCAGCATGCGATGGGCGAGCGCGCGAAACTCGCTCCAGTCCTGCGGATCGAGCGAGGTGCTCGTGACGGCGCTTTGCGTGTTGCGGATGATCTCGTTCATGCTGCGCTCCCCTTGCCCGTCCTTGCATGCCGCGACAGCATCGCCGTGAACGCGGCAAAGATCTTGCGCATCTGCGGCGGCTTGTAAGGAAACACGGCTGGCGAATCCATGTTGTGCACGACGGCGGTGTTATCGGCCTCGAACACCAGAAGCTCGCGCCTCTCGTTCTCGGCGCAATCGACGATGAAATAATCGAGGCCGACGCGGCGGCTCATCTCGTCGAGCGCGCTCCTGTGGCGCTCGGCGAAGTCGCTGTCGAAGTCGCGCATGAAGACGGCTTCCTCGGCCCGCTTCTCCTCGCTGAACGCCATGTAGGCGTTGAGATACCAGATGTCCCAGCGGTCGGCGATCGCCATGTGGCAGGCGTAGGGTTTGCCGTCGATCATGGCGAGGCGATATTTGCGGTAGAGCCCGTCGGGGCTCACATAGTCGACGAAGCGTGCGACGAAGAAGTCCTGCTCTTTGCGTTCGGCGAGATAGGCCGCGAGCGCCGCCGCATCGTCGAGCTTGGCGAGCCCGACGCCGGCATGCGAGCCGCGCGGCCGCGCGATGATCGGAAAGTGCAGTTCGCCCGCGATGTCCTCACAGGCGATCCGCTCCTGGGCGAGATCGGACAATTGCGCGCGCGTCGCGTGGATGGTCGCGGGAATGTCCAGACCCGGCACACCAGCCAGCAGCCGATACAGCTTGTCGCGATCGAGATTGCCGATGCGATCGGGCGGATTGAGCAGCGGCCGCGGCCAGTGCGGCGCGGCCTTTTCGATCAGCGCGAGCGCCTCGCGGCATTCCTCGGAATCGGACGCGACCACGATGGCGACGTCGTGCTCGGGCAAGGTTTCCGGCAGACCGACGCCCTTGACCACATAGAGCGTCAGCAGCTCGATGTCGGAGCCTTCGAGCAGGAAATCGATCGGCGTGTTGCCGCCCATGTCGATGTCGGCCGCAAGCGCGAGCACGCGCAAGCCGGGCTGCGGAGCCGCACTGGGCGTACGGAAGAGTTGATGGAAGGTCAGCACTTCGGACTGGATTGCAAGCCCCTGATCCTTGTCGCCTAGAAGCTGGCTGATCAAGGAGAGATCCAGCCCTTCGCCCGCCAACGCGGTCCCCGCCGCGATCCGCGCCACGAGCTGGTCGCGCAACGGATGCAGATCGACGCCTTCGAAGGCCTGGCGCGTCAGCTGCGCAAAGCCGATGCGGTCGGCATAGTTCGCCGCAGTCAAACCGATCGGAGCGGAAACTGGATGCTGCATTTCACACCTCGAACGCGGACTTGACCGGCACGGTCGCGGCTGCACCACGGTCGAGCAGCAGCTCGATCTTCACCAGGACATGGGCGATGCGGTCGAGAACGTGCTGCACATTGCGTCGCGCCTTCGTCATGTCCGGCGACCAGGCTTCCGTCACGAGCCGTGCGCCGACGCAGAGGCGCAGCACGGCCTGCGGCGTCTCGTCCTGCCGCTCCAGCCGGACTGGCTGGCCGACCAGGCAGCGCTGCGCGGCGACCTCTCGGTCCGCCGTGCTGCCGCTGATCTCATCGCTCATGTCCCGCGCCAGTGCACGGTGAACGGCCGAGGTCTCGGCGATCGAGACCGGTTTGCCGTCGCGCAGCAGCGTGAACGGAAAGATCGTGGCTTGCGCGAATTCCTCGTCATCCGCGTCGGCCGTGTTGATCGCGGTTGGAGTTGGAATAGAGCGAAGCGACGGCGACAACGCGATCATGCTGTCGATGCCGGTGGCGAGCTCGGCGAGCATCTCGGCGCGGGAAACCGCGGGCACGGCGTAGTAGCTGCCGATCTCGGCCAGCGCCGCCTCCCAGCGCAGCCATTGACCGAAATTCGGGCGGCGCTCGAAGCGCGAACGCAGCGCCGTCCAGGCCACCGGCCAATCGCAACGGCCGGCGTAGTCGAGGATACCGGGCGCGATCCCCTCACCCCGGTCGAGCGAGCGCGAAAGGCCCTTCGGCACCAGCAGCGCACCGCTGAAGGCGGGCCCGCCGAAGAATTTCGAGCCGGTGATCAGCACCATATAGCCGCGGTCGAGATAGGAGCGCAGCCGGCGGCGGCCGAGCCGGGCCTGGCAGGCATCGACGACGACCTGGACCTTGCGCGGCCAGCGCCGCGCGATCTCGTCGAGGCAGGCCGTGCTCGGCGCACGCCATCCGAGCTTCGAGGAATCCATGATCTGGAGCAGCACGGGCGCGCCTTGCGCGATCGTGGCCTCGACCGCATGCAGCACCGCGGCATCGGCGTCCGCGCGCATCGCGATCCCGGGTGCGACCTCGCGCAGTGGCAACGCAAGACTGGTACCGGCGAGCCCCGCAACCGCGCCGTCCTTGCGAACCGCAACGCCGCTCGCCGTCATGGAGCTGAAATGGTGTCCGCGGGCAGTATGGATCGTCCCGCTTCCGGTCTGGTCGGCGCCGACCACGATCGTCACCGGCCGCGCGCCGAGGATCGTCCGCGCCAGGAACAGGGCATGGAGCTGGGAGTCCGTGCCGGACGGCGAGAACACCACGTCGACGCGCGGCGAGAGCTGGAGATGACTGCGCAGCTCGTCGCGCATGTCCTCGCATCTTGCGTCGAAGGCGACCTCGACCTCGTCGAACAGGCACTTGTGCATCAGCTCTTCGCGCGCCAGCGCAGCGCGGTCATAGGCCGCTTGCGAGATCGTCGATGCGGTCGCGGAGGCGAAATTCCAGATCTCCGGTTCCGGCGAGGCCGCGCAGCCATAGGCGTTGACGCGGTCCTCGGGATCGAGCGCGAGCCGCGGATCTCCGCCGGAGACGAGCAGCGTGTCGAGTGGCGTGAAGAGATCGCGCAGGCGATAGCGCGACCCGCCGTCGGACGCCCGTTCCGGTTCTGACCAACGGGATGCGCGGCCGCTCATCCCGCAAACCTCACGCCGCGGCATCGGCCGCCGCCGCGGGCACGGCTGCGAATTGCGAGGCGATGTCGCCGCGGAACACCGACGGCCCGACGTGATCGAGCGAGCTCTGGATGTCGGCCCAGATCTCGCCGCCGATATCGGTCCAGCGCTTGCAGAAGGCAAAGTCCTCGGAGAGATACGTGCCGGTCGCCGGATCGATCATGCATTCGAACAGCGCGAACCGGTTCTGGCTCGCCGTCAGCGTGTCGTGCGAATGTTCGCGGAAGAATTGCAGGTTCGCATAGGCCGGGTGGCGGCACATCGCCTCCAGCACGTGGCGCCGGATCATCAGGAAGCCGGTGCCGGCGTAGCGCACGCGGGTGAAGCCGTTGACCACGACGATGCGGTCGGGATCCTCGATCTCGAGCACATAGTCGAGCGAGGCGGCCGGCACGTCGGCCCGACCGGACTGGATCGCACGCGCGGCCTTGTCCCAGTTGACCCGCTTGATCGGATAGCAGCCGGCCACGACGTCCGCGCCGCACTCGATCAGCCGGAACACCTGCTCCGGCCTGAACCCGATATCGGCATCGATGAACAGGAAATGCGTCGCCCTGGGATCGTCCAGGAACATCGCGACCAAATTAGCCCGCGCGCGGGTGATCAGGGCGTCGCCGTCTCGCAGGTGCACCTTGAGCTCGAGGTTGGACATGCCGTGCACGGCGCGCTGCAGCGCGAAGATCGAGCTCGCATAAATGCTCGACACCTGCCCGCCGAAGCAAGGCGTTGCCACCACCAGCTGCATCCTGTCCGACATCGACCGCCCCGCCCCGCTCCAATCCTCACCAAGAGGTAAACAGGCATGGTTAACGGCGCCTTAACGCCCCCTTACAGGAACTTGACGAGCGAGAGCTGCGCGAGGTTCGAGGTCACCTGGTAGGACGCCTGGAGGGCGTTCTGGAGCGCCAGGATCTCGCTCGCGACCTGGTCGGGCGAAGCCGATTCCGCCTGGTCGATGATGCCCTGGAGCTGCGCCTTGGCCTGGGTCTGGCGCGTGGTGGCGTCCTTCATCGTGTTCTGGGCCATCGCGATGTCGGTCTGGATGTCCTCGATGCGCTGCTGGCCGGGCTGCTGCGTCAGCGCCTGCGTCACCCGCAGGCTCAGCGCCGACACCTGCCCGCCCGAATACTGGCCGGTCGGCGAGGTCGAGAAGGTCCCGAACACCGCGATCGCCTGCAATTGCCGGCGGATCGCATCCTCGTTCGCCTGGGCGCCATATTGCACCGTGACGGCATCGTCGACCCGGGCCGTCGCCGTCGAGCGCGGCGCCCCCGGCCCGTCATTGCCCAGGTACCACTTCACGGTGGTGGCCGAGCCGTTCACCAGCGTCGTCGCCGAACTCGCGGGCGAGGAGCCGACGCGCAGCGGCGGTTGCGTGGCGGTCACGGGCGTCGCGGCGAAGCCGAGCGAACCCAGCGCCCCCGTATTCGAGCTCGTGATGCTGAGACTCGCCGCGTCGTCGGTGTTGATCGTGATCGAACCGCCATGGACCGTCGAGGGCTTCGACGTCCCCGTGATCTGGTCGATCTTGCTCAGCAGGGTCTGGATGCTGTCGGTGACGTTGAGCTGGTCGCCGGTCGCGCCCGAGCTGACGAAGGTCAGCGTGGTGCCGTTGACGGTGATGGTGTCGCCGGCGACGAAGCCCGGCGAGATCGAGTCCGAGGGGCTCGCGCCGGATAGCGCCGTCGCGCCGGTGACGGGGGCCGGCGGCGCCGCCTGGTTGTTGACCGGCGTTCCGATCGCGGAGCTCGCGGTGTTGAAGAAGTTGTCGCCGGCGACGACCGCGGATGCCGCCACCAGCGAAGTGTTGGCGAGCTTGGTGATCGCGGTGTTCAGCGCAGTGTTGAGGTTGCTCGCGGTGTTGTTCGGATTGACGGGGGTGCTCGCATCGATCGCGAAGCTGCCGAGCGGCGTCGGCGTCGCCGTCGAGGCGGTCAGGTCGATCTGCTCGGTGGTGCCGTCCGGCAGGGTGAACTGAATGCTGAGCTTGTCGCCGTTGTTCGGGTTGACGCCGTTGAGATCGACCGAGAACGACACCGGCGAGCCGCTCGGGCCGGTGACGGTCGCGCCCGTCAGCGTCGAGGACACCGCCTTGATCTTGAGCCCGAACGGCGAGCCCGCGACGTCCTCCGACACCTGCACGGAGCTCGGCGTCGGCTGCGTCTGCACCAGCCGCCCCATGCCGTTGGCGCCGAGGTCGGCGGCCTGGCGCTCCGCCATGACGGTCTTGAAGCCGGCCTGCGTCGTGGTGCCGTTGATGATGTCGCCGGCATCCGCAACCGATTGCGTGTTGACGGCCGTCCCGGAGAACAGATAGCGGCTGCCCGTCTGCGTGTTGAGGACGCCGACCATCGAGCCGAACTGGGCGGCGGCGGTGTTCTGCGCGATCGTCTGGCCGTTGACGTTGAGGTCCTGCGCGGTGTTGGCCGAGCCGGTCTGCACCGTGTTGCGAATCTTCGTCAGCGACTGCAGCGCGGTATTGGCGAGGTTGATGCTGACGTTGACGTTGGTGATCGTGTCGGTATAGCCGTCGATGTTGGAGAGCTGCGCGCGCCCGGCGATCGCAAAACCCTCGTTGGTGCCCATGCCGGAATAGTTCTGCGACAGCTTGCCGGTCGAAAGCTGGGTCGACAGGTCGGTGAGCTGCTGATTGATGTTGCGGATCTGTGCGCCGAGAATCGACGAAGAATAGTTGATACTGCTGATCGACATCTTTCAGAGCCCTGTTACTTGCTACACTTGAGCCTGGAGCAACGTGTTCATCATGCTCTGCACCACCGACATGACGTGGGCGTTGGCGGCGTAGGCATTCTGAAGCTGGATCAGGTTCGACATCTCCGAGTCCAGATTGACGCTGGAGGTCGAATCGAACTTGGCCTGGAGCGTCGAGACCACGACGCTCTGGCCCTGCTGGAGCTGGGTCGCCTGGGTGGCGGCGTTGGCCTGGACGCTCAGGAACTGCTGGAGGTAGTTCGAGACGCTGCCGGTGAAGGGCTGGTTCGCCGAGCCGAGGCCGGTCTGCGGCGAATAGGAGAACACCGCATTGGTGAGCTGCGAATAGAGATAGTCCGAACGCGTGGTGTCGCCCGCGGGCGTCACCGGCGAGGTGTTGTAGACCGACAGCCGGCTCGGATCGGAAACCAGCTGCGTGTTCACGGCAATGCGCCCGGCAAGGCCGGTCATCTGCGAGCCGGACGCCGTGATCGCGCCGGTATAGAGCGCCTGGCCGCCGTCAGTGAACAGCGGCAGCTGCGGATTGCCCGAGGTCAGCGACGTGATCGTCTTCGTGGTCGACGCCGAGTTCACCTTGGCAAGGCCGGTATTGTCGTCGGTCACCCGCAGCGTCGTGGCGGTCGCTGGCGACGGGGCGGCGGAGAACGACAGATGCGCGCCTGGCAGCGCGGTGTTGAGCGCGGAGGCGATCGCTCCCATGCCGCCGGAGAAGTTGACGCCGATCCGCATCGGGTTGGCGTTCGTCGCGTTCTGAAGCGGCAGCGCGGCCGGATCGGTCACGTTGACCAGCGTGATCTGGCGCTGCGTGTTGGTGGCCGTATCCGTGTAGGTGATGTTGACGGTGTTGCCCGGCGCCGCCCCGGCAAGGTCGAGATCAAACCCGGCCGGCGGGCCGGAGACCGTGCTTCCGGCCGTGGTCTTGTCGGACAGCGCGCTCGCCATCGTGGCGGCGAGCTGGTCGATCTGGTTCTGCGCCTGCACCAGCGTCTGGTCGCGCAGCTTCAGGTCGGCCGCGATCTGGCCGGAAGACACCACGTTGTTGGCGACGACGTCGACCTGCGAGCCGTTCGGCAGCTTGATGTTGAACGCGCCGACGCCGGACTTGGCCGGGTCGATGTTGTAAAGCGAGGTCGCCGACAGCGCCCCGGCGGAGGCAAAGGAGAATTCAGAGGCGAGCCCGGCGCCGACGAGCTGAATGCCCGTCGTGGTGTAGATGTTGGTCTGGTTCGAACCGTCGGTGGTGACGCGGACGTCGACATATTTCGACAGCGTGTTGATGGCCTGGTCACGCTGGTCCATCAGCGTGGCGGCCGAGGGATCGTTGGGCGAGAGGCCCTGGAGCTTGGTGTTGATGTCGGCGATCTGCTGCATCGCCGCGTTGGCGGCTCGCGCCGAGTTGCCGAGATCCTGCTCGACGTTGGAGCGCAGCGACTGGATGCCCGTGGTGGTGACGTTGAGCTGCTGCGCCAGGGCCTGCGCCGCGCCGAGCGCGACGGTCTGCGCCGACGACGCCCCCGAACTGGTCGAGAGCGCCTGAAGCGCCGTGGTGAACTTGTTCAGCGCGGCTTCGAGCGTGCCGCTGTTGCCGGGCGTGCCATAGACACTCTGAAGCTGCTTCAGGATGTTGGCCATCTGGTCGGCGTAACCGCTGCCGCCGGTCTCGGTCCGCAGCTGGTTCAGCACGTAGCTGTCGAGCTCGCGGCTGACACCGGTGGTCATCACCGTCGAGCCGAAGTCTCCGGTGGTGACCTCGATCTGGTTCGGTGTCTGGACGACGTAGCCCGGCGTCTGCGAATTCGCGACGTTCGATGAGACGATCGAGAGCGCGGCCTGGTTGGCACGCAGACCGCTCATCGCGCTGGCGAGGGCTGAACTCAAACCCATGACTTGCCACCTTTGGTTACGTTACGCGCCGATCAGCGCAACACGTTCAAGAGGTCCTGCACCATCGAATTCGCTGTCGTGATCACCTTGGTGTTGGCCGAATAGGCCTGCTGGGTCACGATCAGCTTGGTGAATTCGTCGGCGATGTCGGTGTTGGATCCCTCCAGCGACGAGCCGCTGATGGTGCCCGAGGCGCCGTCGATGGCGTCTCCCGACTGTTCGGTCGCGGCATAGGCGCCGCCATCGAGTGCCTTCAGATAGTTGGTGCCGTTGAAATGCGACAGCTGCACCTGGGCGAGGTTGAGGTTCTGGCCGTTCGAGAAGGTGCCGACCACGACGCCGTTGTTGTTGACGGCGACCGAGCGGAGCTGACCGGCGGCATAGCCGTTCTGGGTGATGGTGTTGATGGTCACCGCGCCGCTGGTGCTGGCATATTGCGTCAGCCCGCCGGAGGAGATGTTGAAGGCGACCGAGCCGAGCGACTGGCCGCTGACGGTGACGTTGTTGATGGTGATGCCCGAGCCGCTCGGCGAGGTCAGCGAGCCGTCGGCGGCAAAAGTGAAGGTCTGACCGGTGTTGACCCAGCCGACGGTCGTGCCGGTTGCGTTCGGGTCGGTCTGGTAGAACAGGTTCCAGCTATCCGAATGACCCGCGCCCAGCGAGGCACTGTCGGTCTTGGCCCAGCGCAATTGCAGGTTCACCGGCGTGCCGGCGGCGTTGTAGGCGGTCACCGCGCCACCGCTGATCGATTCCTTGGTGAACGTGGCGATGTCGTTGCCGATCACGCCGCCGGTGCCGGCCGTACCGCCGCCGTCGCGATTCTTGGTGATCGTCGAGGTGAAGCCGAGCGCCGAGAAGGCAGCGCTGTTCGAGCTGGAGACCGTCAGGTTCGAGACGGTGCCCGTGTTGAGGGTAATCACGCCGCCGCTGCTGACCGAAGACCCCGAGGCGCCGGAGAGCGCGTCGATCTTGCCGAGCAGGGTCGTGACGTTGTCGGTGACGTTGATCTGGTTCGGTCCCGAGGCGCCCGAGGCCATGAAGGTCAGCGTCTGACCGTTGACGGTGATGGTATCGCCTGCGGAGAAGCCGGATGTGAGCACCTGGGCGCCGCCGGCGGTCGCAGTGCCGCTCAGCACGGTCGCGCCCGAGATCGCGGGCGAGGACAGCACGTTGCCGCCGCGCGTCACGCTGCTGATGCCGAGCGCGGTGGCGGCCGTGCCGCTGCCGACCGCGACGTCAGTGCCGGTGCCGGTCGAGATCTGGATATTGCCGCTGACCGAGAGCGAAGCTGTGACGCCGGCGCCGCCGGCAGTCTGAATCGCATTCAGGATGTCGGCCACGGTCGCCGTCGTGCCCGCACCGAGACCGATCGTCGTATTGCTGCCGACGGTCGAGACCGTGGTGCCGCCGTTGAACGTGATGGTGTTGCCGTTGATGGTCAGCGTCTGGCCGCTCAAGGCGGTCAGAATGCTGGAGGCGAGATGCGTGCCGGCGGCGTTGTCAAGGGACGTGGTTGTCGAGGCGACCGCCGACGAATTGTTCTGGAGCGCAACCGTGCCCGTCGCCGTCGTCGATGAATAGGCCGAGCGGATGTTGCCGGTTGCAGCCGCGCCTGACACCGTTGCGTTGGCATAGGGCGCCGGCGGCGTGCCGACCGGCAGCGGGTTGGCGGCGAAATCGGACGGATTGAGCCCACCGGCCGCCAGCAACGTGCCGGTCGAGGCGGTGGTTTTCGCCACCGTGTTCGGCTGGGTCGGCAGGTTCGCCGCGTACTGGATCGAGGTGGTCGCCTGCGCCGGAATGAAGTTGTTCTGGAATTGCAGGACGTTCGCCACGCTGCCGGTCGGGTTGCCGGTCTTCGGGTCGACCGTGACGCCCATCAGGTAATAGCCGGCGCCGTTGACCAGATTGCCGTTGGCATTGAGCTGGAAGTCGCCACGCCTCGTGTAGTAGGTGACCCCCGTGAACACCGGCACGTTGTCGACGACGCCGCTCGCCTTCTGGATCGAGAAGAAACCGTCGCCGGTGATCGCCATGTTGGTGGCGACGGTGGAGGATGAGATCGTGCCCTGCGTGGTGATGGTGGCCTTCGCGTTGGCCTGCACGCCGCCTGCGACCTGCTTGCTCGGGACGGATGAGTCGGGAATGAGGTCGACGAAGCTGGTGCCGATGCCCTTGTAACCGGTGGTGGATGAGTTCGCGATGTTGCCGGAAATGTTCTGAAGCGCGAAGGACTGCGCCTGCAGGCCACCCACCGAGGTGTTCATTGCATCGAAGATACCCATAACTTTGTCTCCAAATCCGATCCCGGCGGCCGGTCGACCATGGCCGCAGTCGGGAGAGACGTCGCAAGGCCTATGCCAATGCGGGGATCTTCAGGAAATCAATGACTTAAACGGAAAGCCCCCGGTCGGACGACCGGGGCACAATTGCCGGGCCGGCAACAATTGCCGGGGCGAGTGTCGTTCCGGAGCGATGCGTCAGCATCGAATCCGGAACCTCGAGATTCTCAGGTGCGCAATTGCGCACCATAGTTCGGTCCTGCGGACCGCCCCTGAATGACGACGAGAAAGACTTACGTCGCCGACGCCGCCGCGGGATGGAAGACCAGCCCGAAACCGTCGATGCAATAACGCAAGCCGGTCGGCTTCGGACCGTCGTCGAAGACGTGACCGAGGTGGCCGCCGCAGCGCCGGCAATGCACCTCGGTGCGAACCATGCCGTAGGCGCGGTCCTCGGTCTTGCCGACATTGCCCTCGATCGGCTGGTAGAAGCTCGGCCATCCCGTGCCGCTCTCGAACTTGGTCTCGGACGCAAACAGCGGCAGGTCGCAGCCGGCGCAGGCGAAGATGCCCTTGCGGTGCTCCTTCAGCAGCGGGCTTGAGCCGGGCCGCTCGGTGCCGTGATTGCGCAGGATCTCATATTGCTGCGGCGTGAGCTGGGCACGCCATTCGGCCTCCGTCTTCACAATCTCGAACTTTTCCGCGGCCTTCTCGCCGGCCTCGGCGGGGGATGCTCTCAGCCAGCGAAAGGCCGAAAGGCCAAACAGGCCGGCGACAGTCGTCAACAGGATGCGGCGGTCAACCATCTCATTCTCCGTGCGCGGGGAGTCCACGCCCTGAGATACGGGCTCTAACGGCCGACGTTACACTTCCGGGCGGGATTTTTCTTGGCGCTTATCGCGAGATGCCGGCTTCGTGAGGGGCCGGTTCCGTGCCCTGTTCTATGTTGCCCTGTTCTGTGCGTTGGGCCGCAGGTTTCGGCGGCGAGGTTGGCCGCGGCCGAACGCCGGGCGGCGGACGGCGCGGGCCGGTGCCGGCGGCCCGGTTGGCTTTGGCGAGGCGGGCCTCGCGTTCCCTGTCCTTGAGCCTGGCACGTTCGCGATAGCGGGCGAGCGAGCCCGCCGCGGCGGAACTCGCCCTGCTCCAGATCCCGACCAGCTGGCCCGCGACGCGCCCCGTGGCGCCGCCCGCCCAGACCAGCTCGAACGGCGAGAACAGCCGCCAGCGCTCATCGCCCCGCAGAATGCTGCGCGCGATCATCTGTCCGGCCATGGCGGAGGTGTTCATGCCCTGGCGGCCGAACCCGCTCGCCACCCACAGGCCTTTGCGCAACTGGCCGATCTGCGGCATGCCGTGCACGGTCTGGCCGGTGGCGCCGCCGAACATGTCGGTGATCTCGACATTGCCGAGCTCGGGAAAGATCGTGCGGATCCGCCGCCTGACGGCGCCCGCGAAGCGCTGCGGACGTGCCGCCCAGGTGGTCTCCGGGCTCTCCCATATCAGCCGGTCGCCGTCGACGATCTTGAAATGATCGACGCCGTCGGAATCCATCACCGATCCCTTGAAGGCGATGATCTCATGAAGGCGCTCGCCGAGCGGCGCGGTGATGCCGGCATAGCGCCAGACCGGCAGCAGCGTCTCCGAAAGGCGCTTCAGGGGCGCGCCGAGATGAATGTTGCCGGCGAGCACGATGTGGGTTGCGCGCAGCCGTGCCGAGGGTGTGACGATGCGTTTGCGGATGCCGGAATGATCGATGCTGACGACCGGCGTGTCCTCGAAGATGCGGGCGCCTGCCCGCCGCGCCAGCGCCGCAAGGCCGTGCACATATTTCCGGCCGTCGACCTGGAACGCTTTGGGATAGTACACGCCGTGGAAGTAACGGTCGGTCTTGAGCAGCCCGCGGACGCGATCGGCCTGCCAGCCCTCGACCTCGGTATCGAAATCCTCGTTCAGCATCTGCAACCGGCTGATCAGCCGGTCGCCGGTATCGACGTTGGAGACCTCCAGCACGCCCTCGCTGAGGCCGATTCCCGGCATGTTCTCTTCCGTGGCGTTGGCGCGGACGAATTCTGCGCCTTCCTTCGACAGGGCCCACAACTCGCGCGCGTCCTCGAAGCCGATGCGCTCGATCAGGTCGGCGAGCGGCAGCGCGAAACCAGGCATCACGGTGCCGAGCTGGTTGCCGGAGGCGTTCCAACCGATATGACGGCCCTCGAGCACCGCGACGCTGGCCCCGAGCCGGGCCGCCTCCAGCGCGATGGAAAGGCCGGCAAGGCCCGCGCCGATGACGCAGATGTCGGCGTCGAGATCGAACGACAGCCGCATGCGGTCGCGAAGACCGGCTTCTTCCTGGGACACGCTTGTGAAAGTCTCGCTCATGTCGTTTTCTTAGAGCATGATCCGGAGAAGTGTGCAGCGGTTTTCCCTCGCGACGAACGCAAAATGCGTTTGTGCGGAGATCATGCTCAAAACAATAACTCTAAAGCGCGATGGCGATTCGTCCCAATCTCATCGCGCTTTTGGACCTGTCCGGCGCTTGTCACCTTGTTCTCGACCCGCGCCCGTAGATTATTCTGGACACACAACGATTCGAGAATGCCATGCGCCGTTTGATGCTGCTGCGTCACGCCAAGACCGAGACCGACGCGCCGAGCGGCCGTGACCTGGACCGCCGGCTCGACGAGCGCGGCCACAAGGATGCTGCGCGGATGGGCGACTGGATCGCCGCCCATCCCCCCTTCCCCGATACCGTGCTGGTGTCACATGCCGTGCGGGCCCGGCAGACCTGGGACATCGCCTGGGAGGCGATGAAGGACCGCGTCCCCGTGCCGCAGGTCGAGGTCCTGCCGGAACTCTACGGCGCCGATTCCGCGGAAATCCTTGAAGCCATTCGCACTGCAACCGCCCCGGCCGACCCAAAGCGGTTGCTGCTGATCGGCCACAACCCCGGCATGCACGAGGTCGCCCTGATGCTGATAGGCGGCGGCGACCCGGCCGGCGCCAAGGCGCTCAGCAACAACCTGCCCACCGCGGGGCTTGCGATCTTCGACTTTGACGTCAAGGATTGGGGTGACGTGGCCTACCGCCGCGGCAAGCTGGTGCTGTTCGTCAGCCCCAAGCTGCTTCGATCGGGATGATCGCGCGACCTACGGCAAGACGTGCTGACCGAAAGATATGGAGGCGCAGATGTTCAAGTCCATCCTCGTGCCCATCGACCTCGCCGACACCGATCTCGCCAAGCCGGCGATCGCAACCGCGGCGACGCTGTCGCAGACCTGGAGCGGCACGGTGCGCCTGCTCAACGTGCTGCCGATGACGCCGGTGATGCTGGCCGAGTACGTACCGGCCGATTTCGACGAGCAGCAGCGTCAGACCTCGGAGGAGGCCCTCGCCATCGTCGCGCGCGAGTCCGGCATCGAACCGAGCCGCATCTCCAGCGTGGTGCGCCAGGGCGGCATCTACCACGAGATCCTGGAGGAAGCCGCGCAGATGAAGGCCGACCTGATCGTGATGACCTCGCACCGGCCGGCGATGCGCACCTATTTCCTCGGCTCCAACGCCGGACACGTCGTGCGCTACGCCAAATGCTCGGTGCTGGTGGTCAGGCACTAGGCACCCATCGATCCCCGTCATTGCGAGTGCAGCTCGTAGCCCGGGTGAGCGAAGCGATACCCAGGACAGCTCACGCCGCTTCCCCGGATGTCGCTTCGCTCATCCGGGCTACGAGACTTTGCGTTTCCTGTCGGGCAAACCCCCAAGATGCCGGTCAATCCGCTTCACCGAAAATATTCCGCTTTATCGAAATTCGGAAACGGCGCATGTGTTGCGCAACCCGGCCCAAGGAAGAGGGGCGTATCGCGATCGTCACGAACGCGGACCGGGCGGCGGTGGACGCGGGTCACATCGGCGCGAAGGGTTTTGCAGGGCAGGCAACTGTGAGCAAAGCCGTCGCGCACACGACCGGTGTGATTCCAGCGTACGGCAAAATCGTGTGGTCCTGGCGCCCGGGGTCTGTGCGCCAAGCGTTGCGGTGATGTGGCGGCCCGACCGGGCGCGCGCATCAGCCATCCGCGAGGCGACGGGGGCAATAGTGCATCGCTCCCCGGGGAGAGCGCGACATAAGCCGTAAAACCACTGCGCAGGGAAGGCCGGGATGTCCTGGCTTCACCTGTATGCCGCTGTGCAGATTTTCTGACTGCAAACCTCGCACAGTGGACCGCGGGTGCCAGCCGGCTCCCGGCCTTCCCTGCGCCCTCTTTCATTTCAGAGGGTGAGGCACTGAGGCAAAGCTCGGGCGAGATGAGCCGCGAGGATGCGAAGGTGTGTCTGCAATGAAGATGCGAATGACAGGTGACCTGCCACGCAATGCCGATGTTGAGGCCGTCCGCGCCAAAACGAAAGTTTCGTGCCTCGGACGCTGCGCAGCACGAAGTGATGCGCTGCCGAGCCGGGGCCCATGCCGCAGCGAGTGCACGACTTGCCGGGTCCTGGCTCTGCGCCGCAACGCTCACGCGCTGCTGCGCGTCCGGGACACGGGAGTGGGGGTTTACAAATACCGCGTCAGCTCGGCCTTGAACTGCCCGTACACCGCGTCCTCGATCTGGCTGCGCGTGATGCCGATGTCGCGCAAGGCGCGATCGTCGAGCTCGTTCAGCGTCTTGACGGCGGAGCGGCGCTCGATGCGGTCGAACAGCGCAGTGACGCCGTGAGCGAGCGTACCGAAAAATCCGCCCGACGAGGATGGGCGTAAACTCCGCCCGGCAGTTTGCGAGATCGTGGTCATTTTCTTCTCCGGCCTGTCGTCCCGCGCGGCGAAGCAGTGTCGTTGGCGCGGACGCTGTCAGCGCCTGCACCTCATTTGCCGTCGGATTGCTCTCGCTCTCCTCGGCTCAATCGCGGAACTTGATGGAACTTAAATGCTCCGGTACACTTCTCGGAGCAAGCAAAACATTGCTCTCGGTGCAATAATGTCCAAGTTCGAGTACGTGAAGCTTGCCGATGCCATTGCGGCCGATATCACTAACGGCACGTTAAGGCCCGGCGACCGGCTGCCGCCGCAGCGCAATTTTGCCTATGACCGTGGCATCGCGGTCTCGACCGCGAGCCGGGTTTATACGGAATTGCTCCGCCGCGGCCTCGTGGTCGGCGAGGTCGGCCGCGGCACCTTCATCTCCGGCGACATCAGGCGCCAAGTCGAGACGACGCGCGAGCCGGCCGAGGCGCGCATCAATTTCGAGGTCAACTACCCGCTGCTGCCGCAGCAATGGGCGATGATCGCCAAGAGCCTTGCGGGGCTGGAGCGCGTCGACGCGCTGGAGTCCGCGCTGCGCGTTTCCACCAGCACCGGCACCAGGAGCGCGCGCAATGCGGCCGCCGCCTATCTCGCGCGCAAGGATTTTACGCCGCAGGCGGACCAGATCTTCTTCACCGCCAACGGCAAGCAATCGCTCGCGGCCGCGCTCGCGGCGCTCGTTCCGACCGGCGGCCGCTGCGGTGTCGAGGCGCTGACCTATCCATACGTCAAGAGCATCGCCGCGCGGCTAGGTGTGACGCTGGTCCCGATTCCGATGGACGAGCACGGCGCGCGGCCCGACGCGATCCAGAAGGCGCATCGCGAGGCGCACCTGTCGGCGCTGTATCTCCAGCCCATCATCCAGAATCCACTCGGTGTCACCATGAACGCGACGCGGCGCGCCGACATCATGCGCGTCGCCGAAAAGCTCGATCTTCCCATCATCGAGGACACCGTCTACGGCTTCCTCGCCGACGACACGCCGCTGGCCGCGCTCGGGCCGGACCGCTGCATCGTGATCGACAGCCTGTCCAAGAAGGTCGCGCCCGGTCTCGCGCTCGGCATCCTGGTCGCGCCGCCTCACTTGCGCGAAAGCGTCATGAGCGCGGTCCGCACCGGCGGCTGGATCGCCTCCGGCCACGCGCTGGCGGCCGGGCAGCGGCTGATGGCCGACGGCACCGTCGCCGAGCTGACGCGCCTGAAGCGCATCGACGCGGCGCGCCGCCAGCAGACCGCCGCAAGGCTTCTGGCCGGCTACCAGCTCGCCGCCGACGCACGGTCCTATCATCTCTGGCTGACACTGCCGCCGCACTGGCGTTCGCAGACCTTCGTCGCCGCGGCGGCAAGGCGTGGCATCGCGCTGACGCCGTCCTCGACCTTCGCGATCGCGCATGGTCATGCACCAAACGCGGTGCGGCTCGCCCTCGCTCCGCCGTCGCCCGAGCAACTCGATTCCGGCCTGCGCACGATCGCCTCGCTGCTCGGCACTAAGGAGGAGGATTTCGACTCGACGGAGTAGCTCAGACCTCCGGCCAATCCGCGATAAAGCCCCTCGCCTTGTAAGGCTCGATCTTGTCCCATTCGTGCAGCATGCGGCGACGAAATTCGACATCGGTATGCCAGAGCGCACGCGGCGTCGCGAAGCTATCGACAGTGAGCAGCATCTTCTCGACCTCCGGCCAGTGCCGCTGCAGCGTCATCGGGTAACGCCGCGCGGTCCAGGTGTTGCCGAGGCAGATCACACTGCGGATGTTCTGCCGTCCGAGCGCCGCGTCGATGACCGGCAACGAGAAGATCACGTTCTCGCCGGTGTTCATCGCGCGATGCTCCTCAAGGATAACGTCCGCCGGAATGCCCGCCGCAATCATCGCTGCCTTGATGATCGTGCACTCGGATTGCTCCGAGCCCGGCGTTGCACCGCCGCTGACAATCGACCAGCGGAACAGACCCTCGCGCCAGAGCCTTGCGGCAGTGTCGGCACGCAAGCCAACGTCTTCGCGGGTGTCGAACATGAACAGCAGGTCGGCTGGCCGGAGCGGCGTGTCGATCAGATGCGTGCGGTTGATTCTGGCGATCTCGTCTGCCGTCGGCAGACGGGTGCTGCGGTCCATGACTGACATGAATGCAAGATGCGACGCCGGCGCGGCGAGGCGAAGTCACGTTTGATTGCGGCCGATTGCACTTAAGGCAGCAGAGCCTTCGGCACGCGATCGAAACTGTAGCTCTGCGGCTGATTGCGCCGCACGAAGCCGCCGACCTGCCAGGCGAACAGCGCGGCGAAGCCGACAATGAACAGCGCGCCGGCGAACTCGCCGATCAGAAGCGCGCGGATCAACAGCCCCGCCATCGCCACCGTCAGCACCGCCAGGAAAGCCAGCGCCGCCGCATAGGTCTTGCGGCCAAGGCCGGCGGTCAATTCGGCCCGGCTGCCGGCCTGCGCCATCCGCGCGTGCAGCGCGAGAATGAAATCGCGGAAGCCGCTGTCCTGCGGCGCCATCAGCGCCGCGGTCTGCCAGCTCGTCGAGAGGATCGCGATGCGCCCGCCGCCAGTGCGGCTGACATCGGCACGGAAGCGGTGCTGTTGCATCGAGACCGGGCGGAACGACAGCCGGATCGCCGAGATCTCGTCGTAGCGCCACAGGCCGGAGCGTCCGGCGATGTGCCAGGACAGCCCCTGCTCCGTCAGCTCGAAACGATGCGCCGACCCGATCAGCGAGGCCTTGTAGGCGTAGCTCGTGGCCGAACCAGCTTCAGCTCCCGGCATACCGATCACAGGTCCCGTTCGCGATCCGCTTGCGCGATCGCCCTCACCCATCCTACAAGCGAGACATGGCTCAGACGATGTTTTTTCCACGCCGCCTGATTCTCGGCGCCGCCGTGATCTCCGGCGTGCTGCTCGCGCTCGCGGTCCACATGCTGGGCGCGCGCTATGGTCTCGACCTCGGCGGCCTCTGGCGCTCCGACACGCACGAGTTCATGCCGGCGGGCGCGGCGATCGCATGGTGGCTGATCGCCACGGTCGGCTTCTCCGGCGGCTATTTCACGGCGCGCCTGATGCAGAGCGCCGTCTCCGGACAGATCCCGCAAAGGATGCGGCAATTCCTGGTCGCGGTCGGCGTGCTGCTGCTTGCGGGAGCGGGCCAGGCGGCCTCGGCGCCGAGCCCGATCCCGACCGTCTCGGGCGTGCTGGCCGGCCTCGCCGCGCTCTGCCTCGGTGCGGTGATGGCGTTTTGCGGCGCGCATTTCGCGTTGCGACGCGGCTGACGTGCTCCGCCGAGCTTCGCCGGCGCGCTCATAGCACCGAAGACACACGTCAGAAAAGAAAGCGCCGCGCGCTGCCGCGCGGCGCTTCAGGGCTGCACCGCGACTACTAGCTCGCCGCGCGCAGATTCACCTTGCTCTCGGCGAGCGTCGTCAGCTTCTTGTCGGTCGCCTTCTCCTCCTCCAGCGTCTTGGCGAGGACGCTGGCGCAGTCGTTGCGGCCAAGCTGCTTGGCCCAGGCGATCAGGCTGCCGTAGCGCACGATCTCGTAATGTTCGGCGGCCTGCGCCGCGTTGATCAGTGCGGCGTCGAGCACCGCCTTGTCGGCGACTTCGCCGGCGGTCTCGTCGGCTTCCTCGATGATGCCGTCGATGGCCGGGCAATCGACCGCCTTCACGGCGACGCCGTGCATCTTGAACACTTCCTCAAGTCGAGTGACGTGCTGCTTGGTTTCCTCGAGGTGCGTCAAAAAGCCCTGTTTCAGCTGCGGATCGGTGGCCTTGCTTGCCATCTTCGGCAGCGCCTTGGTGAGCTGCTGCTCGGCGTAATAGATGTCCTGAAGCTGATGCACGAACAGGTCGTTCATGGTTTTGATGTCTTTTGTGAACAGTCCCATCGTTCCGATCCTCTCGGGTTTCGGGAACACGGAGGCGCCGGCTTGCACGAAAAGCCGCATATTCCGCCATGTTCGATTGCTGATGAAGCCTAACGAGCAGGCGGCATCGACGTTCCAAAAGCGCCGATGCCGCTTGCGCTGGAACAATGCGGACGGCGCCAGGATCTGAAATCATGTCAGCGCATCAAACGCGCGAGCGGCGCCGGTTTCACGACTCATATGCTTAACGCGCATCCCATGTGAACCACGTATGACAAAAGCGGCCGTCCAACGCAGAACCTATTGTTGTCAAGGGCTGCACAAGCCGCTGATTTTGCCTTAAATGAGCCTGATCATGCCTAGCGATCGATGCCTGCCTTTGGCCATGATCGCGCCCGACCGGCCAATGCCTGGCCCGGTCGGTCTTTGCCCCCCGCCGGGAGGATGAATGCACGGACTGCTGCCCGCGCTGAAACGCGGCTTCAAGAGATGGATCGGCTGGCGACGGCTCGGAATCGCCGCGAGCATCTTCATCATCGCCTTCGCGATCACCACGCTGGTGCGGACCCTCAAGGGCATCGATACCGGGGTCATCCTGACTGCGTTGACCGAGATTCCCCGCGGCAGTATCGGGCTGGCGGCGATCTGCGTCTTCTTCGCGTTCTGCACGCTGACCTTCTACGACTTTTTTGCGCTGCGAACGATCGGCAAGAAGCACGTGCCCTATCGCATCGCGGCGCTCTCCAGCTTCACGTCCTATTCGATCGGCCACAACATCGGCGCGACGGTATTCACCGGCGGTGCGATCCGTTTCCGGATCTATTCGGACTACGGGCTGAACGCGATCGACGTCGCCAAGATCTGCTTCCTGTCGGGCCTGACCTTCTGGCTCGGTAACATCTTCGTGCTCTCGATCGGCATGGCCATCCATCCGGATGCCGCCTCCGCGATGGATCAGCTCCCCTCGTCGATCAACCGTCTGATCGCGCTCGGCGGCCTCGCCTCGATCGGCGCCTATCTGGTCTGGCTCTGCATGGGCGACAAGCGCCGCGAGCTCGGCCAGAAGGGCTGGAAGGTGGTGCTGCCCTCGGCCCCCCTGACGCTCGTGCAGATCCTGATCGGCGTGGTCGATCTCGGCTTCTGCGCCACCGCCATGTACCTGTTGATGCCGGCCAACCCGCCGATCGACTTCATGTCGCTCGCCGTCGTGTTCATTGTGGCGACCCTGATCGGCTTTGCCAGCCACGCGCCCGGCTCGATCGGCGTGTTCGATGCTGCCATGCTGGTGGCGTTGCCCGAATTCGGCCGCGAGCAGCTTCTGGCAACGCTGCTGGTGTTCCGCATCCTCTATTTCGTGATCCCGTTCGGCCTCGCCATCTCCATCATGGGCACGCGCGAGCTCTGGATGAACGTGGTCGAGCCCTGGCAGGAGCGGCGGCGGCTGGCAGAGGCCTGCGCGCAGGCCAACCTGCCCAAGCAGGTGACACCGATGGAGCGCGAGCGGTTGCTGCGGCAGGCCAATAAGCGCTAAGGCAGCCGGCGCCGACAAAGGTTGCGGGCGGCGGAGCAATGCTCTCTTATTTCCGCCTCAACTTTGCCGTTGAAGACCCGGGCCATGATCCCTCTATCCGTACGCACACTCGCCGCAGGCGCTCTGCTGCTTGCCGGCTTTTTGACCGTCTTGCCGTCCGAGCGCGCCGCCGCGCAGGATGCGGGCGCCATGCAGATCGATTGGGAGGTGCGTAACCGCTTCAGGCTGTTCCGCGAGGAGCGCGACTTCCTGCTCCATGTCGAGAACGCGCGTAACCGCAGCATCCTCGCCGCCGAGCAATCGCTGGAGCTGCAGAGCGAGGGCCGCGGCTGGGCCCGCAACATGGTCAACCGGCTCTGCATCGACCTCCAGGGCCGGGTCAACCAGCCCTGTACCCGCGACAACGTCAAAGAGAACTACATCACCCCGATCGACCATCCGGTGACGGTACGGCTGACCGGCGCGGTGCCGGTCGGCGCCACCTGCGCCTGGTCGTTCGACGACGGCGACGGGCCGCAACAATCGACCTTCGACTGCGCCGAGCCGATCAATCTGCGCGTCCGCTACGGCAGGCAGACAGTCGCGACCGTCGATGTCTCCGCTGGCTCCGATCCGACCCAGCGCGTCCAGACCGAGATCCAGGTCCGCGACATTTTCGTTGCTGGCCTCGGGGACAGCATCGCCTCCGGCGAGGGCAATCCGGACCGGCCGCTGGCACTCTCGGACGAAGGATTTTGCTTCCGCTCCTATCTCGGTACCGCCGGCGCGCAGTACTACCGGCCGAGCCGCCACGGCTTCAAGGGCGGCCGCGCCTGCGAAGCGCCGGATACGCTCGCCAACTGGCAACGCTACAGCGCGCTCTGGTTCAACGCGCCCTGCCACCGCTCGCTGTACAGCTATCAGACGCGCACCGCGCTGGCGCTCGCATTGCGCTACACCCACATCGCCGTGACCTACCTGCCGCTCGCCTGCACCGGCGCCAGCATTGCCGACGGGCTGCTCGGCTCGCAGCGCGCCCGCGAATGCCCGCCCGGCAAGTCCGGCGTCTGCAACACCAGCGTGACCGCCCAGGTCGCCGAGTTGCGCGAAGCGCTCACCGCGGCAAAGAAGCGCCAGCCCGACCGGACGCTCGATCTCGTGCTGCTTTCGGTCGGCGCCAACGACGTCTACTTCTCCGGCCTCGTCGCCGACGTCATCGTCGACACCGCGACCGAGCGGACGCTATTCCGCCGCTCCGGCGTGATGGCGAGCGTTGATGATTCCCGCGATGCGCTGACGCGTGAGCTGCCGCAAAGCTTCGTCAAGCTGCGCGAGGCGCTGAAGCCGCTCGTCGGCGGCGACCTCTCGCGCGTCGTCTATGTCTCCTACGCCAATCCTGCGCTCGCCGATGGTGGCGTGCCCTGCCGCGGCGGCCGCGCCGGCTTCGACATCCATCCGTCCTTCAACGCCGATCCGCAGCGCCTCGCCCGCGTCTCCACCTTCGTCGACACGGAATTCCTGCCGCAGCTGAAGGGGCTCGCCACCTGCACCCGCGGTGCGCTGTGCCGCGATCCCGAATCCGACCGCATGACCTTCGTCGATGCGCACCAGGCCACGTTCGCCGATCATGGCTTCTGCGCCCATTCGGGCAATGACCCCGAATTCGACCGGACCTGCTTTGCAGAGAACGGCCAGAGCTTCAATCCGGACATTGTCAGTGCAGCGAGCCAGCCCATGCTGTGCGGCCGCGGCGCCTCGGAATATCGCGCCTACCTGCCCCGTGCGCGCTGGATCCGCGACGCCAATGACAGCTATTTCGCTGCGATGACCTATCCGCAGGGCTTACCGGCCGCGAGCCAACCAACCGACATTCACGACGCGACCTGGGGCGTGCTCTCCGCCGTCTATGGCGGCGCCGTGCATCCGAGCGCCGAAGGTCACGCCGCCATGGCGGATGCGGCGCTGCCGGCCGCGAGTGCCGTGCTGGGGCTCGATGCAGTGCCGCCCGGCGTAACGCGCGGGCTGCTCGCGCCGCTGCTGCCGGGCGCGCGGCAGTAGCGTCGGCACCGTTGCTTCGGCGCGACGGCTGGGAGTTCAGCCAGAAATGAAGTCGTGGTCGACGCCCCGGCTGTGCCAGTAACGCATCTGCAGCCGCGGCGCGATTTCCCAAGCGATCGCAACTGAGGCAATTGCGCTCAGGACGATCATGACCGGGATGTAAAACGAAGCCTCATCACGAAGGGGACTGAGCAGAATCCCCAGCATGCCTGCACCGAACAGCACAGCCTGCGCCATCATGAACACCATGGCCGAGATTTGAAGACGAACGCGCATGTCAATCACCGTGGCTGTTTCGACTTCAGGGTAAATCTGCCAGGCTCCGAGATGTTCCCGGGTGCGGCCAAGCTGACCGCCGTCGCCGTCCAGTGATCGCCGAGACGCGACGAAATGCGAGACTGACGGCGGTGGCACCGCCGTACCACAACGCACGCAGCGCCTTGGGCCCATCGATCCAAAGACGGCATCGATCGATACTCCCTTGAACTTGGACACTTTGCCGCGCGCGCCTCTAGGACTCGCCTCGAGGAAATGTTCAAGTTCTAAGGAGGCGCATGATGAGCGCAGTGGTGTCCGCCGCGGACGTGAGGAGGTCTCGCGTCAGGCTGTTCATCGTGACCATGTTGTTCCTGGTCACGACAGTCAATTACGCCGACCGCGCCACGCTGTCGATCGCGGGCCCTGCGCTCTCCAGGGAGCTGCATCTGGATCCCGTCGCCATGGGCTACATCTTCTCGGCTTTCGGCTGGTCCTATGTGATCGCGCAGGTGCCGGGCGGCTGGCTGCTCGACCGCTATGGTTCCCGCCTCGTCTATGCCTTCAGCATCATGGTCTGGTCGATCTTCACGATGATGCAGGGCTGGGTCGGCTTCTTCAGCGCCGGCACCGCCATCATCGTGCTGTTCGGCTTGCGCTTCCTGGTCGGCATTGCCGAGGCGCCCTCCTTCCCCGCCAATGCCCGCATCGTCGCGGCGTGGTTTCCCGGCAACGAGCGCGGCACCGCGTCGGCCTTCTTCAATTCGGGGCAATATTTCGCGACCGTGATCTTCGCGCCGCTGATGGGCTGGATCGCGCACGCCTACGGCTGGCGCTTCGTGTTCTTCGTAATGGGGGCGCTCGGCATCGTCATGGGGCTCGCCTGGATCAAGACCGTCTACGGCCCGAAGGAGCATCCTTCGGTCAACGAGGCCGAGTTCGACTACATCAGGGACGGCGGCGCGCTGGTCGATCTCGATGCGCCCAAGGACGATCCGAAGCGGGAGCGAGCGCAGCAATCCGGCTCGGGGTGGGACCACATCCGCCAGCTGCTCTCCAACCGCATGATGCTCGGCGTCTATCTCGGCCAGTACTGCATCAACACGCTGACCTATTTCTTCCTGACCTGGTTCCCGGTCTACCTCGTCAAGGAACGCGGGCTGTCGATCCTGCAGGCCGGTTTCGTCGCGACGCTTCCTGCGCTGTGCGGCTTCATCGGCGGCGTGCTCGGCGGCATCATCTCCGATGCGATCCTGCGCGGGACCGGCTCGCTGACCATGGCGCGCAAGATTCCGATCGTCGGCGGCATGCTGCTGTCGATGTCGATCATAGGCTGCAACTATGTCGACGGACAGGCGCTCGTGGTCGGCTTCATGGCGCTCGCCTTCTTCGGCAAGGGCATCGGCGCGCTTGGCTGGGCCGTCGTCTCCGACACTTCGCCGAAGGAGGCCGGCGGCGTCTCTGGCGGCCTGTTCAACACCTTCGGCAACCTCTCCTCGATCACCACTCCGATCGTGATCGGTTACATCCTGGCCGCGACCGGCTCGTTCAACGGCGCGCTGGTGTTCGTCGGCCTCAACGCGCTGGTGGCGGCGTTCGCCTATCTCGTCATCGTCGGCAAGATCGAGCGGGTGGTGCTCAAAGGTTCCTCCTGAGGGCTCTCACGGGAGCTTGACCAGGCAACTTGCGGCGGCTCACCAGCCGCCGTCTTTGTATTGGGGGTGATCGATGCTAGAAGTGCCGGGGAAACGCCTTATCCATTTAAGGCATGTATCGATGTTCGACCTCAACCAGCTCCGCTGCTTCGTCACGGTGGCGGAGGAACTGCATTTCGGCCGCGCCGCTGCGCGGCTGAACATGACGCAGCCGCCGCTGTCGCGGCAGATCCAGGTGCTCGAGCACATCATCGATGCGCCGCTGCTCGAACGCACCAGCCGCTCGGTGCGCCTCACCCCTGCCGGGCGCAGCTTTCTGCCGGAGGCGCGGCGCATCCTCAAGCTTGCCGAAAGCGCCTCGCAAGTCGCCCGCCGCATCGCGCTCGGCAAGATCGGCTCGCTCAAGATCGGCTTCACCGCGGCCGCGGCCTACGGCTTCCTGCCCGAGCTCGTCGCCGCCTGCCGCGCCAAGCTGCCCGAAGTCGATTTCTCGCTGAAGGAGATGGTGTCCGGCGACCAGTTCGAGGCGCTGACCTCCGGCCAGATCGATGCCGGCCTGCTGAGGCCGCCGATCGCGCGTCCCGAACTCGCCAGCCGCCGCGTCGTTGCAGAGCCGCTGCTCGCGGCGATCCCGAGAAAGCATCCGCTGGCGAACGCCGACAGCATCGCCATCAAGGATTTCGACGACCAGCCCTTCGTGATGTACTCGCCCTATGAGAGCCGCTACTTCCACGACCTCCTGGTCGCGCTGTTCACCCGCGCCGACGTGCTGCCGCGCTACGTCCAGCATCTCAGCCAGATCCACTCGATCCTCGCGATGGTGCGCGCCGGCCTCGGCCTTGCCATCGTGCCGGCCGCAGCCGCGAACCTGAAGATCTCCGACGTGCGGCTGCGGCCGCTGAAGCTGCGCAACCGCGTGCCCGTCGAGCTGTTCATGGTCTGGCGACGCGAGGACGAGAATCCGCTGCTGGCGGCGCTGGTCAAAACCGCCGGCGAATTGTCCTCCGCGGAGCTGCCGGAAGATTGATGCTCAATCCGCATCGGTCGATATAGGCTTTGGCTTGGACGCGCATCGAACGGTCTCCTAAACCACGGCGCATGGACGCGCAGGCTTTGCGTCCTCCGCAACACGCACGAAGGGAGCAGCGCCCGTGAGCAAGATGACCCCGCAGGACATGGCCCGAAAGATCGGATCCGGCCTCCTGTCCTTCCCCGTCACGCCGTTCAGGGCTGACTACTCCTTCGACGAGGCGACCTACCGCGCCAACATGGACTGGCTGTGCGGCTACGACGTTGCCGGCCTGTTCGCCGCCGGCGGCACCGGCGAGTTCTTCTCGCTGACCCCGACAGAGATTCCGCAGATCGTCAGGATCGCCGTCGAGGAAACCAAGGGCCGCGTGCCTGTGCTTGCCGGCACCGGCTACGGCACCGCAATCGCGCGCGAGATCGCCATCGGTGCCGAGAAGGCGGGTGCCGATGGCCTGCTGCTGCTGCCGCCCTATCTCACCCATTCCGAGCAGGACGGCCTCGCCGCCCATGTCGAGGCGGTCTGTGCCTCCGTGAAGATCGGCGTCATCGTCTATAACCGCGACAACGCCATCCTCCAGCCCGACACGCTCGCGCGCCTCGCCGAGCGCTGCCCGAACCTGGTCGGCTACAAGGACGGCATCGGCGACATCGAGTTGATGACCCGCGTCTACACCAGGCTCGGCGATCGCCTCACCTATATCGGCGGCCTGCCGACTGCGGAGACCTTCGCGCTGCCCTATCTCGACATGGGCGTGACGACCTATTCCTCGGCCGTATTCAACTTCGTTCCGGAGTTCGCCACCAACTTCTACGCCGCGGTGCGCAGGCGCGACCATGAGACGATCCATGCCGGCCTGAAGAACTTCATCCTGCCGCTGATCGCAATCCGCAACCGCAAGAAGGGCTATGCGGTCTCGATCATCAAGGCCGGCATGAAGGTGATCGGCCGCGACTCCGGCCCGGTCCGGCCGCCGCTGACCGATCTCACCGAGCAGGAGCTGGCGGAACTGACCGCGCTGGTGAAGAATCTGCCCGCCATCCGATCGACACAACAGGCGGCAGAATAACGGACGACGACAGGGAGGAGCATGCGATGGCCCGGACTGATATCTCTGGCGCACCTGTTGTCACGGCGATGCAGGTGATCCCGGTCGCGGGCCGCGACAGCATGCTCCTCAACCTCAGCGGCGCGCATGCGCCGTTCTTCACCCGCAACATCGTCATCCTCACCGACAATTCCGGCCACACCGGCCTCGGCGAGGTGCCGGGCGGGCAGAGGATCTGGCAGACACTGCAGGATGCCCGCGATCTCGTCATCGGCAAGACCGTCGGCGCGATGAACAACATCCTCGCCGATGTCCGCACCGCCTTCGCCGACCGCGACGCCGGCGGCCGCGGCAAGCAGACCTTCGACCTGCGCGTGATGATCCACGCGGTCACGGCGATCGAATCCGCACTGCTTGATTTGCTGGGCCAGCATCTCGGCCTGCCCGTCGCAGCCCTGCTCGGTGAGGGCCAGCAGCGCAAGAGCGTCGAGACGCTCGGCTATCTCTTCTTCGTCGGCGATCGGCGCAAGTCGAAGCTCGACTATGTCGCGGGCGAGAGCGGCAAGGCGGAATGGTTCAACCTCCGCCATCAGGAGGCGATGACGCCCGAGACCGTGGTGCGGCTCGCGGAGGCCACCCACGACCACTACGGCTTCGCCGACTTCAAGCTCAAGGGCGGCGTGCTCCGCGGCGAACAGGAGATCGAGGCCGTCACCGCCATCGCAAAGCGTTTCCCGAACGCGCGCGTCACACTGGACCCGAACGGCGCCTGGTCGCTGGACGAGGCCGTCAGGCTCTGCAAAGGCATGCACGGCATCCTCGCCTATGCCGAGGACCCCTGCGGCGCCGAGGCCGGATTCTCCGGCCGCGAGATCATGGCCGAGTTCCGCCGCGCCACCGGTCTGCCGACAGCGACCAACATGATCGCCACCGATTGGCGGCAGCTCTCCCACGCGCTGCGCTTAGGGTCGGTGGACATCCCGCTGGCCGATCCCCATTTCTGGACCATGCAAGGCTCGGTGCGCGTGGCCCAGACCTGCCGTGACAACGGCCTGACCTGGGGCTCGCACTCCAACAACCACTTTGACATCTCGCTCGCCATGTTCACCCATGTCGGGGCAGCCGCCCCCGGCAACGTGACCGCGATCGATACCCACTGGATCTGGCAGGACGGCCAGGCGCTGACGAAAGAGCCGCTCCAGATCAGGGGCGGCAAGATCGCGGTGCCCGATCGCCCCGGCCTCGGCATCGAAATCGACCGCGTCGCCATCGAGGCCGCGCATGAGCTCTACAAGAAGCATGGACTCGGCGCCCGGGATGACGCTATGGCCATGCAGGACCTGATCCCGGGCTGGACCTTCGACGACAAGCGTCCGTGCCTCGTGCGATAAGAAGCGTCAGGCATGATCCCGGAAAAGTGGACACCGGTTTTCCGATAGGATCATGCCCCTTGAACAGGGAGGAATAAGATGACAGCGATCCTGAAGAACTTCATCGGCGGCGAATGGGTCGACGGCTCGGGCGTCACCAGGAACATCAACCCCTCCAACACCAACGACGTCGTCGGCGAATATGCCAAGGCCGACAAGGCGCAGACCGAGAAGGCGATCGCCGCCGCGAAGGCCGCCTTCCCGGCCTGGGCGCGCTCGACGCCGCAGGAGCGCTATGACGCGCTGAACAAGGTCTCCGCCGAGATCCTCTCCCGCAAGGAAGAGCTCGGCCGCCTGCTCGCCCGCGAGGAAGGCAAGACCTTGCCGGAAGGCATCGGCGAGGTCGCGCGCGCCGGCCAGATCTTCGCGTTCTTCGCCGGTGAAGCGCTGCGCCTGATCGGCGAGAAGGGCGCCTCGGTCCGTCCCGGCCTCGATGTCGAACTCACGCGCGAGCCGGTCGGCGTCGTCGGCATGATCACGCCCTGGAATTTCCCGATCGCGATTCCCGCCTGGAAGATCGCGCCCGCGCTCTGCTACGGCAACACGGTGGTGTTCAAGCCGGCCGAGCTGGTGCCCGGCTCGGCGCATGCGCTGTCCGAGATCATCACCCGCTCCGGGCTTCCGGCCGGCGTGTTCAACCTCGTGGTCGGCTCCGGCTCCGTGGTCGGCCAGACGCTGCTCGAGCATCCCGACGTCGCCGCGATCTCCTTCACCGGCTCGGTGCAGACGGGCCGCAAGATCGCGCAGGCCTGCGTACTTTCGAATCCGATGAAGAAATTTCAGCTCGAGATGGGCGGCAAGAATCCGCTGGTCGTGCTCGACGACGCCGACCTCAAGACCGCCGTCGAGGTCGCCGTCAACGGTGCCTATTTCTCCACCGGCCAGCGCTGCACCGCCTCCTCCCGCCTGATCGTCACCGAAGGCATCCACGACCGCTTCGTCGCGGCGATGGCCGAGCGGTTGAAGGGCCTGTCGGTGGACGACGCGCTCAAGGCCGGGGTGCATATCGGCCCCGTCGTCGACCAGAGCCAGCTCGACCAGGACCTGCGCTACATCAAGATCGGCCAGGACGAGGGCGCCAAGCTCGCCTTCGGCGGCGAGCTGCTCAAGCGCGAGAACCCCGGTCACTATCTGCAGCCGGCGCTGTTCACCGAAGCCAGCAACAACATGCGCATCGCGCGTGAGGAGATTTTTGGCCCTGTCGCCGCCGTCATCCGCGCCAAGAACTACGAGGAAGCGCTCGCGATCTCCAACGATACCGAGTTCGGCCTTGCCTCCGGCATCTGCACCACCAGCCTGAAATATGCTTCGCACTACAAGCGCAACAGCGAGTCCGGCATGGTGATGGTCAATCTGCCGACCGCCGGCGTCGACTATCACGTGCCGTTCGGCGGCCGGAAGGGCTCGAGCTACGGCGCCCGCGAGCAGGGCTCCTATGCGCGCGAGTTCTACACGACGGTGAAGACGGCTTATACGTATCCGGGCTGAGAAGCTGATATCGTAGGGTGGGCAAAGCGAAGCGTGCCCACCGCTTACGTTCGGTATGAAGATGGTGGGCACGGCGCATTGCGCCTTTGCCCACCCTACGGCTTTGGAGGCAAGCGCAGATGGACCAGGACGTCGCAGCGAAAGAGCAGCCCCGCTACATCAAGCTCAACGAGCGCGACAATGTCGCGATCGTGGTCAATGATTTCGGGCTTCCCGCCGGCTCCCGGTTCGCCTGCGGGCTGACGCTACGCGCCTTCGTTCCACAGGGCCACAAGACGGCGCTGGTCGACATCGCAGAAGGCGCGCCCATCATCCGCTATGGCGAAATCATCGGCTACGCACTCTCTCCCATCGAGGCCGGCGAATGGGTGGATGAAGCCCGCATCCGCATGCCGGAGGCCCCTGCCCTCGACAGACTGGAAATCTCCACCGCCGTCCCCGCGCCGCTGCCGCCGCTCGAAGGTTTCACCTTCGAGGGCTATCGCAATCCGGACGGCTCGGTCGGCACCAAGAACATCCTCGGCATCTCCTCCTCCGTGCAATGCGTCAAGGGCACGATGGAATATGCGGTCAAGCGCATCCGCGCCGAGCTGTTGCCGAAATATCCGAACGTCGACGACGTCGTGCCGCTGACCCATGCCTATGGCTGCGGCGTCGCCATCAATGCGCCCGACGCGGTGGTGCCGATCCGCACCCTGCAGAACCTCGCGCTCAATCCGAATTTCGGCGGCGAGATCCTGGTCGTCGGCCTCGGCTGCGAGAAGCTGGCGCCGGAACGGCTGGTGCCGGAGGGCGTGGGCGATGCCATCGTGCGCATGCAGGACGAAGCCTTCGACGGCTTCGGCGCCATCGTCGATGCGATCATGACCCAGGCCGAGGCCCGGCTGAAGGTGCTCAACACCCGCAAGCGCGAGACCTGCCCGGCCTCCGATCTCGTCATCGGCCTGCAATGCGGCGGCAGCGATGCCTTCTCCGGCGTCACTGCGAACCCGGCCGTCGGCTTCGCCGCCGATCTCCTGGTGCGCGCCGGCGCCACCGTGATGTTCTCGGAAGTCACCGAGGTGCGCGACGCCATCCAGCTGCTCACCCGGCGCGCGATCAACGAGGATGTCGGCCGCGCGCTGGTGCGCGAGATGGCCTGGTATGACTCTTACCTCGCCCGCGGCGGCGCCGATCGCAGCGCCAACACCACGCCGGGCAACAAGAAGGGCGGACTCGCCAACATCGTCGAGAAGTCGTTGGGCTCGATCGTGAAGTCCGGATCGAGCGCCATCACCGGCGTGCTCTCGCCCGGCGAGAAGGCAACGCAGAAGGGCATGCTGTTCGCGGCAACGCCCGCATCCGACTTCATCTGCGGTACGCTGCAGCTCGCCTCCGGCATGACGCTGCAGGTGTTCACCACCGGCCGCGGCACGCCCTATGGCCTTGCCGCCGCGCCCGTGATCAAGGTCGCCACCCGCAGCGAGCTCGCGCGGCGCTGGAAGGACCTGATCGACTTCGACGCAGGCAGCATCGCCACCGGTGAGAAGACCATTGAGGAATGCGGCTGGGACCTGTTCCGCCTGATCCTCGACGTCGCCTCTGGCCGCACCAAGCCGTGGTCGGACCGCTGGGGCATCCACAACGATCTGACGCTGTTCAATCCGGCGCCGGTGACCTGAGGGGTCACGGACCGTCGATCAGGTGCATGTCGCCCAGCGTCAGCGGCAGGCTGCGGATGATGAGGTCCGTTATCGCCGAGCGCAGCCGTTCGCTCGAAGCCGAGCCCTCGAACGGCTCGTTGACCGCACCGCTCGGGCCGGCGATCCTCACCGTGCCGGTGTTGTCGAGCGGCGCGGCCGCGCGCTTCTCGATCACGTCGAACGTCTTGCCGTCGATGACGCGAACCTCGTACAGCGCGTGGATCAGACCGTAGTCCGCAAGCAGCGTCCGGTATTCGGTGAGCCCGACGCCCTCGACGTTGCGGCCGTTTCCAAGCTTTGATCTCGCCCGGGTGATGACGATGTACGCATCCAGTCCCTGCGGCGTGACATCGCTGCGAACCAGCTCCTTGAACGGATCGCTGCGCAGCAGATTGACGGGCGCAACCGCCGAATCCCTGATCGTAGCGAAGGCTGCGCGCCTGTAGTTCACCGGCTGCACGCGAAAACGTCCACTGAGCAGCTTCGTCGCCTGCCGGACGATCAGCTCGTCCAGCCCCCATGCGCTGATCGAGACGCTTTGCCCGGTGTTGCCGAGCGCGGTCAGGCCGGCTTGCGTCAGGCTCATCTCCTCGCCGATCGCCGAGACGATGCCGACGGTCTTGATCGCCTGGAGCTTCGTCGCGCGCGTCTCGAACGCCGCGGCGGCGCCGAGGGCGATACACGCGGCCGCGAGGCCAACCCATAGAAAAGCAATACGGCGCATGACGACCTATCGGATTCTAAAATCGAACGAATAGGACGCACCGAGGCCGACGGTGGTCTGGTTCGACGATCCCCGCAGCTTCACCAGCGGGCTGTCCGCCGCATCGCCGAGCAGCTTCTCGTACTCGACATAGGCGTGCACCTCCCACTGCGGATTGATGCGATAGGAGATCTGGCTGCCGAAGCCGACCGAGTGCGCGCCGCCCTTGGCATTGTAGGTCGGCAACCCCGATGCCAGCGCCTGCACGGCATCGACGCCGAAATACGGCGCGGTCGCCTTGGTGCTTTTCCAGGTGAAGCGGGGGCCGGCCGAGATCGTCAGCCTTTGAATCAGCGGCACGATGACGTCGGCCGAGACGTCGGCGACGGTGCCGGTATGGCCACCCATCCCCTGGCGCAGTTCGCTGCGCAGGCGGAGCCAGTCCACCGGATAATATTCGACGAAGCCGCCGAGCTCGTAGGCGGCCTTGACGTCGCCGAGGCCGGTCAGCTCTGAATATTTGTCGCTCTTGCGCGAGGCGACGTACTTGAACGCAGGCCCGGCGCGAAAATTGCCGACGTCGAGCAGCGCGATGCTGGCGCTGTCGCGCGGCCCGCGAAACTGGTCGATCGATCCGGCGCGACGAATGGAGAAGATCGGAATCGGCATGAGTTTTCCGTTCTTCGATCCGACGAAGTCAGGCATGTATTCGCCGCCGATGCCGACCATGACGGTCCAATTTCCGGAGGGCGAAGGCAGCATCGGCAGTTCGAACGGTGGCGCTGGCAGCGTGAACGCGCTCTGCGCCGATACAGATTGCGCACTCGCCATGATCGCACCGAGCGCAGCAAGACAGGCGGTCGTCCGCCGCGCGGTCGCCGTGAGGCGGAGAGCGGCTTCTTCGAAATACATCATTACGGGGGCCCCCGGACCGGCCTTGCGGGCCTGGTCGACTCGTGTGTTCAGAGCCACAGCATGTGGTCCGGCAAAATTGCCCCAAGATTGCAAGGCGAGAGCCGTCGTCCGAAACGTCGCGCGCCAGGCGCCGGCGGACCAACATTGCCCGAACATTGCCGCGCCGCAGTCACGCCCTCAAATGTTGACGGGCGGTGCCCGCGAACTCTCCCGTTCCTGCCTTTTATTCGCCAAGCTCGCTGCCTTAAAGGGAACCTCGCGCACGAACCGAAATGCCGGACTTCGGCCAGGGAGCGTCAAAGTCGGGGCTCCGTTGCCCCAGCAGAGTCAAGGACGACCCGCGTGCGCTCCCTCGTGATCGAAGACGAACCGCAGATCGGCGCCTATGTCAGCCGGCTGCTCGGGCAACTGCACGGTATCGTCGACCTCGTCGGCTCGATTGCAGAGGCCCGCCAGGCGCTGGAGAACTTCAGATATGATCTGGCGATCGTCGACCGGATGCTGCCCGACGGAGATGCACTCCAGGTGGTCGCGGCGCTGAGCCAGTCGGCGGAACGTCCCGCGATCATCATGCTGACGTCCAAGGACACCAAGGAGGATGTCGTCGACGGCCTCAACGGCGGCGCCGACGACTATCTCGGCAAGCCGTTCGAGCCCCAGGAGCTGATCGCGCGGGTGCGCGCGGTTCTGCGCCGGCCCCGGCTGCTCGCCCCCTCCGTGTTGTCGCTCGGCAATGTCGAGCTGCATCTCGGCAGCAACGAGGCGGTGGTCGCCGACACCAAAATCCTGCTGCGCCGGCGCGAGGCGCTGATCTTGGGAGCGCTCCTGATGCGGCGCGACCGCGTCATCACCCGCGCCGCCCTGATCGAGGAGATCTACGGCTTCGACGACGAGATCGAGTCCAACACGCTCGAAGCGCAGGTCTCGCGCCTGCGGAAGAAGCTGACCGAGCTCGGCGGCGACGTCGAGATCCGCAGCATGCGGGGCATCGGCTACATCCTGCGGCTGGCAAGTCCGCGATGAGGTCGATCGCCCGGACCTTTGCGCTGTCGCTCGGCATCGCCGCGACGACGATTTTCCTGATCATGCTCGGCCTCTTCATATGGCGCTATCCGATGGAGGAGCGCGAGTTCAGGGCTTGCCGGGTCGTGGCCGCCGTTCTCGATCGCGCAACCGATATCGAAGGGCAGAAGCTCACGGTGCGTCCGACGCGCGCCCTCGAAGAGCTGAAGGCGGACAGCCCGAACCTCTGGTACGTCGTGTCCGCGGGCGAGCTGGTCAGCGAGTACGGCAGCGAACGCCGGCCCGCCCTTCCCTTCGCGTTTCCCTATCACGGGCCCATCGGCTCATCGGTCTTCAGCACACTCGACCAGAAGAGCACCTTTTGCCTCGCCGTCGTGCAAAGGGGTTCGTTGCAGCTCGCCATGATGGTCGGCGAGCCTCAAGTCCGTTTCGGCCGGCTTGCAAGAAACTTTCTCATCCGCAGCGTCTTTTCGATCATGCTGCTGGCGCTGGCCTTTGCAGCGACCGTTGCCGTCGGCGCGGCGCTGGCCGCGCGTTTCGTCTCACGCGGAATCGAACGGGTGGCGCTTCGCGCGCTCGCGATCGACCCTGCAGCACCGCAAGGTCTGATCTCCCTGTCCGAGGTCCCTCGCGAGTTGAAGCCGCTGGTCGAGGCGCTGAACCGCGCCTTCGGCGAGATCGACGCCTATATCCGGATGCAGCGCCGCTTCCTCGGCAATGCCGCGCACCAGCTGCGCACGCCCCTGACGCTGCTGCGCGCGAAAATCGAGGACGTCCCCGAGCCGGCCCTCAGAACCGAATTGGTGCGCGACGTCCGCCGCCTGACCTCGCTGGTCGCCGCCATGCTCGACCTGGCGCGACTGCAGAATCATGCGATCGAGACGCGACCGATCGATCTTGCCCAGGTCACGCTGGACGTGCTGGCCGATTTCAGCCCATCGGCGCTGGACGCCGGCATCGAGCTTGCGCTGGAGCAGGACGGGAAGGGTCCATTCCTGGTGCAGGGTGTGGACGCTGCGATCCGCAGCGCCCTCGCCAACCTCGTCGGCAACGCGCTCATCCACGCCCGTGGCGCGCGACGCATCGTCGCCACGCTCGACCGCGATGGCATCTCGATTCACGATGACGGCGCGGGCCTGCCCGATGGCGCCGAGCACGGGCTGATCGAGCCCTTTCAGACCGGCAACGCCGCCAGCGATGGCGCGGGCCTCGGCCTGTCGATCGTCCGCGAGATCATGGCCGCCCACGGCGGCGAGTTGATCGCTTCTTCCACGCCAGGCTGCGGCACGACGATGAGCCTGCGCTTTCCCGCGGCCCCCGCCCCGGTCAAATCTCCGCAGCTTGATCTGCAAGAACGTTAAGCGGGCGCATCGGCGCTTCCGCGAAACCGTCCGGAAACATTGGCGCTGAGAACTTCTTCCTCGTTTCATCCGTTCGCATCAAGCAATCAATATCTCCGCCGAAGGCGACGGAATGTTCGCGCACGAGCGAACCTGTTCCGGCATCGACGCGACCAAACCTCCGATTGACATCTTCCACGGAGATTTTCCAATGCGTGTTCTCTCGATGATTGCCGTTGCCGGTGCCATGATTGCGGGTTCGGCCGGTGCCTTCGCCACTGAGCTTCCTTCTTACGAAGTGACATCGTTTCCGATCTCGGCGACGCAGGTGCAAGTGCTCGGCGGCGCCGGCGTCGAGGAACAGTCGGCCGCGCCCGCGATGACCGTCGCCGGCATGCCCGCCTCGCCCGCGCAGGTCTCGGTGCTGACCCCGCGCGTCAAGCGGCTTGCGAGCGCCAATACGCAGAGCGATGCGCGCTGAGCTGCTCATCCTCGTTCCGGGGCGCACGAAGTGCGAACTCAGGTGCGCCAATGCGCACCTGAGAATGTCGCGCAACAACGTCCGGATTCCGGGTTCGACGCTGCCGCGTCGTCCCGGAATGACATCGAAGCTTTATGGCGTCTAAAGCATGATCCGGAAAAGTGCGCAGCGGTTTTCCGTAAAGATCATGCTTAAACAACAACCTAAAGCACGATGACGATTCATCCTCATCGCATCGCGCTTTAGGTCATGCTGCCCGGCATGAAGCAGCGCACGCGCGGATGGCCGTCGATATAGTGCTTCCAGACCATGGTGCGGCCGAACTTGTTCGGCACGGTGATCACGGCACCGTCGGGCACCACGACCCATTCGTCGTCGATCCGCACGCGGTAGCGGCCGCGATCCGACTCCCAATCGACGTCGGCAATGACGTAGCCGTCGGCATCCGAGCAGCACTGCCCGAATTCGCTGTGCAGACTCTCGAACCAAGGCTTCAGGGGCGAGTTGGCGTAGCGGCCGTCGTCGCGCGCCAGCGCCGAAGCCGCGAGTAGCGTCGTCAACCCCAGCAGCGTGGCCGCGCCTGATATGGCAGGTCTCATGTCGTCTCCGCGGTCGAAGTGATCGCCGCGAGGCAAACGCTGCCGTCCGCCCTCCGCGTGGTGCGCGGCGGGCGTGGAGACGGCGACTCGCTCCCCCAGCAGCTTTGCCGACAGCTATGCAAATCCGGCGCCAGCGCGCATTCCGGGGAACTACTGGAGCGAAGCCGGCACACGTTCCCCTTTGGGCGAACGTGGCCGCACGGGCCGTTCAGGGATGAGGAGGGAGCGATACCGCACCGGCTTCGCCACTGGAGCCTGTCACCGGGCTCGCCGAAGGCGAGAGCCGGTGGCAGGGAACGAGCTTGCGCCGAAGCTACGGCTGTCGAGGCGGCACAGTGCGAAGTACGCCTCTACTGCTTCGGCGGCGCCATCATCGCGCCGCCCTTCTTCGCCGCCGGTGCCGCCGGCTTTGCGGCGGCGGCCTGCGCAGGGAGATATTTTGCCACGATGGCAGGATCGATCTGCGCGATGTTGGCATCCGGCAGGCGCGTCCAGGTCTCGTCCTTGCCGAGCAGCGCGATGCCGAGATAGCCGCGCAGCGTCAGGGTCTGGCCGTCGGGGCTGATCCGCATGTTGGCCTTCCAGATCTGACCGTCGCGCGGATTAAGCACGTTGCCGCCTTCGTACTTCAATCCTTCGCGCTTCATGTTGCGGACGAATGAAATGCCGAGCACCGGCGCGTTCTTGCGATCGTCGGTGCACTTGCTGCAAACCTCGTTCGGATTGTCGGTTGGCCGCGGGAAGGTCTTTGCGATCACGCCTTCGAAGACGCCGTTGCGGTCGATGAAGAGGAACCATCCGACTGTCTTGCCGTCTTCGACCTTCTGCCAGAGGCCCGCCGCCGTGGGCTCGGTGGTCTGCGCCGCACACGGGCTCACCGTCGCGAGCGACAATGCGAGCGCGAGGAAGGAGAGCAGCCGAAAGCTGGAAAAAATCCGCATGAGATCACCTTGCTATTCCACAACCGGAATGGCCGCAGACTACGGCGATTTCGCGAACGGTTCCAGCACCAGAAACATGGGGCATCGCCTCCCCACTGCGTTCCCTCAGTTGACACCGAGCTTCTTTTGCAGGCTAGAGGACGAAGTCGTGTACTGGAACACGAGCCGCTTCTCCGGATAGACGTAGCGATGGGCTTTTTGCGACATCAGCGCGCCCTCGTGGAAGCCGCACAGGATCAACTTGAGCTTGCCGGGATAGGTGTTGATGTCGCCGATGGCGAAGATGCCTGATACGTTGGTCTCGAACGCGGACGTCTCGACCGGCACCAGATTGTTCTCCAGCGCAATGCCCCAGTTCGCGACCGGGCCGAGCTTCATGGTCAGCCCGAAGAACGGCAGCATGGTATCGCAGGCGATTTCGCTCACGCTGTTGTCATTGCCCTTGATGGTCGCGCCGGCGAGCCTGCCGTCAGCGCCGGAGAGCGCGGTGACCTGGCCGAGCCGCAGATCCATCTTGCCGCCGGCAACCAGCGCGCGCATCTGCTCGACGCTGTGGGGTGCGGCGCGAAACTCGTCCCGTCGGTGCAACAGCGTGATGCGCTTGGCCAGGGGATGCAGGTTGAGCGTCCAGTCGAGCGCGGAGTCGCCGCCGCCGACGATCAGCACGTTCTTGTCGCGGAACGTCTCCATCTTGCGCACGGCGTAGTGGACTGACGTGCCTTCATAGGCCTCGATGCCCGGCACCGGCGGACGCTTGGGCTGGAACGAGCCGCCGCCGGCCGCGATCACCACCACCTTGCATTCGAACACCTTGCCGGTATCGGTGGTGCAGCGAAAGGCGGGATCGCCGATCTTCTCCACGGTCTCGACCATCTCGCCGAGATGGAAGGTCGGGTGAAACGGCTTGATCTGCTCCATCAGCGCGTCGGTGAGGCCCTGCCCGGAGACCTGCGGAATGCCGGGAATGTCGTAGATCGGCTTTTCCGGATAGAGCTCGGCGCACTGTCCGCCGACCTTGTCGAGGATGTCGACGAAGTGCGTCTTCATGTCGAGGAGGCCGAGCTCGAAGGCGGCGAACAGACCGCAGGGGCCGGCGCCAATGATCAGCACATCGGTTTTGATCGCGTCGCTCATGTCGTCTCTTTATCTATCGTTATCGGTTGGACGGCGCCCGGCGGGCAGAGGTGACCCTGCCTGTCTAGCCAACGGGGATGGATCAGGGAAGGCATAAAAGCGGGAGCGCCCCGCAGCCGCGCCCACTTGCCGCCGCAGAATAACTGGGTTGTAACGAGCAAGGATATGACGGAGATCAATCGGTGAACGCACCAAGTCGCCTCGATACGACGCCACGCTTGGAGGACTATCCCTTCCGCCTCAGCGACAACGTTCGCTTCGGCGATCTCGATCCCAACCAGCACGTCAACAACGCGGTCTACGCCACCTATTTCGAGACCGGCCGTGTCACGCTGATGAAGCTTCCCGAATACGGGCTGACCCCGCCGGGCCTCGCCTGGATCATGGTGCGGCTCGATATGCATTTTCGCGCCGAGCTCCACTGGCCCAATACGATCGAGCTTGGCCTTGGGGTGGTGAAGCTTGGACGGACGTCCGTGACCTTCGAACAGGTCGTGTTCTCGAACGGGAAGTGCATTGCGTCAGCGACGTCGGTCGGCGTCCTGCTCGATGAGGCCACGCGGCGACCCGCGCCGCTCACCGCGGAGGTGATCGAGAAGCTCAGACCCTGGCACAAGCGCGGAATCGAGGTCGCGGCACCGCGCAGTTGATATAGCGAGGGACGATCAGGCCTGGCGTTCCGGCGTCGCCACCACGAGACCGTCGAGCTCGTCGGAAACCTTGATCTGGCAAGACAGGCGCGAATTCGGGCGCACGTCGAAGCCGAAGTCGAGCATGTCCTCTTCCATCGGCGTCGGGCTGCCGACCTTCTCGCGCCAGGCTTCGTCGACATAGACATGGCAGGTCGCGCAGGCGCAGGCGCCGCCGCATTCCGCCTCGATACCGGGAATGCTGTTGCGGATCGCGGCTTCCATCACGGTTGCGCCGTTCTCGATTTCTACCGTGCGGGTTTCGCCCTTGTGGTCGACAAAGTGAATCTTGGCCATGTGTGCTCGTACTGCCGCGGTGCTGGGAATGAAGGAGGGTCCGGGCTGTCCTATAACGGGTCGGTTAGCCCGGCGCCATAGCGTTTTGATGCGAAGAATGAATCCCGCTTTGCGGGAAGAAAACGCGTCAAAACAAGAGACTAGGCCGGCCCGTCTCTGACCGTATCGGCTTACGGCTTCAGGATCACCTCGATGGCGGCGCGGGCCTCGGTCACCGCCTCTTTCAGAGCGGCGAAGGCATGGGACCGGCCATGGCCGGTCCGGATCGCACTCTCCAGGCTGGTTGCGGCATCGGCCACTGCAAAGGCGCCAATCCCGCGCGCCGAACCTTTGAGCTTGTGTGCGAGCGCGCCGGCCTCGGCCGGACTCGCAGCCATCGCCGCGAGCAGGCGGTCCGCCTGCTCGGCGAACATCGCCAGCACTTCTCGTTCCAGTTCAGTGTCGCCGAGCGTCATCCGGGAGAGGTGATCGAGGTCGAGCGGACTGTCGATCGGTGCAAGCGGGGGCGAAGGCATCCAGTCCATCCGTTGCAGTTCAGGCGTCATGGCGCAGGCCCCGGCGTCGCGTGGCGGCCGCCGGTCCGGCGGTCAGGTTCCCCCCAGCCAAGCACGAAAATGGTTAACGAAATGTTCGAGCCGTTTGACGTAGATCCGCCCGCTTGTTGACGGAAAGTTGCCGCAATTGGCCGAGTCCGGTGGAGAATTGCATTTATTGCTAAGGCGTTAGGGCGCGATCCTGTTAACGATGATTAAGATTGTCTTAATCGCAGGCATTTCATTCGCGACGCTCTGCCAATAGGATGTTGCGGAAATTGGCGGACAAGCCGTCCGGGTGGGGATGGCTCGGAGATCCGCGCAAGCGGCATGATCCGGTCTGTGGGCTTGCGCCGAGCGCAGGGCTCGCGGGGGGACGCGTACAAGTAACGAGGGCTCGGACTGAACATGGCGAACACTCCGAAAAAGGTCAAAGACCCCACAGAAGTTGCGCTTTCTGCGATCCAGGAAGCCCTGAACATCAGTGACACGGCTGCCGATACCAGCCGCAACGCCACCGCGCGCAACGAAGCGGCGCCCCCGGTGCCGCCCGCGCCCCCGATCATCGATGAGCCGAGCTTCGAGCCGCGACCGGCCCCCAATGAGCGGTCGACCGTGTTCGATACGGTTGAGGAGCCGCTCTCATCGCGCCGCGCCGCGAATGACGACCGCGAGACCATCGGCCAGCTGCTCCAGGCGCTTCAGAAGGGCCGCCCCGCCCGCAGCGTCTACACCTTCGCCACCATCTTCGCCGGCGTCTGGCTCGCAGCCTGCGCCGCGCTGACCGTCGGCTTCCTGCCCTCGATCCAGGCCGCCATGGGCCAGAGCGGCGGCGTCCTCGTCATCGCCGGCCTGATCGCGATGGTCTTCGCGCCGATCATGCTGTTCTACTTCCTCGCCAGCCTCGTCTGGCGCGGCCAGGAAATGCGCATGATCGCGCAGGCGATGGCGCAGGTCGCGATCCGCTTCTCCGAGCCCGAAGGCTCGGCCTCCGATTCCATGGTCACCGTCGGCCAGGCCATCCGCCGCGAGGTCGCGGCGATGGGCGACGGCATCGAGCGCGCGATTGCGCGCGCCGGCGAGCTCGAGACGCTGGTCGCCAACGAGGTCGCCGCGCTGGAGCGCGCCTATAGCGACAACGAGGTGCGCATCCGCGCCCTGCTCCAGGACATCGCGCATCAGCGCGACAATCTGGTCGGCCAGGCCGAGCAGGTCCGCAGCGCCATCTCCGGCGTGCAGATCGATCTGCGCCACGACATCGCGCTGATCTCGGATGCGATCGCCTCCCGCGTCGACGAGGTTGCGAAGTCGATCACCGGCGCGCTCGAAGAGCGCGGGGCGCACATCACCCAGGCGCTGAGCAATGCCGGCGACAACATGATCCTGGCGCTCGGCGAGCGCGGCGGCGACCTGCTCGACCGCCTCGAGGAAGCCAGCAACGAGACCACACGCGCGGTGCTCGACGCCAGCGAGCGGCTGACCACGAGCCTCAACTTCAAGACCGGCCACGTCCACGACGAGTTCGTCGACCTCGCCGACCGCGTCCACGAGATGCTGAACGAGCGCATCGACCGCATCACCGGCGAATTCGAGCAGCGCTCCGCCGCGATCGTCGACGGCATCTCCGAGCGCACCGAGCAGGTGCACGATTCCCTGAAGAATTCGTCGGACTCGCTTCTCCTCGAGCTCGAGCTGCGCTCCAACGACCTCTCGGCCAAGATCGACGACGCCGGCAACCGGCTCGCCGACCACATCATGACGAGCGGCGACAAGGCGAGCGAGGCGCTCGACGCCACCGTCAACACCCTGGTCGCCAAGGTCGTCAGCCAGACCGAGACCGCGCACGACTCGCTGTCGCTGCAGATGAGCGCCTTCGACGAGCTGGTGAGGAACCAGGGCACCGAGCTGGTCGAGAAGTTCGCCCGCGACTCCGGCACGCTGGGCGCGCTGATCACGCGCCACATCTCCGAGTTCGACCGCACCGTGAAGACCTTCGGCGGCGAGATCGTCGAGCGCATGGGCCAGCGCACGCAGGACATCGCCGAGACGCTGAAGACCTATGTCGACAATTTCGATACCCGCTTCACGGCGAACGGCGGCGAGATCACGGCGGTGCTCGACCAGCGCCTCGTGCAATTCGAGACCACGGTCGGCGAACGCGTCAGCAATCTCGACGCCTCGCTGAACGGCAAGATCGCCAGCCTCGACGGCACGATCGAAGGCCACATCAGGACCTTCGACGAGCAGCTCGTGGGCCGGGTCGCCGAGCTCGAGCAGTCGTTCGACAGCCGCGCGCAGTCCATGACCGAAACCATCGACGGACGCATCAACACGCTGGCGACGTCGCTGACCGACGGTGCCGCGCAGGCGATCCAGTCGATCGATAGCCGCCTCACCTACCTCACGACCTCGCTGACCGATGGCGCATCCCAGACCATCCAGTCGATCGACACGAGGCTGACGCACCTCACGACGACGCTCACCGGCGGCGCGACGCAGGCGCTCGAATCCATCGATTCCCGCCTCACCTACCTGACCACCGCCGTGACCAACGGCGCCTCGCAGGCGGTGCAGTCGATCGACACGCGCCTGACGCTGCTGAGCTCGACGCTCACGGACGGCACCGCGCAGGCGATCGAGGCGGTCGACCGCCGCATCACCGGCGTCACCGAGATCATCGACGGACGCAGCACGCACCTGACCGACACGGTCACGGCGCGCTTCCAGGAGATCCATCAGGCCATCGAGACCAAGGTCGGCTCGGTCGCCAGCGACATCGACGTACGCGTGGCGCAGTTCGAGGACCTGCTCGGCTCGCGCGTCGAGGCCGTCGCCGGCCGCATCGAGAGCAGCGGACGCCAGGCCAGCGAGGACATGATGTCCCGCGCCGAGATGATCTCGACCGCGATCCGCTCGCATGTCGAGGACGCCGAACGCTCGCTCACCAACCTCGTCGTCAACACCAGCGAGACGATCCAGACCGGCGCGCGCACCGCTCAGCAGTCGCTGTTGACGGTCTCCTCCGACGTCAACGCCCAGCTCAAGATGACCTCAGCCGAGGTCGAGCAGGCGCTGACCGCGGTCGGCACCGGTGCGGCGAACTCGATCCTGACCAGCGCCCGCGAAGCGCAGTCGACGCTGGTCGCGGCATCGGGCGATGCCTCCAACCAGATCAAGGGGCTTGCGGCCGACGTCGAACGCACGCTGTCGGCGGCAGGCGCTGCCACCGCAGCCTCGATCCTGGCCGGCGCCCGCGAGGTGCAGACCACCCTCGTCACCGCCTCCTCGGACGCGGCCAACCAGGTCAAGACGCTCACCGCCGACGTGCAGCGTTCGCTCACCATGGCCGGCACCACCACGGCGGAATCGATCACCGCCGGCGCCCGCGATGCGCAGAGCGCGCTGGTCGCGGCTTCGACCGAGACCGCCAACCAGATCAAGGCGCTGTCCTCGGACGTGCAGCGCTCGCTCACGATGGCGGGCACCTCGACCGCCGAGACCATCATGAGCGGCGCCCGCGAGGCCCAGAGCACGCTGGTCACGGCATCCTCGGATGCGGCGAGCCAGGTCAAGTCGCTCGCGGCCGAAGTGCATCGTTCGCTCTCGCAGGTCGGCCAGTCGACCGCCGAGACGATCACCACCAGCGCCCGTGACGCCCAGAGCACCCTGCTCGCGGTCTCGGCCGAACAGACCAGCCAGGTCCGTTCGCTCGCAGCCGAGATGCAGCGCGCGCTGGCGACCGCCGGCGGCGCCACCATCGAGGCGCTCACCAGCGGCGTTCGCGAGGCCCAGGGCTCGCTGATCTCCGCCTCGAGCGATGCGGCGAGCCAGATCAAGTCGCTGACGACGGACATCGAGCGCACGCTGACCGCGGTCGGCGCCGACACCGCCTCGACCATCCTCAGCAGCGCGCGTGAGGCGCAGATCTCGCTGACCTCGACCTCGGCCGACGCCGCGAGCCAGATCCGCACGATCTCGACCGAGATCGAGCGGACGCTGAGCGCGGCGGCCGCCAACGCGACCAACGACATCCAGACCAGCGCGCTCAACGCCCAGAACGCGCTGATCTCGGCCTCCAACGAGGCGAGCTCGCGGGTCAAGTCGAGCTCGTCCGACGTCGAGCGCTCGGTGCTCGCCGCCAGCAGCAGCTTCGGCCAGGCCATGACCGGCAAGACCGACGAGATCGTCACCTATGTGCAGCAGCAGGCCGACCGCCTGTCGAACATGATCGACGCCAAGCGCGGCGCGCTGGTCGACGCCATCGGCTCGAAGACCAGCCAGCTCACGCTCGACATCGACCGCGTCACCTCCGATGCGCTGAAGTCGATCGAGACGCGCGGCCAGGCCTTCTCGCAGACCATGATGGGCAACGGTTCGGAAGTCGCCCGCACCATCAACGTGGCGAGCGAGATCGCCACCAGCGCGGTCGGCAAGTCGCTCAAGGACCTCGAGCAGGCCTCGCGTTCCGCGATCGACCAGTCGCGCCAGGTCTCGATCGCGGCCGTCACCGAGATGCAGGAGACCAGCAAGATCCTGCGCACCGACACGGTGGCCCTGTTCGAGCGCCTGCGCGAAGGCAACATCCTGCTCCAGGAGGTGCTGACCGGTGCGCACGACAATCTCAACTCGCTCGAGCGTGCGCTGGTGACGCGCGTCGCCGACTTCGTCTCGGCGATGAACGACGTCACCTCGCGCAACGGTGAGGCCACGCAGAACCTGGAAGAGCAACTCAACGTCTTCAACAGCAAGACCACCAAGGCGCTGCAGGATCTCGGCGAGCTGTCGACCCAGTTCGACGCGCACGGCAAGGCGCTCGTCGAGGCCGCGCAGGTCGTCGAGCAGAGCAACAAGAACACCACCGCCTCGCTCGCCGAACGCAAGCAGGCGCTGGAATCGCTCGTCACCACGATCGACCTGCGCACGGCCGATCTCGACCAGCGGCTGTCGCGCTTCACCGGACTGCTCGATGAATCCCTTGCGGCCGCCGAAGAGCGCGCCCGCGACATCGCCCGCGTCGTCGCCGAGACCGCCGGCGCAGGCTCGGCCGCGATCACCCGCCAGTTCGAGGCGGTGCGCTCGGCGTCCGAGGAGGAGCACCGGCAGACGATCGAGGCGATGCACGACATCTACCGCCAGACCACCGACGAGGCGGATGCGATGTTCAAGCAGTCGACGGAGAAGTTCACCAATCTCGTCTCCAGCATGAAGCAGATGGCCTTCGAGATGCACAACGAGCTCGAGGCCACCCGCAACGAGCTGCGCCGCGGCGTGCTCGAGATGCCGCAGGAGGCTGCCGAGAGCACGGCGCAGATGCGCAAGGTGATCGTCGACCAGATCGAGGCCCTCGCCGAGCTCAACCGCATCGTGGCCCAGCATGGCCGCGGCCTCGACGTCACCACGGCGGGCCGCGCCAGCGTGCAGCGCCAGGAAGAGCCGGTGCTGGCGGCCGTCGGCGGCCGGACTGCCGAGACCCGCATGCGCGACACCGGCAGCGCCTCGACGCTGCCGCCGCCGGACCTCGGCATGCCGGCTCCCTCGCGCCGTACCGAAGCGCCGCCGGTTGCGCCTTCCAGCAACGACCAGGGCCGCGACGGCTGGCTGTCGGACCTGCTGAGCCGCACGGACGCCAACCAGGGCGCTCCGACCGGACGTGAGGCGCTGCGCGGCCGCCCTGCCCCCGCTCCGCAGCCACCGGCGCCGCAGGCTGGCGCCAATCCGCTGGAATCGCTGTCGCTCGACATCGGCCGGCTGATGGACCGCAACCTCGCCGCCGAGATGTGGGACCGCTACCAGCGCGGCGAGAACAAGGCCTTCACCAAGCGCCTCTACACGCCCGCCGGCCAGAAGGCCTTCGACGAGGTCGCCCGCAAATACCGCGCCGACCGCAACTTCAAGGGCACGGTCGACCGCTACGTCGCCGAGTTCGAGCGCCTGCTCGACGAAGTCGCCCGCGACGGCCGCGGCCCGCAGGAGCTGCGCAGCCACCTCACCTCGGAGACGGGGCTGGTGTACACGCTGCTCGCCCACGCGGCGGGCCGGCTGGGGTGAGCGGCTTGTAGACGATAACGAACAGGAACGGAGGCCTCGGGGCCTCCGTTTCTGTTTGGGAGTTGTTGCGCGGACCCTCCCAGCGCATGTGAATTCGCCGTCGATCGGGACCGATCTATCGAGGGTCAGACCACCGCTCGCGACCGCAAGATCAAGCCGCGCTTCAGGGTCTATCACCGCGATGTCGACTTGGAGCTCAGTGCCCAATGCGCATCTTCCAAATCAGCGTCGGCGATCCTGCAGGCGGTTAGCTGCAGACCTCTTCCGGGAATTGCGCGGACCCGACGCGTTCGAGACGGCATCCTTTTCGAATCGGCCGACAGCCGATGGCAGGTGTACACAGGATGATGCCGGAGTCGTTAGCTTTCGGCGCGGCCGCTGGCGGGCTCTTCGGGCGTTTGGCGCCGTGAGCCGGCCCGCAGGCCAATAGGCTCGCCAGCGCCAGCAATAGGACGGCTCGGGGCAGGCGCATTTGGATCTCCCGCTGCAGATCGCAGGATCGGCCTTTGCGAAGCCCGTCAGGTCTGGCACCGCAGGGTGGGCTACCGCTTAGATCCCCATCCTACCGGCCGGCGCATGCGTGTCATCTCGATTCAAGAGAGAGCCCCTCATTCGACGCGCTACGCGCGCAACCTTTTCCCAAAGGGAAGAAGGCCTGCTACCGCCTCGGCGCCGCCGCCGGCTTCGGCGGCTCGGGCGGCGGGGCCGGCTGCGATGAGTTGCTGGCGCCGAACAGCACGCGGGTCGGGTTGCGGTCGAAATTGTTCACGGCGCGGCTGATATCGCCGAGGGTGCGGCGGCCGTCGGCCATCAGCGCGCCGGAGCGCTTGTCGAAATCGTCGGCGAGCTCGCGGATCGACTTCACCGCCTGGAACAGCTCGCCGCCATCCTTGCCGCCGGCCAGCGTGTTGAGGCCGAGCATGAGGCTGTCGGCCTTGAGCATGACGCCGTCGACCTTGGCCATCACAGCGTCGATCTTCTCGGAATTGCGCGCCAGCGAGTTGGTGAAGGTCTCGAGGTTCTTGAGCGAGTTCTTCACCGATTCCTGATTGTCGGCGACGATCTTGTTGATGTTCTGCAGCGTGCCGCGGATCGCCTCGGTGACGTCCTGAAGCTTGTTGGGATCGGCCGTGAGCGTCGGGATGCCGTCCTGGTCGAGCGGCGGCGGGGCCGCGGCCTCGTCGCCGCCCTTGAGCGAGATTGCGGCGACCCCGGTGAGGCCCTGGAATTCGAGGCCGACCAGGGTGTCCTTGCGGATCGGGGCGTTGTTCTCGATCATGGCGAGTGCGACAACCCGCCGCGGGTTGTCCAGCTTCACCGAGACCACCTCACCCACCCTGATACCGTTGAAATTGACGCTGCCGCCGTTGCGCAGGCCCGCGGCAGGCCCCTCGAACACGACGCGCAGAGGGCTGCGCTGCTTGGTGGTGTGCAGCGACTGGAACCACAGCACGAAGCCGATCGCCGCGGCGATCACCGCCAGCGTGAACGAGCCGATCAATACGTAATTCGCCCGCGTTTCCATCAGGTGCTCCGGCTACTCAACCCAGCTATTCAACCCATGACCGCGCGGGCGCGCTTGCCATGAAAATACTGCCTCAGCCAGGGGTGCTGCGAGGCCTGCATGTCGGCGATCGACCCTGCCGCAATGATCTTACCGTTCCCTAAAACGGCGATGCGATCACATGCTGTGTATAGGCTGTCGAGGTCGTGGGTTACCATGAAAACGGTCAGCCCCAAAGTGCGCTGGAGGGTCCTGACCAGTTCGTCGAAGTCGCCGGCACCGATCGGGTCGAGGCCCGAGGTCGGTTCGTCCAGGAAGACGAGGTCCGGATCGAGCGACAGCGCGCGCGCCAGCGCCACGCGCTTGATCATGCCGCCCGAGAGTTCCGACGGAAATCGTTCGGCGACTTCAGGCTTGAGGCCGACCATCGTCAGCTTGGCCATGGTGATCTCGTCCATCAGCCGCTGCGAGACGCGCAAATATTCGCGCATCGGAAACTGGATGTTCTGCCCGACGGTGAGCGAGGAGAACAGCGCACCCTGCTGGAACAGCACGCCCCAGCGCCGCTCCACGTTGCGCCGCTCCGACGTGCTGGAGGAATCGAGGTCGACGCCGAACACCTCGATCGAGCCTGCGACCTTCGGCACCAGGCCGATGATGGTGCGCGTCAGCACCGACTTGCCCGCGCCGGAAGGGCCGACGAAGCCCAGGATCTCGCCGCGCTTGACGTCGAGATTGAGCCCGTCGAGCACGCGCGTCGTGCCGAACTGCACGGTGATGTCGCGAACGCGGATGATGGGATCCTGAATCTCGCCCGCCATCGTCACATCCCGATCGAGGCGAAGAAGATGGCGAACACGCCGTCCATGACGATGACGAAGAAGATGCCCTTCACCACCGATGCGGTGGTGTGCTGACCGAGCGATTCCGCGCTGCCCTGCACGGCGAGCCCTTCGACGCAGGCGACGATGCCGATCACGGCGGCCATGACGGGCGCCTTCACCATGCCGACGATGAAATGATCGATCGAGATGGCGTCGCGCAGGCGCAGCAGGAAGGCCTCGGGTTCGACCCCGCCATAGAGCCAGGCAACCAGACCACCGCCATAGAGCGCGGCCATCGCGCCGAGGAAAGCAAGGATCGGCAGCGCCAGCACCAGCGCCAGCATGCGCGGCAGCACCAAGACCTCGATCGGATCGAAGCCCATGGTGCGCAGCGCGTCGATCTCCTCGCGCATCTTCATCGAGCCGAGCTCGGCGGTGTAGGCGCTGCCCGAGCGGCCCGCGACCATGATCGCGACCAGGAGCACGCCGATCTCGCGCAGCACCAGCACGCCCAGCATGTCGACGACGAAGATGTCGGCGCCGAACCGGCGGAAATGGAAGATGCCTTGTTGCGCGATGATGCAGCCGATCAGGAAGGTGATCAGCACGATGATCGGCACCGCGCGCCAGCAGACCTGCTCCATGTGGTGCACGGTCGAGGTCAGGCGGAACGAGCGGGGGTGGATCAAGACGCGAAAACCCGCCGCGAGCACCGCGCCGAGCATATCCACGAGGCCTGTCACGGTCCCGGCCACACCGGCCACGGTCCGGCCGATCTGCTCCAGCATGCCGGAGATGGTGATCGTGCTGCTGTCGACCACTTGGGTCGCCCTGACCCGCCGCACCTCGTCCACGAGGCTGGAATAATTGGCGGAGAGGCCCGCGATCTGCGCCTCGACAGCGCCTTGGGTCAGGCTGCGGCGCAGCCGCTCGATCAGCCAGGCGCCGAAGGTGTCGAGCTTGGCGACCTCGGAGACGTCGATGAAGATGCTTTGCGGACCGCCGGCGAGCTTCTCGGCGTCAGCCACCATCCGCTCCAGGACCGGCGCGAAGCTCGCGGTCCAGGTCCCGGTAGCGCAAAGTGCCAGCGCGTTGCCTTTGGCAATCCGTTCGAGCTTCGGATCGCTGCTCAAAATGTCCGCTCCCGTACCGGGGCGGAGAAAATCAGATGGTTGCGCACGCGCCCTTACCCAGAGAAGGTATCCCCAAGTGGTTAATGTTAGTTGATAGAGGTAACTAGCAGGTTCAGATTTCGCCAGAGTTCAAAATGACTTCCATGAAATTAGTAACTTTGGCGGCGCGAATCGAGCGCTTCCCGATCGCCGGCAGCTTCACCATCAGCCGGGGCGCCAAAACCGAGGCCGTGACCGTCGTGGTGGAGGTAAGCCACGACCGCCTGACCGGCCGCGGCGAGTGCGTGCCCTATTCCCGCTACGGCGAGACACCGGAGGCGACCCTTGCCGCCATCCAGGCCATGCAGCAGGCCCTCGCGGGCGGTCTCACCCGGCAGGCCCTCCAGGTGGCCATGCCGCCGGGTGCGGCCCGCAACGCCCTGGATTGCGCCCTGATTGACCTCGAGGCCAAGTCGGCCGGCCTGCGGGCCTGGAACCTGCTGAACCGCCCGACGCCCGGAGAGCGCATCACCGCCTACACGATCTCGTTAGCGGCCCCCGAGGCCATGGCCGCGGCGACCGCCAAAGCGGCGCACCGGCCGCTGCTCAAGATCAAGCTCGGCGGCGACGGCGACCCGGAGCGGATCGCGGCGGTACGCAAGGCCGCTCCCGAATCCGAGCTGATCGTCGACGCCAACGAGGCCTGGACCGAAGCCAATCTGGAACACAATCTCGCCGCCTGCGCCACAGCGGGCGTCACCCTGGTGGAGCAGCCGCTGCCATCAGGCAAGGACGAGGCGCTGGCGCGGATCAGGCGCCCGATCGCGGTCTGCGCCGACGAGAGCGTGCATGACCGCTCCTCGCTCGCGCCTTTGCGCGAACGCTACGATGCCGTGAACATCAAGCTCGACAAGACCGGCGGCCTCACCGAGGCGCTTGCCATGGCCGATGCCGCACAGGCGCTCGGCTTCGAGATCATGATCGGCTGCATGGTCGCGACCTCGCTGTCGATGGCCCCGGCGATGCTGGTGACGCCGCAGGCGCGCTTCGTCGATCTCGACGGGCCCCTGCTGCTCACGCGCGATCGCGATCATGGGCTGCGTTACGACGGAAGCCTGGTCTATCCGCCTGATTCCGCGCTGTGGGGATGAGCCGTGAGGCGGTGCCGCGCTGACCAGATCACGAGCGCCCCCAGGCCGGCCATCGCGGCCATCACGTAGTACAGGCTATCGCCGATGCGGGCGTAGATCGCGCCTGACGCGATCGAGGTCGCAGCGCCCAGGAGCCCGTTGCAGGCGGCATAGTAGCCCTGCCCCCGCGCGATCTGATGCGCCGGTACGCGCTGCACCAGGAGATTCATGGTGCCGACGATGGTCATGCCGAAGGTGAGGCCGTGGCCGAGCTGCACGATCGCGAGCAGCGCGAGCGGCGGCTCGCTCGCGGTGACGACCCAGCGCACGACGGCGCTGAGCCCGCCGATCGCGATCATCGTGGACGGGTGCAGCGAGAAGCGCGGCGACAGCGCGAACACGACAATCTCGGCGATCACGCCCAGCGTCCACAGCCCCGCGATCACCAGCCCACTGATCCCATGGAGCTGCCAGTTGATGGCCGAGAAGGTGTAATAGGCGACGTGGCTGCCCTGGATCAGCGCGGCCGAGGCGATGACCGCCCAGAAGCCGATATCGCGCAGCAGCGCCGAGCCGGCATGCCTCTCCGTCGTCCTCTGCCTGACATCGTCGAGCGGCTGAAGCAGCAAGCTGGCGAGCACCGCAACGACCGCCCAGGCCACGATGACCCAGATCAGATCGCGCGCCGCGATGACGTCGACGAGATAGCCGCAGGCGAGCGAGCCGGCGGCGAACGCCGCCGAGCCCCACAGCCGCAGCGGTCCGTAGTCGAGCCCGTAGCGGGCGACACCGCGTAGCGCATAGGCATCGGTGAGCGGCATCGTCGGTGTCCACATCATGCAGGTCAGCGCATAGATCAGAAGCAACGCCAGCGGCTGCTGCTGCAATCCAAGCGCCGTGAAGCCGACCGCGGTCGCCAGCACGGACACCATCATGGCAGCGCGAATGGCATGCCGCTTTTCGGCAAAGGCGGTCACTTGCGGCAGCGTGGTGAAGCGCGTGATCGCCGGCAGCGCATTGATGAGCCCGATCCAGGCCGCGTCTATGCCGATCGCCTTCAGCCAGACCGGAAAGAACGGCAGATGCGTGCCCGAGACCGCGAAGATGGCCGAATAGAACAGGGCCAGGCTCACGGCGAATCGCCGCTTCTTGGCTGCAGCAATGGGGATTTGTGATTCGCCTGCCATCAAACCAATTGCGATTCGGTCGATATCGTGGTGATCGTTACAGTAACGCGCGGTGATTTGCGCGACGAGATTGTCATGGCCAACGAAGCATTCGCCCTCTCGCCCATGTCTGCCCGCGCGGCCGAGCCGAACGAGCAGGATTACGACGCGATCCGCGAAGCCTTCATGGAGACCGCGCGCGGTCGCTGGTTCCTCGGCGAATACGCCAGGCGCAACCGCAATGCCGACACAAGCATGGTGCTGGATGCGGTCGCCAGAATCGAAGAAACCCTTGCGGCACAGCGACAACCCGTCGTCGAGGACCGACTGCCCGAAGCGCTGATCGAAATCCGCCGCGCCATTCGCGAGGCCGAGACGATCGCGATCGCGGCGTTCGATCCCGCGGCGATCGAGGCGAGCCTCGCGCCGATCCCGCGCGGGGTGCGCATCATCAAGGAGATCTCCTGGCGCTGGCGCGAGATCGGCGCCGACGGACGAATCTGCGACCTCATTGATTCGCAGCTCGCCTCGATCGAGGCCGCCTGCGGGCAGATTTCGACCATCGACCCCCGCGTCGAGCTCAGGGCTGCCTTCGATCTGCTGAGGGATCGTGTTGAGCAGCTTGACGGCGGCGCAACGCCGCAGGCCGCGCCCTCCGCCGCGCCCGCTGAAATAGTCAGTGAAGCCCCCGTGGCTTTTACGGAGACGCCGCAGGAGATCGCAGCAACTCCCGAGCCCGAGGCAGCCGCTGAGGAGGCCGGCACCACCGAAGCGCTCGCCATGGCCGATCAGGCTGTCGACGCTGTCGCCGTGCCGGAGAAGGCCGCCGAAAGCGAAATCGGGCCCGACAAGGTCGCGGTTGAAGACGTCGCTCTCGAGGAGCCGACCGCCGAACCCGCACTCGCGGAGGCCGCCGACGCGTTCTTGCCTGATGCCGCAGCGGAAGCCGAGGACGAAGCCATCCTCGACGCCATCGCGCTGGAGATGGCCGCGCCCGATCCGGAGTTCGACGAGATCATCGAGCCGGTCGAGCTGGCCGCGCCGACGCCGGAACCGATGGCCTCGGACGTCGCAGCGCCCGTTGCCGCCGAGATTCCGGAGCCGATCGCATCCGAGCCGGTCGTCGCGGAAGAGCCTGGCGCGGACGCACCGATCGCGATGGACTCGCTCGCGCGCCTCACCGACGCCATTGCCGAAGCCGCCGCCGAGGTGATGGAGCAGCAGGCCCCGGCCATGGCGGCCACGGCAACATTCGCCGCAGCGTCGACCGCGACGCTGCCGATGCCTTCGCCCCTGTCCACGTCCTCACCCGAGCCCTCGCTCGGCGCCACCATCCTCGCCAGCGGCATCCTGCAGAAGCCGCGCGCGCCGGCCAACGACCCGCTCGCGCCGATCCGCCGCATGACCCAGGCCGAGAAGATCGCTTTCTTCTCGTAAGAGGACGCGCTCTTTCCCGCGCCGTTCACTCTCGTGTCCCGGACAAGCGAAGTGCAGATCCGGGTCCCAGGAGCCACGAGTTCTACTGCCACATGGGCCCCGGCTCTGCAGCGCACCGTCGAAGAGACGCTGCGCTGCGTCCGGGGCGCGACACCGCCGCTGTCAGCTTACCCGCAATTCCAGATCGGCCCGATCGGCGTGCGCGTCCAGCACGGACCGAAACTGCCGCCATTGTAGCGGCCGCCGTTGAAGCCTGGGCGGCCGAAATAATGCCACTCGCCATCCCAGCGGTAATATTGCGGAACCGGGTCGATGTACCAATGGCGGCGGTCGTTGCGCGCAAGGCGCCGCATCGCGTCCTTCTGCTTGTAGAGCGGAATGCTGTTGCTCAGCGGCTGCCGATAGCCCGGCAGGAAGCCGTAGCCCTTCCAGACCGGCTTGGGACGCTTTTGCGCGGCCTCAGCGGGCGCGACGGCCGGCAGCAGCGACAGGATGACAGCAACGAATAGACATACAAGGCGGGACATGGATCGATGATAGACGCTCGCTTGCTGGAAGGCCATTCAAATTCGAGTTCTGGCTGATCGCACCGATGTGCACAGGATCATCGCACACGATGACCGCATCCGCTTTGCATCAAGCCGTGCGTCGATCGAACGCAGCCCCGCTAGCTGATCACGCCCTTGCGGAGCAGGAAGCAGCCATAGGCTCGGCTGTCGCCGACCTGCACGACGCCAAAGCCTGCCGCCGCCGCACGATAGAAATCCGCCCGTGACAGCTTGCCGGAAGTGACGGGGCGACCGGCTGCGCGCGCGATCTCCGCCAGCACCGCATGCTGCACCTCGGGCACGCGGTCGGGATCATCCACCGGCGTCATCACGCGCACCGGATCGGGATCGAAATCGTCGAGCGGATAGATCGACATGATGGCGCGGATGGCGACCTCCATGCTCATGCCCGGCAGCTGGATCAGGCGCCGCGATGAGGTGCCCTGTGCGATGCGCGTGGCGGGGTGATTGGCATCGACGAAAACGAGGTCGTCGCCATGGCCCATGGAGGCGAGCAGCCAGAGCAGGTCGGGCGTCAGGATCGGATCGATCGATTTCAGCATGTGGCGGACTATCCTCCAATCGATCGTTCACCATAGCAGGCTCCAAGCGTGATTCAGATCACGTACGCGGCCCTGATGATAGGAATCACGAACCACAGGGTCGAACGCGGCCAAGCTTGCTCGCAACCAATCTCGCATCGAGATGAGTGCCAAAGGAGCACGCCATGTTCCGCTTAAAGCCTTTCCTGATGACGGCGAGCCTGCTGGGAAGCCTGTTCGGCTTCGCCTGCGGGCCCGTTTCCGCGCAGGTCGCCCCGGTTGCACCCGCCCCCACCGCCCTGCAAGGCCCCGAGCAGCGGGTGGCGCTGGTGATCGGCAATGCGAACTACCAGAACGCGCCGCAGCTTGCGAACCCCGACGATGACGCGCAATCGATGGCGCAGTTCTTGAACTCCGCCGGCTTCGAAGTCGTCGCAGCGACCGATTTGACCCAGAACGACATGCTCCGCGTCGTCCAGGACTTTTCCGCCAAGGTCGCCTCGCGCGGTCCCAACACGGTGGCGATGGTCTATTACGCCGGTCACGGCGTGCAGCTCGCCGGCGAGAACTATCTCGTTCCCGTGGACGCCAAGGTCTCCAGCCCGACCGAGCTCGTCAACAATTCGGTGCGCCTCGTCGACGTGATGTCCACGCTGGAGACGATCCCGAGCCGCATGCGCATCGTCATTCTCGATGCCTGCCGCAACAATCCGTTCCCCGAGGTCAACGATGCCGGCCGCGGCCTTGCCATCGTCGATGCGCCGAACGGATCGATCGTCGGCTACTCGACTGCGCCGGGCGCCGAGGCGCTCGACGGCACGGGCGGCCACAGCCCCTATACGCAGGCGTTCCTGAACGTCGCGCGCGAGCCCAACGTACCGATCGAGCAGCTGTTCAAGCGCGTGCGCCTGCAGGTCAACCAGACCACGAGCGGCGCGCAGATCCCGTGGGAGAGCTCCTCGCTGACGAGTGACTTCACCTTCTTCGGCGACACCGCGGTTGCCGCCAACCGCGCGCCGGTGAAGGCGCCTGTCGTGCAGATGGCCTCCAGCCTGCCGAGCCGTTCGACACGCCAGGCCTATGACTACGTCGTGTCCGAGGGCCGTCCGGAATACTATCAGGAGTTCATCCAGATGTACCCGCACGATCCGCTGTGCGACCACGTCCGCTGGCTGCTGAAGAACCTGCTGATCTCGCAGGCCTGGCACAAGGCGGTGCTCGCGAACTCGCCCCTTGCCTACAAGAGCTTCCATGACAGCTACGGCAACAGCCCATATGCGCAGGTCGCGCTGAAGCTGCAGGCGCAGCCGAAGCAGATCCCCCTGATGCAGGCGACCAAGTTCCTGGCGCCGCAGAACATTGCTCCGACCCTCAAGATCGGCAATCTCGGCCAGCCCAAATATATGCCGCTGATGCAGCAGGGTCATGGTGCGTCGCAGATGGACGGCAACCTGCCGGTCGTGCAGAAGCCGATCGACGGCAAAGTGTTCGGCAAGCTCGGCAATGGCGGCCAGATCGTCACCCTGCCTGCGCCGAGCAACACGAGCAAGAGCAATGGCGGCATCGGCAAGATCGTGACGCTGCCCGCGACCAACACCAGACCGGGCGCCGGCAACCATATCCCCGGCAAGATCGTGAGCATGCCGGTGAATGTCGGCAAGGGCGGATCGAAGATCGACGCGAAGCCGATCAATGTTCAGACGCAGAACCGCCCGATCCGCATCACCAACGGCAACACCGGCATCGTGAAGCCCAACAGCAACCCGGTGAACAAGGTGCAGGTCCTGAACAATCGTCCGCAGCTCAATGCGATGCCGAACCGCATGGTCAACAGCAACGACAACTTCCGGCAGTCGATGAACCAGGCGCCGAACATGAACGGCGGCGGCAACCGTCGCGGCGGCTTCATGCGCTGAAACCACGCAGAAGGTGCGCTCCCTCTCCCGCCTGCGGGAGAGGGTTGGGGTGAGGGTGCCTCCGCAATGGGAAAGTTGGTGGACTACTGAGAATATCCCCGTTTCGAGAAAGCCCTCACCCGGCACTGCGTGCCGACCTCTCCCGCAAGCGGGAGAGGTTGCACCGAGCACGCAGATAGTTCGAACCACAAGATCGACAAACCAGAAGGGGCAGAGCCGCAGCGCTCTGCCCCTTCTTCATGTCAGCTCTTGAGCTTCGTCATTCCGGGATGCGCCGAGAGGCGCAGGCCCGGAATCCATTGTGCGGCAGAGTCGGCGGAGAAATGGATTCTCAGATGCGCAATTGCGCATCGTAGCTCTCGCTTCGCGAGCCCCGGAAAGACGACTAAGCCACCAGCTCGGCGAACAGATCGGCGTCGACGTTCCCGCCCGAGAGCACGATGACGACGTTCTTTCCGGCGACGTCGAGACGCCCCGCGAGCAGCGCGGCGAGGCCGACGGCGCCGCCGGGCTCAACCACGAGCTTGAGCTCGCGATAGGCAAACGCGACGGCCGCGCCGACTTCCTTGTCCGATGCAGTGACGCCGCGCGCGAGCAGCTTGCTGTTGATCGCAAAGGTCATCTCGCCGGGTATCAAGGCCATCAGCGCATCGCAGATGGTGCGGCCTGCGGGTGGATGCGGCTCGCGGTGGCCGGCGGTCAGCGAGATGCCGTGATCGTCGAATGCCTCCGGCTCGGCCACCACGATTTCGGCGAGCGGATAGCGCGCCTTCACCGCCGTCGCGACGCCCGCAATCAGGCCGCCGCCCGAGGCCGGCGCCACCACGATATCAGGAGCGAGACCGAGGCTCGCCATGTCCTCGGCGATCTCACGGCCGGCGGTGCCCTGCCCCGCGATCACGAAGGGATCGTCATAGGGCTTCACCAGCGTCGCGCCGCGCTTCTCGGCGATGCCGCGTGAGATCGCCTCGCGGTCGTCGCGGTCGCGGTCGTACAGCACGACCTCGGCGCCGTAGGATTTGGTGCGCTCGCGCTTCGACAGCGGCGCATCCGCCGGCATCACGATGGTTGCCTGCATGTCGAGGATTTTTGCCGCGGCTGCCACGCCCTGGGCATGGTTGCCCGAGGAGAACGCAACCACGCCACCGGCGCGCTTGTCCTGCGGGATCGAGAACACCTTGTTGAAGGCGCCGCGGAACTTGAACGAGCCGGTGCGCTGGAGCATCTCCGGCTTCAAGAACACTTTCGCACCGACGCGCTCGTTGAGCACGGGGAAGGACAACAGCGGGGTGCGGATGGCGTAAGGCGCGATCACGCGCGCTGCGGCATCGATGTCGGCAGGGCCGACCGGGAGGAGCTGCTCGGTCATGGCGGAATGGTATCGCGGCCGACGAGGCCCCGGCAAGACACCTCCGCGCGAGGATTTCTCCCGATCAGGCCACGAAGCGCGGCTGTTCCGTCCCGTTCCCGCCGGGCAGCACCGCGCCAGCCGCCCTGATGCTGTCGATAAAGACCCGCGCCGAGGCTTCCCAAGTGTAGTTGGCGGCGAACGCGACGCAGTCCTGCCGACAGACGTCGAGCGCGGCAAAGCAGGCACTGCCCAGATCGTGATCGAGCGCCCCGACCGGCGCATCGCCGATCACGTCGCGGGGGCCCTTCACCGGAAAGGCCGCCACCGGCAGGCCGCTGGCGAGCGCTTCCAGCAGGACCAGGCCGAACGTGTCGGTCTTGCTGGGGAACACGAACACGTCGGCGGCCGCGTAGATGTCCGCCAGCGCCTCGCCCTGCTTCTCGCCGAGGAAGATCGCATCGGGATAGGCCTCCTCCAGCGAGGCACGCGCCGGGCCGTCACCGACGATGACCTTGGTGCCGGGCAGATCGAGGTCGAGGAAGGCCTCGAGATTCTTCTCCACCGCGACCCGGCCCACCGACAGGAACACAGGTGCCGGCAGGCAGAGATCAATGGCACGGGGATGGAACAGGCCGGTATCCACCCCGCGCGGCCACAGCACGACATTGTCGAAGCCGCGGTCGGTCAGTTCGCGGGCCAGCGCCGGGGTTGCCGCCATCACCGCACGGCTGGGCGCGTGGAAACGGCGCAGCGCGTGCCAGATCAGCGAGCCCGGCACCGGCACGCGGGCGCGGACATATTCGGGGAAACGGGTATGGAAGCTGGTCGTGAACGGCAGCTTGCGCTGGCGGCAATAGCGGCGGACCATCAGTCCGATCGGCCCTTCCGTCGCGATGTGGATGCTGTCCGGACGCGCTTCCTGGATCAGCCTCGCGATCCGGGCCGGGCGCGGCATGGCCAGCCGCACGTCGCGATAGCTCGGCATCGCGAAGGTGCGGAACGATTGCGGCGTCAGGAACGCGAATTCGACGTCGAGATCCCTGGCCGCGTCAGCAAGCTTGGTCAGCGTCCGAACCACACCGTTGACTTGCGGGTGCCAGGCGTCGGTCGCGACCAGGATGCGCATCATGCGGCCCTTGTCATGCAGCTCTTGCCGCGACCTGCGGGACGGCCGCTGGCTTCTGCAAATGATCCGCCCAGGTGATGATCTCGAAATGGCCGTCGTCATGCTCGACCAGGGCGGTGCAGCTCTCGACCCAGTCGCCGCAATTCATGTAGCGGATGCCGGCCTCGTCGCGGATCACGGCGTAGTGGATGTGGCCGCAGATCACGCCGTCCGCTTCGTGGCGCCGCGCCTCGGCGGCGAGCGCCTGCTCGAACGCGCCGATATAGTTGACTGCGTTCTTGACCTTCTGCTTGGCCCATTGCGACAGCGACCAATAGGGCACGCCGAACAGGCGGCGGAAGAAGTTGACGAGGCGATTCATCTGGATCGCGAAGTCGTAGGCCTTGTCGCCGAGATGGGCGAGCCAGCGCGCGTTCTGCACCACGAGATCGAAGATGTCGCCGTGGATGACGAGATAGCGCTTGCCGTCGGCGCCGGCGTGAACTGTGTTCTCGACGACGTCGATGCCGCCGAAATGCGTGCCGTAATAGTTGCGCAGGAACTCGTCGTGATTGCCGGGGATGTAGATGATCTTGGCGCCCTTGCGCGCCTTGCGCAGCAGCTTCTGGACGAGGTCGTTATGCGATTGCGGCCAATGCCAGCTCGATTTCAGCGCCCAGCCATCGACGATGTCGCCGACGAGATAGATCGTGTCGGCATCGTGGTAGCGCAGGAAGTCGAGCAGGAGATCGGCTTGAGAACCGCGGGCTCCGAGATGGACGTCGGAGATGAACAAGGTACGAAAGCGCCGCTCCGGGCTCTCGTCACTCACAGCGTAACTTCCCATGCGCCAGCCTGTAACAATGTCCCGTGACAGGGGGATGACCGATTGAACCTTGAGGCACCTCAGATACGAATCAAACTTCGCCTCGCCCTCCCCGCGAATATCAGTCGCATGCGACAATCAGGCGACATGGCGCCGCAGGAGGCGCAAAGGCAGATCGCCTTGTCCCTCCGGAAGTCGGTGCGCTCCCTCCCCCGCGTGCGGGGGAGGGTTGGGGAGAGGGTGTTTCACCGGTGGGATTCCCCAAGAGGAGAAAGCCCGCACCCGTCGCTTCGCGCCGACCTCTCCCGCAAGCAAGCGGGAGAGGTGAACGAGCCCCGAGTCAGTAGAACCTGTGGAAATGATGGATCGGCCCATGGCCGTGGCCGACGCTGAAGCGGTCGGCGGCGCCGATCGCGGCGCTGATCCAGGCCTTGGCATTGCGCACGGCGTTTTCCAGGTTCTCGCCCTTGGCCAGCCCCGCCGCGATCGCCGAGGACAGCGAGCAGCCGGTGCCATGGGTGTTGCGGGTGGCGATGCGCGGCGCGGCGAGCGTGATCGTGCTGTCCGCATCGACCAGATAGTCGATGCTCTCGGCGCCTTCGCCATGCCCGCCCTTGACCAGGACGGCGCGGCAGCCGAGCGCCAGCAGGCGGCGCCCCTGGCTCTCGATCTCGGCCTCGCTTGCCGCGACCGGCTCGTCGAGCAGAGCCGCGGCCTCCGGCAGGTTGGGCGTGATCACGGCGGCCAGCGGAATCAGCCTGGTGCGCAGGGCGTCGACAGCTTCGGCTGCCAGCAGGCGGTCGCCGGAGGTCGCGACCATGACGGGATCGAGCACGACGTGCCGGGGCGCCCAACGCGACAGCGCGACCGCGATGGCATCGATGCTGGCGACCTGGGCCACCATGCCGATCTTCACCGCGCCGACTTCGAGATCGGAGAACACCGCGTCGATCTGTCCGGTGACGAACTCGGCCGGCACCGCATGGATGCCGGTGACGCCGCGCGTGTTCTGCGCCGTCAGCGCCGTGATCACGGAGGCGCCGTAGACGCCGAGCGCGGCAAAGGTCTTCAGGTCCGCCTGGATGCCAGCGCCGCCGCTCGAATCGGAGCCGGCGATGGTGAGTGCGACCGGGGTCGTCATGACGATTTTCCGCGATTTCGAGCCATGACCCGTCTTAGCAAGCTCGCGCCGAACCCAGCAAGTTCGCTTGCTAAATCCGGCTGGTTTTGGCCTATTAGCCGGAAGAATACGCTTCGGAGTGCCCGCGATGGTTCCCTTCTTCGTCCAGATCAAATGCAAGCTCGGCCAGTCCTACACGGTGGCCAATGCGCTTGCCGAAGCCGAGATCGCCTCCGAGATCTACTCCACGGCCGGCCAATACGACCTCCTGGTGAAGTTCTACGTCGACAAGGACACCGACATCGGCCATTTCGTGAACGAGAAGGTGCAGGTGCTGCCAGGCATCCAGGACACCCTCACCATCATCACCTTCAAGGCGTTCGGTACCGGCTAGACCTGCAACACTAGAGTTGGGTTGGTTGCATCGATGCAAGCCGAGGATGTCACCTCTCCCGGAGGGAGAGGTGACACGGACAGCCCGCCGATCCCAACAACATCACGCCTCAGCTCCCCTGCTTGCGTTTCGGCGGCGTCGGCCCGTCCACCGGTGGCAGCGATTTGAGGTACTCCGCCATCGCCGAGAGATCCTGGTCCGGCAATTGCGAGGTGTTCTTGATCACGCGCGTCATCGCGCCGCCGACACTGTCGCCATCAGGCAATTCACCGGTCTTGAGGAAATAGGCGAGATCCTTCGCGCTCCACTCGCCAAGGCGCTTCTGGGTGATGTTCGGAACCCATCCCTCGCCTTCCGGATTGGGCCCGCCGGCAAAGCGCTCGCCGGAGATGATGCCGCCGAGCGCATTGCGCGGGCTGTGGCACTCGGCGCAATGGCCGAAACTGTTGACGAGATAGGCACCGCGATTCCATTGCGGCGACTTGCTGCCGTCGGCAACGAAGGGCTTGCCGTCCATGAACAGGAACTTCCAGATGCCGATGTTGCGCCGGATGTCGAAGGGAAAGCTCACCTCGTGATCACGCACCTTGCCTGCAACCGCCGGCAGCGTTTTCAGATAGGCAAAGAGATCGAGCACATCCTCGCGCCTCGCGTGCTGGTAGGAGGTGTAGGGAAAGGCCGGAAAATAGTGCTGGCCCGATGGCGAGACCCCGCGCATCACCGCGTTGACGAAATCGGCGTCCGTCCATTTGCCGATGCCGTCGTTCGGATCGGGTGAGATGTTCGGTGCGTGGAACGTTCCGAACGGCGACTTGATCGCGACGCCGCCACCAAGCCTGAGACGATCGGGCTGATTGGGAACGGCATGGCAGGACGCGCAGCCGCCGGCGTTGAACATCACCTCGCCATTGGCGAGATCGGGCGCACGGGCCGGGATGGCGCTCGCGGCCGCCACCACCGGCGCGCTGAGCCACCAGTAAAGGCCGGCAGCGGCGATCGCGACGAGCAGCGCCACGACAATTGTTCGTTGCAACATGCGCACCCATTCACTCGTTACGGCGAATCTATGACCGATGTCGTTGCGACTCCAGCCACGAAGATTTTAGCCCGCCCCGGCCGGAGACGGGAATAAACTGAGATGCCGGCTGTTGGAAGTTTGGCAGCCCGTCGGATTCAACAGGGAGAATGTCATGAACAAGTCCGTCATTGCCGTGTTCGCGCTCGGTGCCGTTGCCTTTGCGGGGTCCGCGAACGCCGAAAAGCTGAAAGCGACGCTGGACGGCAAGGCCGAGGTGCCGGCGACGACCAGCAGCGCCACGGGAACGGCCGATCTGAACTACGATGCCGCCAGCAAGAAACTGTCCTGGACCGTCACCTATTCCGGCCTCTCCGGCCCTGCCACAGCCGCGCATTTCCACGGGCCCGCCGAGGCCGGCAAGAACGCAGGCGTTGCTGTCCCGATCCCGAACGCGGCCTCGAGCCCGGTCAAGGGCGAAGCGACCCTCACCGACGCGCAGGCCGCCGATCTGCTCGGCGGCAAATACTACATCAACATCCACACCGCAGCCAATCCGGGCGGCGAGATCCGCGGCCAGGTGACGAAGTAAGCCTCGAGGCTGCTTCGTTGCGCGAAGGCCGGGCGCTGGAGGGGGCGTCCGGCCTTTTCGATCCGGGGGGCGCTCAAGCCGCGTTCAGCGCCTGCGCGAGGTCGGCGATCAGGTCCGACGGGTTCTCGATGCCGATCGACAGCCGGATCGTGGAATCGAGGACGCCGATTTTGCGGCGGATGTCGGCGGGGACGCCGGAATGGGTCATGGTTGCGGGCAGGCTCGCAAGCGATTCCGTTCCGCCAAGGCTCACCGCCAGCTTGAGGATCTGCAGCGCGTTGAGGAACTTCACCGCCGCCTCCTTGCCGCCTTCGATGTCGAAGGAGAAGGTGGACCCGGCACCGAGACACTGCCTCGCAAACGCGCGCCCGGCCGGCGAGCCCTCCTCGTGATGACCGAGGTAATGGACCTTGGCGACCTTCGGATGATCGCGCAGGAAGTCCGCCACGAGGCGCGCATTGTCGTTGGCCTTCTCCATCCGCAGGCTCAGCGTCTCCAGCGAGCGGTTGATCATCCAGCAGGAATGCGGATCGAGCTGGGTCCCGATGGCGCCGCGCAAGGCCTTGATGCCTTTCATGATCGCCTTCGAGCCGAGCGCGGCGCCCGCGATCAGGTCGGAATGACCGCCGACATATTTGGTCAGCGAATACAGCGAGAGGTCCGCACCATGCTCGATCGGCCGCTGAAACACCGGTCCGAGCAGCGTATTGTCGCAGGCGATGATGGGTGTGTGTCCCTGCGCCTTTCCGATCGCGTCGGCAACACGGCGGATCATCGCGATGTCGACCAGGCCGTTGGTCGGATTGGCCGGCGTCTCGATCAGGATCATCGAAACCCGCCCCTTGCCCATGGCCTCCTCCGACGCCTGCTTGACTGCCGTCTCGTCGATGCCGTCGGCAAAGCCGACGGCGCCGATCGACAGGCGCGCAAGCGTGTTCGTCAGCAGGGTTTCCGTCCCGCCATAGAGCGGCTGGGAGTGCAGGATGACGTCGCCGGGGCGAACGAAGGCCAGGATCGTGGTTGAGATGGCCGCCATGCCGGATGAGAACAGCGCACAACTCTCCGTGCGCTCGTAGATCGCGAGCCTGTCCTCGACGATTTCGCTGTTGGGATGATTGAAGCGCGAATAGACGAGGCCCGCGCCCATGCCTTCCGGCGGCTCGCGCCGGCCGGCGACGTAGTCGAAGAAGTCCTGCCCGTCCTCGGCCGTCTTGAACACGAAGGTGGAAGTCAGGAACACCGGCGGCTTGATGGCGCCTTCGGACAGTTGCGGATCATAGCCATAGGTCAGCATCAAGGTTTCCGGATGCAGCATGTGGTTGCCGATGTGGGTCTTGGACGGGAACGGTTTTGCCATGGCCTGTCTCGCTGTTGATTCAGGTGCCGCGGTTGAAACTCCTGATGTCATGAAGCAGTCGGGAAAGAGATGCGCCGACTCGCACGAACGCCGCGGCCGTTGGGCGCAAAGATAGCCACTCCGACAGCGATCCGTCAGACCTTGCGGACAGAAAAAGGGCGATTGCCTTCGCAACCGCCCTTCGCAGTAGCCCGGATGAGCGAAGCGACATCCGGGACAGACGATCAGCTCGCTGGACTCCCGGAATCGCTTCGCTCATCCGGGCGACGGGCCCCGCCTCAGCCGTTCTTCACGCGATAAGTCTCGTGGCAGCCGCCGCATTCCTTGCCGATCGCAGACATGTTCGCCTTGAGCGAGTCGAGATCCTTGATCTTGGCCTTGGCTTCGCCGACGACCTTGGCGAAGCTCGCGATCTTCGCATCGAAGCCGGCCTTGTCCTCCCAGACCTTCGGCGAGGGGCTGTAGTCGCCGTCGAGCTTCACGCCCTTGGCGCTGGCCGGAAACAGGTTCGGCAGCTTCTTGGCGGTATCCTCGAACTGCGCCAGCGCACTGTTCACCGTGGCCTGGTCGTAGGGCTTGTCGCCCTTGACCATCGCCGACATCGCGCCGGCGTTCTTGCCGTTGCCCTTCATCAGGGTCTGGACCTCCTTCACGGAATCCTGCTGCGCCCAAACCGCACCCATGCCGAGCAGCAGCGCGCCCCCGACAACCAACACTCGCTTCATTCGCAAAATCCTTCTCCCGATGCAGGATCGTGCCGACCCCTCAATGGGCCAACACCGTTTGGCAGGTTTCATTCCATCCAGAGCGCGACGACAGATCGTCACGCTCCGGATGATTGTTGAGGATGATTTCCCTGCAAACGCGCTCCGCGTTTGCTTGGTATCACAGGCTGTGGCGGCGATGGTGCTCGTTGATTGCGATCCACACCCGCTCCGGCGTTGCCGGCATGTCGATGTGGTCGATCTTGTATTCGCGCCAGAGCGCATCGACGATGGCGTTGACGATCGCCGGGCAGGAGCCGATCGCGCCGGCCTCGCCCGCCCCCTTCACCCCCATCGGATTGGTCTTGCAGGGGATGTTGTTGGTCTCGAACACGAAGGCCGGCCCATCCGCCGCGCGCGGCAGCGCGTAGTCCATGAAGGTCGCGGTGATGAGCTGGCCGTCGGTGGCGCCATACACCACCTGCTCCATCAGCGCCTGGCCGATGCCCTGCATGGCGCCGCCATGCACCTGTCCCGCCAGCAGCAGCGGATTGAGCGTCTTGCCGAAATCGTCGACGATCACGTAGTTGACGATCTTGATGATGCCGGTGGCCGGATCGATCTCGACCTCCGCGACATGGGTGCCGTTCGGATAGGTGCCGTCGGCGCTGGCAAAGGTCGCGCTGCCTTTCAGCTTCGATGGATCGACGCCCGGCCGCTTGGCGAGATCGGCGAACGAGATCGAGCGGTCGGTGCCGGCGATGCGCACCACGCCCTCGGAGATCTCGAGGTCGCCCGCGCTGGCCTCCAGCGCCTGCGCCGCGATCTCCTTCAGCTTCTGGCCGAGCTCGCGCGTGGCGCGCTCGACGCTGACGCCGCCCGAGGGGATCGAGGCCGAGCCGCCGGTGCCGAGGCCCGTTGCGATCTCGTCGGTGTCGCCCTGGTGGATGTGGACGCGCTCGGGCGCGACGCCGAATTGCTCGGCGACGATTTGCGCATAGGCGGTCTGGTGCCCCTGCCCGCTCGATTGCGTTCCGATCAGCACTGTGACGTCGCCATTGGGATCGAGCCGCACATTGGCGGTCTCCTCGCCCATGGTGCCGCACACCTCGACATAGCTCGCAAGGCCGATGCCGCGGATCAGGCCATGCTTCTTGGCGAGTTTCGCGCGCTTGGGAAACTCCTTCCACTCGGCGATCTCCATCGCGCGCTTCAGATGCGCGGCGAAGTCGCCGGAATCATAGACCTTGCCGGTGGCGGTCTTGTACGGCAGCGCCTTCGGCTGGATGAAGTTCTTGCGGCGGATCGCGTCCGGCGTCATGTCGAGCTTTCGCGCGCAGGCATCGACCAGGCGTTCGATGACATAGGCCGCCTCAGGCCGGCCCGCGCCGCGATAGGCGTCGACCGGAACGCTGTTGGTGAAGATGGTGCGCACCCGGCAGTGGAACGCCTGGATGTCATAGAGGCCCGGCAGCATGCCGGCGCCGCCATGCGGGATGTAGGGCCCGAAGGTGGACAGATATGCGCCCATGTCGCCCATCAGGTCGCAATCCATCGCCAGGAACTTGCCGTCCTCGGCCAGCGCCATCTTCGCGGTGGTGACGTTGTCGCGACCCTGCGCGTCGCCCATGAAATGCTCGGTGCGGTCGGCCGCCCATTTCACCGTCTTCTTCAGTTTCTTGGCCGCGACCGCCATCAGGGCGTATTCGCGGTACGGGAACAGCTTCGTGCCGAAGCCGCCGCCGACATCGGGGCAAATCACCCGCATCTTGTCGGTCGGGATCTTGAGCACGTTCTGGCACAGGATGTCGCGTAGCCGATGGCTGCCCTGGCTGCCGATGGTGAGCGTCAGGTGATCGCGCTTGGCATCGTATTCGCAGACGGCCGCGCGCGTCTCCATGAAGCTCGCAACCACGCGCGGATTGACGATCGAGATTTCGGCCACCGCATGCGCCTTGGCGAAGGCGGCTTCCGTCGCAGCCTTGTCGCCGATCGAGACGTCGAACAGCACGTTGCCGGGCTTGTCCGGCCAGACCTGGGCTGCGCCCTTCTTCACGGCGTTGACGACACCGGTCACCGCCGGCAGCGGGCTCCATTTGACCTCGATCGCCTCGATGGCGTCACGGGCCTGGTCGATGGTCTCTGCGACGACGAAGGCGATGGCATCGCCGACATGCCGGACCTCGTCCTTGGCGAGGATCGGGTAAGGCGGGCCGGTGAACGGATCGGTCTCGAGGTTGAACAGGCACGGCAGATTGCCGAGATCCGCAACATCCTCGGCGGTCAGGATCAGCGCGACACCGGGGAGCCCGCGGGCGCGGCTTGCATCTATGGTGTATTTGGCATGCGCATGCGGCGAGCGCAGCATCAAGCAGCGAAGTGCGGCCTGCGGCGCGTAATCGTCGGTATAGCGGCCCTTGCCGCGGATGAGCGCGTCATCCTCCTTGCGCAGCACGCTTTGGCCAACGCCGAACTTGATGGGAGCCGCCATTTTGTTTTCCCGTTCTCATGGTGGTTTTGCGGACCATATTGCCGTGGAAAAACTGGCAAGGCAAACGGGTTTAGGCGGGCGCGCCCGTCAAGGCCGATGATTCGAAGCCGCCCTCGGCGGCTCTCGGGCAACCATGACGCTCAGCCGCGCCAAACCCGTGTCAATGGCTGAATTTCCTGACCATAAGATATTTATCATACGTGACATCACCTATGCGGACGGCACAGGGATCCGTGCCGTAGACCTCGAACCCGTTGCGCTTGTAGGTCCTGATTGCAGCGGTTGCTTCGAGCAGGACCTCAAGGTGTACCTGCTCGACGCGTGCCTCGGCATGGGCAAGAAGCTCCTTGATGAGTCGATCTCCGAATCCTTTGCCTCGGCCATTTTCCCTCACGTGAACCGTGAAGATGTGACCCCTGTGCTGCGATCGACGAGCTGGCGACACGTAGAAGCCCGCCACTCCGATCAGATTTCCGCGCACAAAGGCGCCGAGGATCGCTCCACTCAGCCAATGGCGATAAGCCGCCAGCATCGCCTCTCCGCCCTCGTCCTCTTCAGCAGAACCAAACGTCTGAGGGTGCGTCCGAAGCGCCTCCGCGCGAATCTCGCGGAAGAGATCGAAATCATCGACAGTCAATCGTCGGATTTCCACGTCCGCCTGGGCACGCGCCGCATGCGATGTCATGATCGTCTCCTCTCCTTGTCGCAGCGAAGGTCGGCCGGGATTGCTGGCCTTCTCACATCCCACCACGGCCCCACAGAGCCCTCGCATTGTCTCTCAACCTCTCGAGCGCACGTTCAGGCGCGATCCAGTCGATCTCGCCACGCGTCAGGCCGATGTCCACCAGGTCCCTGTCGCTCAGGTCGTGCAAGCTGACCCGTGAGTGCGGCCGCCGCTCCTGAAACGCCCGCCAGTATTGCCTGAGCACGCTCAAGCCGATGGAGAGGTCGAGGCGACGTCTCGCGACATCGCGCTCCGTCGCGACTGTGGTGGTCGTCTGTTGGGGTGGCATCGGATGCTCCTGCTGTTGAGCCGGCAGGGAGCGTGGCCAAAGAAAAGGCCCCGTCCGATGCCGGCGGGGCCTGGTGAAAAGATGTCGTCGTCGAAATCCTAGCGCACGACTCCTCCCACCGCCCAGCCGAAGCGGGTGATGTGGTTGCGGTTGAGGGTGCGCGACGATTTGATCATGCGTCGCTCATACCACGGCAATCGCACAAAATCAAGAGATGTGCGAATGTCGGTTGCACCCTGGAAGCGAGCGCCCTGCGCGCTTAAAGCGCGATGCGACAGGATGAATCGTCATCGCGCTTTAGGTTGTTGTTTAAGCATGATCTTTTCGGAAAACCGCTACGCACTTTTCCGGATCATGCTTTAGCCGCGCACCAGGGAGACCAACCAATTACGGCCGAACAGGATGAGGATCGCGAGCGCGTAGACGATGGTGCCGCCGACGGCGAGCAGGACCAGAGTCAACTCATCGTGGAAGCGCATCGAGCCAAGATACGCACCGCCGAAATGCGCGATCAGCCAGAACGCGGCGGCGAGGATCAGTCCGGTCACGAGGAATTTGGCGAGCGACATGAGCCAGGCGCGGTCCAGCACGAGAAAGCCTCGCCGCACCGCGAAGAACAGCACGAGCAGGAGGTTGGTCCAGACGCCGACGGCGGTTGCGAGCGCGAGGCCAATCTGGGCGAGCGATCCCATCAGGGCGACCTTCAGTGCGACGTTGACGGCGATGCCGGTCAGCGAGGCGCGAACCGGCGTCGCCGTATCCTTGCGCGCATAGAAGGTCGCGACCGCACTGCGGATCAGCACGAAAGGAATAAGGCCGATGGCATAGGCCGCGAGCGTGCCGCCGGCGGCGACGGCATCGGCCTTCGAGAAGGCGCCGCGGGCGAACAGCGCACGCATGATCTCGTCGGGCACGGTGAGGAAGGCCGCCACGAACGGTATCGAGAACAGCAGCGTGAAATCGAAGGCGCGACGCTGCGCCCTCATCGCGCCGTCATGGTCGTTGGCGGTAATACGCCGCGACATCTCCGGCAACAGCACCGTGCCGATGGCGATGCCGATGACCCCGATCGGCAGCTGGTTGAGACGGTCGGCATAATAGAGCGCCGACAGCGCCCCCGCGGGCAGGAAGGTCGCGATGATGGTGTCGGCGAACAGCGCGACCTGCGTGCCCATCGAGCCCAGCGTCGCCGGTCCAAGCGCCTTGAAGAAGCCGCGGATGTCTTCGTCGAGCTTCAGCGGCGCGAAACGCGGCAGGCCGCCATGGCGGGCGAGATCGCCCGCGAGCAGGAAATATTGCAGGAAGCCGGAGATGAGCACGCCCCAGGCGGCAGCATGGCCCGCGGTCGGAAACCAGGCGGCGAGCGCCAGCGTCATCATCATCGCGACATTGAGGAAGATCGAGGCCGCCGCCGCGCTGGCAAAGCGCTGCATCACGTTGAGCATGCCGCCGTAGAGCGTCACCAGCGTGATCAAGAGCAGATAGGGAAAGGTGATCCGGGTCAGCTCGATCGCGAGCTTGCGCTGCTCGGCGTCGTCACCGAAGCCCGGTGCGAGGATGCTCATGGCCTGCGGCATGAACAGCCAGGCGACGATCAGCAGCACCACCTGCGAGGCCAGGAGCAGCGTGAAGATGCGGTCGGCGAACAGGCTTGCCGCCGCCTCCCCCTTCTCGCCATGGACATGGGCATAGGCCGGCACCCAGGCCGCGTTGAAGGCGCCCTCAGCGAAGATCGCGCGGAAATGATTGGGCAGCCGCAGCGCCACGAAAAAGGCATCGGCGACAGGGCCGGCGCCGAGGATCGCCGCGAGCATGATGTCGCGGGCAAATCCCGTCACCCGCGAGAGCAGCGTGTAGCCACCAACCGTGAAGATGCGTCCGAGCATGCGCCTGTTTTAGAGCATGGCGCGATTAGGTCTAGGTGCAAGCCGCAGGGAAGGTTTGCTCCCTCACCTACTTGCGGGCAGGGCAATTGCACATGAGGTGCGCGTTAGGAACGCCGACAGTCTCCACAGCGTCATGGCCGGGCTTGTCCCGGCCATCCACGCCTTGCCACGCACACAAAGAACGTGGATGCCCGGGACAAGCCCGGGCATGACGACCAGCGCGGCAAAACGGCGAAATCAGGCCGAGATGGCGCCGCGGACGGCGGCGATGATTCGCTCCTGGTCGGCTTCGGTCACATAGGCGTGCATCGGCAGGCTGATGACGTCCTGCGACAGGCTCTCGCAACCCGGCAGCCCGCCTTCCGCGACCGGATAGTGCTTGTAGGCGGTCTGCTGATGCATCGACTTGCCGTAGTAGATCGCGGTCGGCACGCCCTGGGCCTTCAGCGCGGCGGCAAAGCCGTCGCGGTCGGTACCCTCGGGCAGACGGATGGTGTACTGCGCCCAGACCGAAGTATTGCCGGGGCTGAGGCGCGGCACGGTGACCACATTGGACAGACCGCGCTCATAGCGCTCCGCGACCTTGTTGCGGGCGGCGATCTCGTCGTCAAAGATCTTCAGCTTCTCGATCAGGACCGCGGCCTGCATGGTGTCGATCCGGCCGGTCAGGCCGAGACGGACATTGTCGTATTTGTCCATGCCCTGCCCGTGCACGCGGATGCTGCGCAGCGTGGCCGCGAGCTCGTCGTCATCGGTGAAGATCGCGCCGCCGTCGCCGAAGCAGCCGAGCGGTTTTGCCGGGAAGAAGCTGGTCGCCGTGGCATGCGCGAGCGTGCCGAGCTTGCGGCCCTTGTAGCTCGCGCCAAACGCCTGCGCGGCGTCGTCGAGCACAAACAGGCCCTCGGCCTTGGCGATCTCGGCGATGGAATCGTGATCGGCCGGCTGGCCGAACAGGTCGACCGGAATCACCGCGACGGGCTTGAGGCCGGCCTTGCGGGCGGTCGCGATGCCGCGCTTCAGCGACTCCGGGCTCATGTTGAAGGTCGCCTCGTCCACGTCGACATAAACAGGCGTCGCGCCGGTCCGCGCCACCGGCGAGGCGGTCGCGATGAAGGTGAAGGATGGACACAGCACGGCATCGCCGGGCCCGACATTCTTCGCCATCATCACCATCAGGATCGCGTCGGTGCCGCTGGCACAGCCGATCACGTGCTTGGCGCCGCAATAGGCCGCGAGCTGCTTCTCGAGCTCGAAGACCTCGGGTCCGTTCACGAACTGGCAATGGTCGAGCACGCGCTTGACGGCCGCATCGAGCGAGGCCCCGAGCCGGCGCCGCTGCGCGCCGACGTCGATGAAGGGAATGGGATCGGAACGCAGATGCTGGTTCATAGTCTGGTTCTTGGCGCCTTGTGACGTTTGAGCGGTCGACATGGAAAAGGATCAGCCGGCGACGCGGCGCGGAGCCTTGCGGACAGGCGACGTCGCCGCAGGCCGCGACGGCGTTTCGAGACATTGCGTGGCGATCTCGAGGCTGGCGACGCCTTCATCGCCCGTGACCGCCGGCGTATCGCCATGGCGCACCGCCTTGAGGAATGCGATCAGCTCGGCGCGCAGCGGCTCATCGTGGCCGACCGGCAGATGCCGCATCGAGTAGCTGCCGTCGGGCTTGAAGCCGAAGCACTCGGTGACCTGGCGCGTGAGCAGATCGCCCATCACGTATTTGCCGCGCGTGGCGACCGTGACGCTGCGCGCCTTGAACGGCGTCAGCCAGTTGGTGTTGATGTGGGCGAGCACGCCGTTGGCGGTGCGGAACTGCAGGAGCGCGATGTCCTCGCGCTCGGCGACGGCGCTCGACAATTGCGGCTGCACCTCGACGATGTCGGATTCGGTGAACCAGCGGATCAGATCGATGTCGTGCACGGCAAGATCGATGACGACGCCGACATTGGACATGCGCGGCGGGAACGGGCCGACGCGCGTGATGGCGATGGAGAGAATGTCCTCGCCCGCGATGGCCTGCTTGACCGCGGCGACCGCCGGATTGAAGCGCTCGACATGGCCGACCATCAGCGTCACGCCGGCCTTCTGTGCCGCGGCAACGATCTCCCGGCCCTCTGCCACCGTGGACGCGATCGGCTTCTCGACCAGCACGTGGATGTTCTTGGCGATGCAGGCGAGCGCGACCTCGTGATGCAGATGGGTGGGCGCAGCGATGGTCACGGCGTCGACGCCTTCGGCGAGGAGCTGGTCGAGCGTCTCGAAGCTTTCGCAACTGGCAAGCTCCGTTGCCCGCGCGCGATGTGCCGCCGAGGGATCGACGACGCCGACGAGGCTGACGCCGGGTAGACCCGCAAGCACGCGCGCGTGGTTGCTGCCCATCACGCCGGCGCCAATGACGCCGACGCGCAAGCCGGCCTTCGCCGGTGCAGATCCTTTGGAACTCATCTGAGCAAACCCCGATTCAACCCAAATCCCCGGCGCCTCTCCTAGCACGGCCGCCACATTTATGGCGAATGCGGACCTGGGAGCCCGGACACGATTTGATTCAAAAAGTTACACGTTCCCCGGGCCTTAAGCCGCAAAAGATACCGCCTTCTCGGCCCGGGTCGCGTGATTCGGAGCTTGCTGGTTACGACCTTTGATAGTCGTCTTCAATCCGGATGATGTCGTCTTCCCCGAGATAAGAGCCGGTCTGGACCTCGATCAGCTCCAGCTGGATCTTGCCGGGGTTCTCCATCCGGTGGACGGCGCCCATCGGAATGTAGATCGACTCGTTCTCATGCACCGTCTTCACAGCCTCGTTGACGGTGACCTGGGCCGTGCCCCGCACCACGATCCAGTGCTCGGCGCGATGATGGTGCTTCTGCAGCGACAGCCGCCCGCCCGGCTTCACCACGATGCGCTTGACCTGGTGGCGCTCGCCATTGTCGACGGACTGATAGCTGCCCCAGGGCCGGTGCACCTTCAGATGCTCCTCGGTGACCTTCGGCGCAACCGCCTTCAGCTTGGTCACCAGGCGCTTCAGGCCGTTGGCATCCTTCTGGCGCGAGACCAGAATCGCGTCCGCGGTGGCGACCACGACGAGATCGTCGACGCCTTCGAGCGCGACCAGCGCGGAATCGGTGGTGACGTTGCAGTTGCGGGAGTCCTCGAACACGGCGGTGCCATGCGCCGCGTTGCCTTGCGCATCCTTCTCCGAGAGCTCCCACACCGCGAGCCAGGAGCCGACGTCGGACCAGCCGCACGACACCGGCACCACGGCCGCGCGCGCGGTCTTCTCCATCACCGCATAGTCGATCGATATCGCCTTCGCCGCGCCGAACGCCTCCGGCTCCAGCGTGACGAAGCCGAGATCGCGGCCGGCATTGTTGACGGCGCTCGTGACGGCCTCGACGCTTCCGGCATCGACCTTGCGATATTCGTCGAGCAGCACTGCGGCCGGGAACATGAAGTTGCCGCTGTTCCAGAGATAGCCCGAATTGACGTAGTCGGACGCCTTCACCGCGTCCGGCTTCTCGACGAAGCGCGTAACCGCATGCACTTCGCCGGAAATCACCTCACCCGGATTGATGTAGCCGTATTCGGTCGCCGGCCGCTCCGGCTTGACGCCGAAGGTGACGATGCGCCCGGCCCTCGCGGCGGTGAGGCCCTCGCGGCAGGCGGCGACGAAGGCGGCATTGTCCTGCACCACGTGGTCGGCGGCGAGCGCGAGCACGATCGCTTCACTGTCGCGGTTCTGCGCGAACACCGCGCCCGCCGCGATCGCGGGGCCGGAATCGCGCCGCATCGGCTCGAGGATCACGTCCGCCTCGATGCCGATCTCGGCGAGCTGCTCCAGCACCATGAAGCGATACGACGCATTGGTGATGACGATCGGACGATCGAACAGCGAGGGATCGGACACGCGCAGCAGCGTGTCCTGGAAGGTCGAGCGCGTGCCGAACAGCGGCAGGAATTGCTTGGGGCGAACCTCGCGCGAAGCGGGCCACAGCCGCGTGCCGGCACCGCCGCACATGATCAGGGGGATTATGCGTTTGTCCATCGTGATCTCAAACCTTGAAGTAGTCCCGATACCAGGTGACGAAATTATGGACCCCATGCTCGATCGGCGTTGACGGTGCAAAGCCGGTGTCGCGCATCAAATCCTCGACATCCGCGAACGTTTCCCGCACATCTCCCGGCTGCATCGGCAGCAATTCTTTGATCGCCGTCCGGCCCAGCTCCCGCTCCAGAAGACCGACGACGTGCATCAGCTCCTCCGGATGGTGGTTGCCGACATTGTAGAGCTTAAACGGCGCATTTGCGGCAGCCGGATCGTCCGCAGGCACAAGATCGATCAGCTTCGATACGACGCGGGTCACGTCATCGATATAGGTGAAGTCACGACGCATCTTGCCATGGTTAAAGAGCCGGATCGGCTTGCCCGCCATGATGGCGTTCGCGAACAGAAACATGGCCATGTCGGGCCGGCCCCACGGGCCGTAAATGGTAAAGAAGCGCAGCCCCGTGACCGGCAGGCGGTAGAGATGGCTGTAGGACTGCGCCATTACCTCGTTCGCCTTCTTGGTCGCGGCATAGAAGCTCACGGGATGATCGGTGCGGTCCGCAACCGCAAATGGCAGTTTTGTGTTGGCGCCGTAAACGGAGGATGACGAGGCGTAGACGAGATGACGACAGCCGTTGTTGCGGCAGCCCTCCAGTACGTTGAGAAAGCCCTGGAGATTGGAATCGGCATAGGCGTGCGGCTGCTCGATCGAGTAGCGCACGCCGGCTTGCGCCGCCATGTGTACGACTTTGGCAAAACGATGTTGGGCAAACAGCGCCGCCATCGCCTCGCGGTCGGCGAGGTCGGCCTCGACGAAGGAGAAGCGGGAATCGTCCCTGAGCAGCGCCAGGCGCGCTTTCTTCAGCGCCGGATCGTAATAGCTGTTGAGATTGTCGAGCCCGACGACGGGACGGCCTTCGCCCAGGAGCTGCCGGGCGACGTGAAAGCCGATGAATCCGGCGGCACCCGTGACCAAAATCGCCTGATCCGTCATCCTGTTCCCTGGGGATCCCTAGCCCGGTCCTGTTTAGCCGCCAGCTCGATCGGGCCGCAATAGGCTCGCCGCGCCCTCACAACACCCCAACGACGGCTATTGCAAGATCGGCGCCAAGACCATACCAAAGCGGCCGAATTCGGCGCCTCGCGTCGGGTTGCCTCAAATCTTCGCAAACCCTGTCCATGCGGGCGAGATGCGCCGAATCCTGTTGTCGACGGCCAAGATCATGATTTCCGCGGCGCTGCTCTATCTGGCGCTGCGCAAGGTCGACCTGTCCGAATTGTTTTCGCGCTTCACCGTCACCAGCCTGTTCTGGATCGGCGTCGCGATCGCGCTCGCGTTCCTGCAGATCTTCGTCGGCGTGCTGCGCTGGCGCCAGATCAGCGCCGTCTGCGGCGCGCCGCTCGAGCTCGGCCGCGCCATGCGCTACAACGTGATCGGCTCGTTCTTCAACCAGACCCTGCCGTCGGCGATCGGCGGCGATGCGGTCCGGCTCTGGCTGGTCGCGCGCGCCGGCGCCGGATGGCGTGCGGCGACCTACTCGATCTTCGTCGACCGCGCGATCGGCCTGATCGCGCTCGCGGTTCTCATCGTCGCGAGCCTGCCCTGGAGCTACACCCTCATCACCGATCCGCACGGGCGCTCGGCGCTGCTGCTCATCGACCTGCTGGCGCTCGCCGGCGGCCTCGGCTTCCTGATTTTCGGCGCGCTGAAATGGCCCTGGCTGAAGACCTGGTGGGGCACACATCACATTCACGCCTGCGCGGTGATCGCCAATCGCGTGATCTTCAGCGGCACCCGCGGGCCGATCGTCGCAATCCTGTCGGTCCTCGTTCACGTGCTGGCCGTCGTCATCGCCTGGTGCGTCGTGCGGTCGATTGCGGCCCCGGTTCGCTTCAGCGACGTCTTTCTGCTGGTGCCGCCGGTGATGCTGATCACGATGATGCCGATCTCGATCGCCGGCTGGGGCGTGCGTGAAGCCACGATGAGCCTTGCGTTCGGCTTCGCGGGACTTGCCGCCAACGAGGGCGTCAACGTCTCGCTGCTGTTCGGCGCCGTGTATTTCATCGTCGGCGCAGTCGGCGGCCTGGTCTGGATCCTCAGCGCGGAGAAGGCCGCGCAAGGCTCGGCTCCGATCGGAGTGCCGGAGTGAGCTCGGCCACCGAAGCACTCGCCGGCGCGGCCGTGCTACTTGCCGTTGCGATCGCCGCGCTGATCTCGGCGCTCGTCACCTGGACCAGCCGTCCCCTGCTCCAGCGCTACGCACTGGCGCGACCGAACGCGCGGTCCTCACATCGCATCCCGACCCCGCAGGGCGCGGGCATCGCGGTGATCGCCGCGACCCTGATCGTCGCCTCGCTCTGGGCCGTCTGGGCGAACGTCGCTATCCCGCCGGTACTGATCGGCGCGACGGTGCTGATCGCGCTGGTCGGGTTTGCCGACGACATAAAGTCGCTGCCGGTGATCGTGCGGCTGGTGCTGCAGGCAGCCTGCGTCGGCGCAGTGGTGTTCACCGCGCCGGAGACCGCGCGCATCGTGCCGGCACTGCCGCTTGCTCTGGAGCGCGGCCTCATCGTCCTTGCCGGAGTCTGGTTCGTGAACCTCGTCAACTTCATGGACGGGCTCGACCTGATGACGGTGGCGGAAGTCGTGCCGGTCACCGCGGCGCTGCTGCTGCTCGGATGGCTCGGGGATTTCTCGTTGCCGGCCGTGCTGATCGCCGCCGCGCTGTGCGGCGCCATGCTCGGCTTTGTGCCGTTCAACCGCCCGGTCGCAAAGGTCTTCCTGGGCGATGTCGGCAGCCTGCCGATCGGCCTCTTGCTCGGCTGGTGCCTGCTGGAGCTCGCCTTCCGGGGGCAGACGGCCGCAGCGCTGCTGTTGCCCGCCTATTATCTTGCGGATTCCACCATCACGCTGTTCCGACGCATCATCAGGCGCGAACCGTTCTGGTCGGCACACCGCACGCACTTTTATCAGCGTGCAACCGACAACGGGTTCACGGTGAAGCGGGTGGTCGGCGAGGTATTCGCGCTCAATCTCGTGCTGGCATTGCTCGCCATCGCCACCGTTCGCGCCGGTTCGACGACGGTCACGATCGTCTCACTGTTCGCGGGCGCAGGCGCGGTCGGATTCGTGCTGCGCCGTTTCTCCCGGCCTCAGGGCTCCTGATCCGAGACCGCCAGGCGCAAGCCCTCCTTGAGGGTGACCTGCGGCTGCCAGCCGGTTGCGATCGCCTTCGAAATGTCCAGCTCGAGCGAGCCGATCAGGCCATCATGCATATCCTGCCGGCCCATCATGCGGAGGACCGCGCCGAGCAGCTTTGGCGGCATGCGGAACAGCCGGGTGCTCTTGCCGGAGGCTCGCGCCAGACATGCGATGAATTCAGGCGTCGAGACCCGCTCCCGATCGGCCAACAGGAAGATCTCGAAATTGCTCCCCGGGTCGGGATGGCCGAGCCGATGCAGGATGAACGACGACAGGTTCTGCACAGAGAGAAAGTTGCGGCGATTGCGGATTGCCGCGAACGGCAGCGGCAGTCCCAGCCTCACCGCCCGTGCCAGCAGCGCGAAATTGCCCTTGGCCCCCGCGCCATAGATGAGCGGCGGCCTGATCACCGAGATCTTCATTCCGCTGTCGCGCGCCAGCGTCCTCAAGTCCGCCTCGGCCTCCGCCTTGGATGTGCCATAGAGGCCACGCGGCGTCGGAACATCGCTCTCGCGGAACGGCGCACGGCCTTCATTGGTGCGGCCGTGAACGAGAACGGTGCTGATGAAGATGAACTGGCGCACGCCGGCCGTCGCCGCGGAGCGCGCCAGATGCAGTGTGCCGTCGACATTGACGTCGCGGTAGAGCTGGACCGCGTGTTCATCGTTCTTGTAGTGCACGCGCGCGGCGAGATGGACGACGGCGTCGACGCCTTCAAGCGCGGCCTGCCAGTCTGTTTCGGGGCCGATCGATCCGATCGGAACCTCGCCGTCGGTCCCATCCGCGCGGCGCACCGCGCGGCGGACCGACCACCCTGCCCGCGTCAGCGCAGGCACGATATGGCGGCCGAGGAAGCCGCTCGCCCCCGTCACCAGCGCGAGCGGCTTCGTCTCGCTCATCGTTGCTCCACCAGAATCGCGTTGCCCGACAATCCGCCGACCGGAGCGGCACAGGCGACGATCTTGCCTCGAGGCTGCATGGTCAGGCCGCGGTCGACCCGAATTCGGGCACCGCATCCTTCAGGATGGTCCTGATGGTGGCGCGATCGTCGCGGGCGATCGCCTGCTCCAGCGCAGCAATCCATTTGCGCAGCGTCTGCATCGGCGGTTCGTTCGGCTGCGCGGCCATGATGCCGGGAACACCGATCTCGCGGGTCGGCTCCTCGGAGGCGAACAGGATCTCGTGCAGCCGCTCGCCCGGCCGCATGCCGGTGAACACGATATCGATGTCGTAGCCCGGCTGCAGTCCGGAAAGGCGGATCATGCGCTCGGCGAGATCGACGATCTTCACCGGCTGGCCCATGTTGAGCACGTAGACCGAGACGTCGGGACGCTGCGTTCCGAGCGCATGCGTGGCCGCGGTGATGACGAGATCGCAGGCCTCGCGGATGGTCATGAAGTAGCGGACCATGTCGGGATGCGTCACCGTCACCGGGCCGCCGGCCTCGATCTGCGCCTTGAACTTCGGCACCACCGAGCCGTTCGAGGCCAGCACGTTGCCGAACCGGACCGAGATCAGCCGCATCGGCGGCTCGGCGCCGCCGCTGCCTGCGGCAAGCTCGTGATCGAGCGCCTGGCAGTACATCTCCGCAAAGCGCTTGGTCAGACCGAGCATCGACACCGGCTCGATCGCCTTGTCGGTCGAGATCATCACCATCGCGCCGGCGCCGGCCGCCACGGCGGCATCCGCAACGTTGATCGAGCCGAAGATGTTGGTCTTGACGCCTTCGCTCCAGTCGCGTTCGAGGATCGGAACGTGCTTGAGCGCCGCGGCGTGGAACACGATGTCCGGCTTGAACTCCGCCATCAGGCGCATGATGCGCTCACGGTCGCGAATGTCGGCGATCCGCCCTTCGATCTCGGCTGCCGCCCCCCGCGCGGCGAGCGCTTCCGTGATCGCGTAGAGCGCCGGCTCGGAGTTTTCCACGATCAGGAGCCGTGCGGCGCCGAAGGCGACGACGCGCTCGCAGATCTCTGCACCAATCGAGCCGCCGCCGCCGGTGACGATCACGGCCTTGCCCTTGATCAGCGCTTCCAGGCGCCCATAGTCGATCGTCTCGCTCGGCCGCAGCAGGAGGTCCTCGACCGCGACTGCGGTGAGCCGCGGCGTGTCGCCGCTCTCCAGCGAGGGCATACGGTTGACGATCACTCCCAGCTTGCGTGCCCGCATCAGGATCGATTCCGGGTGTGCTTCCGGCTCGAATGCCGACGGTGTCATGATGAGGCGCGCGATCGCCTTGTTGCGCTTGGCGAAGTCCGCGATGACGTCCTCGACGTCGTCGATGCCGCCCAGCACCGGCAGGTTACGGATGAACTGGCCGCGATCCGCCATCGAGGGCGACAATACGCCAACGGGCCAGATGTGCTTGATGGCCCCGCTCTCGATGCCGCGCAGCAGCACCTCCGCATCCGCGGCGCGGCCGATCAGCAGCGTCGGGGCGGCATCGCTGCCCTTCGCGTGACGCCGTACCCGCGTATAGCGGAAGTAGCGATAGGCCATGCGCAGCGCGCTGAGGAAGGTGATCTCCAGGAACCAGTAGAGAACGATCGTCACCTTGCCGAGGAAAAAGGCGCCGCGGACGTTGGGAGCGACGAAGATGTAGTCGAGCACGAGCAGGGCGACAGTGAGCACGGTCGCCGCGCGGATGATGTTCAGCGCATCCGGCAGCGAGATGAAGCGCCACTTCGTCGTGGTCAGGTTCAAGACGAAGAACACGACCACGCTGAAGGCCAGAAAATAGGGCAGGATCTGGAACAGCAGCGGCAAGCGCTCGAAGAAGTCTTCGCCACCCTCGAATCGCAGATAGAAGGCGGCAAAAAGCGCGGCCGTGGTCGCCAGCAGGTCGTGGAGCGCGATCAGGAAATTGCGCGAGGTAAGATGCGAAAGACGCGTCATCCGCCGACCGATGAATACCCAGTTAGATGCAACCTGACCGCGCTGATACCCCATCTGGGCAAGACTTGCCAGCCGCGCGACCGCTCAGGAACCAGCTTCCCTCATCGTCGCCTTGGCCTGTTGTGCCCGGATCACCATGCCGCCGGCAACGCCGACGCCGATGACGTACATCCAGCCCTCGTGGAAGTCGAACAGATGCGAGTTGAACAGCGAGGTGAAGACGTTCTGCACCACGACCAGGAGCCCGATCCAATTGGCAAGCCCGTCGCCGCGAAACAACAACAGATGCAGGATCCAGATCGTGTAGAGAACGGCGACGCCGATGAAGCCCCATTGCACGGCAACATTCAGCGTCTGATTGTGGGGGTTGCCGATCACTTCGGCTGACGCCTTGTGCTGACTGCCGGGCGTCGCGACGCGCTCGAACAATCCACGCGTCGAGCCCGTGCCGTGTCCTATGATCGGCGCCTCCGCGAAGAAGCTGAGCGACTTTCGCCAGAATTCGAGCCGCAGGCCCAGCGAGGTCGGCTCGCCCCTTTCCATATAGCGCGTGTAGTCGTCCGTAAACCTCTCGGCAGTATGGCGCAAGTGTGGAGAGACCTGCCAGGCGAGAAAGGCACCGGCGAGCAGCGCGGCGGCGACGATCGCGATGCTGCGCCACCTGAGGTGAAGGAACGCGAACACGCCGAACATGATCGGAATGGTGACGAGCGCGGTGCGCGACACCACCACGAAGGCCATGTTGACGAAAAAGCTGAGCGCAAGCGCCGTGAGCAGCCCGGCGAGCCAATATCGCTTCTCCCGCAGCAGCATCACGATCGGATAGGCGAGCGCGACGGCGCAGAGCGTGAATTCCTGGCTCTGGTCGATGTAGTTCTTGACGAAAATGCCGCGCTCCATGGGGTCGGTCTTGAGCGTGAGGTTCGGATAGAAGGTGACCAGCCAGGACATCACCGACAACAGGGCGCAGGACACCAGGAAGGCGACAAAGACCCACTGGCCGCGCTGCGAGCGCTCGAAATGATAGAGCAGGACCGGCAGCACGAGCAGCTTGACGGTTGGGTTGACCGCATAGAAGCGCGCGCCCCAGGCAGCATCCGACCATAGCGTCCCGACCAGCGCGAGCAGCACCAGCGCGATCGGCGCCACACAGATCGGACGCTTCAGCGATTGCAGGAAGGCGCGGACGTCGAGGAACGGCACCATGCAGAGCAGCATCAGCGCGTTGAAGATCCCGGCAAGCGACGTCGACCAGGGCAGCGAGGCCGCGGTCAGGATCGCAAACAGGTCGACTGTCTCGCGCCAGGCCGCCGGACTGCGCAGGCGCCGCCGCAACACCTCGCCGGGGGTCTCCCGGGCAAGCGCCGTCACTTGCTCCCTCCCCGAGCGCGATGAACCAGCGCCGTTGTGCTGAAGCCCTGGAGGATGTCGACCAGCACGACCGTTCCGCCCGCGGCCTCGACGACCTCGTGGCCGACGACCTGCTCGCGGGTGTAGTCGCCGCCCTTCACCAGCACGCCGGGCTTGATCCTGGTGATCAGGTCGATCGGGGTGTCCTCCGCGAAGATGACGACGAGATCGACGGCCTCCAACGCGGCGAGCACCTCGGCACGCGCGCGCTCGTCCTGCACCGGACGATCGGCGCCCTTCAGCCGCCGCACCGAGGCGTCGCTGTTGAGTCCCACGATCAGGCGATCACAGGCGGCGCGCGCCGCGGTCAGCACCTTGACGTGACCGGGATGAAGGATGTCGAAACAGCCATTGGTGAAGCCGACGCGCTGGCCCTGCCTCTTCCATTCGGCGAGCTGGGCATCGAGCGCGGCCGGATCGAGCACGATCTTCTCCTCGGCCGCGAGAGTGGCATGCGGCAGGATCTTTCGCCGCAGCTCGGCCGCGCTCACGCTGGCGGTGCCCTGCTTGCCGACGGCGACGGCGGCGGCGGCATTGGCCACGCGCAGCGCCGTATCCCAGTCCGCGCCGGCCGCAAGCGAAACCGCGAGCGCGGCGGCGACGGTGTCACCGGCGCCGGAGACGTCGCGCACCTTCACCGGGAAGGCCGGAACGTGCACGGCCCCGCCATTGCGCGGCACCAGCGTCATGCCGTGCTCGCCCTGCGTGACCAGGATCGCCTCGCAGTCGGCGAGGCGCATCACGTCCTCGCTGGCCTCGGCGATGCTCTGCACCGTCTCGGCACGGCTGCGGGTCGCCTCCGAGAATTCCTTGCGATTGGGCGTGAGCAGCGTGGCGCCGCGATAGATCGCCCAGTTCAGGCTCTTGGGATCGACCACCACGGGCTTGCCGAGCTTTCGCGCGGCGTCGATGGTGTGGCGGATCACGCGCGCGGTCAGCACGCCCTTGGCGTAGTCGGACAAAAGCACGATGTCGGCGCGCGCGATCTGCGGCAGGATCGCGTCGATCAGTTTCGCTTCGATGTCATCGGAAGCAGGCGCCGCCTGCTCCCAATCCGCGCGCAGCATGTGCGTGGAAAAATGCTCGGAGACGAAGCGGACTTTTCGCGTGGTCGGCCGCGAGGGATCGCACACCAGCACGCTTTCGATACCGGCTTGCTCACCCAGCGCCGATGCCAGCCGCCCGCCCGCATCGTCCTCGCCGACGAGGCCGACGAAGATGCAGCGCGCGCCGAGCGAAGCGACATTGCGCGCGACGTTGCCGGCGCCGCCGATGTGAATCTCGCTGCGCTGGGCGGCAATGACCGGCGTCGGCGCTTCCGGCGAGATCCGCGACACCTCGCCATAGACGAACTCGTCCAGCATGATGTCGCCGATGCAGAGCACCGTGCGGCCTGAGATCGTTTGCGCGAGGGCGTCGAAATCGAGAATGGGGGTCGCCATGATCGAAGGCCTCAGCGGAAGCGGTCGGGCCGGTCGAGATAATTCCCGACATAGGCTTTCACCGCGTCCTCGAGCGTCGTGAAGCCGCCGTTATAACCGGCGCGGCAGAGGCGATCGACCTCGCTCTGGGTGAAGTACTGGTAGCTGTTGCGGATGCTCTCGGGCATGTCGATGTATTCGATGTTGGGCCTGGTGCCGAGCGCGGCGTAGGCGGCCAGCATCAGATCCCTAAAGCTGCGCGCCTTGCCGGTGCCGACGTTGAACAGGCCGGAGACCGACGGCGTCGCCAGCAGCCACATGACGACGCGTACGACGTCGTCGACATAGATGAAGTCGCGGCGCTGGTCGCCGTCTTCGATGCCCTCGCGATGCGACTTGAACAGCTGCACGACGCGGCCCGCCTTGACGTCGTCGAAGCGCCGCGCCAGCACGCTCATCATCGAGCCCTTGTGGTATTCGTTGGGGCCGAACACGTTGAAGAATTTCAGCCCGGCCCATTGCGGCGGCAGCGGATCGCCGTTCGCCACGCGCGCGGCGACCGCGAGATCGAACATGTGCTTGCTCCAGCCGTAGAGATTCATCGGCCGCAATTTTTTCAGTGCCGGTAACGAAGCGTCGTCGTCAAAGCCGGCCTCGCCGTCGCCATAGGTCGCCGCCGAGGATGCATAGATGAACGGCACCGCGTTCATCGTGCACCAGTCCAGCAGGCGCATCGACAGGCGGAAATTGGTCTCGAACACGAGGTCGCCGTCGGTCGCGGTGGTCGCGGAGATCGCCCCGAGATGAATCATGGCGTCGAGCTTGCGGCCCGTCAGCCAGTCGGGCAGCTCGGCCGGGGGAACGATATCCACAAGCTGCCGCTTGGCGAGGTTGCGCCACTTGCCCTCGGTGCCGAGCAGGTCGCAGACCACGACGTCGCTGCGGCCGGCCTCGTTCAGCGCGGCCACGACATTCGATCCGATAAAACCGGCCCCGCCGGTCACCAGCAACATTCCAACCACCTGCCCGATTTTCTTAATGCCCGGTCCTGCCGTAGCGCATGATCCGCCAAAGTGTAAGCGGTTTTGGGATCGTCGCTTCTGCCGGCTTTACCTGCCGGCCGGGAGCGGCTACCGAACCGCCAACATCAGCACGTCTTCGGTCCTATTAACGAATGAATATCGATTCGCAATTTGTTGGAGATGCAGACCGGAGCGACACTCGCCCGCTCCTGATCATTCCCTACATGTGGATCGGCGATTTCGTGCGGAATCATACCGTCGTGCGGGTCCTGAAGGAGCGCTGGCCGAACCGGCCGGTCGATCTCCTGACCACGTCGCTGTGCGCCCCGCTGATCGATTACATGCCCGGCGTGCGCGCTGGCATCGTCTGGGACCTGCCGCGCGGCCGGCTCGCCGTGGCCCGGCAACTCGGCCTGGCAAAGCTCCTGCGCGAGCGGAACTACGGCACCGCCTTGGTACTGCCCCGGACCTGGAAGGCGGCGATCGCGCCGGCGCTGGCCGGTATCCCTGAACGGGTCGGCTTCGTCGGCGAGTTTCGGTTCGGTCTGATCAACCGCTGGCGCTGGGGCGAGAAGAAACTGCCCCGCTTCATCGACAAGAACGCCGCCCTGGCCCAGCCCGACGGCGCCCCCCTGCCTCCGGAATGGCCGGTGCCGCAACTGCGGGTCCCGGCCGATGAGATCGTCCGCTGGCGCGAGGCCAACGGCCTCGGCGCCGGAGCCGCCGTGGCGCTCGCCCCGGGCTCGGTCGGGGTCTCAAAACGCTGGACCTACTATCCCGAGGCGGCCCGGCTCCTGGTCGAGCGTGGCCTGGAGGTCTGGGTGGTCGGCGGCCCCGCCGAAAAGGGCCTCGCCCGGGAGATCGTCGCCGCGGGCGGCCCGGGGGTCCGGGACCTCACCGGGACCGATCTGCGCAACGGCGTCCTCGCCATGGCCGCCGCCGGCGTCGCCATCTCCAACGATTCCGGCCTGATGCACGTCGCCGCCGCCCTGGACACACCCACCATGGGCATCTTCGGCCCCACCAGCCCCTACCTCTGGGCCCCCCTCAACAGCCTTGCGGCAACGGTGGTGCAGGACAAGAGCGCGCTGTCCTGCCAGCCCTGCCAGAGCACGATCTGCAAGATGAACGACCACAGGTGCATGCGGGATATCGCGGCATCGGAGGTGGTGGGGATCGCGCAGCGGGTGCTGAAGGAGGCGGGGGCAAGGGCACTGACCTGAGGCGATCGAGGCTCGCGCGGATGGTGGCATCATGCCAGTGTTTTGCCCGACAAGTCAAAATTCAATTCGAAAAATCCGCAGTAGATCAAACGCTCCGCCAAGCCATTGATTTTAGTGACCTCGGCTACTGTGCATGGGGTTGTTTTCGCGGTTTTGTTTGGGAGCGGTGAAAACCGCGTCAGAGCAGCGGCCGATAGACCTCCCCGATTTGAGCCGCCTCGGCATCGAGGCTGAAGCGTTCGAGCACCCGTGCCCGCCCGCGCTCGCCCATTGCCGTCGCAGCGGCCACATCGCGCATCAGCGGCTCCAGCGCCGCAGCGAGCGCGTCGGCATCCCCCGGCGGGATCAGCACGCCGGTGACACCATCCTCCACCACGAGTTCGGCCGCGCCGGCGCGTGCGGCAACGAGCGCGCTGCCGGCCGCCATCGCCTCGATCAGCGTCAGGCCGAAGCCCTCGTTGCGCGAGGTGAAGGCGTAGATCGTCAGCCGCTGATACCAGCGCTGCACCGCTTCGATCGGCAGCTCGCCTGTGATGACGATGCGCGATTGCAGGTTGGCTGCTTCGATCCGCTTCTTCAGGTCATTGGCAAAGGGCATCTGCTCGGGCGTGACCTGCCCGACGATGACGGCCGTGAAATCCGGATAGCGCAGCAATAAGCGGCACATCGCGTCGACGAACACGTCGGTGCCCTTCTGCGCGCGCACGCGGCCGAAGCAGCCGACGGCGTAGCGGCCCGGCAGCGCGGCTTCCGCGAACGCCGCGGCACGATCGGTCGGCGGCGCATACACATCGGTGTCGACACCGTGCGGAATCACCGTCGCCTTCACCTTCAGGAACGAGGCCGAGATGTCGCTCGTTGCGATGATCGCGTCCATGCGCCGGATCAGCCAGCGCGTGATCCAGCTGTGATGCCGCTGCGCCGCCGAGGTGAACACGAGTTTCAGCGGCCAGCCGAGCGCGCGCAACGCGACGCCTGCCATCATCTCGTTGTTGCGGCGCGCATGCCAGATCACGGGTCGCTTGCGGCGCCACAACTTCAGAAAATCGGCAACGCTCAGCCGCGCGATCCCCTCCGGCGCGTCCGAGCCGAACCAGGCCGCGCGGTACAGTTTCGCCAGCCGCGGCGCCACCATCCGGTTGGTCGCGGTGACCCCGGAATAGCGCCTGTGCAGATTTGGCACGATCACGTCGAGATCGCCGGGGAAACTCGCCACGTCACACTCCATTTAGCAAAGTCCCTATACGCAACATTAAGCATAGTGACCAGTTCAGCCGCGCCGATACCCCCTCTTCACCACGCAAGCGCTAGCTTCGCGCGTTGATCGAAGACGGGTGAGATCATGACTGTGCTAGTCACCGGCGGCGCCGGCTACATCGGAAGTCACACGGTCCTGGCGCTGGCGGAAGCCGGCGAGGACGTTGTCGTGATCGACGATCTCTCCACCGGTTTCTCCGCTTACCTGCCCGAAGGCGTGCCGCTGTTCATCGGCGATGCCGGCGATGAAAACCTGCTCGAAGGCGTGATCGCCCAGCACGACGTCGAGAGCATCATCCATTTCGCGGGCTCGGTCGTCGTCCCGGATTCGATGCGCGATCCGCTCGGCTACTACCGCAATAACTTCACGACCGCGCGCAACCTGCTCAACGTTGCAGTCAAGCGCGGCATCGGTCGCTTCATCTTCTCCTCGACCGCCGCCGTCTACGGCAATCCGGACCAGGTACCGGTGCCCGAGCACGCGCCGACGCGGCCGCTGTCGCCCTACGGCTCGTCGAAGCTGATGACCGAGATCATGCTGCACGACGTCGCCGCCGCCTACGGCATGCAATACGTGACGTTGCGTTACTTCAACGTCGCCGGCGCCGACCCGCAGGCGCGCATCGGGCTCGCCACCGTCGGCGCCACGCATCTGCTCAAGATCGCGGTGGAAGCCGCAACCGGCCAGCGCGCCAAGATCGACGTGTTCGGCACCGACTATCCGACCCCGGACGGCAGCTGCATCCGGGACTTCATCCACGTCACGGACCTCTCGCAGGCCCACCGGTCGGCGCTCGCCTACCTGCGCAACGGCGGCGCCTCGACGACGCTGAATTGCGGCTACGGCCGCGGCTATTCGGTGCTGGAGACCATCGACGCGGTGCGGCGGGTTTCCGGCCGCAGCTTCGCCGTGCAGTACGCCCCGCGCCGGCCCGGCGACATCATGACCATGGTCGCCGACACCAGCCGCATCCGCGGCCTGCTCGACTGGCGCCCGCAATACGACGACCTCGAGACCATTGCGGCGCACGCCCTGGCCTGGGAGGACAAGCTGTTCCGCGAACGCCATGGCGAGCTCCGCCACGCCGTCTCGGCCTAGAATCATCCCAAGCGCAAGCCCTTAATTGGGCTTGAAAAACCCGGCTTGAGCGGGCACAGAGGCCCATCGATCCCTGACGCGCGGGCAGGTTTTGTCCCGCGCCGTCAATGGACACCGGATGGCCCAGTTTCCGAAGAAAATCACCGACGATCCCTACGCGGCAGCGGTTCTGATTCGCCGCCTGGTCACGGAACAGGGCATCGTCTACTGGCGGCGCTACCTCGTCGCCTTCGCGCTGATGGCGCTTGCCGCAGGCGCGACCGCAGGCGCGACCTATGTGCTCGGCCAGGTCATCAACCAGGCCTATGTCGACAAGAACATCCCGGGCATCGCGATGTTCTCGGGCATCACCGTCGCGTTGCTGTTCATCAAGGGCGTGGCGACCTACGGCCACATGGTGATCCTGACCAAGATCAGCAACGCGATTCTTGCCACCAACCAGCGCCAGCTGTTCGCCAAGCTGATGCGCGAGAGCGTCGGCTTCTTCTCCGAGCGGCATTCGTCCGAATTCCTGGCCCGGCTGACGGCGGGCGCCAAATCCATCACCGACGTGCTCAACATGCTGGTCAATGCCATCGGGCGCGACCTCCTGATGCTGCTCGCCATGATCGGCGTGATGGTGTGGCAGGATCCGCTGATGTCGTTCATCGGCCTCGTCGCGGTACCGCCGGCAATGCTGGTGCTGCGCAAGCTGGTCAAGCGCATCAAGGGCCTCGCCTTCAACCAGTTCACCGGCACCGCCGATATCATGGAGACGATGCAGGAATCGCTGCAAGGCATCCGCACCGTCAAGGCGTTCACGCTCGAAGAGACCATGCAGAAGCGGATCGACGAGAACATCGCGGTCGTCGAGCGCAACGCCAACAAGATGGCCCGCGTTGCCAACCGCTCCAACCCGCTGATGGAAATGCTCGGCGGCTTCGCGGTCGCTGGCTGCCTGATGTACGGCGGCTATGCCGTGGTCGCGCTCAACGCCACGCCCGGCGCGTTCTTCTCCTTCATGACCGCGTTCCTGATGGCGACCGAGCCGGCCAAGCGGCTGGCGCGGCTCAACATCGACCTCAACAGCCAGCTGGTCGGTGCGCGCATGCTGCTCGAAGTCGTCGACAGCCCGGCGAGCGAGCGGTCCGACGACGACAAGCCGTCGCTGAAGCTGTCAGATGCCCGCATCGAGCTGCGTGACGTCAGCTTCTCCTATCGTGACGGCGAGACCGTGCTCAACCGCATGAGCTTCACGGCCGAGCCCGGCAAGGTCACTGCGCTGGTCGGTCCCTCCGGCGGCGGCAAGTCGACCGTGCTGGCGCTGCTCTTGCGCTTCTACGAGGTGACGCAAGGCGACATCGTGATCGACGGCCAGTCGATCGGCGCGGTCTCGCGCAAATCGCTGCGGGCACAGACCGCCTATGTCGGCCAGGACGTCTATCTGTTCCGCGACACCATCCGCAGCAACATCGCCTTCGGCCGGCCGGGCGCGAGCGAGGACGAGATCGTCGACGCCGCCAAGGCCGCCTGCGCGCATGATTTCATCATGAGCTTCCCGCTCGGCTACGACACGCCGGTCGGCGAGCACGGTACGCAGCTCTCCGGCGGCCAGCGCCAGCGCATCGCGGTGGCGCGCGCGCTGATCAAGAACGCGCCGATCATCCTGTTGGACGAAGCCACCGCCGCGCTCGATTCCGAATCCGAGCGGCAGGTGCAGGAGGCGATCGAGCATCTCTGCCAGAACCGTACCACCATCGTGATCGCGCACCGCCTGCACACCATCATGCACGCCGACGCCATCCTGGTGGTCGAGGGCGGCGAGATCGTCGAGCAGGGCCGGCATGACGAGCTGCTCCGGCGCGGCGGGCGCTATGCCTCGTTCTTCCGGTTGCAGCATCACGACAGCAGCCCCTTGGGGCTGGCGCCGATCAGTGCAACCGCCTAGAATTTTCATCACCTCAAGACCAGCGAGACCGCTTCATGAACGCCGCCTCCTACGTCATCCCGCTTCCGCCGCAGGCTTCACTTCCCGTCGTCGGGGAGAGCGGCCGTTATCCGGTGCGCCGCATCTGGTGCGTCGGCCGCAATTATCTCGAGCACATCCGCGAGATGGGCAATGACGAGCGCGCCCCGCCGTTCTTCTTCGCCAAGCACGCCGACATGCTGGTGCCCGATGGCGCCACCATTCCCTATCCGCCGCTGACCAAGGACCTGCATCACGAGGTCGAGCTGATCGTCGCGATGAAGAGCGGCGGCCTCAACATCCCCGCGGACAAGGCGCTGGACCACGTTTACGGCTACGCCGTCGGCATCGATCTCACGCGCCGCGATCTGCAGATCGCCTCGCGCAAGAAGGAGCGTCCCTGGGAGATCGGCAAGTCGTTCGACTATTCGGCGCCCTGCTCCGCGGTTCAGCCGGCCTCGAAGATCGGCCATCCTTCGAAGGGCAAGATCTGGCTGACGGTCAACGGCAAGGAAGCGCAGAAGGGCGACCTCACCGAGTTGATCTGGAACGTGCCGGAGATCATCTGGCAACTCTCGCAGCAGGTGAAGCTCGCCGCCGGAGACATCATCATGACCGGCACGCCCGCCGGCGTGTCGCAGCTCCAACCCGGCGACAAGCTCGAATGCGGCGTCGACGGCGTCGGCACGCTGAAGGTGAGCATCGGACAGCCGGAATAGGCTGCACACGTCCGGACATCGAAAGGCCCCGGACCCATCCGGGGCTTTTTTGTTTTCACCGGGCCTTCACCGGCCGGTTGGCATGGCTCGTCTGCGGCACACCGCGATTGAGCGACATGTGCGAATGCACGCACAGCCAGTCAGCGCCATTCCTGGAAAACACCATCGTGGCGCGGCCGGGCCGCGCAAACGCGCTGCCATCGGGATGATAGCCCGTGCTCGTCCACGGCGCGATCACAGTCGCCATCGTGCCATCGGCAGACACCAGAACGGAAGTCTGCTCGATAACAAAGCGGAAATCGGTCGTCTTCGGCCAGACGTTGTCCCACTGCGTCGAGACCCACTGATCAAGGCCGGGAATGACATCGTTGTGCGTGCCGAAGGCGAGCACGTCCGGATGGAAAAGCGGCCGCGCCGAAGCGTAGTCGACCTCGCGGACATAGCCCGCGAAGGTCTCCAGCCAGTTGCGGAAGAACTGCGTGATCTCCGCGTCAGCAATCGGCAAGGAGGCCATTGGCCGGATCATTCACCGTAACGCCGACATCACGATGAGGCCGAGGATCAGCGCCGTCAGCGAGTATTTCAGCGTGTAGTAGACGTTGCGGTTCCACTCCTTGACCTTGCGGCTGGCGAGATGGATCTCGTAGAGCTTGCCGAACACCTTGTTGAGCACGCCGACATTCTCGCCATCGACGTTCTGGGTCGCCGACGCCTTGACGATGTGATGGCTGACCCAGCGGTTGATCGCGGTCATGAAGCCGAACTTCATCGGGCGCTCGACGTCGCAGAACAGGATGATGCGGTTGACGTCGGTGGCATTCTCGGCGCTGTGGATGAAGGTCTCGTCGAACATGAAGGCCTCGCCATCGCGCCAGACGCATTCGACGCCGTCAACGACAATCCGACACTTGTTCGAGTTCGGGGTGACCAAGCCGAGATGGTAGCGCAGCGAACCCGCGAAGGGATCGCGGTGGGCACCGAGCTTGCCGCCCGGGGGCAGCATCGCGAACATCGCGCCGTGCACGCTCGGGATCGAGTTCAAGAGCTCCACCGTCTTCGGACACAGCGTGCGTGCCGAGGGCAGGAAGTCGTCGTACCATTTCAGGTAAAACCGCTTCCAACCGCTCTTGAAGAACGAGTAGAAGCCCCAATCGTTGTTCTTCGCGGCGGCGCGAATGAAACCTTCGTCGAACAGGCGCACCGCCTCGTCGCGGATGGTCTCCCAGTTCTCGCTCAGGGGCTTCAGCTCGGGAAACTGATCGACCGGGATCACCGGCTTGTTCGGCACGGCCGAGCCGGCGTACATCAGCACGTTGTAGGGCGCGAGATAGGTCGAGTGATCGCCAAGCTGGCGCGCGAAGCGCAGCCGCTGCTTGCCGCGAAAGTGAACGTAAATCGTCGAGGCCGCCAGTACATAAAGAATGACAAGTTGCGGCGCAAAAAGCGGTTTCAGCATTTCCCCAGTTCCCGAGTGACCCAGCCGGGGACGTCATCTACTCCGGCCGGGCCCGGGCGACAAGATATTCACCGCTGGGTTGCAATCACGCTGGGGGGAGCGTTCGGACGGAGCTTGGGTGGAAAGGGCCGAAACCGTCCGAATCAAGCCCGCGACAGCGCCTGCAACCCCTTGAAAGTCAGGCGCTTGGGATCGGTGACGCCGGCCAGGTAGAGTCGGCGGATGAAGGCGATAACGGCGTCGCGGTCGCAATCGGTCAGCGCGACGACGGCGTCGACCGCGATCTTCTGGGCTTCCATTGGGCTCACCTCGGCTTTGCGAGTAACCCCGGCCGAGACAGGCTAGGACTCATCCGTTAAATCGGCGTTAACCGTTTTGGAACCCTCGCCGATTCAGCCGCGCCGCCGTATACGCAAAACAACGCATTGCGGGGGCGCGAAGCGGCTCAGCGCACCTTGATGCTCTTCTTCAGCAACGCAAACTGCTTCTTCAGCCGGGGCACCGCGAAGTCGGTGAAGGCCCGCACCTTCGGCACCGAGAGCCGGCCCTGCGGGCAGATCAAATGCGCGGGCATCTCCGGGTCCTCGTCGCCGGCCAGCACGATCTCGAGCTCGCCGCGCGCGACCTGCTCGGCGACCTGGTACGAATACATCCGCGCCAAGCCGCGCCCGGCGACGGCAGAGGCCACTGCCGCATAGGTGCTGTTGACAACGAGCCGCGGGGTGAACTGCACCGAGCGCGGCACCGATGAACCCGCCTGCGGGGCGAAGGTCCAGGAATTGGGCAGATGCGCCATGGCGACGATCTGGTGCTTGGCGAGATCGCCGGGCTCGGCGACGCGCGGATGCTGCTTCAGATAGCGCGGCGCTGCCACCACGACACGGCTGATCTCTCCGACCCGCATGGCAATCATCGCCGAATCCGCCAAGGGACCGATGCGAAGCGCGACGTCGATGCCCTCCTCGATCAGATTGACCGCGCGATCGAACAGCAGGAGCTTTGCCGACACGGTGGGATAGGCATCGAGAAACGCATCCAGGATCGGCCGCAAGACCATCTCCCCCGAGACCACGGGAGCGGTGACCGTGAGCAGGCCGCGCGGCGCCGTGCGCGGTCCGGCCGCGATATCGTCGGCTTCCTCGAGCTCGGCGAGCACACGGCGGCAGATCGCGGCGTAGCGCTCCCCCTCTTCGCTCAGCTTGATCGAGCGCGTGGTCCGGTGCAGCAGTTCGGCGCCGACGCGTTCTTCCAGAAAGGCAATAGCCCGGCTCACCGCCGCCGGCGAACGGCCGAGTTTGCGTCCTGCGGCGGCCAAGCTGCCTTCGTCCACGGCCAGGACGAACACTTTCATCGCATCCAGACGATCCATTCCCTTCCCGTCTTGCTCTGAGCTTCCGCTCGCAGGCTAGGCGTTCGCCGCAACCTCGACAACTACCGCCGGGCGCCGGCCCCGCATTCGTTCGCGCGGCGAAAGAGTGTGTGCCGGACGGCGGCTATTCGCGACCGGGCCGCCGCGGCGTACCTCAGCACGCAAGCCAGCCGCTGCTGGCGCAGGTCTCAAAGCCAACAACAGGAGCCCATCATGGGTATCGAGCAGAAGGTCGCCATCGTCACCGGTGCATCGCAGGGCATCGGCGCCGCACTGGTGCAGGGTTTTCGCGATCGCAACTACCGCGTCGTCGCTACGGCGCGCTCCATCAAGCCGTCTGGCGACGATGATGTCCTCGCCGTTCCCGGCGACATCGCCGACCGTTCCACTGCCGAGCGCGTAGTCTCGCAGGCGATCGCCCGCTTCGGCCGGGTCGACACGCTGGTCAACAACGCCGGCATCTTCGTCGCAAAGCCGTTCACGCAATACACGGCCGAGGACTATGCGGCGGTGATGGGAACGAACGTCGCGGGCTTCTTCAACATCACGCAACTCGCCATCGCCGAGATGGAGAGGCAAGGGTCCGGCCACGTGGTGCAGATCACGACCACGCTGGCGGATCAGGCCAATTCCAACGTGCCATCTGTGCTGGCCTCGCTGAGCAAGGGCGGGCTGAACGCTGCGACCAAATCGCTCGCGATCGAATACGCCAAGCGCAGCATCCGCGTGAACGCGGTCTCACCCGGCATCATCAAGTCGCCCATGCATCCGGTCGCGACGCATGCGCAGCTCAGCGCGCTGCACCCGGTCGGTCATATGGGCGAGATGTCCGACATCGTCGATGCGGTCCTCTATCTCGAGGGGGCCTCCTTCGTTACCGGCGAGATCCTGCATGTCGACGGCGGCCAGAGCGCCGGCCATTGAGACGAGGAGAAGCACGATGCCCATCGTCACCATTCAAGTCACCCGCGAGGGAACGACGCCGGGAGCGGCATCGCTCACGGCGGAGGAGAAGGCCGCGCTGATCAAGGGTTCGAGCCAGCTCCTGCTCGATGTGCTCGGCAAGCCGCTCGATTCCACCTTTGTGGTGATCGAGGAAGTGGACACCGACAATTGGGGCTGGGGCGGCCTGCCGGTGCAGGAATTCAGGCGTCGCCGCATCGCCCAGGCAGGATGATCCGCGCACCTTTGTGCGCAGGAGGATGACATGACCAGCGCAGACACGAAGCGACACGTCGAGACCCGTCCGCAACCGCGGCCGGGCTCGTCCTCACGAACGACCTGGCGATACGCCGTGGCGGGTTTGTCCGCATCGCTGGTCGGGCTTGGCCTCGCTCGCTTTTCCTACACGCCCCTGATCCCGGCTTTGATCGCCGCAAAATGGTTCAGCGCATCCGACGTCGTCTATCTCGGCGCTGCGAACCTCGCCGGCTATCTCGCCGGCGCGCTCGCAGCACGAGCGCTTGCCACCCGCATCGGCGCGGTCCGCGCGCTACGGGCGATGATGCTGCTCGCCACCGTCTCCTTCTTCGCCAGCTCGGCTCCGTTGTCGTTCAGCTGGTTCTTCGCGTGGCGCTTCCTGGCCGGTCTCACCGGCGGCATCATCATGGTGCTGGCGGCGTCCGTCATTCTACCGCATACCTCGGCCGCGCGGCGCGGCATCGTCGGTGGTGTGATCTTCGCCGGCGTCGGCCTCGGCGTAGCGGCATCGGGCACGCTGGTGCCATTGTTGCTGCAACAGGGTTTGCAGCAGAGCTGGTATGGTCTCGGCGTGCTCTCCGCCCTGCTCACGCTCGCGAGTTGGTGGAACTGGCCTGCTGAAACCAGGGCCGATGCTGCGCCTTCGCATCAAGCCAAGCCCCATCACGCCTTGCCGGCCGCCCGCGCGCTACTGGTCCAGTACGGCCTCAATGCGGTGGCGCTGGTGCCGCACATGGTGTTCATCGTCGACTTCGTGGCGCGCGGCCTCGGCCAGGGCATTGCCGCGGGATCGCGCTATTGGGTGCTGTACGGCCTCGGCGCGATCGTCGGCCCGCTGGTCACTGGTCATCTCGGTGACCGCTCGGGTTTCGGCCCCGCGCTGCGCGCGGCCTACCTGATCGAGGCGGCCGCCGTGCTGCTGCCAACCGTCAGCACCGCGCCGGTTTCATTGATCGTGTCGAGCGTCGTGGTCGGCGGCTTCACGCCGGGCATCGTGCCGCTGGTCCTGGGTCGCATCCATGAGCTCGTGCCTCACTCCAGCCAGCAGCAACGCGCGATATGGAGCCATGCCACCACCAGCTTTGCGCTGTTCCAGGCGGCCGCCGCTTACGGCTTCTCCTGGATCTACGCCCAGACGGGCGGCGACTATCTGGTGCTGTTCGGCCTCGGCGGCGGCGCCGTGGTGCTGGCGCTCGCGATCGATCTCGGGTTCGCGCTCACCACGCGCAAGGCATAGAGGCGAGCGACGGCGCGATCAGGAATACTGCATCACGCCGTCGTCGATCCGGCCGAAGCGCAGGGAGACGATGTCGAGCGCGTAGTTCTGATGCAGCCGCCACGGCCGCTTGGAACCCTGCTTCGGCAGATTTGCGACCGAGCGCTGCACGTAGCCCGAGGTGAAATCGAGCGAGGGCTGCGCGGTAATCTCGGGGTCGTCATTGTGAGGCATGCACTGGCGGAAATTATGCCGGTCCATGTAGTTGATGAGCCGGCAGACATATTCGCAGGTGAGATCGCATTTCAGCGTCCAGGATGCATTGGTGTAGCCGAGCGCCGAAGCCATGTTGGGCACGTCGGCATACATCATGCCCTTGTAGGTCAGCGTATTGGCGAAATCGACGGTGCGGCCGTCGACACTGACCTCGAGACCGCCGACGACCTGGAGCACCAGCCCGGTCGCCGTCACGATGATGTCGGCTGCAAGCTCGCGGCCGTCCTTCAGACGGATGCCGTCGCGTGTGAACGTATCGATCTCGCTGGTGACGACGGAGGCGCGCTGCTCGCGTATCGCCTTGAACAGATCGCCGTCGGGAACAAGGCATAGCCGCTGGTCCCAGGGATTGTAGCGCGGCGTGAAATGGGTCGCGACGTCGTAGTCAGGGCCGAGCGCCATGCGGACGCCCTTCAGGATGAGGTCCCTGACCTTGGCGGGCCGGCGCCGGCTGAGCTGGAAGAAGAACATCCCCCACATCACGTTGCGCCAGCGGATCAGATGATAGGCGAGCTGCGCCGGCAAATTGCGGCGCAATTTGTTGGCGAGAGGATCCTGCGCCGGGCGCGACACCACATAGGTCGGCGAACGCTGGAGCATGGTGACCTGCGCCGCCTTCTTGGCCAGCTCCGGCACGAGGGTCACCGCAGTGGCGCCCGAGCCGATCACGACGACGCGCTTGCCCGCGTAGTCGATGTCCTCGGTCCATTTCTGGGGATGCACGATGCGGCCGGCGAATTCCGCGGTGCCCTTGAACTCCGGCGTGTAGCCCGCTTCGTATTTGTAGTAGCCCGAGCACAGAAATAAGAAATTGCAGGTGAACCGCACGAGCTCGGTCGCGCCCTCGCCCGAGATGCGCTCGGCTTCCACCGTCCAGCGCGCGTCCGGTGTCGACCAGGCCGCGCGCTTGACGCGATGGCGAAAACGGATGTGCCTGTCGATGCCGTTCTCGGCCGCGGTCTCGCGCACATAGTTCAGGATCTGCGGCCCGTCGGCGATCGCCTTCGGATCGGTCCACGGCTTGAAGGAGTAGCCGAGCGTGAACATGTCGCTGTCGGAACGGATGCCGGGATAGCGGAACAGGTCCCAGGTGCCGCCGATGCAGTCGCGGCCCTCGAGGATGACGTAGCTCTTGGTCGGACACTTGGTCTGCAGATGATAGCCCGCGCCGATGCCCGACAGGCCGGCACCGACGATCAGCACGTCGAAATGTTCTGATTGCATGGTTTCCTCCGCCGCCGGCGAGTGTCCGCCCGCCGCTGCTGGCCGTCAATCGGCAATCAGCCGTGCAGCAACTGAAAAGCGAACCGAATTCCATGCGCCGAAACAACGAAGCCCCGGATCGCTCCGGGGCTTCGCGTCGAGATCGATCGAACCAGCAGGTCAGTACCGGTAGTGGTCCGATTTGTACGGGCCTTCCTGCTTGACGCCGATGTAGTCGGCCTGGTCCTTGCGCAGCTCGGTGAGCTTGACGCCGATCTTGGCGAGATGCAGGCGCGCGACCTTCTCGTCGAGCGTCTTCGGCAGCACGTAGACCTTCTTCTCGTACTTGCCGTCCTTGTTGTTGGCGAACAGCTCGATCTGCGCCAGCGTCTGGTTGGTGAAGGACGCCGACATCACGAAGGACGGATGGCCCATGGCGTTGCCGAGGTTCACGAGGCGGCCTTCCGACAGCATGATGATGCGGTGCTTGTCGGGGAACTCGATCTCGTCGACCTGCGGCTTGATGTTGGTCCACTTCAGATTGCGGAGCGCCGCGATCTGGATCTCGTTGTCGAAGTGACCGATATTGCAGACGATGGCGCGATCCTTCATCGCGCGCATGTGCTCGATGGTGATGATGTCCTTGTTGCCCGTGGCGGTGACGAAGATGTCGGCGCGAGGCGCGGCGTCTTCCATGGTCACGACCTCGTAGCCCTCCATCGCAGCCTGCAGCGCGCAGATCGGATCGACTTCCGACACCATGACGCGGCAGCCGGCCTGACGCAGCGAGGCCGCCGAGCCCTTGCCGACGTCGCCGAAGCCCGCGACCATCGCCACCTTGCCCGACAGCATCACGTCGGTACCACGGCGGATGCCGTCGACCAGCGATTCACGGCAGCCATAGAGGTTGTCGAACTTTGACTTGGTGACGCTGTCGTTGACGTTGATGGCGGGGAACAGGAGCGTACCCTTGTTGGCCATCTCGTAGAGGCGATGCACGCCCGTGGTGGTCTCTTCGGAGACGCCCTTGATGTTCTTGGCGATCTCGCCGAAATAGCCCTTCGGCTTCTCTTTCAGCAGGCGCTTGACCAGCGCGTAGAAGATCTCCTCTTCCTCCGAACCCGGCTTGTCGAGGAAAGCGGTGTCGCCCTTCTCGGCGCGGACGCCGGCATGCACCAGCATGGTGGCATCGCCGCCATCATCGAGGATCATGTTCGGCGTGCCGCCACCATGCCAGTCGAACAGCTTTGCGGTGTAGTCCCAGTATTCGGTCAGCGTCTCGCCCTTGACTGCGAACACGGGAATGCCGGCGGCGGCGATCGCGGCCGCGGCGTGGTCTTGCGTCGAATAAATGTTGCAGGAGACCCAGCGGATGTCTGCGCCGAGCGCTGCCAGCGTCTCGATCAGCACCGCGGTCTGGATCGTCATGTGAAGCGAGCCGGCGATGCGCGCGCCCTTCAGCGGCTGCTTCGGCCCGTACTCCTCGCGGGTGGCCATCAGGCCGGGCATCTCGGTCTCGGCGAGCGAGATCTCCTTGCGGCCGAAATCGGCGAGCGAAATGTCCTTGACGATGTAATCGGTGAAGCCGGGCTTCGCGTTCATAGGGGGTTCCTGTTTGTTGGCTGGTCATTCCGGGGCGCTCGCGAAACAAGCGAACCCGGAATGACACAAGAGAATTAGAGCGCGCGCTTGAGCTGCTCGACGAGGTCGGTCTTCTCCCAGGAGAAGCCGCCCTCGTTGTCGGGCGTGCGGCCGAAATGACCGTAGGCCGAGGTACGAGCGTAGATCGGACGGTTGAGGTCGAGATGGCTGCGGATGCCGCGCGGCGTGAGATCCATCGCCTGCGCCGCCGCCTTCTCGAGCTGGTCCTCCGACACCTTACCGGTGCCGTGGGTGTCGATGTAGATCGACAGCGGACGCGCCACGCCGATGGCGTAGGCGAGCTGGAGCGTGCACCGGTCGGCGAGACCGGCGGCGACGATGTTCTTGGCGACGTAGCGCGCCGCATACGCAGCCGAACGGTCGACCTTGGTCGGATCCTTGCCGGAGAACGCGCCGCCGCCATGCGGGGCCGCGCCACCATAGGTGTCGACGATGATCTTGCGGCCGGTGAGACCGGTGTCACCATCAGGACCGCCGATGAAGAACTTGCCGGTCGGGTTGATGTGCCAGATCGTCTTTGGCGTGATCCAGTCGTTCGGCAGCGCCTCGCGCACATAGGGCTCGACGATGTCGCGGATCTGCTTGGACGAGATATCCTCGACCAGATGCTGGTGCGACACCACGATCTCGCGCACGCCGACCGGCTTGCCGTTCTCGTACTGCACGGTGACCTGGCTCTTGGAATCCGGGCCCAGCACCTTCTCCTTGCCGGAGTGACGGGCTTCGGAGATCAGGCGCAGGATCTTGTGGGCGTAGAAGATCGGCGCCGGCATCAGATCGGGCGTCTCGTTGGTAGCGTAACCGAACATGATGCCCTGGTCGCCCGCGCCTTCTTCCTTGACCTCGCCCGGCTGAAGCGCGTCCACGCCCTGAGCGATGTCGGCCGACTGCGGATGCAGGAGGATTTCGATGTCGCAGGTCTTCCAGTGAAAGCCCTCCTGCTCGTAGCCGATGTCCTTGATCGCGCCCCGGACGACGCTCTCGATCTGCTCGTTGGTCACCGACTTCGGACCGCGGGTCTCGCCGGCGATCACCACCTTGTTGGTGGTCGCGAGCGTCTCGCAGGCGGCGCGGATGTCCCACGGATCGATGCCCGCCTTCGGCCCTTCACGATAGAACAGGTCGACGATCTCGTCGGAGATCCGGTCACAGACCTTGTCCGGATGGCCCTCGGACACGGACTCGCTGGTGAAGAGATAGGACGCGCGCATCAGTAACCCCTTGTTCCGCCGCTAGCCGGCGGGCGTTTGCGATGTTTACCTTTAATGATGTCAATCACGCCGGCGCGAGATGACGTAGGATTCGTCGAGAAACCAGAGCCCATTGTACTTTCGCAGCACGTCCCTGGCGGCGTCCAGGGTGCGGCTGTTTTGAGTCATTTCCGTCAACCGGTCGTCCTCAATCTGAGCGACATACACTGCCGCATTCCACGCTGCAAAGGCCGTCGAGGTTCCGATAGTGCCCGTGACCTCGTTGGGCAGAGCTTCCATATCATACCTGAAGATCGAACGGTTGTCCGCGTAGGCATTAAAATTTAAGTCGCGGCCCACCGATCCAAGTTCATACTTAATTGCGCGCAATAGCTCATGACGGCTCACTGAGAAAGGGTTTTCTCCAGGCCAGATCGCCTGGATCATTTCCATGCCCGGATCCTGGCCATGGGAGTGGATTCCGATCAGCCGCCCCCCCGGTCGAAGCGCCCGCGCCAGGGGGGCAATGATGCGTTTGGCCCGGAAATTGACCGAGGACAGGGCCCGGTAGGGCTGGGAAGCGATGACGAGGTCGAAATTGGCCTCGGCCTGGCCCGGCCGCGGAATGGTCGCATCCAGAAGAAACCTGTGGTCCTCGCGATAGAGCACGAGGACGACGGGCCGCTCGTAGAGCGGCATGGCGGTGCGGGGGCTGATCGCGGCGCGCCAGTTCTGCTCCAGGAACGGCCTCAGCTCCGCGATCTGCTGCTCGAACTCGCCCGACGAAGCGCCGCGGAGCGGCACCTCGTGCCAGACGGTAGCGGCCGCTGCAGCCGGCGATGCCGGCGTGAGCCAGGGCGCCTCCGCGTAAAACATGTTGGTGAAGACGAATACCGATGCCGGATGCTCGAAAATGCGATCCGGCACCTTTTCCAGCGTCAGGCGCAGGTCCTCCAGACTGAGCTCCTTGCCGGCGACATAGAACGGCATGTGCGGAAAGCGCTGATGCGTTGCGCGCAACACCCGCGCCAGTACCGTGCCGTCGCCGACGCCGGCATCGAACAGGCGCAAGGCCGGCGGGCGCGGATGGATGGAGGCCAGTTCCAGCGCGACCCTGTCTGCGATCACTCGCTTTTCGCTGCAGGTGTGGACGAACAGCAGGTATTTCTGGCGGTTCTCGAAGAACCGGAAATTGCCGCGTGGATCGCGCTTTTCGGGCGGGACCTGAAGTCCCCGCGGCGGCGGCATGCCGCCGACGATCGATGCGGCCATATAGGCCTGGATCCGCTCCAGCGTGTCGATGGTGATGCGTTTTCCCTCGCGCAGGCGATGCACGAGCTTCCCATCATTCACCGCGCGCCGGCCGAACGTCGATTCCGCCATGTCCGCCTTGCGGCAGAACTCCGTGATCTGGCTCAGGATTTCGTCGTTCTTCATGGGGTGGGACACAGTGGGCAGGCAGGTTGGGTTCCGTGTCTTAGCAAATTCTGCCCACTCGGGGAATAGCGCATACGTCCGGCGCCTCGATCCGTCCGCGGCGAGCCGCCGCTGATGGGCTACGCGACCGCGCCAGGCGAGGTCCCACCCGACGGCGAAGGCACGAGCTCCCGGTGCTCCGCCGCTCTCGCGCCATGTCGGCACGCCCGGCGTGGAGGCGCAGGAGATGTTGGCGCGGGTGCGGGCTGAGGTTGGTGTCGAGCACCAAGAACAAGCAGGTGCCGTGGTCGAACGCGCCGCTGCTGGGCGAGGTCTACCTGGCGGAGAGGTGAGATGCTCTCGTGCCCCGGACGCAGCGCAGCGCTTCTTCATCGGTGCGCTGCAGAGCCGGGGCCCATATCTCCGACGAGCAAGTCGAGCAGCATCGGTCCCGGCTCTGCGCAGCAACGCAAGAGCGTTGCAGCGCGTCCGGGACACGCGTGAGCCTTAGCTGCGGAGACTTACTGGCCCCACACTTCCTTCGCGATCTCGACCGCAAGGCTGAGCTTGGCCCATTGCTCCTCCTCGGAGAGGACGTTGCCCTCTTCCGTCGAGGCAAAGCCGCATTGCGGCGAGAGTGCGAGCTGCTCCAGCGGGGCAAACTTGGCAGCTTCTTCCAGGCGGCGCTTGATGTCGTCCTTCTTCTCGAGCTCACCGAACTTCGAGGTGATGACGCCGACCACGACGACCTTGTTGCCCTTGGGCAGGAAGCGCAGCGGCTCGAAGCCGCCGGCGCGGTCGCTGTCGTATTCGAGGAAATAGCCGTCGTAATTGGTGCCGGCGAGCATGGTCTCGGCGACCGGCTCGTAGCCGCCCGAGGAGATCCAGGTGGAGCGGAAATTGCCGCGGCAGACATGCGTCGTCACCACCATGTCGGCTGGCTTTTCGGCCAGCGCGTAGTTGATGATGCGCGCATAGATCTGCTGGAGACCGTCGGGATTGTCGCCGCGCTCACGCGCCTTCTGCAGTTCGTCCTGCGAGCAGAGATAGGCCCAGACAGTATCGTCGAACTGGAGATAGCGGCAGCCGGCGTCATAGAAGGCCTTCACCACCTTGCGGTAGGTCTTGCCGAGATCCTCGTAGAACGCATCGAGATCGGGATAGACGTCCTTGGAGATCGACTTGCGGCCGCCGCGGAAGTGGAGCACCGCAGGCGAAGGGATCGTCATCTTGGCGGTGACGTGGGCCTGGTCGGCGTACTTCTTCAGGAAGCGGAAGTGATCCAGCATCGGGTGGTTGTCGGGGAAGTCGAGCTTGCCGATGACACGGACCGCATCGTGGCGGGTCTGCACGCCCGCGAACTGGATGCCGGTGTCGGGGTGGAACAGCTCGCAGCCGGTGAGCTTGGCCAGGAAGTCGAAATGCCACCAGGAGCGGCGGAATTCGCCGTCGGTCGCGAGCTTCAGGCCAATCGAGGCCTGCTTGTGCACGACCTTCTCGATCTCCAAATCCTCGATCTTGCGCAGATCGTCCGCCGAGATCTCGCCCTTCTCGAGCCTGGCGCGCGCCTCCTTGATCTTGGCCGGACGCAGGAGACTGCCGACCTCGTCGGCGCGGAAGGGGGCTCTGGTTCGCTGCATTTCTGTTTCTCCCGAAATTTCAGTCGGCGCTCGTTGTACTCCTTCTCCCCGCAAGCGGCGAGAAGCGAAGAAATCAGTGGACCGCTGCCCCTGCGACGCCGAGGTGGCGTTCCAGGACCGAGGGGTCGGCCTTCAGCGCGGCACTCGGGGCGTCGTGGACGATCGTTCCGCGCTCCAATATCACAACGCGATCGGCGAGCCCCAGAATCTTTTGGGCATTCTGCTCGACGATGATCGAGCAGATGCCGCCCGCCCGGGTGATGGTCCCGATCGCCTTGAGCAGCTCCTCGACGATGATGGGGGCGAGTCCCTCGGTCGGCTCGTCCAGCAGCAGGACCTTCGGATTGAGGGTCAGCGCGCGGCCGATCGCCAGCATCTGCTGCTCTCCGCCGGAGAGCTGGTTGCCGAAATTGCTGCGCCGCTCCTTCAGCCGCGGGAACATCTCGTAGACCTTCTCGACGATCCAGGGGCCGGGCTGCGCCACCGCCGTCATGTTCTCTTCCACCGTCAGCGAGCGGAAGATGTTGCGCTCCTGCGGCACCCAGCCGATGCCGGCACGGGCCCGCTGGTCGGGACGCAGCGTCGTGACGTCGGCGCCGGCGAGCGCGATCGAGCCGGAGAAGCGGCGGGTGACGCCGACGATGGAGTTGATCAGCGTGGTCTTGCCGGTGCCGTTGCGGCCGAGCAGCGCCAGTACCTGGCCCTCGGCGAGGCGCAGGGACATGTTGGGCAGGACCACCGCCTCGCCATAGCCGGCGCGCAGGGAATCGATCGCGAGCAGGTCAGACATTGACCGCCTCCTCGCCGAGATAGACAGCCTTCACCTGCGGATCACGCGCGACCTGCTCGGGCGGTCCCTCGGTGAGCAGCGCGCCCGAGACCAGCACCGAGATGCGGTCGGCAAAGGAGAACACGAGATCCATGTCGTGCTCGATCAGAAGCACGGTGACGTCGCGCGGCAGCGCGCCGACGACGGCGAGAATGTCATGGCGCTCGCTCTCGGGCACGCCGGCGGCGGGCTCATCGAGCAGCAGCACGCGGGGTTTGGCGGCGATCGCCACCGCGATCTCGAGCAGGCGCTGCTTGCCGTAGGGCAGCGTCACGGTCTGTTCGTTCATGACGTCGAGGAGATGGAAGCGCGCCAGCAGTTCGGCAATCTCGTCATTGACGTCATTGCGCGTGCCCATGCGCCGCCACCAGTCGCCGCCATGGCCGAGACGTTCGGAAACGGCAAGGCCAATGGTCTCGAGTGGGGTCAGGTCGGGATAGAGCTGGTTGATCTGGAAGGTGCGCGACAGGCCGCGCAGCACGCGCTTGTGCACCGGCAGATCAGTGATGTCCTGGCCTTCGAGCAGGATGCGGCCGGAGTTCGGCTTGAGCACCCCGGTGAGCTGGTTGATGACGGTGGTCTTGCCGGCACCGTTCGGTCCGATCAGCGCGTGGCGGGCGCCCTGCTCGATCCTCAAGGACAAATCGCGGGTGACGCGCAGGCCGCCGAACTGCTTTTCGAGATTCTTCGTTTCGAGCGCGATGGTCATGCGTCGCTCTCCGGCACGGCGACCACGGCCTTGCGCCCGGCGATCTGCTTGATCACCAGATTCGGCACATACAGCACCCAGCGATGCAGCCGCTGGCGGCCGACCAGCACGATCACGACCAGCACGAGGCCGATCCAGAACTGCCAGTATTGCGGCGTGATGGTGGAGAACAATTCCTGGAGCATGCGGAACACCACCGCGCCGATCAGCCCGCCATAGAGATAGCCGGTGCCACCGATGACGAGCACCAGCATCAGATCGGCCGAGCGCTCGAAGGCGAACACATCGAGCGAGGCGATCGCGGTGGTCTGGGTGAACAGTGCGCCCGCGATGCCGGCATAGAACGCAGCCAGTGTGTAGATCGCGATCAGGCGGCGGTTGACCGGAATGCCGATGGCGGCCGCCCGAAGCGGATTGTTCTTGATCGCCCGCAGCGACAGGCCGAACGGCGAGTGCACGACGCGGCGGGCGAATAGGAACAGCAGAAAAAGGACAGCCAGCGAATAGAAGAAGCCGGTCTTGCCGAACATGTCGAACGGGATCTCGCCGAAGATCGGCTGCATCTCGATGCCCTGCAGGCCGTCAGTGCCGCCGGTGATGTTGGAGAAGCGCTCGGCGAGCGCTTCCAGCAGCAGCGCGATTCCGAGCGTGACCATCAGGCGCGTCAGATCGACGCCGCGGATCACCAGGAAGCTGGTGGCAAAGCCGAGCACCATCGCGGCAAGGCCGGCGACGATCAGTGCCAGCACGGGCTCGGTGACGATGCCGTGCAAGGCAAGCAGTCCCGCGGCATAGGCGCCGACCCCGAAGAAGGCGGCGTGGCCGAGCGAGACGATGCCGGCGTAGCCGAGGATGAGATCGAGCGACATCGTGAACAGCGCCAGCCGCAGGATGTCGGTCATGATCAGATAGCGCGAGGGAAAGGCGAAACCGCAGGCCAGCACGATCAGCCAGAAGGCGATTTCGCCATAGTGCCAACGCGCTTGGCGCTGGGCGTGATAACCGACGTCGAAAGCGGCGCTCATCGGCGAACTCAACGCGCGGCCGTGCGGCCGAACAGGCCGTTCGGGCGCCAGATCAGGATCACGATCATCATGGTGTAGATCACGAACGGCCCCATCTTCGGCACGTAATATTTGCCGGCGACGTCGCCGATGCCGAGCAGGAGCGATGCCAGGAACGGGCCGGTGATCGAAGAAGAACCGCCCACGGTGACCACGATCAGGAAGTAGATCATGAACTTCAGCGGAAAATACGGGTCGAGGCCGAGGATCTCGGCGCTGAGCGCGCCGCCGAGGCCGGCAAGCCCGCATCCGAAGGCGAACGTGAAGGCGAACACCTGCGGCACGTTGATGCCGAGGCCGCTGGCGGCGCGCGGGTCATCGACCGCGGCGCGCAGGCGGCTGCCGAAGCGCGTCTTGGCCAGCACCATCTGAAGCGCGATGGTGAGCAGGCCGCAGATCACGATGATCATCAGCCGGTAGCGGCCGATGCCGACGCCGAACAAGTCGAACTGGCCCTGGAGCGCGGCCGGCAAATTGATGAAGACGCGCGAGGAGCCCTGGATGTAGTCCACGGCCGCCACCGACATGAAGGTCAGGCCGATCGTGAACAGAACCTGGTCGAGATGGCTGCGCGCATAGAGGTGGCGGTACAGCGTGCGTTCGAGCACGATGCCGATTGCGGCTGCAGAGACGAAAGCGAGTGGCAGCGCGGCAAAGAACGGCCAGCCCATCCGGTTGACCAGCACCATGCAGACGTAGCCGCCGGCCATGGCGAAGGCGCCATGGGCGAGATTGACGAAGTTCATCAGGCCGAGCGTGACCGCGAGCCCGCAGGCGAGCACGAACAACAGCATGCCGTAGGCAACGCCGTCGAACAGGTTGGTGAGGATTGCGGTCATCAGCAGTCGAGGGTCATCTCAAGTGTGGCCAAGGGCAGTGCTGCACTCCCTCTCCCGCTTGCAGGAAAGGGTTGGGGAGAGGGTGCTTCAACAACGAAGACTCCCCCAGAGGAGAGAGCCCTCACCCGGCGCTTCGCGCCGACCTCTCCCGCAAACGGGAGAGGTAAGGCGAGCATGCCGAGAGAGGCCGGGATGACGCGCTTTCGCGCGTCACTTCTTGGTCTTGCCGAGGTCCTTGACGGCTTCGAAGGTTGCGAACTCGACGTTGTAGAGTTCGCCGTCGACCTTCTCGACCTTGCGGATGTAGATGTTCTGCACGATGTCACGGGTCTCGGGATCGATCGAGATCGGGCCGCGCGGGCTTTCCCACTTCATCCCCTTCATGGCCTCGACAAGCTTGGTGCCGTCCGTGTCGCCGCCGGTCTTCTTCAGCGCCTCGTAGATCAGATGGATGCCGTCATAGCCGCCCACGGCCATGAAGCCCGGACGGTTGCCGAAGGCCTTCTTGTAGGCTGCGACGAAATCCTTGTTCATCTGCGAGGGATGCGCCGCAGAATAGAGGTGCGCGGTGACGGTGCCGAGCACGGCATCGCCCATGTTGTTGAGCAGGTCGTCATCGGTGACGTCGCCGGGTCCGATCACCTTGATGCCGGCCTTGTCAAGGCCGCGCTCGGCATACTGTTTCATGAAGTTGCCGCCCTGGCCCGCCGGCACGAACACGAAGATCGCGTCGGGCTTGGCGTCCTTCATGCGCTGGAGGAACGGCGCGAAGTCAGGATTTTGCAGCGGTACCTTGACCTCTTCGACCACCTCGCCGCCGCCGGCCGTGAAATGCTGCTTGAAGAAGTTGAGCGCGTCATTGCCCGGCGCGTAGTCCGAAGTCAGCGTCGCGACCTTCTTGATGCCGTTCTTCACCGCCCAGTCGCCGATGATGGTCGAGGACTGCGCCAGCGTGAAGCTGGTGCGCACGATATAGGGCGAGCGCTCAGTGATGATGGAAGTGCCGGCTGCCATCACGATCTCCGGAATCTTGGCCTGCGTGGCGAGCGGTGCGGCAGCAAGCGCGGCCGGCGTCACGCCGAAGCCGGCGATGAAGTTGACCTTGTCGTTGACGATCAGTTCCTGCGCGGCGGTCTTGGTCTTGTCCGGGATCGCAGCATCGTCCTTGACGATGATCTCGATCTTCTTGCCGGCGACGGTATCGCCCTTCTGCTGCATGTAGAGCTTGATCGCGTTCTCGATCTGCTTGCCGGTCGAAGCCTGGCCGCCGGTCATCGGCAGGATCAGACCGATCTTGACGCTGTCCTGGGCCTTCGCAGGCGCGAGGCCGGCAAGGCCTGCAATGGCCGCAACGGCGGCGGCCCAAGTCGCCTTGTGCGACAGTCGTTTGCGTTCGAACATCAGATGTCCCTCCCCTTCATTCCTGACTCTTGTGCCCTGGACCGAGTGCCCGGCCCTTGCCTTGATCTTATACCGCGCGCGAGCGCTCTCGGGCGCCACATGGGCGTCTTTCGCGCCCTGCTTGTCAATCGGACGTTCGGCGGCCCTTCGGCGCAACCTGTCGACCGGACGCGGTACTACGATTGCGTCGGAGCAGCTCAAGCAACCCGCTCGTGACCGCCTTCATTTGTACGAATGTACAAACAAAATGGACTTGTCAACGAAAACCCCTGCCCGCGGACCAAGCCATGTTGTCGCGAGCCTTGCACCAAGTCCAGAAATGCGATGGATCGCGTGCATGGAGGATTTCGCCTTTCTTTTGCAGAATCTGTACATCTCCGCGCCCCACCCGGTCGCAATTCGGTAGCAAATTACCTACCTCGAATAAGTCTATTTTACCTTGTTGAAGGCTACTCCTATTCGCGCCGGCCCGAGCTGGCGTCCAATGACCGAACGCGCACACCATGCCCAAGACTTTTCGTTCCGCCCTCGTCCTCGTTGCGCTCGCCGCGGGGCTGTCCGGCTGCGGGACGGTCAACGAAAAACTCTCCGCCGGCATGGGCGACTACGTCCCGCAATGGGCCGGCGGCCTGCCCGCCGATGCTCCGCCGCGACCGGGCACGCCGCAATACGACGCCTACATGAAGGAACGCGAACGCAAGCGCCTGCTGCCGGCCGCGGATCGCGAGAAGGAAGAGCAGGCCCAGAAGGGTGCAACGGGGACGACATCGGGGAGCCCGGTGCGCTAACGGAGCGAATGGCGAATAGGGAGTGGCGAATATTCCCCTTGTCCATTCGCTACTCGCCACTCCCCATTCGCTAATCCACGAACACCACCGTCTTGCGGCCGTTGAGGATGACGCGATCGTCGAGATGGTAGCGGATGGCCCGTGCCAGCACGCGGCGCTCGATGTCGCGACCCTTCCGGACCAGATCTTCCGGCGTGTCGCGATGGCTGATGCGCTCGACGTCCTGATCGATGATCGGGCCCTCGTCGAGGTCGCGCGTCACGTAATGCGCAGTCGCGCCGATCAGCTTGACGCCGCGCTCATGGGCCTGGTGATAGGGCTTGGCGCCCTTGAAGCCCGGCAGGAACGAGTGGTGGATGTTGATGCAGCGCCCCGACAGCTTTGCCGACAGATCGTCCGACAAAATCTGCATGTAGCGGGCGAGCACCACCAGATCGGTCTTCGTCTTGCCGACGAGGTCCATGATCTGCGCTTCCTGCTCGCGCTTGGTCTCCTTGGTGACAGGCAGATGGTGGAACGGGATGCCGCCGAAATCGAGCCCGGCATAGACCTCGCGCGGATGGTTGGAGACGATCGCGGTCGGGACCATCGGCAGCTCGCCGGTGCGCCAGCGGTAGAGGATGTCGACCAGGCAATGGTCGGACTTCGAGACCAGCAGCATCACCTTGCGATGTGCGGCGCGGTCGCGCATCTGCCACTCCATGCCGAAACGCTCCGCGATCGCGGCAAAGCCGGTCTGCAGCGCCGACAATTCCACAGCGAGATCGGCCGCGGTGAACACCACTCGCATGAAGAACTTCTTGGTCTCGACGTCGTCGAACTGCTGGGCGTCGAGGATGTTCTGTCCGTTGTGGGCAAGGAACGTCGACACCGCCGAGACGATGCCGGGGCGATCCGGACAGGACAGGGTCAGGACATATTGATGGTCGGGCATTGGCTCTTGATGAAGGTTTGTGCAGCGGAACTATCCGCAATTTGCGCCCTGCTCTAGCACCGACCCCGCCCTTGCGCCAATCCCGGGCGCAGAGTCAGGATGAACGGACGATTGCAATCCATGACCGGAGCATACCCATGGCCGACCGCTTGAACGGCTACCGCATCTTAATTCTGGAAACGCGGGAGGAGGCGCAGTTTTCGAAGCTTCTGGTCGAGCAAGGCGCCGAGGTCGTGCAGTGCCCGATGTTCACCATCCATGACGCGCCGGACCCGGCTCCGGTGGAGGCCTGGATCCGCCGTGCCATCGACGGGCCCTTCGACGATCTCGTGCTGATGACGGGCGAAGGCCTGCGTCGGATCATGAAACTCGCCGGCGCCCGCGGGCTCGACACCGCCCTTGTCGCGGCACTCGCCAAAGCGCGAAAATTCACCCGGGGCCCGAAGCCCGGCAAGGCGCTTCGCGAGATCGGTCTCGAGGCACAGCAGACCACGGAGAAGCCGACCACCGAGGGCGTGATCGAAATGCTGGCCAGGCTCGACCTGAAAGGACGACGCCTCGGTCTCCAGCTCTATCCGGACAAGGATCACGGCGCGCTGACCGGCGCGCTGGCCGCGCAAGGCGCCGCCGTCGACACCGTGCTGCCCTATGTCTACGATTCCAAGGCAGCGGATGCGAACATCGTCGCCGCCATCGACGACATGGCCTCCGGGCGGATCAATTCCATCGCGCTGACCAATCTCGGCCAGGTCCGCCGCCTGATGGAGGCCGCGAGAGCGCATGGCGCCGAAGCGAAACTGCGTACAGGCCTCGAACGGACGTTGATCGCCTCGGTGGGGCCGGCGGTCTCCGGTGAACTCGCCGCGCACGGTCTGCGCACGGACGTCTCGCCGGCGGATGAAGCGTACTTCATGCGTCCGCTGATCTCGGCGATGGCCGCGGCGCTGGCGGAGCGGAAGCCGAGAGCCTCAGCGAGCTAAGAGCCGAGCGCGGGGGCGGCCTGCGGCGGCCGCGATTGACACAAGCATCGCCAGCGCTAGGTTGCGCGACCGCAAGAAGAAACAACAAGGGCAAGGGAATCGCCGTGACACGCGTCATCGCGTCGTGAGCGCCACCGCACGACCTTCGGCGCTCGCGCCATTCCGCATCCGCAACTATCGTTTCCAGTGGCCGTCCGACCTGCTCACCTCCTGGGCCTTCGAAGTCGAGACGCTGGTGCTCGGCTGGTACATCATTGTCGAAACCGGCTCGGTGCTGTTGCTCACCGTGCTTGCTTCACTCCAGTTCGTCGGAACATTGGTCGCGCCCGTGTTCGGCATGATCGGCGACCGCATGGGTCATCGCGATCTCCTGGTCGTCATGCGTCTTGCCTATACTGCGCTCTCGTCGACCATCATGGTCCTGGCGCTGACCGGTCACCTGTCACCGCTGAGCGTCATGATCATCGTCGCGATCATGGGCTTGATCCGCCCTTCGGATCTCGGCGTCCGGGGCGCGCTGCTTGCCGAGATCATGCCGCCCGAGCAATTGGTGGGGGCCATCAGCGTTGCGCGCACGACCCAGGACAGCGCCCGCATCGCCGGGGCGTTGACTGGCGCCGGGCTGTTCGCAGTCCTTGGCATTGGGCTCGTGTATGTGGCGATTGCCGGACTCTACCTCGTGGCTGCGCTTCTGATGCTCTGCCTGACACGGCCGGAAAGGTCGGTCACCACGAGCAATCTGCCGGCGAACGGCCACGCCGTTTCGAGGTTGCTGGGCGACCTGAAGGAAGGCATCGTCTATGCTTGGAACGGCCCGGGAATGCGCGCGGCGCTGTGCGTCGCCTTCCTGGCCAATCTCACCGCATTTCCCTTCACTGGCGGATTGTTGCCCTACATCGCGCGGGAGATCTTTCACACCGACCAGACCGGCCTCGGTTATCTCTCGGCAAGCTTCGCCGTCGGCTCGCTGATCGGCTCCATCACGCTCAGCCTGGTCAGTGGCGTGCGCATTGCCCGGCTTCTGATCGGCGCGACGCTGGCCTGGTACGCCATGCTGCTGGTATTCGTCGAGGTCAGGACCATGCCGGTGGCGATGGCCTGCCTCGTTCTCGCCGGCATCGCCCAGAGCATGTCGATGATCTCGGCAGCCGTCATTCTGATGCGCACCGCGAGCGCACATCTGCGAGGCCGCGTCATGGGCGTGCGCATGATGGTGATCTATGGCTTGCCGATCGGATTGCTCGCGGCCGGCAGCCTGATCGACGTCATCGGCTATTCCGCGACGGGCTCGCTCTATGCCGCCGCGGGCTTCGTTGCGATGCTGGCGATCGCGGTGCGTTGGCGCGCCGACCTCTGGCCAGTCCATGCCCCCGCCAATGCGCGGTGACGAATATCCACCCTAATCCCCGTACCCGCGCAGCCGCTCGATATCGAGGATGGTGACGCCGCCGTACTCCAGCCGCAGCAGCCCCTCTTTCTCCAGTCGGTTCAGCGCGCGGTTGGCGTTCTGGCGGGACATGCCGGAGAGCGCCCCGATCTCCTCCTGGGTGATCTCCAGATGGGTGGTCGATTCGGGATAGAGGATCGGGTTGAACAGCGAAGCAATGCTGCGGGCGAGGCGCGCGGTGGCATCCAGGGTGCGGTTGACCTCGAGCATGCCGATGAACTGGCCGAGCCGCTCGTTGAGCTGGCGCACCAGAAAGCGGTTGAAGCCGACGCTGTTCTCGAACAGCCACATGAAGGCACTGCGCTCCATCAGCGCGACCCGGCTGTCGCGCAGCGCGACCACGTCATAGCGGCGCGGCTCGTTCTTGAGCACGCTGCCCTCGCCAAACCAGGCCCCTGCCGTCAGCCCGGCAAGGCTGGTCTCCTTGCCGTCGCGCGAGACCCCGCCCATGCGGGCCAGACCACTCACCATGCCGGCCCAATAGGCAAAAATGTCACCGCGCATGAACACGGTCTCGCCGGTGCCGTAGGACCGCTCCGTGATTCCGGCACGCGCGACCTCGATCTCCGCTTGTGTGAGTTCGCGCGACCAGGCGGCGACGCGCTTCAGATGATCTTCTGAAATCATGATCTCGCGGCCAGCCGCACCGTTTCGACACTCCGCCTTCTGCTGCATTGCAACATGATGGTTTCGACCGCCATTCGACCAAAGATGAACGCCGCTGCCGCCCTGCAAACTTTGTCGCAGAATTGTCAGCCGGGAGACATTTCAAAATAGCGCTTTCCCCTATTGAGAACCACCTCGGGCGATACGGCTTTCGATCCCAAACGGGAACGAGAGTGCGCGGCTCCGGTCGAGACCATCTGATGCATGGCCTCACCGTCACCGCCGTACTAGGATCGCTCGACAGAACGGACGAAGAGCGCCGCTGAAATGCGCCATGACCGGGAGGGATTCGTTTGGTGGCTACCAGTCTTGAAGTGCGCGGCGTGTCCTTGCGATTCGGCGGTGTTCGAGCGCTGACCGACGTCGGCTTCGCCATCAGGGAGGGCGAGCTGTTCTCGATCATCGGCCCCAACGGCGCCGGCAAGACCTCGATCGTGAACTGTATTTCCGGCCGCTACAAGCCGACCGAAGGCCAGCTCTTCTACCAAGGCCGCGACATCACCGGTTTGACGCCGAATGCCCGCGCCTCGCTCGGCATCGGCCGCACCTTCCAGAACCTGGCGCTGTTCCACCATATGAGCGTGCTCGACAACATCATGGTCGGCCGCCATCATCTCCTGAAGAACAATTTCCTGACGGGCTCGCTGTATTGGCTCACCGGCGCGCGCAAGGAGGAGCTCGAGCACCGCCGCAAGGTCGAGGAGATCATCGACTTCCTCGACCTGCAGTCGGTGCGCAAGACGACCGCGGGCACGCTCTCCTACGGCCTGCGCAAGCGCGTCGAGCTCGCCCGCGCCATGGCGCTGGAGCCGCGTCTCATTCTCCTCGACGAACCCATGGCCGGCATGAACTTCGAGGAGAAGGAGGACATGGCCCGCTACATCGTCGATCTCAACGAGGAGTTCGGGATGACGGTGGTGATGATCGAGCACGACATGGGCGTGGTGATGGACATCTCCCATCGCGTCATGGTGCTGGATTTCGGCAAGAAGATCGCCGAAGGCGATCCGGCCGCCGTGCTCGCCGATCCCCACGTCAGGCGCGCCTATCTCGGCGAGGAGGACGAGGTGCTGGTCGATCCCGACGACGCACCGCCGGCGCAGGAGAGCGCGGCATGATGGATTATGCTGGCCGCGTCGCGCAGGCCGACACTTATCCGAAAATGCTCCGGCTCAACGCGAAGGAGCACGGCAACGAGATCGCATTACGCGAGAAGGATCTCGGGCTCTGGCGCATTTTTACCTGGAACGACTACCAGGCACGGGTGCGCGATTTCGCGCTTGGCCTGGTCGAGCTCGGCCTCGCTCGCGGTGATGTCATCGGCATCATCGGCGACAACCGGCCGGACTGGATCGCGGCGGAAGTCGCGACCCACGCGATCGGTGGACTGAGCCTCGGGCTCTATCGCGACGTGCTGGACGAGGAGGCCTCCTATCTTCTCAACTATGGCGAGGCGCAGCTCGTCTTTGCCGAGGACGAGGAGCAGGTCGACAAGCTTCTCACCCTTGCCGAGCGCGCGCCCAAGCTGAAGCACATCATCTATTCCGACCCGCGCGGCATGCGGAAATATGACGACCCGAGGCTGATGTCGGCGGAGAAGTTTGCCGAGCTCGGCCGGGCACGTGCTGCGCGGGAGCCGGAGCTCTACGACAGGCTGGTCGATGCCACCAAGGGCGAGGACGTCGCGATCCTCTGCACGACGTCAGGTACTACCTCGCATCCGAAACTCGCGATGCTCGCGGCCGGGCGCGTGCTGGGCCATTGCGCGACGTATCTCGCCTTCGATCCGAAGGGACCCGATGACGAATACGTCTCGGTGCTGCCGCTGCCCTGGATCATGGAGCAGGTCTACGTGCTCGGCAAAGGCCTGTTGTGCCGGATGAAGATCAACTTCGTCGAAGAGCCCGACACGATGATGAACGATCTGCGCGAGATCGCGCCGACCTTCGTGCTCTTTGCCCCACGTGTTTGGGAATCGATCGCTGCCGACGTCCGCGCCAAGGTGATGGATGCGACGCCCTTCAAGCAGCGCCTGTTCGACATCGGCATGAAGTCGGGTCTCGCCGCGCTCGAACAGGGCAAGCGCTCGGCCTTTGCCGACGCGATCCTGTTCCGAGCGCTGCGCGACCGCCTCGGCTTCACCCGCCTGCGGTCGGCCGCGACCGGCGGCGCAGCGCTCGGCCCCGAAACCTTCAAATTCTTCCAAGCCATGGGCGTGCCGCTGCGCACGCTGTACGGCCAGACCGAGCTGCTGGGGGCCTATACGCTGCATCCCGACGGCAAGGTCGATCCCGACACGACGGGCGTGCCGATGGCCGACAGCATCGAGATCCGCATCGACAATGCCGACGTCCACGGCGTCGGTGAGATCGTGGTGCGGCATCCCAACATGTTCCTCGGCTATTACAAGAATCCCGAGGCCAGCGTCGCCGACATCAAGGACGGCTGGATGTGCTCCGGCGACGCCGGATATTTCAATGCCGACCAGCAGCTCGTCGTCATCGACCGCATCAAGGATCTCGCCGAGACCTCGCGCGGCGAACGCTTCTCGCCGCAATTCATCGAGAACAAGCTGAAATTCTCGCCCTATATCGCGGAGGCCGTGGTGCTGGGCGCCGGTCGCGACGCACTCGCGGCGATGATCTGCATCCGCTATTCCATCATCTCGAAATGGGCGGAAAAGAACCGGCTCTCGTTCACGACCTACAGCGATCTCGCCTCGCGTCCCGAGGTTTACGCGCTGCTGCAGAAGGAGGTCGAGACCGTCAACGCCACGCTGCCGCCGGCCCAGCGCATCTCGCGCTTTCTGCTGCTCTACAAGGAGCTCGATGCCGACGATGGCGAGCTTACGAGGACCAGAAAGGTCCGCCGCAGCGTCATCAACGAGAAATACGAAGGCATCATCGACGCCATCTACCGCGGCGTCGCGGATATTCCCGTGGACACCGTGATCCGCTTCCAGGACGGCACCACGCAGCGGGTACGCACCACGTTGCGTGTGGTGGACCTCGGCGGCCATGGGCACATGGCGGAGGCGGCGGAATGAGCCAGGCAGAACGGCACGCCCCAGCTCTTCGCCTCAGCACCTCGCATGCGGAGACTCCCCCTCACCCGCCGCGCGTTCCGCGCGCCGGACTCTCCCCGCAGGCGGGGAGAGGCGAAGGACAGCAGATCACATGAACACGGCCTTCCTCATTCAGCTCCTGGTCAATGGCCTCGTGGTCGGCACGCTCTACGGCGTGGTCGCGATGTCGTTCGTGCTGATCTACAAGGCGACGCAGGTCGTCAATTTCGCGCAAGGCGAATTGCTGCTGGTCGGCGCCTGGGTGTGCTGGGCGCTGCTGGCGAAATACCAGGTGCCGTTCTGGATCGGCATGCCGATCACACTGGTGTTCATGTTCGTGTTCGGCATCGCGATCCAGGTGCTGATCCTGCGTCCGATGATCGGCGAGCCCATCATCTCGGTGATCATGGTGACGATCGGCCTCTCCACCGTGCTGCAGGCGACGCTGAAGTGGATGTTCGGCGTCAATCCACAGCCGTTCCCGCGCATTTTCGAGAGCCAGTCGGTCAGCCTGTTCGGGCTCCAGATCCAGACCGTCTATGTCATGAGCCTCGTCGTCTCGGTCGCCATGATGATCGGCATGGCCTGGTTCTTCCGCGCCTCCAAATACGGCCTGGCGATGCGCGCCACCGCGTTCAACCAGCAGGTCGCGCAGTCGCTCGGCATCTCCGTCAAGAGCGTGTTCGCGATGGCCTGGGCCATCTCGGCGACGGTATCGGCGGTCGCCGGCGTCGTCGTCGCAGTCGTGAACGGCGTGTCCTCGGGCCTTGCCGCCTACGGCATCAAGGTATTCCCGGCGGCGATCCTCGGCGGCCTCGATTCCGTTGGCGGCGCGGTGCTCGGCGGCATCATCATCGGCCTGCTCGAGAACGTCGCGCAATACGTCGACAGCGAGTATCTGCACTGGGGCAATCTCTACGAGATCGCACCGTTCTACGTCCTCATCATCGTGCTGATGATCAAGCCCTACGGGCTGTTCGGCACCCACGACATCGAACGGATCTGACCCATGGCCGGCCCTGCCCTCATTCCCGCTGGTGACTTCCGCACCTCCTACGCGGCCGACACCACGATCTTCCCGACCGCGACCAGCCGCAACTTCGCCATCGCAGGTGTGCTGCTGCTGTGTCTGGCGCCGCAATTCTTCAGCGGCTATTGGCTCAGCATCCTGATCCAGATCGGCATCTTCTCGATCGCGGCGCTCGGGCTCAATATCCTGGTCGGCTTCACCGGGCAGATCTCGATCGGGCACGCCGCCTTCTTCCTGCTCGGCGCATTTACCTCCGCCTACATTTCCAACAACGCGCCGATCCCGGTGTTCTTCGCAATTCCGCTCGCCGGCATCGTCACTGCGCTGGTCGGGCTGATCTTCGGCATTCCGGCGGCGCGGCTGAAAGGTCTCTACCTCGTCATTGCGACGCTGGCTGCGCAGTACATCCTGCTCGACTTCTTCTCGCGCGCCGAATGGTTCTCCGGCGGCTCGGTGCCGGCGAGCGCCGCGCCCTTCTCGATCTTCGGCTATACGCTGCGCGGCGACCGGCAGTACTTCTACGTCGTGCTGGCCTATGTGCTGGTGAGCTACGTCCTCGTCACCAATCTGATGCGCACCCGTGACGGCCGCGCGCTGGTGGCGATCCGCGACCACTATCTCTCCGCCGAGATCATGGGCATCAACCTCACCAAGTACCGGACGCTGTCGTTCGGGCTAGCCGCCTTCTTCGCCGGCATCGCCGGCGCGCTCTATGCGCATTACCAGCTCGTGGTGTCGCAGGAGGGTTTCGGCATCGAGCGTTCGATCCTGTTCCTCGCCATGATCATCATCGGCGGCACTGGCTCGATCATGGGCACGCTGATGGGTACCGCCTTCGTGGTGCTGCTGCCGGAATCGATGGAGTGGCTGAGCCATCATCTGAAGGGCGGCGCGATCGACCAGGCGCTCTCGCTCAACAACAACATCACCTTCCTGCGCGAGATCGCGATCGGGGTGATCATCATCGCATTCCTGATGTTCGAGCCTGACGGGCTCGCGCATCGCTGGCGGCAGATCAAGGCGTATTGGAAACTCTACCCGTTCTCGCATTGAGCGCGGGCAACTTCACTTAAACAATAAACAGGAGGAACCGACCCATGACGACAAAGTCCCTTTTGAGTACCGCATCGCTCGTGCTTGCGATCGCCGCATTCTCGGCGAGCGCGCAGGCGCAGATCGCGATCGGGCATCTCGCCGACTATTCTGGCGGCACCTCGGACGTCGGCACGCCCTATGGCCAGGCCGTCGCGGATACGTTCGCCTGGGTCAACAAGAACGGCGGCGTCGGCGGCAAGCAGCTCAATCTCGATACCAACGACTATGGCTACCAGGTGCCGCGCGCGATCGCGCTCTACAAGAAGTGGTCAGCGCCCGACTCCAAGGTCGCCGCAATCATGGGCTGGGGCACGGCGGACACCGAGGCGCTGACCGGCTTCCTTGCCCAGGACAAGATCCCCGACATGTCCGGCTCCTATGCCGCCGCCCTCACCGATCCCGAAGGGGTCAGCGGCAAGGCCAAGCCTGCGCCTTATAATTTCTTCTATGGCCCGAGCTATTCGGACGCGCTGCGCGCGATGCTGATGTGGGCGGCCGAGGACTGGAAGGCCAAGGGCAAGCCCGGCAAGCCGAAATTCGTGCACATGGGCGCCAACCATCCTTATCCGAACGCGCCGAAGGCCGCCGGTGAAGCAATGGCGCAGGAGCTCGGCTTCGAGGTTCTGCCACCGCTGGTGTTCGCCCTCACGCCGGGTGACTACAGCGCACAGTGCCTGAGCCTGAAATCCTCGGGCGCCAACTACGCCTATCTCGGCAACACCGCCGCCTCCAACATCTCGGTGATGAAGGCCTGCAAGACCGCCGGCGTCGAGATCCAGTTCCTCGGCAACGTCTGGGGCATGGACGAGAATGCGGCCAAGACCGCGGGCGATGCGGCCAATGGCGTGATCTTCCCGCTGCGCACCGCGGTGAGCTGGGGCGGCGATGCGCCCGGCATGAAGACGGTGATGGAGATCTCGAAGATGTCCGACGCCAGCGGCAAGGTCTATCGTCCCGTGCACTACGTCGCGGCCGTCTGCTCGGCGATGTACATGAAGGAGGCAATCGACTGGGCCGCCAAGAACGGCGGCGCCACCGGCGAGAACGTCGCCAAGGGCTTCCACCAGAAGAAAGACTGGGTGCCGGCCGGGATGGAAGGCGTCTGCAATGCCTCGACCTGGACCGAGAAGGACCATCGCGGCACGCTCAAGGTCGACCTCTACCGCACCAAGGTCTCAGGCGCGACCGACGGCGACCTCAACGACGTCATGGCCAAGGGCACGATCAAGCTCGAGAAGGTCAAGACCGTCGAGCTGCCGCGCAAGCCGGAATTGCTGGGCTGGTGAGCGTAGCGCCCACCTGACGCACAACCGTCATCCCCCGCGAATGCGGGGGATCCAGTACGCCGCGGCCTCTCCGGGAACGTTGGGCGTCTCTGGAATACTGGGTCACCCGCCTTCGCGGGTGACGACAGCGGAGCAACAAAGCATGACCGAGACCGCAGAAGGCGTTCGCCCCTCCCCCAGCATCGTCCCCGCCCCGCCGCTCCTCGCCGTGCGCAACATCGAGGTCGTCTACGACGACGTCATCCTGGTGCTGCGCGGCCTCAGCCTCGACGTGCCGAAAGGCGCGATCGTGGCGCTCCTGGGCGCCAACGGCGCCGGCAAGTCGACGACGCTGAAGGCGATCTCCGGTTTGCTCAAGACCGAAGACGGCGAGGTCACGCGCGGCGAGATCCTGTTCGAAGGCGAGCGGATCAACGGCATCGACCCCGACAAGATCGTGCGCCGCGGCATCTTCCAGGTGATGGAGGGCCGGCGCATCGTCGCCGACATGACGTCGCTGGAGAACCTCAAGCTTGGCGCCTTCACCCGCAGGGACCGCGAGGTCGATTCCGACCTCGACATGGTCTTCAACTACTTTCCGCGCCTGAAGGAGCGCACGGGCCTTGCCGGCTACCTCTCCGGCGGTGAGCAGCAGATGCTCGCGATCGGCCGCGCCCTGATGGCGCGCCCCAAGATGATCTTGATGGACGAGCCTTCGATGGGATTGTCGCCGCTGCTGGTGAAAGAGGTGTTCTCGATCATCCAGAAGATCAACCGCGACCTCGGCGTCACCATCCTGCTGGTCGAGCAGAACGCGCGCGCTGCGCTCTCGGTCGCGAGCCACGGCTACATCATGGAACAGGGCAAGGTCGTGCTCGACGGTAGCGCAGACGACTTACGCGACAACGAGGACGTCAAGGAATTCTATCTCGGCGGCGCTGGCGACCAGCGCAAGAGCTTCAAGAACCTCAAGAGCTTCAAGCGGCGCAAGCGCTGGCTGTAGCGTTTCAAGCGAAGTGGGAACCGGTCCGCGTGAAGAAAACGCGTCGATACAAATGAGCTTCAACTTTCAAGCACCTGCTCCGCTTCCGTGACTGCGCAGAGAACATGATAGAACGACGACGCAGGAATGGTGTCGATCAGCGATTTGCCGTCGCGATCGAACTGGTCGTACCAGCCGCCCTTCACGGGATGGCTGAGATAATGCCGTTCGAGCCGAACCAGCGCCGCGCGCGCCTCATCCGCCGCACCCGCTTCGCCGGACTCGGCTTGCGCGATCCACGCCTTCGCGATCTCGGTCTGCGGCCACAGCCGGCGCGTGCTGCGGCGGATGTTGCCGACGTCGTCTCCCTCGTCGATCAGGCAGCCCGTGGCCTCGTCGCGATAGCGCAGTGCGGTCGACAGCAGTTCGGCACGCCGCGGCGCGGTCGGGCAGCCCGTGATGCGCTCGAAACCCTTCAGCAGCCAAACCCATTCCGCCTGGTGACCGGGCTCGACGCTGACCGGCTCGATCTTCGACCAGTCTTCCTCGAAGTACTCGGTCAGGATGCGCTTCTGCTTGTCGTAGAGATTGGCCAGGAACAGTGCGAAGAATTCTCCGGCACGGCTCTGGAACGACAGATCGTGGGTCGCCTCGAAGCACGCGATCATCGCCTCGAACAGATGCATGTGCGGGTTCTGCCGGCGCGGCAGCGAGACCGGAAGGCCTTCGTGAACGCCGCCATGCGGCGAGCGCAGATGGCCGTCGAGGAAGGCGAGCAGCGCATCGATCTCGGCACGGACCTGCGCATCCTGGTCGAGGGCGTAGACGGCCGCGAGTGCAAAGAGGACGAAGGCGTGGTCATAGGCATCGCGCCGGGCATCCAGCACCGCTCCCTCGGGCGTCAGCCGGTGCACGTAGCCGGGCCGGCCATCGGGCGCCTTCGCTCTGGCCAGCAGATGCTCCAGCCCCTTCAGCGCGATGCCACGCCCCTCAGGATACCATCCCATCTGCGCCGCCTTGGCGTAACACCAGATCTGGCGCGCCTGCACGAATACGCGCCGGGGCGCGGCAGCGTCGGCCGTGCCGTCGCGGTGCAGCCGGTCGATGAAACCACCCGCAGCCTGATCCCAGCCGACCGTCGACCACAGCGGCAGCGCCTCGTCGATCATGCGGCGCTTCAGGCGCGCGACGACGTTCGACGCCTCGTCCGCCGCAATGATTCCTTCGTCCGCCATCGGGTCCTCTCTAGGCCTCACCAATGGCGGTCTGATACCCATGCTGGTGGCGGTGCGCAACGGATGCCAACACGGAAAGAACAGCCATGACCGCCCATTACGACGCCCGCGAGACCCGTGAACAAGCAGCGCGCGAGGCCGACCTGTTCTCCCGCCTGCCAGGGGTGCTGCGAGCCGCGATGGCCGCCCCGGCCTATGCCGAGCGGCTCAAAGGCTGCGATCCCGCCGCCGTGACCTCCAGGGCGGCGCTGGCGGACCTGCCGGTGTTGCGCAAATCGGAGCTGCCCGCCCTGCATAAGGCCTCTGCGCCTTTCGGGGGCCTCGTGGCAGGGCCTCCCGGCTCGTTCGCCCGCCTCTTCACCTCGCCCGGCCCGATCTTCGAGCCGGAGGGACGGCAAGGAGATCCCTGGCGCGGCGCAAGGGCGCTGTTCGCAGCGGGGTTCCGTCCTGACGATATCGTCCTCAATACCTTCAGCTACCATCTCACCCCCGGCGGCTTCATCTTCGACGCCTCCGCACGCGCGCTCGGCTGCGCGGTCATCCCGGCCGGCCCCGGCAATACGGAACAGCAATTCGAGCTGATCGAGGCCTACCGGCCGGTTGGCTACAGCGGCACTCCGGATTTCCTGAAGATCCTGCTCGACGCCGCAGCAAGCTCCGGGCGCGACATCTCCTCGATCAAGCGCGCGCTGGTCTCGGGCGCCGCGTTCCCGCCCTCGCTCCAGGCCGAGATCAAGGCGCGCGGCATCGACGCCTACCAGGCCTTCGGCACCGCCGATCTCGGCCTCATCGCGTTCGAGACCGAGGCGCGCGAGGGCATGGTCGTGAACGAGGACCTGATCCTGGAGATCGTCAAGCCCGGCACCGGAGATCCGGTTGCGCCGGGCGACGTCGGCGAGATCGTCGTGACCTCGCTCGATCCGCACCATCCCTGGATCCGGCTCGCCCTCGGCGACCTCACCGCGGCCCTGCCCGGCACGAGCCCATGCGGGCGCACAAACATGCGCATCAAGGGCTGGATGGGACGCGCTGACCAGACCACCAAGATCAAGGGCATGTTCGTCCGGCCCGAGCAGATCGCCGAGATCGGCAAGCGCCATTCCGCACTCGGAAGACTGCGCCTCGTCGTTACACGCCAGGGCGAAGCCGACGCGATGACACTGCGAGCCGAAACGGCGGCCGCCAACGACGCCCTGCGCGAAGAGATCGCGGCCAGCTTGCGCGCCGTGACGAAACTCGGCGGCACCGTCGAGCTGGTCAGCCCCGGCACGCTGCCGAACGACGGCAAGGTGATCGCGGACGAACGGTAAGACCAGAGGCGAGCGGCTATTTCGTACCGATCGCCGCCCACGACATCTGGTTGACCCATTCAGTCCGCACGTTCTTCAGCCCGGCCTCCTCCATCAGGCTCTGAACCGTTTCGCGGGGCCAGTAATGCGCGATGCGCGGCAACATCTGGTCAAACACGATCGAGCGGATGTGCCGGAATGAGAACGTCCGCAACAGGTCGAAATAGGCCAGCCGCCCGACGCCGAGGCGAAGCAGCAGCCACAGCACCGCGCTCGGATAGAGCGAGAGATGGTGCACGAGACCGATCGGCAGGCGCGAGAACAATGCCTTGCGCAAGGGATCGGCGAAGCGGACGATCCACTCGTTGTTCTCGTAGCCGTAGACCCAGATCAGGACGCGACCGCCAGGCTTCGTCGCCTTCACCATCTGCCGCAGTGCCAGCTCTGGGCTCTCAAGGTGATGAATGACGCCGATCGAGAAAGTGAGGTCGAAACGGTCTTCGAAGCCGATGTCGAATGCGCTCTGCTTCAGCACGGTTGCATTGGGATATTGCGCGAGGTTGTGTCGCGCGACCGCGAGCGAGCCGTCATCGATGTCGATCGCGGTGGCCTCGCTCACGCCGTACTTCAGCGGCCACAGCGAATTGCGTCCGGTGCCACAGCCGACGTCGAGCACACTCATGCCGTTCCAGTCGTCCGGCTCGAGGAACGGCGTCCATTTGCGGAACTGCGTCTCGTAGTCGGCCCGGATCTCGTTGTAGTGGCTCCATTCGTAGCCGAAACGCTCGGACGAGCCGGTCTGCTTGCCCATTCCCGCGCTGTTCTCGCTCATCAGAATCTTCCGGTTGGAGCGACGTGCGCCTTCAGGCGCGCGAGGCTGTCGCGGACCGCGGGCGGCAGCACCCTGACGACGCGCTTGCGCAGGCGGAACCAGGGCGGGGACACATCGGCAATCGCAACGCCCTCGGGCACGCGTGTGGCGCGGATCGCCGGATCGAGCGCGGCCTGATGCTCGCGGCGGACATAGAGGACGATGTTGTAGCGATACCAGAACGAGATCCGGTGATCACTCACAACCTGAGGCCGGACAAAGTCGTAGGCGTCGAAGCCGTGCCGCGTCAGCCGCTCCCGCCAGAAATCGAGCGGCTGTTCGTTGACGTGATATTCGCCGCCCTGCCCCGGCACGGCCGCGGAGAACAGCAAGTATTTGTCCGCGTGCGTCACGAGATTCTGTACGAACTGGTCGGCGAATTGCACCTGGATGTGTTCGGCGACTTCCAGCGATTGCACCAGATCGAAGCGACGGGACAGATCGAGCGGCCGCGACAGGTCCGCGGGCGTGAACAACTCGCGCGGAATCTCCAAACCGTCCTGATCGACGTAGTCGCCGTCGACGCCCCTTATGTCGCTAACGCCGGACGCGCGCCAGACGCTCAGCCAACCGCCGCCGGCGCAGCCGATGTCCGCGACGCTCGCAATCGGCAAAACGCGCAGCAGTAGCGGAATGATCTCCGAGGCGGCGTAGTGGGACGAGATGGACGCGTAATCCATGAACTTCTCGTCGTACTGGTGCTGAGCGGCTTTCTCCGTCATGGGCCGACCACCCTAAGATAGGCGACATCGTGCATCGGGCCGCTCAACACCCGCGTCCGCGCGACGTCGGCTGCGCGTGACACGGTCGACACGAGCTCCTCCAGCTTGCGCGGAAACCGGCCGCGATCCATGCGGAAGAACATCTCCTTGGCACGGTCGCGCGGATTAACCGGCAGGATGGCATCGACGATGTGAAACGCCCCGCCCGGCCTGACCACACGCAGCGCCTCCAGCGCCATCGCCTGGAGCTGCTCGCCGTCGAGATGATGCGTGGTCGCGACCGAGATGACCTGGTCGAACGAGTCATCCGGGAAAGTGAGCTTTGTCGCGTCCATCGCAATGAACTCACCGCCAGATCGAATTCGCTTTGCTGACGCGATGTAGTCAGGATTGATGTCGATACCGACATAGCGGCCGGGAATGAGCCTGCGTGTCGCGCCCGTGCCACAGCCAAGATCGAGCACGTGGCCGCCTGCACTCAGCGGCACTTCCTCGACCAGCAACTGCGTATAGCGCCGCACGGTCGGCTGACCGATAAACTGGTTGAGATCGTAGACGGCGGGCAGTTCCAGAACCCGCTCCAGCGCTTTCCGCAACATCCGGTCCTATCCCGTGGCTACAGGGCGACGAAAGGCCTGGAGGCCGAGCCAGACCCACAGGGCGATGGCATGGTTCGAACGCCTGTTGCGGTGTTGTTGCCACAAATCGGCGACCTCGGCGAGATCAATGCCGGCGATTTTCTCCAGCGGAATGCGCTGCGGAATTTCCCGCAGCCAGGCAGCGAGCGGGATTCCGAACCCCTTCTTGGGCCGGGATACGAGGTCGGCCGGCACTTTTCGCGCCAGCAATTTCTTCAACAAGTATTTCCCCACGCCATCGCGATATTTGAACGCGGTCGGCAGCCGCGCGCTGAAATCGACGAGATCGTTGTCGAGGAAGATCGCGCGGGCTTCCAGCGAATTCATCATCGCGGCCCGGTCGACCTTGGTCAGAATGCCGTCCTGGAGATAGAACTGAGTATAAAATTCCAGCGTCTTCTCGACGAGACCAAGTCCCGGAGACGCGTTCCACAGAGCCAGCGCCTCCTCATAGAGGTCCTCGGTGTGGATCCTCTCGTCGAACAGTCGCTCGATGTCGGGCGGCGCCAGCGGGCCGAGCCAAGTCGGGTTCCACAACTCCGGACCATAGGAGAGGCCGGTCAACGTGCGCTTGAGCTTGAAATCCAGGCTCATGTTGCGCGTCGACACCGGCAGCCTGCCGGCCACGCTGCGAATGACGCCGTGCAGCACGTTGGGCACACTGCCCTTGTAGATCGACGCGGCGCGCAGTGCATGGAATGGGTCGTAACCGGCAAAGAGCTCGTCGGCGCCATCGCCCGACAGCGCTACCGTTACCTTGCGTCGGGCGAACTTGCACAAGAGATAGGTCGGCAGCAGAGAGGAATCGCCGAGAGGCTCGCCGACCTTGTCCAGGAGCGCTGGAATGAGGTCGCGGGCCCGCGCCAAATCGAGCTTCTCCTCGTTGTGAAGAGACTGGAAAATCTGCGCCACGCGGCGGGCATGCGCGGACTCGTCGAACGAGCGCTCGTTGAAGCCGATCGTGAACGTCTCGAGCCGCTCCTTGCCGACGATGTCGGTTGCTGCGGCCAGCACGGCGCTGGAATCGATACCGCCGCTCAGGAATACGCCGAGGGGCACGTCACTGATCAGGCGGCGGCGCACCGCCTGTGTAACGAGATGGTCGAGTTCGTCGACGAGATCGTCCTCCCTGCGCGACGACATCGCCTCGTCGGGCGCGAGCGAAAACCGCCAGTATCGCTGCGTGGTGACGGCACCCGAGCGAAGATCGAAACGCAGCCAGGAGCCGCCGGGCAATTTCGCCGCGTGACGATAGGGCGTCCGCGGCGCCGGGAAGAAGCCGTAGGCGAACAGCTTTTGCAGGGAACGAACGTCGAGCGAGGCGTCGAAACCGCGATGACTCTCGAGCGAACGCAGCTCGCTCGAGAATGCAAAGAAACCCACGCCCGTGGCATAGAACAGCGGCTTCTCGCCGAACCGGTCCCGCGCCAGGAAGAGTTGGGCTCTCTCGCTGTCCCACACCGCGAAGGCGAACATGCCGTTCAGCCGCCGTGGCAGGTCGTTGCCCCATTCCTCGTAGCCATGTACGAGAACTTCGGTGTCGGAGTGATCGGTGACGAAACGATGGCCACATCGCTCCAGCTCGGCGCGAAGCTCGACGTGATTGTAGATCTCGCCGTTGAAGATGACCGCGATCGTCGCAGTCTCGTTCCACATCGGCTGCGCACCACCGCCGATATCGAGAATGGCGAGCCGCCGATGTCCCAGGAACACGCGATGCGTCTCGTCGGCATGATAGCCGAAGCCGTCTGGACCACGATGCGCGAGCGCATCCGTCATCGCACGGATGTCGCCGACGTCCCCTGCACCGCAAAATCCAGCTATGCCGCACATCGCGTCAAATATCCCTTTGACCGGTGCTCGTGGCCGCGTCGCCCTGGAAATTGATCAACTCGCGCACGAGATAGGCACGGGCTCCTTGCGATTCGTAGTAGGTGCGCACCAGCATCTCGGCGACGAGACCGAGCAGGATGCTCATCATGCCGACCAGGAACAACAGCGCAGCCAGCAGCGGCAGCGGCGTCTGAATCAGCGAGATACGGCCGACGATGCGCAGCAAGACGGCAAGCGCTATGGTGGCGAAGGCGGCAATGATCGAGATCAGTCCGAAGCCGCCGAACAGATAGATCGGCTTAGCGAAATAGCGTCGCAGGAACATCACGACGAGAAGATCGAGCACGACCTTGAAAATGCGCTCGAGGCCGTAATTCGAGGCGCCGAACTGCCGCGCATGGTGGGCTACGGGGAGCTCGGTGATGCGTGCGCCCTGCCACTCAGCATAGATCGGGATGAAGCGGTGCATTTCGCCGTAGAGACGAACGCCACTCACCATGCTGCGGCGGTAGACTTTCAGCGTGCAGCCGTAGTCATGCAGCTTCACGCCTGACACGCGCGAGATGAAACGGTTGGCGACCCGGCTGACCCAGTTCCGCTTGAGCTCAGAATCCTTGCGCTCCCTGCGCCAGCCGGAGACGACGTCGTAGCCCTCGTCGAGCCTCGCCAGCAGGCGCGGGATGTCGGCAGGATCGTTCTGGAGGTCAGCGTCGATCATCACGACGATGTCGTTCGTGGCGTGGTCGATACCTGCCATCAGCGCGGCGGTCTGACCGTAATTCCTGCGGAAGTCGACGACCTTGACCTCGGGATGCGCCTGCGACAGAGAACGCAGAAGCGCAAGCGAGCCATCCTGGCTGCCGTCATTGACGAGCACTATCTCGAAGCGGTTGGGCAGCCCGCGCAGAACATCCATCAGCTTCTCCACCAGAATGGGGAGCGACTGCTCTTCGTTGTAGACGGGCACGATGACGGAAAGGCCCGGGGGAGTTTGTTCAGTCATAGCCTATCGCGCTCCACCTATTCCTGCTCCGCCGGTAAGACGGCGCGGCAGCGGCGATGACGACGTCAGCCCTTGGCGAAATACTCGTCAAGACCTTTGCCTCCGAGATATGCGCGCCTGAGCATCAAGTAGTACCACGGAGTTTCCGTCTTAGAGAAAGAGCCTCCGTCCGGCGCATAGTGCTGACCGAGAATCTTCTTCTCGAAAGTCTGGGCCTGGGCGACCAATGCCGCAGTCGGAATCCACGGCCTCTTCCATTGCGCCACGCCGAGAAAGAGCATGAGGCAGGAGACTAGGGCCAGCGCCTCGCGCGTCGCGGTCGTCCGCTTCGTCAGGACCCAGGGCCAGACCGCGTAGATCAAGCCGGCGAACACAGGCAGTTGGAACAGTCCGATGTAGCGCGGGAAGAGTTCCGACCAGAGATAGATCACGCGGAACACCTGATCGATCCGCGAAACGGCGAAGCAGAGGATCACGACTGCAACCCATCCGAGCAGGATGACGACAGTATCCGCAAGAGGAAGGGACAGATGCTCGAACCTGCTTGTCCTGAAGCGGTTGGCGATCAAACCGAGCGAGGTGACGGCAGAGCGCAGCTTCGGCACGGCTAAGACCAGAAGCGCAAGCCCGATCGGCACGGCCAGAGCGATGGCTATCCCCAACAAGGAAAATCCCATGATCGACAGCATGCGTTCGCGCAGCGCCGTGAGGACGACCGTGAGCAGGATCGGAACCATGTAAGCCGGGCGCAACAGCTCCCTGGGCCGCGAGGCGAGATCGCAGGCGATCATTACAGCGAGCAGGATCGGCGCTTCACTCTGGTGCACGAAGCTCACGACGATCGGCGTCCAATAGGCCAGTCCGCCCCGTCCTGACCAGCGCAGCGCAAATGCTGCGAAGGCGATCATGGCGCAAAGGCAGCGGGGGAAAACCGAGAATGGCGAGAACGCCGCCCCCGGGTTTATCCAGGCGTAGAGACCAAGCCAGAACGTATGATGCAGACTAACGCGTGGCGCGGGCGGTGTCGGCGTCACCTGGTACAACGACCAGGACAAGCTGGGCGGCGGCACTGTGAGATAGAATAGCGCGGCAAGCGCGATGGCGCCAAACAGCGGAAGCACCAACGGACCTCGGGCCGCCCAGAATGCGATGAGCAGGCACAGGATGCCCAGAAACGCGCCCGAGAGGGTCATGCCCCACCACAACGAGAGGTACAGAAATTCGGGAAAATCCCTCGCGGGGTCCGTCATGCCGAGCGACTGCTGCACCTTTCCGGCGAAATACATCGAGAGCGACGTGAACGGATAATTGTTGCAATAGGCAGCGCGCATCCTCGCGCGATAAATGGAGTGATCGCTCGCCGAAACCGCGATGAGGTGCTCCACGAGCTTGTCCTGCTGATCATGCGAGACCTGTCCGGCCTGTTCGACCCCGCACAGATAAAGATACAGGAGATCCTTGTCGAAGCCGATGTTATTCTCAGCCATGCGCCCGTTGATCCCGGCCCAGACCACCAGGGACAACAACACCACGATCAGGGAAGCGAGCGTGAATCGCCGAGTTGAAACCACTCCATCTGCCGTCATTGTCCGCGCCGATACCCTCTCGCCCTAGTTGCGGGCCGGACAATATCGACGCTCCCCCGCACATTCAACTGCCATATGCGCCGTTTTTGCCCGCGGCTGCGCCGCTTCGTCGCGCATTGCCGCTAAGGTCCAAGCCGCCGTCCTCCCAACGGAGCGACGCGCCTTGGCTCAGGCTCAGAGCGTGCTAACGCGCGGCGGCCTTGAACGGCCCCAAGAAAACGGAGCCGTCGGCACCGGCGCAATTCTCCTGGACAGTACACTCACCGTCATGACCAGAAGGAAGTCGTAGGCCAGCGGGAAGTGCCAGATACCGATCGCGGGCATGCGCTTAGATAAAGATGGCTCTCTCCGATCGCGACGACAGCGAGGGCAAAAACGACGCCAGGCCTGCTATACAGACGCAACTTCTGCAACGATCAATCCAATGCGGACCTCAACGGGAGCGACCGGACGAAGTAGATGAGAAGGGCGGCCAGCGCCAATCCACACAGCCGTCGCGGCCCCAAAATCTCCTCCTTCTTCTTGGTGAAGATGCGCTCCTGCCGCGTTAAAAATCGCTGGTGAATGTCTCGCCGTCGCGACTGCGCTTGTCGGACTCGGGATCGAGTTCGTAATTGATACCGCAGGGGCGCAGGAGCTTGGCGAGATAATCCGGGCTGCCATAGGAGGACAGGCCCATGACCTTGTACTCGTCGTTGGTCATCTGATAGCCGAGGTACTCCGTCAGCGTCCCGTAGTAGAGACCAAGACTGTTATGGCGACTAAATCGTGTCAGCACGGGGAAGTCGTTACCGCGTGAATGGGCGATGAGGCCGGAGTTGGATCGCCTGAGAAATCGAAGCAGGCGACGGTCGCCTCTGGAAAACCGGAGCCGCAGAACGAACTCGCGGCATGACAGCGACGATGGTCATAGAGCTCGATCTTCGGGCTATGGCCGAACTGATATTTGGAATATTCGGTGAGACGCCGCCCTCAATTCGCGCAGGTCTTCAGCGGCGAGCAGACCCAGTCGGCCTCGCGCATGGCGATGCCGCCCTGCTTGAGGCACAATTCGATCGCTCCACGCGCCAGCTCGCCGCGCCCGTGGTTCGCAAGCGTAAAGCGCTCCTGCTCCGCGGCTGTAGTCAACTCGCCGTCGGGCAGCAGCACCGCCGCACCATCGTGGTGCGGCGGCGCTTGATCCTCGAGTTGATTCCGATCGCATACACGTCGCCTAGCCCCCTCGCGGAGCCTTCTATAGAAACCGCCGCCGATGTAAATCGGCCGGCCCGAACGGAGGGCGTGACGGCAGCCATATCGGCGCGATGCCCCCAGGGCGCGGGAACCTTGCATCGTCCCCGCGGCTCCCGTATTACCAACCCCTGCTGCAATATGGCCTGGAATTGGGCCCTTCCGGATCCAAAACGTGCTTGAACCGACCCTCGTCACCATCGCTGAGACCGAGACCATTGAGGAAGCCTTCCGGCGCCTGAATGCGAATATGCTCGGCATCCTGTTCGCGCACGACGCGAGCGGACGAATCGTCGGCGCCGTGACGGACGGTGACATCCGCAGGCGAATGCTGACCGGCATCACGATCCAGGACCGGGTTGCGTCCTGCATCAATCGCAACTTCGTCTGGGCGCCGACCGGCGGCCCGCGCGAGCAGATCCTGAAGCTGCTCGACCAGCGCGTGCACGTGGTGCCGATCCTCGATGGCGAGGGACGGCTGGTCGACGTATTCAGCCGCGAGCTGTTCAACCTCTCGGAAGAGAGCGAGGTGTTCGCGCGTGCCCGCTCGCCGGTGCGGATCAGCTTCTCCGGCGGCGGCACCGACCTGACGCATTACTTCGTGGCGAATGACGGCGGCGCGGTCATCAGCGCCACGATCAAGATGTACGCTCATGCGACGCTGCGGCGCCGGAGCGATCCCAGCATCCGGATCTACTCGCACGATTTTCGCCGCACGGTCGAGGCCGACAATCTCGCAGAACTCGGAACGGGCGGGGATCTCGCGCTGATCAAGTCAGTCGTGCGCCTGATCAAGCCGACTTATGGATTCGAGCTCGAGGTGTCCGCCGATTTCCCGGTCGGTTCCGGCCTCGGCGGCTCCGCTGTGGTCTCGTCCGCGATCATCGGATGCTTCAACGAGTTCCGCGGGGACCAGTGGGACCGCCACGAGATCGCGGAGATGGCCTTCCAGGCCGAGCGGCTGATGCTCAACATTCCCGGCGGCTGGCAGGATCAGTACGCCACCGTGTTCGGCGGCTTCAATCACATGGAGTTCTTCTCCGACCAGAACACCATCGTGCCGCTTCGTCTCGATCCCAACATCATCGCCGAGCTCGAGGAGAGCCTGGTGCTCTGCTACGCCGGCTCCGGCCGCGATTCCGGCGCCATTCACCGCGACCAGAAGGCTCAGCACGAGACCAGCGACGCCGTCGCCGCCGCTGCCAAGCAGAAGGAAGTGACGCGCGACATAAGGCGGCATCTGCTGCGCGGCCAGCTCCTGGAATGCGGCCGGCTGATCGACGAGGCCTGGCACGCCAAACGGAAGCTGAGCTCGAAGATCTCGTCGGAGGCGATCGACGCGATCTACGATTTCGCCAAGCAGCACGGCGCGGTCGGCGGCAAGCTCCTGGGGGCCGGCGGCGGCGGTTACTTCCTGTTCTTCGTACGTCCGTTCGAGCGCTACCAGCTCATCGCGGCGCTGGAACAGCAGGGGCATCGCTGTTCGCGCATCATGTTCGAAGAGAACGGGCTGCGGACGTGGAAGTCGCGCGTTCCCGCGCGGCTCGCCTGACGCATATGAGACGAGAATGTTGATGACATCGCCCAAACAGTCTGCTCCGGTCCGCATTGGCAACCGTCTTCTGGGCGATGGCGAACCCTGCTACGTCATCGCCGAAATCGGCAACAACCACAATGGCGACTTCGACCGCGCCATTGCGCTGGTCGATGCCGCGGTCGCGGCCGGCGCCGATTGCGCCAAATTCCAGATGCGCAAACTCGACGAGGTCTATCGCGCCTCGAGTCTGTCCGGGAAGGACGACGACCTCGCCGTCGAATATACGCTCGATCTCCTGCGCCGCTTCGAGCTGCCGATCGCGCAGCAAAAGAAGATCGCCGAGTATTGCGCAGCCAAGGGGATTGAATACCTCTGCACGCCCTGGGACGCGAAGAGCGTCGCCGTGCTCGAAGGCTTCGGCGTGCAGGCCTACAAGGTCGCCTCGGCCGACCTCACCAACCTGCCGCTGCTCGGTCGCCTCACCGCCACCGGCAAGACGCTGATCGTCTCGACCGGCATGAGCACGACGGACGAGATCAAGGCCGCGGCGAAATTCCTCGACGACCGCAATGCAAGCTACGCGCTCCTGCATTGCCAGAGCACCTATCCGGCAGCGCTTCACAACATCCATCTGCGTTTCATGGAGACGCTGCGCGAGATTCATCCGGTCGTCGGCTATTCCGGACATGAGCGCGGCATCGCCGTCTCGACGGCCGCTGTCGCGCTCGGCGCGGTGATCATCGAACGCCACATCACGCTCGACCGCGAGATGGAAGGTCCGGACCATGCCGCGAGCCTGGAGCCGGAGGAATTCAAGGCACTCGTCTCCGGCATCCGCGAGGTCGAGGCGGCGCGCGGCGAGAAGCTCGCGGAACGCGCGCTGAGCCAGGGCGAGCTGATCAACCGCGAGAACCTCGCCAAGAGCCTGGTGGCCGCGCGCGACCTTCCGGCCGGTACGATGATCTCCGAGAGCGACATCGCCGTGAAGAGCCCGGGACAGGGCCTGTCGCCGCTGAAGATGCCAGCGCTGCTCGGCCGCAGGCTGACGCGAACGATGGCGGCGGACGACTATTTCTTCCAGAGCGACCTCGACGAAGGCGTCGCAAAGGCACGGCGCTACCGTTTCGACCGGCCCTGGGGGGTGCCGGTGCGTTATCACGATACCGCGCGCTTCCTGGAGATCTGCGAGCCCGACATCATCGAGTTCCACCTCAGCTACAGCGACATGGAGCGCGATCCCGCGGCCTATCTGTCCGGTACCTATGATCTCGGCTTCGTCGTGCATGCGCCGGAGCTGTTTGCCGGCTCCAAGCTGATGGACCTCGCAACGCCCGATGAGGCGCTGCGGCGCTACTCGCTGGAGCAGACGCAAGCAGTGATCGACATCACCCGCGGCCTGAAGAAGTTCTTCCCCAAGACAAAACACCCGCCCATCGTCGCCAATATCGGCGGCTTCACCATGGATGAGCCGCTGCCGCCGGAGGAGAAAGCCGAGCGCTATCGCATCTTTGCGCAGAGCTTGACCGAGCTCGACATGGACGGCGTCGAGCTGACGCCGCAGACCATGGCACCGTTCCCCTGGCATTTCGGCGGCCAGCGTCATCAGAACATCTTCATCTTCCCGGAGGAGTCGGCCGCATTCTGCGCCAAGCATGATCTGCGCATGTGCGTCGACATCTCCCACACCAAGCTCGCCGCCAATCATTTCGGCTTCGACTTTGCGCAGGGCCTCGCCCAGCTCGGGCCGCACACTGCACATCTGCATTTCGGCGACGCCAAGGGGCTCGACGGCGAAGGACTCCAGATCGGCGAAGGCGAGATCGATTTCGACGAGATCGGACAGGTGCTGCGCAAGCATGCGCCGACGGCGTCATTCATTCCCGAGATATGGCAGGGCCACAAGAACATGGGCGAAGGCTTCTGGACCGCGCTCGAGCGTCTCGAGGGACATATCTGATGGCGCGCAAGACGCTGGCCGTGATCGCCGCGCGCGGCGGCTCCAAGGGCATCCCGCACAAGAACCTGCTCGATCTCTGCGGCAAGCCGCTGATCGCCTGGACGGTCGAGCAGGCGCGCGCCGCACGCGGCGTCGACGTGGTGGCGGTCTCGTCGGACAGTGACAATATCCTGGCCGCCGCCGAGGCCGCCGGCGCCGTAGGCGTGCGGCGTCCGGATGACATTTCGGGTGACCTCGCCTCCTCCGAATCCGCCTGGCTGCATGCCCTCGATGCGACCGAGGCGAGCATGGGACGGTTCGAGCGCATCGTCGCACTTCAGGCCACATCGCCGATCCGCGAGCCCGGCGACATCGAGAACGCGCTTGCAACCTTCGATCGCGATCATCTCGACAGCCTGCTTTCAGTCTGCGAGGTCGAGGATTACTTCAACTGGCGGATCGGCGCGAGCGGACCGGAGCCGATCAATTACGACTATCGCAACCGCCGCATGCGGCAGCAGATCGAGAAGCGCTACCTCGAGAACGGATCGTTCTACGTCCTGATCCCATCCCTCCTGCGCGAGCAGAACAATCGTCTCGGCGGCAAGATCGGCTTCCACGTGATGGAGCGTCACAAGATGTTCCAGATCGATCGTCCCGAGGACGTCAAGCTTTGCGCCGCCATCATGCGCAGTTACGGCTATGCCTGATCTCAGCGCCTTCTCTCTCGCAGGCAAGATCGCGGTGGTCACCGGCGCCTCGCGGGGCATTGGCGCAGCGATTGCAAGCGGCCTGCAGGGTGCGGATGCCACGGTGTTCGGCCTCAGCCGGTCCGGGACCGCGCCGCAGGGCGTCACTGCCATTGCCTGCGATCTCTCCGACGACAGAGCGATCGACAACGCGTTCCGCGCCATTGCGGCAAAAGCCGAGCGCATCGACGCGCTCGTGAATGCCGCCGGCATCAGTCTTCCGGCCCAGAGCGCCGAAAGCGAGCTCGCGCGCTTCCGTGCCACGGTCGCAACCGATCTTACCGGCGTCTACGCCACCATCCTCGCCGCCTATCCGCTCCTGAAGAATGCCGGCTCGGCCGCAATCGTCAACGTCACCAGCATCAACTCGATCCGAGGCTTTCCCGGCAATCCCGGTTACGTGGCGGCGAAGGCGGGCCTTGCCGGGCTGACGCGGGCACTCGCCGCCGACTACGCATCCGACGGCATCCGCGTCAACGCGCTTGCACCGGGCTATGTCGCAACCGAGATGACCGCGAAGAGCTTTGCCGATCCGGTCATGCACGAAGACAGGCGCCGTCACACCATGCTCGGCCGCTGGGGACAGCCTGCCGACATGGTGGGCGCCGCCATCTTCCTGACGTCGGACGCCTCCGCCTATGTGACCGGCCAGGAAATCTTCGTCGATGGGGGCTGGACCACCAAGGGTCTCGCCATCAGCTCGGATAGCACATCGTGATCGCAACATTGCAACGCATCGGCTTCATGCAGGGACGCCTGTCGGCACTGGTCGACGGCAAGATCCAGGCGTTCCCCTGGAATGAATGGCGCGAGGAATTTCCCCGCGCCAAGGCGCTCGACCTGACGCGAATGGAATGGACCATCGATCAGGAGCGGCTGCGGGAGAACCCGCTCATGACCGAGCCGGGACAACAGGAGATTCTGACACTGTCGCGCGAGAACGGCGTGCGCATCCCGAGCCTGACCGGTGATTGCTTCATGCAGGCACCGTTCTGGAAGGTCGACGCCGTGGTACGCGACGCGCTCGTCGCCGACCTCGACCTCCTGATCGCCGCCTGCAGCCGGATCGGCATCGAATTCGTCGTGATCCCGCTGGTCGACAACGGCAAGATCGAGCGCCAGAGCGAGAGCGATACGTTGAAGCGTGTGCTGCTCGCACGCTCCGAGCAGCTCGCAAGGCGGAACGTCAAGATCGTCTTCGAATCCGATCTGCCGCCGCGTGAGCTTGCCCGGTTCATGGAGGCGTTTCCAGCCGACGTCTTCGGCATCAACTACGACAGCGGCAACAGCGCCTCGCTGGGCTATGACAGCGACGAGGAGATCGCCGCATACGCGCCGCGCATCCTCAATGTGCATGTGAAGGACCGCATTCGCGGCGGCACCACCGTGCCGCTCGGAACCGGCAACGCCGACCTTCCCAAGACCATCCGCCTGATCGAGCGTTCCGGCTACAAGGGTCAGTACATCCTGCAAACCGCGCGCGCCGCCGACGGCGATCACGCCGGAGCGCTCGCCAGGTATCGCGACATGACGATCGGCTGGATCGAGGACGCAGCGCGATGAAGCTCGAGCTGAACGATCGCGTCGCTCTCGTCACCGGCGCCAGCCGCGGGATCGGACTTGCGATCGCGACGACGCTCGCTGCGGAAGGAGCCAAGGTCGCGCTCGCCGCGCGGGGAGCCGATGCGCTTGATGCGGCCCGAGCTGCGATCGGCGGCAGCACATCGGCGCACGCGGCCAACGTCACCGACCCGGCCGCTGCCGCGACGCTGGTACACGAGGTTGATCGGCGCTGGGGGCGCCTCGACATCCTCGTCTGCAACGTCGGCAGCGGCGCCTCCGTACCGCCGGGAAAGGAAACCGCGGCGGAGTGGTCGCGAGTGATGGATCTTAATCTCTTCGCCACAACCAACATGATCGAGGCCGCCCGGCCGTTGATGGCGCGCGGCAGCGGCGACCGGGCCATCGTCTGCATCTCTTCGATCGCAGGCATGGCGGCGCTTGGGGCGCCCGTCACCTACTACGCCGCAAAGGCCGCGCTGAATGCGACCGTGCGTGGCTTGGCCCGCCCCCTGGCGCTCGAAGGCATACGCATCAATGCGGTTGCACCCGGCAACATCCTGGCCGCCGACGGCACCTGGGCACATAAGCTTGCGGAAAACCGTGCTGCGGTCGAGGAGATGCTTGTGCGCGAGGTCGCGCTGCGCCGCCTGGGCCGGCCGGAGGAGGTCGCCGACCTCGTCGCCTTTCTCGTCTCGCCCCGCGCGGCATTCATCACCGGCAGCGTGATGGTCGCCGACGGCGGCCAGTTGCGTAGCTGAACAGGAGCCTCCTGATGGCAAGCCCGTCCTCACGCTATGACCTGACCAGCCGCACCGCTCTCGTGACCGGCGCAGGCGGCCTGCTCGGGCGGCAGCATGTCGCCGCGCTTTCGGAAGCGGGCGCGCGCGTCGTCGTCACCGACGTCGGGCTTGCGCAGGCCGAAGCAGCCGTTGCCGCGCTCAAGCAGAACACGCCGTCCGCCGACCTGATCGCGCTTGCGATCGACGTCACCTCCCTTGACTCGGTGCGGGCTGCAAACGAGCAACTTTCCGGCCGCGGTGTCTCCATCGACATCCTCGTCAACAACGCGGCGATCGACCCCAAGGTGACCTCCGCACCCGGCGTGACGCATTCTTCCCGCTTCGAGGCGTTTCCGGTGCCGCAATGGCAGACCGAGATCGCCGTGGGCCTGACCGGTGCGATGCTGTGCGCGCAGGTGTTCGGCGGCGCGATGGCCAAACGCGGTCGCGGCGTGATCCTCAACATCGCCTCCGATCTCGGCGTGATCGCGCCGGACCAGCGAATCTACCGCCAGCCACAGGTGACACGCGAGGAGGAGCAGCCGGTGAAACCCGTGACTTATTCGGTGATCAAGCACGGCCTGATCGGGCTGACGAAATATCTGGCGACCTATTGGGCCGACCACGGCGTCCGCGTGAACGCGATCTCGCCCGGCGGCGTCTTCAACAACCAGGATCCCGCGTTCGTCGAGCGACTGACGCGCCTGATTCCCATGGCTCGCATGGCCGATGTCGACGAATACCGCGCCGCGGTGCAGTTCCTCTGCTCCGATGCCTCGAGCTACATGACCGGGCAGAACCTGGTGATCGACGGCGGGAGAAGCGTGTGGTAGCGGCGGCAGCGCCACGCGCGAGGGCTCCCAGCCCGATAGCGTCTCCTCATAGGAACTCTCGATCCACGATCACCGCCCCGATGGCCTTAGAGCGGTCGCCGTTCTCTCGGTTATTCTCTTCCACACCCGGCCGAATGCGATTCCGGGCCGCTACCTCGGCATCGACATAATCTTCATCATCAGTGGCTATCTGATCACGTCCCATGAGCACGGAGATGGAGGACGGCAGATCTGCGTTTGCAGCCCGCACCATCAATCCATAAGGCGTCATGCGGGCTGTGTCAGGGCAGTTGCGGACGTCGCACCGCAAAGCGGCGAAACAATCGAGTCCTTTCGGCCAGCACCCACGGGAGAATGGGCGCCCGCTCCTCGATAATGATTGCCGCAAACAGCGCAGAAATCTTCACCCAATATGTCGGCGTCGCGACAAAGTTCAGCATACCGCCGATATACATTACGTAGATGCCGTACAGCACGTAGAAAGATAGAGCCGCCGTCACATATCGTTCGACGACGATTGACCGGATCATGACAGCTGAGAGGAGCGCAGTGAGCCAACCGGCTCCCAGCAGAAAGATCCAGCCGAAATAGGGACCAAACAGTTCGAAGAAAATTTCGGGAAACCCGCCGGCGAACTGAAAACCGCCTGTGATGTGTTCCGTCGTCCGCGGCTCACCAATGGTTTCGGACATCAGAAGCTGCGGGGTCGTGTTCCGTCCCGCAACGATGGGGCGGTCGAACAGGAAATCGAAGACGTGGCGTGCGTCCCAATCTCCGTTGACCAGAACGCGTTGATAGGACGCCCATCCTATCTCCGAGGGCTGCACCAGAACGCGCTCGACAAAAGCATCCAGCGCCGCCTGACCTTCGAACCCTCGGACCCTGGTCAGATTCCAATAGAGCGCGAATGCAATCATCGTGGCCGTCAGCACAATGACGCCGGTGCCGGCCAGTACGATGCGGCGGTCGGCAATCCGGGGCAGCAAGCTGAACAAACTTGCGCTCCCGAGATCTCGCGCCTGAACGATCAGCACCGCGGAAAACGGTATGACAAAGAACGCACAAAATCGGTAAAAGGGCGAGAAGCGTCCGCCTACGAGAAATATGTAGAAGACGAGGACGGCCAGCAACCCCACGAAGCGGTAATCGTATCGCTGGCGTCGCAGTCGCTCGGCCGCAAACATGGTCCCCCACCAGAAGCAGAGCATGTCGCCTCGCTCGACCACCAGGCGATGGAGGAAACTGGCCTGTTCATTGAAAGTCCAACGCTCGATCTTGGCAAACAGCGGAATGACACCTCCCTGAATCAGGGCACCGAAAAGCAAGATCAAGAAGAGGACGGACGCGTAGAACGTGACGTCCGAAAGGGTCAGTTGAGATTGGGACGCAGGCAGTCCGGAAGTTGGAGCCGCCCGTGCCCATTCATCGAGCGAACGGGAGTTAAAGACCCAGAGGAAGGGAAGAAGCGTCAGAAAATACGCAATCGACTGGAACACCGTCATGACGCCGGGTCCAATGAACATCTGCAACTGGGACGAGAATATGGGCCCCGACAGATCGATATAGAGCGACGAGATCGTCCGCCATGCGAAGGTGAACAAAAGGAAGGCAAGACAAATGAGGATCGCCGACCTGAACAGTCCCAACCAAACGATGAAGAGTAGTATGGAGGCTCCAGCCAGAAGGGTCATTGCCGAAGTCCTAGCCCAGACGCGCCGGCCGCCTCAGAAAGAAGGTCAAAAGACTGACGAAGAGCAGAATGCCCAAGCCCGCCAGGATAGCTCTTTGCACGAGATTGACTTCCCTCGGCCCTTCCGTCGCGGGAGGCGATCCATCCTGTGGACCCGTCATCGTCACGGTGCGTTCGAGATAAGCCAGTAGAGCAATGCGCGTATCGATGTTGAGCATCCTGTCGACCGAAGCCCCTGGACTCTCCACGAGGGCGGGGCCGATGGAAATCCCGTCCGGCCGAGCCGGCGTGAAGTCCATCTTCTTCAATGTATCGTTGAGCAGCGCTCTCGCATCTTGCAGGCGCGCGCGTACCGAATGCAACAACTCCATCCTCGGCTCGGATAATCTCTGGTGTGCGGCCTGAATCGCAAGAACAGCCTGTCGGAGCAGGGTCACCGCCTCTTCTTTCGAGGCGGAGCTCGCCTCCAGGCGGATCACCGAATCGCCAATAGCGATCCCGCGCAATGAGCCTCCGGCGAACGCCCCCCGCGAGTCGGGAAGCGCCTTTCGAGCATCGGCTAGAACAGTGCTTTGAAATTGGACCGCTCCGATTCGCGTCACCAGATCACGGGCACTCTCCACGGGTTCAACCCCTGCCCCAGCGAGCCCGAGAATACTTTGAAGGGTGGGCACTGTACCAATCGCGATCGTCGAGGTCGCGGTCCAGGATTCCACCTTCCGGCCGACGGCAAGGGAGCCAAGAGCAACCAACAAGATTGCCCCGATCATGAGCGAAAGGACCCAATGTACCCGCGCTGCTCGGACAGCAACATGGAACCATCTCGCGAGCTGCAGAAACGCTGGAGCTCGCGGCGTACGCTCGGCCATCGGCATGTGACTCTTGTCCCCGGCAAACCCCACAATACGGATGGGGAACCCGGTCATCATCATACTGAGCTATCTCTGGTTGATCAATCGGCCCATGGCCAAGGGCTCTCGATGAGCGACCGTCCTATGATCGCCCGCTGCGCTCCGCCCCGCCGGTTCGCTCGACAAGAGAATCCACGACTTCTCCCTTGCTCGTTGCCTCCGGGGGGCGCTAAGCATAAACAGAGCCTGCAACAGTTCCTGCCGCAGCGAGCAGCGCGCCATTGACAGGCGTTGGTGCGGGGTCTTTGTCACTCAGTGTCGCGTCCGCCAAGCCTTGATCGACGATCGACCGACGTTGGGAAACGATCCGGCCACCACAGCTCGATCCAACGAGAGCCAGAACCTTGAGACGGACATTTGCTGCTCACCTTCGACTGAGGTGCCGATTGGGAGAGCCGTCATGCTGAGACAGGCTGTCGTCCTCGTCGGGGGACTCGGCACCCGCCTCGGCGAACGCACCAAAACCGTGCCGAAGCCGATGCTCGATGTTGGCGGCCGGCCGTTTCTCGACACCCTGCTCGACGAACTCGTACGCTACGGCGTGTTCGATGAAATTCTTCTGCTTGCGGGCCACAAGGCGGAGATCGTCGAGACGCACTACGCCGCGGCCGCCAGGGGATCGACGCGAATCATCGTGTCGCGTGAGCCCGAGCCGCTCGGCACCGGCGGTGCGCTCGTGCATGCGCGCGACCTCCTGCATGACCGGTTCCTGCTGCTCAACGGCGATTCCCTGTTCGATTTCAACCTGCTCGACCTGATCATGCGCGCCCAAGGGGGGCGCGTTCACATGGCACTGCGCGACGGCGTCGTCGGGGACCGCTATGGGCGCGTGGTCCTCGACGGTGACGTGGTGCGTGACTTCATCGCCCCGGGTGTGGGTGCCACTGGACCAGTCAATGCCGGCATCTACGTCATCGACAAGTCCGTTCTTGCCGACATCACAATGCTTCCCGCCTCGCTCGAGCAGGACGTATTTCCTGGCCTGACCAAGTCCGGCGCACTGCGCGGCACGGCCTATCGCGGTTACTTCATCGACATCGGCATTCCCGACGACTTTGCGCGCGCCGACCGCGAATTGCGGGACAAGCTGCGACGGCCGGCCGTGTTTTTCGATCGCGACGGCGTGCTCAACCATGATTCGGGATACACTTTCGAGACGCACAGGCTCGAATGGATCGAGGGCGCACGCGAGGCCGTGAAGGCGGTCAACGACGCCGGCTATTTTGCCTTCGTCATCACCAATCAGTCCGGAGTCGCACGCGGCTACTACGAGGAGCATCACGTGGTCGCGCTGCACCGCTGGATGGCGGACCAGATGGCGCTGATCGGCGCGCATGTCGATGCATTCGAATATTGCCCCGATCACCCCGAAGGAACCGTCGCGCGCTATTGCCGCACGAGCGACCGGCGCAAGCCGGCGCCGGGCATGATCATCGATCTCGCACAGCGCTTTCCGGTCGACATGACGCGGAGCATGGTGATCGGCGACAAGCCGAGCGACATCGAAGCCGCTCGTGCGGCCGGCCTCGCCGGCCACTTGTTCGAGGGCGGCAATCTGGAGACCTTCGTGAGACAGCGCCTCATCCCGGCCGGCCAGGCCTAGCCGCGTGTCACGAAAACTGCTGCATCCCCGGGCATTTGGCAGCTTTCTGACGCTGCTCTGTTGCGCGCAACCGCCAGTGTGCTATAGCGCCATCTCGTTGCGAACACAGGCTTAATCGCCTTCTGGGGTCCGGCATGGCAGATCTAAGGGACGCCCGCGTCCTCGTTACCGGCAGCGACGGCTTCATCGGTTCGCATGTCGTCGAGGAGCTGGTGAAGGCCGGGGCACGCGTCAAGGCGATCGTCTACTACAACTCCTTCAATTCCTGGGGCTGGTTGGACACGGTTCCCGCCGACATCATGAAGTCCGTGGAGGTGGTCGCCGGCGATATCCGCGATCCGCACTTCATGATCGCAACCGCCAGCGGCTGCACCGACGTGCTGCACCTGGCGGCGCTGATCGCGATCCCCTTCTCCTACGTCGCGCCCGACTCCTATGTCGACACCAACGTGAAGGGCACAGTGAACGTGCTCCAGGCGGCGCGCATGGCGGGCGTGCGGCGCTTCGTGCAGACCTCGACCAGCGAGGTCTACGGCACGGCGCAGATCGTCCCGATCAAGGAGAACCATCCGCTGGTTGGCCAGTCACCCTACTCGGCCTCGAAGATCGCATCCGACCAGATGGCGCTGTCGTTCCACGCCTCGTTCGACATGCCGGTTGTCGTGATCCGCCCGTTCAACACCTTCGGCCCCCGGCAGTCGGCGCGCGCGGTGATCCCGACCATCATCAGCCAGATCGCGACCGGCAAGCGCAAGATCCGTCTCGGCGCCGTCAGTCCGACGCGGGACTTCTCCTTCGTCACCGATACCGCGCGCGGCCTCATCGCAGGACTTACCGCGCCGGCCGAGCAATGCGTCGGCCAGACCATCAATCTCGGCAGCGGCTTCGAGATCTCGGTCGGCGCGACCGTCGAGATGATCGCCGATGTCATGGGGACCACGATCGAAATCGAGACCGACGAGGCGCGCCTGCGTCCCGCCAACAGCGAGGTCGAGCGGCTCTGGGCCGACAATTCCAAGGCACGCCAGCAGCTCGGTTGGAGCCCTGAATTCGGCGGTGTCGAGGGCATGCGTCGCGGCATGGTCAAGACCGTCAACTGGTTCACCAATCCCGCAAACCTCAACCGCTACAAGGCCGACGTCTACAATGTCTGAGGCGATGGACAGTGTCGTGACCAGCTCAGGCTTCAAGCCAGAGACGATCGTCGACGCCGTGCGGCACGCGGTGGGAACGCCGAACGGTGTCCTCGGCCTGCACGAACCGGTGTTCGCCGGAAACGAGATCGCCTACCTCGAGGAGTGCATCAAGAGCACCTTCGTTTCCTCGGTCGGCCCCTTTGTCGATCGGTTCGAACGCATGCTGGAGGAGGTCACCGGAGCCAAACGCGCGGTCGCCGTCGTCAATGGCACGGCCGCGTTGCATGCCTGCTTCAGGCTCGCCGGCGTCGAGCCCGGCGACGAGGTCATCTCGCCAGCGCTGACCTTCATCGCGACGACGAACGCGATCGCCTATTGCGGCGCAACGCCGCATTTCGTCGACAGCTCGCTTGCCACGCTCGGCATGGATCCCGGCGCACTCGCGGTGCGCCTCGGGGCGATTGCGGAGCGGACCGCAAGAGGCACGATCAATCGCGAGACCGGACGCCGCATCGCGGCGATCTCGCCGATGCACACGTTCGGGCATCCCGTTGCACTCGACGAGATCGCAGCGATCGCACACGACTGGGGCATCGCGCTGGTGGAGGATGCCGCGGAATCGCTCGGCTCGACCTACAAGGGTCACGCCGTCGGATCGCAGGCGCGGCTCGCGGCGCTGAGCTTCAACGGCAACAAGATCGTCACCACCGGCGGCGGCGGCGCCATCCTCACCAATGACGAGGAGCTGGGACGCCGCGCCAAGCATCTCACCACGACCGCGAAGCTTCCGCACAAATGGGCCTTCGTGCATGACGAGATCGGCTTCAACTACCGCCTGCCCAACCTGAACGCCGCGCTCGGCTGCGCGCAGCTCGAGCAGCTCGACGGCTTCCTGGCGAGCAAGCGCCGGCTGGCGGCCGCCTATGAGCGTGTCTTTGCCGACGTGCCAGGCGTGCGCTTCTCGCGCGAGCCCGCGGGTACGACGAGCAATTATTGGCTGAACGCGGTCCTGCTCGACGAGGCGCATGCCGAGCGGCGCGACGACGTGCTCACGGCGCTGAACGAGGCCGGCTTCGGCGCGCGCCCGGCCTGGACGTTGATGCACAGGCTGCCGATGTTCGCGCAAAGCCCCCGCGGCGATCTTTCCACCGCGGAATCCATAGAACGCCGGCTGATCAACCTACCCAGCAGCGCCAGCATCAGGCCCCGCGATGAGTAGTCGCGCACGAAGAATCTGCTTCGTCACCGGCAGCCGGGCCGATTTCGGCCTGCTGGTCTGGCCGATGCGCGCAATCCGTCAGACGCCAGGCCTAACGCTTCAGCTCGTCGCCACCGGCATGCATCTCGCGCCCGAGTTCGGCTACACCTTCAACTCCATCCGCGAGGAAGGTTTTGAGGTTGACGAGCGCGTCGAGACGCTGCTGAGCAGCGATACCGGCGCCGGAGTCGCCAAATCGGTCGGACTCGGCGTGATCGGCTTTGCCGACGCCTTCACGCGGTTGCAGCCGGATCTCGTTGTCGTGCTCGGCGACCGGTTCGAAATGTTTGCGGCCGCGCAGGCCGCGATGTTCATGCGACTGCCGATGGCGCATCTGTTCGGCGGAGACGTCACCGAAGGCGCGGTCGACGAATCCACGCGCCACGCCATCAGCAAGATGGCGCATCTGCATTTCACCAGCAATCAAGGCTCGACGCGGCGATTGATGCAGCTTGGCGAGCACCCGTCCCGCATCCATACCATCGGCTCGGTCGGCATCGACGCCATCAAGCATCTCGATCTGATGAACCGCGACGACATAGGCGACGCGATCGGGATGCCGCTTGGCGAACGCAATGCACTCATCACGTTTCACCCCGTCACGGTCGAAGCCGGGCGGTCGGTGGCCGAGTTGGAAGAGTTGTTTGCTGCCCTGTCGACACTCGATCCCGCCTTCCGTCTTATCTTCACGCTCGCCAATGCTGATGCCGAAGGGCGCGCGCTGAACGATCGGACCAAGGCCTTCGCGGCGCGCCGGCCGAACACGATCGCGGTCGCCTCGCTCGGGCAGCTCCGCTACCTCAGCCTGATGAACCAAGTAGACCTGGTGATCGGCAACTCCTCGAGTGGCGTGCTCGAAGCGCCCTCCTTCGGCGTTCCCACGGTGGATATAGGCGACCGTCAGAAGGGGCGTGAGCGCGCGGCCTCGGTGTTTCATGCAGCGCCCGAACGTGGCGCAGTTGCCGCCGCGATCTCGGCAGGACTCCAGCGTGGCCGCGAAGCCACCGTCAACCCCTACGGCGACGGTGAATCCAGCCGGCGATTTGCCGACATTATCGCCGACATCCCCGATTTCAGGCGGCTTCTGGCCAAGGGCTTCTACGAACTTCCCGCAAGCGGAGCGCGGCCATGACGACGCACACGCTGATCATCGCGGAAGCCGGGGTCAATCACGACGGCAGCCTGGAAAAGGCGCTGGCCTTGGTCGATGCGGCAGCCGATGCCGGAGCCGACATCGTCAAGTTCCAGACCTTCAATGCAAAGGCGTTGGCGGGCGGCGCGGCGAAGAAGGCCGACTATCAGCAGCGCACCACCGATGCCGGCGAGAGCCAACTCGCCATGCTCGAACGTCTCGAGCTGCCGCAGGCTGCGCATGAGACGCTGATCGCGCGCGCCAAGGAGCGCGGCATCGAATTTCTGTCGACGCCGTTCGATAATGCTTCGCTCGACTTCCTTTTGTCTCTGAAATTGTCGCGCATCAAGATTGGTTCGGGCGATCTCACCAACGCGCCGCTGCTCCATGCAGCGGCGAGAGCCGGCGCCATGCTGATCCTATCGACCGGCATGGCAACGCTCGGCGAGGTTGAGGAAGCGCTGGGTGTATTAGCCCATGGCTACGCGCATCGCAGGGATCCCGCAGGTGTCGCCTCGTTCCGCGCAGCATGGCGCGATCGGGCGGCACGCGCCGCGCTGGCGCGGCACGTCAGCCTGCTCCATTGTACAACCGAATATCCCTGCCCCATCGCCGATGTGAACCTCGCCGCGATGGCGACGATGCGATCGGCGTTCCAGCTTCCGGTCGGTTATTCCGATCACACCGATGGGTTCGAGATTTCGGTAGCCGCGGTCGCGCTCGGCGCGACCATCGTCGAAAAGCACCTGACGCTGGATCGCAATGCGCCCGGCCCCGACCACGCAGCCTCACTCGAGCCGGACGATTTCAAGCGCATGGTCGGCGCCATCCGCAATGTCGAGACCGCGCTCGGCGACGGCGTGAAGACGCCGAAGGAATCCGAAATCAGGAACGTCCCGGTGGCGCGCAAGAGCATCGTGGCGGCGCGCGCGCTGAAGGCCGGCGAGATCATCGGACCGGCCGACATCACGGCCAAGCGGCCGGGCACCGGGCGGCTGCCGATTGATTATTGGTCCCTGATCGGAACGGCGGCGCCGAAGGCGCTTGACCCGGATGATCCGGTCTAACGACGGGGCTTTGCAGGAACGCCGCGCAGCACGGACCCGGGCGGCCATGAAGCCGTAACGACAGAACCCATCGCCACCAGCGTATCATTGCCAATGGAAATGTGATCGCGGACCCGGCTGCCGAGCCCCACAAAGGAGTTGTCGCCGATCTCTGCACCGCCGCCGACCACGGTTCCGGGAGACAGATGCGTGCAGTGCCCAACTCGCACATCGTGCTCGACGACCGCGCCGGAATTGATGATGCAGTGATGGCCGATCATGCTGCGTGCATTGACGATCGCACCCGGCATGATGACGCTGCCCGCGCCGATCGTTGCCGATGGCGAGACGAACGCGCGCGGATGGATCACCGACGCCCAGCGTTTGAGCTGCAGCCGGCCGACCAATTGCCGGCGCACGGGCCCTGCCTGCATCGTTCCGATCCCGACCACGAAGGCGGCATCCGGATAGTTGGGCGCAACGTCATCGGTTCCGAGGTAGCGCGCATTGCCCAGTGTACCCGGCTGGCGATCGAGGAAACCGACGACGTTGAACTGGCCCGACAGGAGAGCGGCCTCATAGACCATGAAGGCATGCTCGCCGCCACCGATGATGATGAGATCGTCCATCGCGTTTCCCCTGCACAGACCAATCTTAGCGACCGGGCTGCGGTACTTCAAACCGACGAGGCCTGGCCGGAAAACACGGGCATTAACAAGGTCAACGCCCGGGCCCCTGGCGGGGTTGACGCCGCCTCTCGCAGCCGCGATATAGCAGGCTCAGCCGTGGGCCGCCCCCAATATCTGGCGTATACGAGGCAAATTGCCATGAAATCCTGGCGCAAAGCCGTCGTCGGTACCCAGGCGACTGTGGGCGAGGCCATCGCCGCGATCGAGAGCGGAAGCATCCAGGTTGCGCTGGTGCTCGACGACCACAATCGCCTGCTGGGCGTGGTCACCGACGGCGACGTGAGGCGCGGGCTGCTGCGCGGCATCCCTCTCACCGGACTTGCGACCGACATCATGAACCGGACGCCGGTGTCGGCCCCTGCGACCTTGCCGCGCGAGGATCGCCTGCAGCTGATGCGGCAGAGGTCGATCAAGCAGCTCCCGCTTGTCGACGAGGGCGGCCATCTGGTCGTGGTCGAGACGCTCGATGAGCTGCTCGAACCTCGTCACTATCCTAACCCTGTGCTGATCATGGCCGGCGGCCTCGGCGAGCGCCTGGGTGCGCTGACGCGCGACGTGCCGAAGCCGATGCTCAATGTCGGCGGCCGACCACTGCTGGAGACGATCGTCCGCAACGTGGTGCAGCAGGGGTTTGGCAACATCTTCATTTCGGTCAATTACAAGGCTCAGACGATCAAAGACTACTTTGCCGATGGCGCGGCCTTCGGTGCCAACATCCAGTACGTGCACGAGACCGAACGCCTGGGTACCGCCGGCGCGCTCGGGCTCTTTTCGACCCCGCCGGATCTGCCGATGATCGTCACCAACGGCGACATCCTCACCACGATCAACTATGGAGCGCTTCTCGACTTCCACAACGGAACGCCGGCGGAAGCGACGATGGCCGTTCGTGAGCACAAGGTGCACGTCCCCTATGGCGTGGTTTCCACGTCGGACGGCTTTCTCCAGACCATTCGCGAGAAGCCGACCGAGAGCTGGTTCGTCAGTGCCGGCATTTACGTGATTGGAAGCTCGGTCTTCCGCCATGTCGCCCCCGGCGTCAGCATCGATATGCCGACCGTGCTGGAGCGGGTGATCGCCGATAAGGGACGCGTCGCCGTCTATCCCATTCGTGAATACTGGCTCGATATCGGCCGCCTGGAGGATTTCGAGCAGGCGCATGCAGAGTTTCACGAGGTCTTCCCGTGACCTCAACAACCGCCGTCGTGGTTGGCCTCGGCTCGATTGGCGCAAGGCATGCGCGGGTCCTGCGCGAGCTCGGCCTTCGGGTCGCGACTGTCAGTCGGCGCGAAGGCGGCGACTACGGGTCGATCGCGCAGGCCGTCGCGGCGGCGCATCCGGACTACGTGGTGATCGCTACCGAGACTGCGCGTCATGCGGACAATCTGCAAGAGTTCGCGCAGACCGGGTTCCATGGCAGAGTCCTTGTCGAAAAGCCGCTATTCGCAACACCGGCCCCGGCCCCGAAATATCCCTTCGCCCATGTCAGCGTCGGATACAATCTGCGCTTTCACCCCGTGATGACGGCGCTGGCGGAAAGACTGCGCGGGCGCGACGTGATCACGGTCGACGCCTATGTCGGCCAGGACATCAGGGACTGGCGGCCGGGCCGCGATCATCGTGCGACCGCCTCCGCCACGGCTGATGCCGGGGGCGGCGTGCTGCGGGATCTCAGCCACGAACTGGACTATCTTTTGTGGCTGTTCGGGCCATGGCATCGCGTCGCAGCGCTCGGCGGCTCCTCCGGCGCGCGCGACATCGACGTCGACGACCATCTCGACCTGCTACTCGATATGCAGCGGGCGCCATCGGTGCACGTCCACATGGACTATCTCGATCGCCAGGGCATCCGCCGCATCCGCGTCAATGTCGACGACGACACCATCGAGGCCGATCTCGTCGGCAGCCGTCTCACGGTCAACGGCAAGGCAACGGAGATTCCCAGCGAGCGCGACCAGAGCTATCGCGACATGCATGTCGCGGCAATGCGCGGCGCGAGCCCGGTCTGCTCGCTGCCCGAGGCCCTCGGCGTCGTGCATCTGATCGACGCCAGCGAGCGCGCGCTGCGCACCAAGACCTGGATATCGCCATGAGTCTGGTCTGCACCATCTGCGCGCGAGGCGGCTCGAAGGGGGTGGTCGGCAAGAACGCGCGCGATCTCCTGGGCAGGCCGGTACTCGCGTGGAGCATCGCGCAGGCGCGAGAGACCGGCCTGTTCGATGCGATCGCCTTCAGCAGCGATTCGGACGCCCTGCTCGAGGCGGCGCTGAAGGCCGGCGCCGACATCGCGGTCAGGCGCCCCGACGAGATGGCGACCGATACCGCGCCAAAGCTGCCGGCGATCCGCCATTGTCTCGAGCAGGCCATCGCGCAAATGGGCACGACGCCCGAGATCTTCGTCGATCTCGACGTAACCTCGCCGCTCAGGCTGGCCTCCGACATCACCGGTGCGGTCGCGCTGCTGCGCGAGAGCGGCGCGCGCAATGTCATTACCGGGGCGCCAGCGCGGCGGTCGCCCTATTTCAACCTTGTCGAGCAGCGCTCCGATGGCAGCGTCGGCCTCTCCAAATCTGCCGATCCTCCGATCACGCGCCGGCAGGATGCGCCGCGCTGCTTCGACATGAACGCGTCGATCTATGTCTGGCGCGTCGCGCCATTCCTGGAGCGGCCTGCGGTATTCTACCCGGACACGCGTCTGCTCGAAATGCCGGAAGAGCGTTCGATCGACATCGATTCCGATCTCGATTTTACGCTGGTGGAACTGTTGCTCCGCCAACGACTGGCGGCCTGAGGAGGCGCAAGCGATGACCACGAGCTTCAAGGCTCTGTTCGATCTGACCGGCCGCACTGCCGTCGTTACCGGCGGGTGCGGCATTCTCGGTCGTCGCTTTGCCGAGGGCCTTGCCGAGTTCGGCGCCAACGTTGCGATTGTCGATCTGGATCAGACCGCAACCGATGCCGCGGCAGCCGACGTCGCCTCCCGCCATGCCGTCCGCGCCAGAGGCTACGGTTGCGACATCACCAGCCCTGAAGCGGTGCGCAACACAGCCGATGCGATCGAGGCCGACCTCGGACCGGTCTCGATCCTGCTCAACAACGCGGCCAGCAAGACCCGTGACGTCGACGCCTTCTTTGCGCCTGTCGAGAAATTCTCGCAGGAGACCTGGCGCGAGATCATGGCCATCAATCTCGACGGCATGTTCAACGTCGCGCAGGTGTTCGGCGGCCGGATGGCCGAGCGCGGCTACGGCGCCATCGTGCAGACCGCCTCGATCTACGGACTGATGGCCCCCGATCAGCGCATCTACGAAGGCTCCGAATATCTCGGCCGCGCCATCAACACGCCGGCGGTCTACACCGCCTCGAAGGCCGGTGTCATCGGCCTGACCAAGCACCTGGCGACCTACTGGGCGGCGAAGGGCGTTCGCGTCAACACGCTCACCCCGGGCGGAGTCGAGAGCGGACAGAATGAGACCTTCAAGCAGCGTTACGGCGCCCGCGTTCCGCTCGGCCGGATGGCCCGCGCCGACGAGATGGTTGGCACGATGCTGTTCCTGGTATCCGATGCGGCCTCCTACGTCACCGGCCAGAACATCGCCGTCGATGGCGGACTGAGCGCGTGGTAAGCCGGGCCATGCCATGCTGAAGCGCCTTGTCCAGAACACCGTGGTGTCGGCGATCGTCTTCGGACTTGTCGCCGTCCTCGGCGTCATCGTCATCCCGATCATCATTCGCACCTGGGGCGTCGCCGAGTTCGGATTGATCGTTCTGACGCGCCTCTTCCTGCCCTCCGGTCTGATCGGGGTCATCGATTTTGGCGTGGCGGAAGTGACCACGCAGGTGGTGGCGCGCGCCAGGGAGCACCGCGATTGGCGGCTGGCCGGCGGTCAGCTCCTGTTGCTGACGGCGGTCTCGCTGCTGCTGGCCATCGTGCTCAGCGCTGTGATGTGGCTGACGGTGCCGTTAATCGTTGCCCAGTTCAAGGCCGAGCCGGCTCACGCCGCGAGCTTCACCAACATGCTGCTCGCGACGGCGGCGAGCAACCTCGTGCTATTTCCGGCGCTGGTGTGGGAAGGCGTCGTCAAGGGCTTCGAGCGTTACGGGCTGCTGCGGCTCTGCGAATTCTTGACAACCCTGCTCTACGTGGGCGCCACCATCCACGCTGCGCGATCCGGGCAGCCCTACGAGGTGGTGACTTACTATTTCCTCGCCAGCGGCTTGTTGCGCGCGCTGATCCTGCTCGTCGCCTCGATCGCCGCGCTCAGTCGCACGCGGATCAAGCTGTCGGTGCCTGTCGCGGCGGTCAGCCGCGAGGTGATGACGCGCTGCATCCTGGTGATGCAGGGCAAGTTGATCGGCGGCATCATTGCGCCGATCCAGCCGTTCCTGATCGGCATCTATATCGGTCCGCAGAGCGTCGGCATCTATGATACGCTGGTCAGAATTCCGCGGCTCGCCAAAGTGGTCGCGAGCCTGCTCATCTCGGCGATGCTCCCGGTGGTCAGCCGGCTTGATCAGCGCGACAACCACCGCCAGTTCAACCGGTTTGGTGAAACGGGCATCATGATGCTGCCGATCGTGACCGTGCCGCCCTTAGTCGCGGCCGCGATGATGTCACCCGCGATCATGCATATCTGGATCGGACCGCAGATTGTTCCTTACGCCCACTGGATGGGCCTGATGTTCGTGGTCACGATGTGCTTTCAATATGTGATCTTCGGTAACACGCTGTTCATGACGCGCACGAAGGTTCAGGGGCGGCTGAACATGCTGATGATGATCCATCTGGCGATCTGGGCGGTTGTGACCCTTGCGGCCGTCAACGTCTTGTCCGAGCGGGCCTTCATTCTCGGACAGACCATTGGAACCGCAGCGATCGTACCATGGCAGCTCATGATCTTTGTCAGGGAACTCGCAATGGATGCGAGGCGCTTCTGGATTGCCATCCTGACACACTGGGCGATCCTCGCGATCGCAGCGCTGCTTCTCGCCGCCATCCTCTATGTCACGCCCAACCCAGGAATCGTCACCCTGACGGGCCTGATGGTGGCGTTTTGCGCCGCCACATGGACCGCACAATATTTCATGGTCCTGAGCGAGGAGCAGCGCGGCCTGATTGGCTCTCTTGGACGGACCTATTTCGGCCGAAAGGGCATCTCGCCGACGACACTTTAGGGTAGCAAAATAGAGCGCCTTGAGGTTAAAGAGACCTGCTTTCCTGCGATCGGGCAACCCACATGACGACCATCGATGCCGGCGTGAAAACACCGAAGAAGCAGAAAATCAACCAGTTTCGTCGCCTGTTGTGGCACATCAACAGGACGGATCTCGGCTGGGTCACCAAGGCGGCCCTGACGACTCTGCGGCCGGGCGCCCGGGCCAAGCGCATCGCCCTGCTCAATCAGCTTCCCTCGAAAGAGGAGTGGAGCGAGGCGAGCCGGAAGCTTGACCGAGACGGCTACGTCGACGTATCCACGCTGATGGACCGCCGCCTCGCGGAAGCCGTCGCGGCAGTCGCGGACCACAAGGTGAGCCGGCTAAACGAGCTCTCCGGTAAGCAGCAGCTAGGTCATAAATCCTTCTGGGTCAGCCTGCTGGACGAGGATCTCGTCAACGGCGCATTCGCGACCGACCATCCCTTCGTGCGCTACGCGCTGCAGCCGGCGGCGCTGCGCATCATCGGCGAATTCATGCATGACCTGCCGCAGCTCTCCGACGTGCTGCTGACGCTGTCCCAACCGACCCCGAACCAGGCGCTGAGCTATTCGCAGCTCTGGCATCTCGATCACGATGACAAGCGCGTCTGCAAGCTCTTCATCTATCTGACCGATGTGCAGAACACCGCCGACGGTCCGTTCACCTTCATTCCGGCCGGGCCGTCGAAGCCGTTCCGCAATACGCTGAAGAGCCATATGAACGATGCGCAGGTGTTCGCTAAGACCGGTCCCGACGCGGTCAAGGAGATGATCGCGCCCCGCCTGTCGTCGTTCATCGTCAACACGGCCCGCTGCCTGCACATGGGAAGCCGGATCCAGTCCGACCACAGCCGCCTGCTCTACACCGCGACCTACATTCAGCAGCCGCGCATCTATCCTGAACCGCGCCCGCGTTTCCGGGCGAGCGGAGCCCTGACGGACGTCGAGCGCGCCGCGATGCGCCTGTGAGCCGGGCCGGCCGGGAGCTGACACCTTGCGCATAGGCCTGGTGGTCGATCACCCCAAGCGTGACCTGCCGGGTGCGGTCATGCTCGGCTATCAGCTCGCGCGGCGCGGCGTCTCCGTCGTGCTGGTGCCGATGTACGAGCAGGCCGTCGACGTTCCTCGGCTCGGGCTCGACGCGCTGGTCGTCAACTACGCCCGTCCCGTCAACCTCGATCTCATGCGCAGCTTTGCGAGGGACGGGCTCGCGCTCTACGTGCTCGATACCGAAGGCGGCGTGCTCGCGGAAAAGGGCGGCAACTCGCCGCCGGCAATGGCGGCCCACGTCAAGGGCAGCGGCTACGCCGACATCCTGGCGGGCTATTTCTTCTGGGGCAGTCGGCTGCACGAGGCCTTCCTCGCGGCCGGAACCATGAAGCCGGAGCAGCTTCACCTCACCGGATGCCCGCGCTTCGACTTTGCTGCGCCGCGCTGGCGCGCGCTGCTCGATGGCGAACCGCGCGACTACCTGCTCGTCAACGCCAACTTCCCGCTGGTCAATTCACGCTTCACCGGCAAGCCGGGCGGCGAGCGCGAAGCGATGGTGCGGGCCGGTTGGGATGGCGGCTATGTCGATCGCTTCATCGCGGACCTGAAGCAGGTCTTCACCAACTATCTCGCCGAGATCGACCGCCTTGCCGCAGCGCGGCCCGACCGTACCATTCTGGTGCGTCCGCATCCCTTCGAGAGCGAGGAGGTCTATCGCAACGCGCTGGCGCGCCACCCCAACGTCCTGATCGACGGCACCGGCAGCGTACTCGACCGCATCCGCAATGCGGCCGCGGTCGTTCATCTCAATTGCGGCACGGCCGTCGAATCGGTCCTGCTTGGAAAGCTTCCGCTCCAACTCGAATATCTGAACACACCGACCACCGCCGGCCATGCGGCGCTGCCCGCGCGCGTGAGCCGGCCGGTCGCCTCGTTCGATGAGCTGCTTGACGCGATCGACCATATCGAGCGCGAGACCGAGACCTTCGATTTCGCCCGCGTTCATGCCGCAAATATCGAGGCCTTCTTCCATCTCAACGACGGGCAAGCCGCAGAACGGGTCGCTGATGTCCTGACGCGCGCTGAGGGTGCGCGCCGGCCTTACGTGTCGTTGCTGGCGACCGTGAAGGGCACGCGCGACAAGCCGAGTGTCGGCCAGATCGTCAAGGGCGCCGCCAGCGCCGCGCTCGGATCGGCCGTGACGGAACGGCTGCGCAGCCGGTTCAACCCGGCCCGGCGCGACAAGCAGATCGGGCCGGTCTTCGTCAAGACCCTGCTGCAGCGTATCGCAACTCATGACCGTGCGAGCCCGGCGCAATTCACCGCGAGACGCGCGCACTGCGCGACGACAGGCTTGCCGCTCGCGAGCGTCGCCATCGAACCCGCCCGATAGACTCATGACCACATCCGCAAAGACCATTCTCATCACCACGCTCGCCGAATACCAGACCCGGTTCTGGATTCCGGTCGCGCAGCGGCTGCGTGCGGCAGGCAACGATGTCGAGCTGCTCGCCTTTGACGATCGCAGCGCCGAGATGTCGGCGGCAGAAGGCGTGCCGGTCACGAACATGTATCGCGACGGCCTCAAGACCGGTCCGTCGCCCGACGATCGCCGCGCGTTCGACGCGCGCGTCGCCGCCTACGGACTCGACGGGACCAATTTCCTGTTCAGCCATGAGCGGTTCACGTTCGGCATCCGCGACACCGCCGCGCTTCGCCGGCGGTTCATGATCTATGCCAACGCGATGGAGGCGTTGCTCGACCGCCTGGAGACGCAGGGCAAGCGCGTCGAACTGGTTCAGGAGCTCGGCGGCTTCCTCTCCGTCATCGCGAGCTTCTACGCCGCCAGGCGTCGCAACATCCGCAACTGGTTTATCGAGCCCTCGTTCTTTCGCGGCCGGATGTATTTCACGCCCGACAGTCTCGCTGCGCCCGACGTGATGCCGACTCCGGCGGATACGGTGTCGGCAGAGGTACGCGCCTATCTCGACGACACGCTGAAGCAGCGGGCGATCGTCATCCCCAAAAAGGACCAGCATCATTATTCGGCGGCTTTCAAGAAGGTCGTGAACCTGCGCAACGCCCGCCGCCTCACCGAAAAGCTGTGGGACCAGTTCGCGCTCGGAAAGCATCAGGAGTTCGGACACAATCTGCGTCACGCCCGCGTGCACGCGGCGATGGCGCTCAATGCGACGCGGCTGCGCAAGCTCTACAAGCCGATCCCCGGAGCGCCCTTCGTCTATTATCCATTCCACGTTCCCGCCGACATGGCACTGACGCTGCGCTCGCCCGACTACCTCGACCAGGTCGCAACGGTCGACTTCCTGCTGCGGACGATCCCGGACTCGCATGTGCTGGTGGTGAAGGAACACCCCGCCCAGATCGGCGCGATCTCGGCCGATCGCTTGTTCGAGCTGGCGCGCCGCTTCGACAATTTCGTGCTGCTGCCGCCGCAGACCAACAATTACACGGTGCTCAATCGCGCCGATGCGGTCATCTCCGTCAACAGCAAGTCGGGCGCCGAGGCCTTGCTGCTCGGCAAGCCGGTCGTGGTGATGGGCGATGCGTTCTACCGTTCCTGCCCGCTGGTCTACGCGGTCGACCGGCTGGCGGACGTGCCCGCAAGGCTGCGCGAGGCGCTCTCCGCCGGGCCATTCGATCCAGCCAAGGGCGCGCCCTATTTCGAATCGGCCTGGCGCAGCTCTTATCCGGGCGAACTCTATATCAGCGATCCCAGGCTGCTCGACACGTTTGCAGCCTCGTTGTGCGCCGCGATCGCCGAGCCCGCCGCCCGCGCGAATTGAACGGACCCGTCATGCCGCTCGTCTCGATCATCACCCCATCCTGGAACGTCGAAGGCCTGATCGAGGAGACCATCCGCTCGGTGCAGAGCCAGAGCTTCTCCGATTGGGAGCTGCTGATCGCGGACGACTGCTCGACCGACAGGACACCGCAGATCATCGCTGACATCGGCGAGCGCGATCCTCGCGTCAAGCTGATCCCGCAGGCGAAGAACGGCGGGCCGGCGCTGGCGCGCCAGGCCGCGATCGACCGGGCGCAGGGCCGCTATCTCGCCTTCCTCGACAGCGACGATCTGTGGCTGCCCGAGAAGCTGGAGCGGCAGCTCGCCTTCGCGAAGGCGAAGCAGGCCGCGCTGAGCTACACCGCTTTCCGCCGCATCAACGAGACCAACACGGTCACAGGACGGCTGATCGAGGTACCGGCATCGCTCAGCTATGGGCAGCTCCTGAAGAACACCGCGATCGCCACGCTGACCGCGATGGTCGACCGCGAGATCGCCGGCCCCATCGCGATGAAGAACGAGGGTTATGACGATTTCTGCCTGTGGCTTTCGATCCTCAAACGCGGCCATACCGCATACGGCCTCAACGAGGATCTGGCGCGTTACCGCGTCAGGGGCTCCTCGGTCTCCAGTCGCCCGGTGCGCTCGGCCAAATGGGTCTGGCAGATCTACCGCAATGTCGAGCACCTCTCCCTGGTCCGATCGGCCTGGTGCTTCGGCCATTGGGGGGCACGGGCCTGGTTGAAGCGGCGGGAGTTCTGAAGCGCGATGCGATTCGGATGAATCGTCATCGCGCTTTAGGTCGTTGTTTAAGCATGATCTTTTCGGAAAACCGCTGCACACTTTTCCGGATCATGCTTAAGGCTGATCGCCGGGCGCTCGGCGCGCCCCGCCACAAAAACTGCGAAAACAACCCCATGCACAGTAGGGGTGTTTAGATACCGCAATCCAAGGCATTTGGCTATTGGCGAGTCCGGCCGTTGCCGATACCACTCAGCCGCTCCCCTCGCGAACAATCTGGAACCGATCATGCCGTTTGAAAACTACAGGAACAGCCGCATCCTCGTGACCGGGGGAGCCGGGTTCATCGGATCGCACCTCTGCGAGCGGCTGCTCGATTCGGGAGCCGAGGTAGTGTCCGCGGACAACTATTTCACCGGCAGCCGGCGCAACATTGCCCATCTGATCGCAAATCCGCTGTTCGAGGCGGTCAGGCACGACGTCACCTTCCCGCTCTACATCGAGGTCGACGCGATCTTCAACCTGGCCTGCCCGGCCTCGCCGATCCACTACCAGCGCGATCCGGTACAGACCACCAAGACCTCGGTGCACGGCGCCATCAATATGCTTGGGCTCGCCAAGCGGCTCAAGGCGCGCATCTTCCAAGCCTCCACCAGCGAGGTCTATGGCGATCCGCTGATCCATCCGCAGACCGAGGATTACTGGGGCAACGTCAACCCGATCGGCATCCGCTCCTGCTACGACGAGGGCAAGCGCTGTGCCGAGACGCTGTTCTTCGACTATTGGCGCCAGCACGGCCTGCCGATCAAGGTCGCGCGCATCTTCAACACTTACGGCCCGCGCATGCAGCCAAATGACGGTCGCGTGGTGTCGTCCTTCATCGTCCAGGCGCTCAAGGGCGAGCCGATCACCGTGTTCGGCGACGGCGGCCAGACCCGCTCGTTCTGCTATGTCGACGACCTCGTCGAGGCCATCACGCGGTTGATGGTGAGTGCGGAAGACGTCACCGGCCCGATCAATCTCGGCAACAATTCCGAGTTCACGATCCGGGAACTCGCCGAAAAGGTCATCAAGCTCACGGGCTCGCGTTCCAAGCTGGAGTTCAAGCCGCTGCCGCAGGACGACCCGCGTCAGCGCCAGCCCGACCTTACCAAGGCGAAGGCGGTGCTGAACTGGGAGCCGAAGGTCGCGCTCGAGGACGGCCTGAAGGAGACCATCGCCTATTTCAAGCACTCGCTCGAAATCGCCTGATCCGGCTCGCAACGTCCCTCGCCCGCCGCGAGCCTGTCCGTCATGAGCGAACCGTCCGGCATCGTCGGGGATCCCCGATCGCGGCTAGACTCGAAGGCCGCGCTGACGGTCCCAGCCGCGGAAGGAGAAAGAACGGCGCCAGGACGACCACAAGCTGAAGCTCCTTGGTCCGGATCAGGAGGTCGCCGCGAACGCAAAGACCAGAGGGAGCAGCGATGGCGCGACGTGGATCGAAGGGCTCTGACCGTCACGATCTGCAATCCCCTTGATACGAACAGGACTCAGCTCGACACGACGAGGCCCATGGCGTCAGCTCAGCAGGAAACTGGAGCCGTGCAGATTGTGAAGCACATCTATCACCATGCCGGTCGCGGCCATGTCGTCACTCCCTGCCGGCTGTGTCCACAGCTCCGACGCGGTCTGCGGATCCGCCGGCGCTGGCATCGGGTCGGGGACCTCCGATGGGGTGGTCGATGGGGTCCCGCCCTGGGTGAGGTTGAACGCGAAGCTATCACCGAGCGGCGCAGCGCCGACGGCGCCGTCGCCATTGAGATCCTGCTGCAGCGTCGGCTCCAGCGCCTTCAGGGACGGATCGGTCCCCAGCACTTGGGGAGCTGCGGCGAGCGTCGTGATGAAATTGCCGGTGCTGTCCGTGCTCCAGACGGAGTAGTGCCCGTTCGACGAATCCTTCCAGACCACGTCATAGCCACCACCGGACACCTGCTCGGCGGCAATGACGGACCATGTGGTGTAGTTGGCCGTGTTGACCACATTGCCTTGGTGTTTCAGCGTCGGCCCGGTGCCGGTCGAGATGTTGTCCAGATAGTAGTTGCCGCCGGACAGCACCACGCTGGTTGATCCGAACGCCTCGATCGTAACGGGGCTGGCGGCCGGCACCCCGGTCGTACCATCGCCATTGAGATCCTGCTGAAGCATCGGCTCCAGCGCTTGCAGGGACGGATCGGTCCCCAGCACTTGGGGAGCCGCGGCGAGCGTCGTGACGAAATTGCCGGTGCCGTCGGTGCTCCAGACGGAGTAATGCCCGTTCGACGAATCCTTCCAGACCACGTCATAGCCACCACCGGACACCTGCTCGGCCGCAATGACGGACCACGTGGTGTAATTCGCCGTGTTGACCACGTTGCCTTGGTATTTCAGCGTAGGTCCGGTGCCCGTCGAGATGTTGTCCAGATAGTAGTTGCCGCCAGACAGCACCACACTGGTTGATCCGAACGCCTCGATCGTGACGGGGCTGGCAACCGGCACCCCAATCGTACCGTCGCCATTGAGATCCTGCTGAAGCGTCGGCTCCAGCGCCTGCAGGGATGGATCGGTCCCCAGCACTTCGGGAGCCGCGGCAAGCGTCTTTACGAAATTGCCGGTGCTGTCGGTGCTCCAGACGGAGTAATGCCCGTTCGACGAATCCTTCCAGACCACGTCATAGCCACCACCGGACACCTGCTCGGCGGCAATGACGGACCACGTAGTGTAATTCGCCGTGTTGACTGCAGAGCCGGCATGTTTCAGCGTGGGTCCGGTGCCGGACGAGATGTTGCTCAGATAGTAGTTGCCGCCGGACAGCACCACACTGGTCAATCCGAACGTCTCGATCGTGACGTTATTGTCGATCACACCATTGCCGTTGAGATCCTGCTGGAGCGTCGGCTCCAGCGCCTTCAGCGACAGATCGGTCCCCAGCACTTCGGGAGCCGCGGCGAGAGTCGTCACGAAATTGCCGGTGCTGTCCGTGCTCCAGACGGAGTAATGGCCGGTCGAGGAATCCTTCCAGACCACGTCGTACCCACCACCCGACACCTGCTCGGCAGCCATGACGGTCCACGTGGTGTAGTTGGCCGTGTTCACCACATTGCCTGCATATTTCAGCGTAGGCCCGATACCGGTCGAGATGTTGTTCAGATAGTAATTGCCGCCAGATAGAACCACGCTGGTCGATCCGAACGCCTCGATCGTGACGTTATTGTCGATCACGCCATTGCCGTTGAGATCCTGCTGGAGTGTCGACTCCAGCGCTTTCAGGGATGGATCGGTCCCCAGCACTTCGGGCGCCGCGGCGAGCGTCGCCACGAAATTGCCGGTGCTATCCGTGTTCCAGACAGAGTAATGGCCGTTCGAGGAATCCTTCCAGACCACGTCATAGCCGCCACCGGACACCTGTTCGGCGGCTATGACGGACCACGTGGTGTAGTTGGCTGTGTTCACCACATTGCCTGCATATTTCAGCACAGGCCCGGTGCCGGTCGAGATGCTGTTCAGATAGTAGTTGCCGCCAGACAGAACCACGCTGGTCGCCCCGAATGCCTCGATCACCGTCGGAACGAGGCTGGAGGCAGCGATGGTGACGCCGCCAAACCGGAAATACTCGACTGTCGTGACGGTATCGGTACCGTCAGGTGAGCCACCGCGCAGGTCGGTCAGGGTGAAGGTCTGTGTCGTCGCATCGTACGAAACCGTGTAGCTGGCCCGGCTGCCCGAATACACCGCCGTGTCGGTGCCCGAACCACCATTGATGGAATCGTTGCCCGCACCGCCCGTGATGGTGTCGTTGCCGCCGGCGCCGTTCAGCGCGTTGGCAATAGCGTTGCCAAGGATCGCGTCGTTGCCGGACCCGCCGACGGCGTTGTCGATGTAGGAGCGCGTGTCCCCGTTGTAGAGATAGGCGTTGTAGACGTTGCCCGATGCATAATGGCCGTTGCCGAGATAGGCCAACTGCACGGAGGAGAACACCGACGAAGCGCCGGGATTGAGGTTGATGCTCAGGTTGGTCGTGTAGTTCGACAGGTCGTAGGTATCGACGCCGCCGCCGTCCCAGACGGTCTCGTAGATGCGGTTGGCCGAGCCGCCGACGCCGCCGCCCGGCGCGAGCTGACCGACGCCGTTGATGAACTGCTGTCCGGTGGTCGAATTCCAGGTGTAGACGGTGTTGCTGCTTTGCGTCGTGTAGTCCGCGCCGTACATCGTCTGGAGCGCGAGGATATCGTTGGCCATGTAGGTCTGCGAATATCCGTAGGCTTCGTTGGTGTAGCCGCCCGTGGTCGAAGCGCCGACATAGCTGCGATAGCTCATGACGGTGTATTCGCTACTGTCATGCGCGCTCGGCACCGCGACGTTGGCGGGCCCGCCGGCCTCCTGGCTGTGCTTGAGGCCGAGGGCATGGCCGAGTTCGTGCAGCGCGGTGGTGAAGTAGTAATTGCCGAGCTTGGCCAGCGAGAAATTGTATTGGGTGCCGAACCAGATGTCGCCGCCGGGCGCATAGTTGCCGGGATAGTAGGCGTAGGCGGTCGGATTGGCCGCCGGCGACTGCGCGATCATGATGTCGGCGCCGTTCGTGCCTGCGTACTGGATGTCGGCGTTGGTGTAGCTGAGAATCAGCCCGACCGCGTAGTTGATCGCCGCCTGTATCTGCGTGGGCGCCGAGGCAAAGCCCGAGGTGGTCGGCTCGCTGTAGCCGCCGCTATAGGGATTGGCGTAGTCGCTCGGCGCGTCGGGAAAACTGTAGGTGATGGTGCCCGACCATTTGGCGCCCGACAGCAGGCCGTCGATCTCGGCGTTGTTGGTGGCACTGACATTCACAGCGGTAGCCAATTGACTCTCCAGAGCAACGCTCTCGCCAGATTCGCGGCGGAGGCGCATGATTCTAGCCTGAGAGTTGAACGTTTGGTTTAATTTGGGCCGCGGCGTCCGCTCCCTTCCGTAAGACCTTGTTAGGCGTCAAATTCCGTAGTCATACGGACACCGATGGGATACCGTTTCCGGTCCCCTGTCATGTCCCAGAGACGATATTATGAAACGAGGCGCATTGTCAGCCGGTCTGATCGGCGTCCTCGCGACGTTCGCGGGATCGGATCATCTGTCCAATGGAGATCAGCCTGCCATGGTCGGGAAAGCCAAAGCGGACGACGGCAGGAAGGAGAGCGGCAAGGCAGGCCGCGCACCCTCCATGCCCATCGCCCGCGATCCTGCCGTCGCGGTGGCAGAGGAATACGAAGCCGCCCGCCGGAAGGGAACACGGGAAGCGTTCGAGCTCTTCATTGCGCGCCACGGCGATGATCCCTTGGCCGAGCAGGCGCGCGCGGAATTGAAGCGCCTGTCGCGCTGAGCCATCTACGCATCGCAGCAAAGCCGCCACGCAGCGCAGCAAAGCCGTGTCAGGCATGGCATTTCGGTAGGCGGCATGCGCATCGGACGAGGGTTGCCGCGAGGTCTTTCGGCACTATGGTAGGCCCCGCAATCCGTCCCGGAGCCTCTCAAGATGCCCTTTCCGCATGCCTCGGAAGCCCTGTCGCGCTTCACCGTGCTCGATCTGACCCGCGTGCGCTCCGGGCCGACCTGCGTGCGGCAGCTCGCGGACTGGGGCGCCAACGTCGTCAAGATCGACGCGCTGACCGAGGACGCCGGCGGCGAGCAGCCGGGCGGCCCCCGGCGGGGTTCCGACTTCCAGAATTTGCACCGCAACAAGCGGGCGATGACGCTGAACCTGAAGGACGAGCGCGGGCTCGCCGTCTTCAAGCGCCTGGCCACCAAAGCCGACGTCGTGGTCGAGAATTTCCGGCCCGACGTGAAGAAGAAGCTCGGCATCGACTATGACAGCCTCGCCGCAATCAACCCGCGCATCGTCTATGGCAGCATCTCCGGCTTCGGCCAGGACGGCCCCTACCATAAGCGCCCCGGTTTCGATCAGATCGCGCAAGGCATGGGCGGGCTGATGTCGATCACCGGCGCGCCGGGCGGAGGCCCGATGCGGGTCGGCATTCCCGTCGCCGACCTCACCGCCGGCCTGTTCTGCGCCATGGGCATCCTCACCGCACTGCTCGAACGCGAGGTCTCCGGCAAGGGCCAGTGGGTGCAGACCTCGCTGCTCCAGGCCCAGATCTTCATGCTCGACTTCCAGGCGGCGCGCTGGCTGATGGAGAAGGAGGTCGCCAGGCAGGCCGGCAACAACCACCCGACCAGCATCCCGACCGGCGTGTTCAAGACCTCCGACGGCTACATCAACATCGCTACCACCGGCGGCCGGATCTGGGAGCGTTGCGCGCAAGCGATCGGTGCGCCGGAGCTCTTTGGCCATCCCGACTATGCGACGGCGCCTGCCCGCTCCAAGAACCGCGATGCGCTCAACGCCGAGATCGAGAAGCGCACCGTGACGAAGTCGACCGAGACCTGGGTCCGCGAACTCAACGAGGCCGGCGTGCCCTGCGGTCCCATCTACGCCATCGACCAGATGTTCGAGGACGCGCAGGTGAAGCATCTCGGCATTGCGCAGGACGTGCCGAACGACGAGGGCCGCCATATCCGCCTGGTCGGCCAGCCCGTGACGCTGTCGCGCACGCCGAGCAGGATGGTGGCGCGGCCGCCGGAATTCGGCGAGCAGACCGACGAGGTGCTGAAAGAGTTCGGTTTCGGCGCCGACGAGATCGCGGAGCTCAGGGACGCCAAGGTGGTGTGACCGAGGTCGGAAACGACGATGCCCGGCAAGATTGCCGGGCATCGAAGGCAGTTCGCGCTGGACAGCTCAGTATTTTGCAACGACCGGCGTTGGAGTGAACGCATAGTTGAACCCGGCGCGCAGCACGTGATCGTGGAAGCTCACGTCTGCCTGGTTGGCGGTGCCCGCGAAGTAAGTCTTGCTCCCGAAATCCATGTAGAGATATTCGAGCTTGGCCGACCAATTCCGAGTGAACTTGCGTTCGACGCCAGCGCCCACCGTCCAGCCAACCCGGGTGTCAGTGCTGGTTGCCGCCGCCCCGATTGGAAAGCTGAAACCGCCGAGCGGAGTCGTGCCGCCGAGACCCGGCCCGAAGACCTGGATTCCAAGCGCGGTCGCGGACGAATATTTGAACTCGCCTACGGCGAGACCACCGGTCGCGTACCAGAGAGTCTGCTGATCCGACAGGACACCGACGCGGCCGCGGAATGTCGCGAACCACTGCAGTTCGTAGGAGAGATTTGCGGTGAGCGTCGCAATGGAGTTGAAGTCGGTGCCGATTGGGAGACCGATGATATTCGAACCGTAGCGCGCGCTCGTCGTGGTCACCGTCCGCGACGACCGCTCGCCGGTCGCCTGAATGTCGCCCTCGAGGCCGACGACCCATTTCGGATCCACCTGCCAGTTGTAGCCCAGCTGACCTCCGGCCAGCCAACCGTCGACGTTCTGGCCAAACGCGCCGAATTGTGTGGCCGGGAACGGCAGTGCGATCGGCGCCACAGTCGTCTCCGCCCTGCCCCAGCTGTATCCGGCGTTCAATCCGGCATATAAGCCCGTCCAACTCCAGACCGGATCGACGACGGCCGGAGCTTTCACGTAAGGCTTCGATGCCAGATCAGCTGCCAATGCGCTGGTCGCGACCAGCGATGCTGCCACAACTCCCGTCACAATCCGCTTCATTGCAATGCTCCGTGAAAAACAAGAAATCCACGAGCAGCATAGGCGCCAGGGCCAGTTCAGGCTGTCGCGCGACAGCAACATTTGGGAACAACCACTAGGCGTCAGCGACTGGACTATGGCGACACAATAAAACTACGACACAGATCAAATTCACCTTCATTGCGTCGCCGTCTTGTCCCGCTGCCGCCAGCCGACACGGCCGAGCAAGCCGTCGATCACCGGCCAGAACAGCAGCACGATCGCCAGCGTCGTGATCGAGCCGACCAGACCGTTCGACCAGAACACCTTGAGATCGCCGCCGGCGCCGATCATCGACAGGCGAAAGGCATCCTCGGCGCGGTTGCCCAGCACGAGCGCGAGGGTGAACGGCGCCAGCGGAATGCCGATCTTCTTGAAGACGTAGCCGACGATTCCGAAGCCGAGCATCAGCCAGATGTCGAACATCGCGTTCTGGATCGCATAGGCGCCGATCGCGCAGGACACCACGATCATCGGGGCCACCGCGGCAAACGGCACCCGCAGGATCGAGGCGAAGATCGGCACTGTCGTCAGCACCAGGACGAGGCCGACGACGTTGCCGAGATACATTGAGGCGATCAGGCCCCAGACGAAATCCTTGTGCTCGACGAACAGCAGCGGCCCCGGATTGAGCCCCCACACCATCAGGCCGCCGAGCAGGATCGCCGCGGTGCCCGATCCAGGAATGCCGAGCGCCAGCATCGGCAGCAGCGCCGAGGTGCCGGAGGCATGCGCCGCCGTCTCCGGCGCGAACACGCCCTCGATGCGGCCCTTGCCGAACTCTCGGGCTCCTTGGCGAAGCGCTTGGCGAGATTGTAGCCCATGAAGGAGGCCGCGATCGCGCCGCCGGGGGTGATGCCGAGCCAGCAGCCGATGAAGGAGGAGCGCAGCAGCGTCACCCAGTATTTCGGCAGGTCCTTCCAGACGCTGAGCACGACGCGGAGCGAAATGCCCGCCGCATGCCCCCGCAGGGCCAGCCGCTCCTCCATCGTCAGCAGGATCTCGCTGATGCCGAACAGGCCGATGACGGCGACCAGGAAGTTGATGCCGCGAAGCAGCTCCGGCGAGCCGAAGGTCATGCGGAGATTGCCGGACACGGTATCCATGCCGATGCCGGCGAGCAGCAGCCCCAGGGACATCGAGATGACCGTCTTGTGCTTGGCCTCGCGCCCGAGGCCGACAAAGGAGCAGAAGGTCAAGAGATAGACCGCGAAGAACTCGGGCGGGCCGAACTTCAATGCGAAGGAGGAGATCATCGGCGCGAGAAAGGTGATCAGGAGCACCGCGACCAGCGAGCCGATGAAGGAGGAGGTGAACGCCGCGGTCAGCGCCTCCGCCGCCCGGCCCTGCTGCGCCATCGGATAACCGTCGAAGGTGGTCGCGACCGACCAGGCTTCGCCCGGGATGTTGAACAGGATCGAGGTGATGGCACCGCCAAACAGCGCACCCCAATAGATGCAGGACAGCATCACGATCGCCGAGGTCGGGTCCATCGTGAAGGTGAGCGGCAACAGGATCGCGACGCCATTGGGGCCGCCGAGCCCTGGCAGCACACCGACGAAGATGCCGAGCACGAGCCCGACCATCATCAGCACGAGCGTCTTCCACGTCAGCAGGACGGCAAAACCGTGTAGCAGGAGCCCGAAAGCTTCCATCGCGCGGGCCCGCCTAGCGGCCGAGGGCCGCTTCGAGCGGCCCTTTCGGCATGATGACGTCGAAGGCGATGTCGAAGGTGACGAACATGATCGCCGTGAACACGAAGGCGGTGAGCAGCGACTTCCACAACGCGATCCTGCCGACAAGGCGCATGAAGCCCGCGATCAGGAGGAAGCTCGCGACATAGAGGCCGAGGAACTGTGTCGCCGCGCAGAACAGCAGCGTCGGCACGAACACCGCCATCACGCGGCGGGCCTGCGCCCGCGTGACAAAGGTCTCACGCGCCGCGCGCCGCGCGAGGAGCGCCGTGATCAGACCGTAGAGGCTGCCGCCGCCGAGGATGATGGCGAGGTAGAACGGGAAATAGCCCGGCTCCGGCCCGGTCGCATCCCAGGACGCACCGGTACGCCAATTGTCGTAGCCGAGCGTGACGGCGAGCGCGAGCAGCAGGAGACAGACGACGATCTCGATCGTCCCGGAAGAGACGACGGAGGGGGAGTCGTCTTCAGGCGCGGTCGGATCGTCGACGACGATTTCAAGTTCGGTTTGGGACATGGTGAGCAAATGCTGTGGTCCATGACCTCTCCCCGCTTGCTGGGAGAGGTGATGACCAGCTACTTCGCGACGAAACCGGCTTCCGTCATCAGCGACTTGTTCAACGCATCGTCCTCCTCGAGGAACTGCACCATGTCCTTGCCGGTGAGGAAGATCGGCTTCAGCGCCTGCTTCTCCATGTACTCCTTGTATTCCGTGCTCTGCGTCACCTTGTGGAACAGATCGACATAGAACGCCTGCTGTTCCGGCGTCACCTTGCCGGGCAGGAACATCGCGCGCAGCATCAGATACTGCACGTCGACGCCCTCCTCCTTGCAGGTCGGGATGTCGGCCCAGGACTGCGTCTCCGTCACCTTTCCGGTGTACGAGATGCGCTCCTTGTCGAACACGCAGAGCGGACGCACCTGGCCTGCACGCCAGACTTCCAGATTTTCCGAGGGGTTGTTGACGTTGGCCTCGGTGTGGTTGCCGACCAGCTGGGTCGCGGCCTCGCCGCCGGACTTGTAGGGCAGATAGGAGAATTTCGCGCCGGTCTTCTGCTCGAGGAACACGGTCAGCACGTGATCCTCACGCTTGGAGCCTGTGCCACCCATCTTGAACGGCGAGCTTGCTGCCTTCGCCGCGGCCACGAACTCCTTCAACGTCTTGGGACCCGCGCTGTTGTCCCAGAGCACGAACTGATCGAGTGCGACCACGGAGACCGGGGTCAGCTCACGCCAGTTGAACGGGATCTTGGCCGACAGCGGCAGCATGTAGATCAGCGAATAGGCGATCAGAACCTTGTTCGGGTCGCCCTCGCTGGATTTCATGTACATCAGCGCTTCCGCGCCCGAGGCGCCACCCTTGAGCGAGACGACCATCGGCTGCTTCATCAGATTGTTCTTCTGGATCGCGGCTTGCATCATCCGCGCCATCTGATCGGAGGCGCCGCCCGCGCCCGCGGCCACCACGATCTCGACGGGCTTCGTCGGTTCCCAGCCGGCGAGGGCCGGCGTACTCAACAACAGCGCCGTCGCAGCGCCGACGGCTTTCACTGGAATTCGCACGAGTTTCGCCCCCTGATGTTTTTTTGGCTTTGTAGTGCGGAAATTCTATCCCTGCATTGTGCGGACTAATATTGACGAGTTCAAGCAGGCTGGCAATTCAACGCATATGACTTTCGACTGACGAAGCCGAAAGCTGATGACGCCTCTACCTGCCCTTCCAGACGGGTGTCCGCTTGTTCAGGAAGGCGTCCATGCCCTCGCGGAAATCTTCGCTCATATAGGCCTTGAGGATCAGGTCCTCGCCCTCCTCGCGCGATAGCGTGCGACGGATGCGTCGCACAGCTTCCTTGGTCGCTTCCAGCGTGAGCGGCGCGTGGCTGGCAACGAGCCTTGCGGTCTCGTCGGCGCGGCGTTGCAGCGTCTCGACGTCGGGCACGACCTCGTTGAGCAGGCCGAGCGCCAGCGCTTCCTGCGCCTCGACGAGGCGCGCCTTGAAGATCATGTCCTTGGTGCGGGCGGGGCCGACCAGCGCGACGATGCGGCTGATGTTCGACATCGACAGGCAGTTGCCGAGCGTGCGCGCGATCGGAAAGCCCATCCGCGTCGTCTCGGTGCCGATGCGCAGGTCGCAGCACGCGGCGATGCCGGCGCCGCCGCCGGTGCAGGCGCCGGCAATGGCCGCGATCACCGGAACGCGGCACTGCTCGAGCGTGCCGAGCACGCGGTCGATCCGCGCCTCGTAGTCGAGCGCATCCTGCGCGGTCTTGAAGGCACGGAATTGCGAGATGTCGGTGCCGGAGGCGAACGCCTTGTCGCCGGCACCGGTCAGGATCAGCGCCTTGATCGAGCGATCGGCGTTGATCTCCAGGCAAATCTCCGCCATGCGGTCATACATGGCGAAGGTCATGGCGTTGCGCGCCTGCGGGCGGTTGAAGGTGATCCGCGCGATGCCGTCCTGGACGGAGTAGAGCAGGTCTTCGTTGGCAGTCGTCGGTGCGTTCATCGCGCGCTCTCTTCTTCGTTACGCCGGTTCAGGCCACCTGAACCTTCAAGCTATTCAGGCCTCAAGCCACCTGGGCCTTGGCCATCGGCACCACGTCGCGCCCCTTCAGGACGTCCATGGCCGCGAGCACGCCGCCGCTCCGGTGCGGGATCTTTGCAAGATCCAGGCCCATCTCGACGCCGGCAAGCGTGCCCATCAGCATCAGATCGTTGAAATGGCCGATATGGCCGATGCGGAACACCTTGCCCTTGACCTTGTTTAGGCCGGTGCCGAGCGACATGTCGAAGTTTTCCAGCACGACCTTGCGGAAGGCGTCGGCGTCGTGTCCTTCCGGCACGCGCACGCCGGTCAGCGCGGGCGAATGCGCGGCGGGATCGGCACACTGCGTTTCCAGGCCCCAGACCTTGATCGCAGCGCGCGTCGCCGCGCTGTGGCGCTTGTGGCGGGTCCAGACGTTCTCCAGCCCCTCCTCTTCCAGCATCTTGACCGCTTCACGCAGGCCGTAGAGCAGGTTGGTCGCGGGCGTGTAGGGGAAGGTCCCGAGTTTGTTGAAGTTGATGACCTCCTGCCAGTCCCAATAGGAGCGCATGCCCGGGTTGGCCTTGGCCGCGGCAAGCGCCTTTTCCGAGACGGCGTTGAAGCCGAGGCCGGGCGGCAGCATCAAGCCCTTCTGCGAGCCCGCGACCGAGACGTCGATGCCCCAGGCATCGTGCTCATATTCCATCGAGCCGAGACCGGAGATGGTGTCGACCATCAACAGCGCCGGATGCTTGACGCGGTCGAGCAGCTTGCGCACCTCCAGCGGCGGCGTCACGCAGCCGGTCGAGGTCTCGTTGTGGACGACGCAGACCGCCTTGATCTTGTGCTGCTTGTCGGCGGCGAGGCGCTTCTCGATCTCGGCGAGGTCGGCGCCATGGCGCCAGTCGCCCGGGATGAAGTCGACGTCGAGCTTGAACTTGTCGGCGATGCCGCGCCACAGCACGGCAAACTGGCCGGTCTCGCACATCAGGACCTTGTCGCCCGGCGCGAACACATTGACCATCGCGGCTTCCCAGGCGCCGGTGCCGGACGAGGGGAAGATGATCACGGGCTGCTTGGTACGGAACACCCGCTGCATCGCAGCGAGAACGGCGAAACCGAGCTCGGCGAACTCCGGACCGCGGTGGTCCAGCGTCGGCATGTCCATCGCGCGCAGCACCCGGTCGGGCACGTTGGTCGGTCCTGGAATCTGTAGGAAATGCCTTCCACTATGCACGGTCATCGGCGTCCTTCCCGGTCGTTGAGGCTGTCTTGGCTCTAGCGTCGTCAGCCCGCATTGAGGGCTCCGGCGAGCCGCTCGCATATCACTATTCGCCGGGCTTGTCCCTCGCCCGGCGGAGTCCGTCAATGCACAAGAAGCAGGGCTCGCTTGCCAAGGACCGTGACGGGAGGCAAGACGGTGCCGGCGAACAGGCAAGAGCGGACCATGGCGGCGGAAGTAGCTGGAAAATCACCGGAATCGGCCCAAAAAGACGGTCTGGCGGCACGTCTGGCCCGGGAAATCACCGGCGACGTCTTGTTCGACCCCTTCAGCCGCGGCCGCTACGCCACCGACGCCTCGTTCTACCAGATCATGCCGGCCGGCGTGGTGGTGCCGCGCAGCATGGACGAGGCGCTGCGGGCACTGGCGATCGCCCGCGACGAGGGGCTGAAGGTCACCCCACGCGGCGGCGGCACCTCGCAGTGCGGCCAGACCGTCAATGACGGGCTCGTGATCGATCTCTCCAAGCACCTCAACCAGATCCTGTCGCTCGACGTCGAAGGCCGCACCTGCGTGGTCGAGCCCGGCATCGTGCTCGACGACCTCAACCGCCAGCTCAGAAAGCACGGCCTGTGGTTTCCGGTCGACGTCTCCACGGCCTCGCGCGCCACCATCGGCGGCATGGCCGGCAACAATTCCTGCGGCGGCCGCTCGCTTCGCTACGGCACCATGCGCGACAACACGTTGTCGATGGAGGCTGCCCTCGCCGACGGCACGCTGAGCCGCTTCGGCGAGGTGTCGCGCGATCTCTCCGATCTCAAAGCCGGGGACAGCACCTGCGCCTTGTTCCGCGACATGCTCGATCTCGGAGCCCGCGAGGCCGACGAGATCGCGACACGTTTTCCAAAGGTGCAGCGCCGCGTCGGCGGCTACAATCTCGACGCCTTGGTGCCGCGCAATGCACCAAACAACATGGCACATCTCCTGGTCGGCTCCGAAGGCACCCTCGCCTTCACCACCAAGGTCGAGCTGAAGCTGTGGCCCGTGATCGGCAACAAGGCGCTCGGCGTCTGCCACTTCGGCAGCTTCTACGAGGCCATGGACGCGGCCCAGCATCTGGTGAAGCTGAAGCCGATCGCGGTCGAGCTGGTCGACCGCACCATGATCGCGCTCGGCCGCGACATCGCGATGTTCCGGCCCGTAATCTCGGCCGCCATCAAAGGCGATCCGGACGCCGTGCTGGTGGTTGAATTCGCGGAGGAAGACCAGGCGGACAATCTGGCGCAGCTCAAACAGCTGGGCGAACTGATGGGGGACCTCGGCTTCGGCTGGAACAACGACAAGCGCAAATGGGGCGGCGTGGTGGAGATCATCGAGCCCGCGCTGCAGAGTGGCATTGCCGATTTCCGCGCCGCCGGCCTCAACGTCATGATGTCGATGAAGCAGGAGGGCAAGCCGGTCTCCTTCGTCGAGGACTGCGCCGTGCCGCTGCCGCACCTCGCCGACTACACCGCGCGGCTGAATGAAGTCTTCGCCAGGCACGGCACCCATGGCACGATGTATGCGCACGCTTCGGAGGGCTGCCTGCACGTGCGTCCGGTGCTGAACCTGAAGCTGGAGAAGGACGTCAAGGCGATGCGCGCCATCGCCGAGGAAGCCTTTGCTCTGGTGCGCGAGTACAAGGGCTCGCATTCCGGCGAGCATGGCGATGGGCTGGTGCGCTCGGAATTCCACGAGACCATGTTCGGCGAGCGCCTCGTCGCCGATTTCAAGGAAGTGAAGCAGCGCTTCGATCCCGCCGGCGTCCTCAATCCCGGCAAGATCGTCGATGCGCCCAAAATGGACGACCGCTCGCTATTCCGCTACCGGCCGGACTATCGCATCGGCGAGCTGAAGACCCGGCTCGACTGGTCGGCTTATCCCGGTGCCGGTGGCGGCTTCCAGGGCGCGGTCGAGATGTGCAACAACAACGGCGCTTGCCGCAAGCTCGAGGGCGGCGTGATGTGCCCGTCCTACCGCGCGACGCGCAACGAGAAGGACGTCACGCGAGGGCGTGCCAACACTTTGCGCCTCGCGATCTCCGGCCAGCTCGGCCCCCGCGCACTTGCCTCCGACGAGATGATGGAAACGCTGAAGCTGTGCGTCTCCTGCAAGGCCTGCCGCCACGAGTGCCCGACCGGGGTCGACATGGCCAAGATGAAGATCGAGGTGCTGGCTGCGCGCGCTGCCACGCACGGCCTGACGTTGCGGGATCGGCTGGTGGGCTACCTCCCGCGCTATGCCGGCCTCGCGTCGCGCTTTTCGCCGCTTGCAAATTTGCGCAACCGCAGCCCACTCTTGCGAAGGCTGTTCGAGCGCTTCGCCGGCATCAGCGCGCGCAGGGCCCTGCCCGCCTTCCGCGGCGACGTGTTCGTGCCGCCGGCCGACAGCGTCGGCCCGGATGCTGGCCGCGAAGTCGTTCTGTTCGCCGACACGTTCAACCGCATCTATGAGCGCGAGAATCTCGACGCGGCGCTACGCGTTCTGGTGACCGGCGGCTATCGCGTGCATCTGCCGAAGCCTGCGCGCGGCCGCCGGCCGCTCTGTTGCGGCCGCACGTTTCTCTCCGCCGGCCTCGTCGACGAAGCCAGGGCCGAGCTCGACAGGCTGGTGGCCGCCTTCGCGCCCTTCGCCGCGCGGGGCGTGCCGATCGTCGGCCTCGAGCCGAGCTGCCTCTTGACGCTGCGCGACGAGCTCGCCTCGCTGCGCAAGGACAACGACGCCAAGGCCGTCGGCGCCCATGCCCTCACCTTCGAGGAATTCCTGGTGCGCGAGGCCGAGGCCGGCCGTCTGCAACTGCCGCTCGGGACCGTCGCCGACAAGGCCATTGTGCACGGCCATTGCCATCAGAAATCCTTCGGCGCCTTCAAGCCGGTCGAGCAGGTGCTGCGCCTCGTCCCCGGCCTGAAGGTCGAGACCATCGAGTCCAGCTGCTGCGGCATGGCGGGCGCCTTCGGTTACGGCGCGGACACCTATGAAGCCTCGATCGAGATGGCCGAGCTGTCACTGTTGCCTGCCGTGCGGCGCGCGGACCCAAATACGCTGGTCGTCGCCGACGGCACCTCGTGCCGGCACCAGATCCATGACGGCACGCAACGCGAGGCGCTTCACGTCGCGCGCGTGCTGGCGATGAGCCTCGATCGCGCCGAAACCCATTCCACCTCTCAAGCTGCAAAGGAAACCCACCATGGCTGACCTCACGCTCGATACCGCCCGCAAGATCCTCGACGCCGCCTTCGCGAAAGCCGGCGAGCTCAAGCTGAAGCCGCTGGTCGTCACCATCCTGGACGCGCGCGGTGTGCTCAAGCTTGCCGCCGCGCAGGACGGCACCAGCCTGATGCGCGCCGAGATCGCGCACGGCAAGGCCTATGGCGCGCTCGCCATGGGCATGGGTTCGCGGGCCCTGTTCCAGCGTGCGCAGGAGCAGGCGTATTTCATCGACGCCGTGAACACGATTGCAAAAGGCGCGCTGGTGCCGGTCCCCGGCGGCGTGCTGATCATGGACGGCACGACGCTGCTCGGCGCCGTCGGCGTCTCCGGCGACACTTCCGACAATGACGAGGCCTGCGCGGTGGCGGGTATCCACGCGGCGGGGCTGAAGGCGAATGCGGGGTGAGAGTGTCATTCCGGGGCGCGCCCACTTGGCGCGAGCCCGGAATCCATTTCTCCGTATTGCTTGTTGCACGATGGATTCCGGGCTCGCGCTACGCGCGCCCCGGAATGACGGCAGAGGATGCGGCTACATTCTCGTTGAAATCGAACTGAGGTGGTAAACCCCGCTCGCGCCCCGGACGCAGCGCAGCGCCTTGGCGGTGCGCTGCAGAGCCGGGGCCCATCTCACCGGATGGTCCCGTGCCGCCCTTGGGTCCCGGCTTTGCGCAGCAACGCTCACGCGTTGCAGCGCGTCAGGGACACGAGATCGAGCCCCCTCACCGTCCCGTCCAGACTGGCTTCCTCTTCTCGCTGAACGCCTTCAGCCCCTCCTTGGCGTCCTCGGTGATCGCCAGGAGCGCGATCTGGCTTTCGGTATAGGCGATGCTCTCGTCGAACGACATCGAGGCGATCGCGCGCATGGCGTACTTGCCGCGGCGGATCGCGGTCGGCGATTTGTCCACGATGCGGCCGATCAGCCAGTCGACCTTGGCGTCGAGCTCGGCGGTGGGCACGACGTAGTTGAGGAGGCCCGCGGCCTGCGCGGCCTTGGCGTCGAACGGCTCGCCCGTGAGCGCCCATTCGTTGACGAGGCGCGGCGGTGCGATGCTCTGCAGCAGGCTCAGCACCTGCATCGGGAACACGCCGACTTTCACCTCCGGCAGGCCGAAGATGACGTGATCGGCCGCGACCGCCATGTCGGTCATGCACAAAAGGCCCATGCCGCCGGCCATGCAGACGCCGCCGACCCGCGCAATCGCCGGCTTGGTCGCGTTCTGGGAGAGACGCAACAGATCGGCATAGTCGACATTTGGCTTGGAATGATCCATCGCGAAAGCCGCGCCGGAGTTCTGCAGATCGGCGCCAGCGCAGAACGCCTTGTCGCCGGCGCCCGTCAGCACGATGACGCGGACGTCCTTGTCGTCATGCGCGTCGCGATAACCTTTGCTGATGCCGGCGATCACGTCGCCGTTCAGCGCGTTGCGCTTCTCCGGCCGGTTGATGGTGATCCAGAACGCCTGCCCGCGCTTCTCGGTAATGACGGCTGTGGTGTCGGTCATGGCACGCTCGCTTCCTTGGTCCGCTTGCAGCCATTTGCGGCAGCTCGGGCGGGAGGTGCAAGCGCAAACTGCGGCGCGCCGGCTGCTTTAGCGCCTCGACACAAATTGCCGGCCGATTGCCGCGCGCTCAGGCGGTGACCGCTTTCCTGATCCAGACCTTGTTGTCGTGGAACGCGGCCCCGCCGATCGGCGCGATCGTGTCTGCGCCCGTCAGCATGTTGATGCCGCGGCCGCCGATGTGGTTCTTGTTGGGATGAACGGACTCTGCGATCAGCACACCGCGCCGCACGCCCTCGAACAGCGTTGCGACCAGCGTAGTCTCGCCGCGGTCGTTGCCGAGCGTCACGGCGTCGCCATCGGCGATGTCGAGCGCGGCCGCATCCAGGGGATGGATCATCACACTCGCTTTGCCCTCGCGCGCCTGAGAGGACGGCGTCTCGTTGAACGTGGTGTTGAGGAAGCTCCGCGAGGGACTGGTCGCGAGCCGGAATGGGTGGGACTGATCGGTGTGCTCGATCGCCGCCCAATGGTCCGGGAGATCAGGCATCTTGTCGATATCGCCCATGGTCACACCGAACGGCGGATGCGCCCAGTCAGCTTTGAAGTGGAACTTCTTGTCGGCATGAGCAAAGCCATCGAGATAATGCGAGGTGCGGAAATCCGGCTGCAGGTCGCGCCAGAGATCGGCTTCGAGGCCGGCGATGTCGCCGTGATCGCTCAGCTTCAGCGTCGCATCGATCAATTCGCGCGGCGTCATCTCGAAACCCGGATGCCTCGCGCCGAGCCGCGGCGCCAGCGCCTGCAAAACCTCGTGGTTGGAGCGGCATTCGCCAGGCGGATCGATCAGCTTCGGTCCGACGGAGATGTGCTGGTGGCCGCCGCCGTAGTAGAGATCGTCGTGCTCCATGAACATGGTCGCCGGCAGCACGATGTCGGCCATTTGGGCCGTCTCGGTCATGAACTGCTCGTGCACCGCGACGAACAGATCCTCGCGCGCAAAGCCCTGCCGTACCAGCGCCTGCTCCGGCGCGACCGTCATCGGGTTGGTGTTCTGGATCAGCATCGCCTTGACCGGGCCCTTGCCTTGCAGGGCTTCGGCATCGCCGGTGAGGATGCGGCCGATCTGAGACTGGTCGAGCGCGCGCGTCGACTTGTCGATGGCGTCGTGGGCTTCGATGATGGATTCGTTGAAGTGCCACAGCGCGTAATTGTTGAAGAACGCACCGCCGCCTTCGTATTGCCAGGCGCCCGTCACTGCGGGAATGCACAACGCCGCATGCATCTGCGTCGCGCCGTTGCGCGAGCGGGTGAAGCCGTAACCAAGGCGCAGGAAGGTCCGCTTGGTCTCGCCGACGGCTTTGGCAAAGGCCTCTATCTCCGCCACCGGCACGCCGCTGATGGTAGACGCCCATTCCGGCGTGCGCGTCTTCAAATGCGCCTCGAGCTCGGCAGGACAGTCCGTGTACTTGTCCATGTAGGCGCGGTCGGCATAGCCGTCGCGGAACAGCACATGCATCACGCCGCAGGCGAAGGCGCCGTCGGTGCCCGGGCGCAGGATGATCTTGATGTCGGCCTGCTTCATGGTCTCGTTGTCGTAGATGTCGACCGCGGCGATCTTCGCGCCGCGCTCCTTGCGCGCACGGGCAGCGTGCGTCATCACGTTGACCTGGGTGTTGACCGGGTTGGTGCCCCAGATCACGACGAGGTCGGACAGCGCCATCTCGCGCGGATCGACGCCGGCAATCTTGCCGGTGCCGATCGCGAACCCGATGCGCGCGACATTGGCGCAGATGGTCTGATAGAAGCGCGAATACTTCTTCACATGGGTGAGGCGGTTGAGGCCGTCGCGCATCACCAGCCCCATCGTGCCGGCGTAGTAATAAGGCCAGATCGATTCCGCGCCGAACTCGCGCTCGGCCTCGTTGAAGCGGTGCGCGATCTCATCCAGCGCCTCGTCCCACGAGATCCGCGCGAATTGCCCTGAGCCCTTCGCACCCGTTCTGCGCATCGGATACACCAGCCGTTCGGGATGATGGATGCGCTCTGCGTAGCGGGCAACCTTGGCGCAGACCACGCCGGCCGTGTAGGTCTGCTTTTTCGAACCGCGGACGCGGCCGATGCTGCGGCCTTCGATCACCTCGACATCGAGGGCGCAGGCCGAGGGGCAGTCATGCGGACAGGTCGAATGGCGGATTTCGATCTTGGCGTGCTGGTTCATGTCCCAGTTCGTAACACCAAAATACCAGCCAGCCGAGCGCATTTATCCGGCAAGGCCCATGCGATTTGCTCAAAGCGCACGCGCCGCGGGTTCCTGCTGCAACCGCGAAGACGGCTTGGTCAGGGAAAGAAGCGGAGGTTGCGCGCCGGCCGATTTCCGACGGACGCGCGCTGCCAGCTCTGCGGCCAGATGCGAATGCCTTCCCTATTTGTGCAGCTGGGTGAGACCAGTCGGCGGGCCGTCGACCGCCGTCCAGCCGCCGTCGACGAACAGTGTGCTGCCGCTAACATAGCTCGCGGCATCCGAGGCGAGATAGGCGACGGCGGTGGCGACCTCGTCGGCGCTGCTCCAGCGGTTGAAGACGGTGTGGCCGGCATACAGATTGTAGATGTCGGGGCGCTGCTTGAACGGGCCGGTCAGCGCGGTCTCGGCGATGCTCGGCGCAATCGCGTTGACGCGCACGCCTACGTGGCCGACCTCGGAGGCAAAGCCCTTCACCAGCAGGCCGATCGCCGCCTTGGTCGAGCCGTAGACGCCGAGGCCCGGCTCGATGGTGACCGCACGCACAGAGGAGCAGGCGATGATGCTGCCGCCCTTCTGCTCGACCATGATGCGACCGAAGGCCTGGAAGAACCAGACCGTGCCCTTGACGTTGAGGTTGAGGACGCGGTCGAGATCCTCCTCGGTGTAGTCGAGGATGGTCTTGCGAATGTTGAGCCCGGGCGTCGTCACCGCGATGTCGAGCCGCGGAAACTTCTGCATCACGGTCTTGGCGAGCGCGTTGACCTCCGCAGCGCTTGCGGCGTCGCAGCTAGCCGCCTCCGCCCAGCCGCCCTTCTCGCGAATGCCGGCGGCGGTCGCCTCCGCGGCGTCAAGCGCGCGATCGGCGCAAACGACGCGGGCGCCGAGCCCGGCCAGCGCCTCGGCCGACGATTTGCCGATGCCCGAGGCGGCACCGAGCACCACGGCCGTCTTGCCGGTGAGATCGAAGAGCTTGCGATAGTCGGTCACTGATAGCTTCTCCCTGGTACAGCTAGCCCTTGTAGCCCATCAAGAGGCGCGGCAGCCACAGCGAGAATGCAGGGACATAGGTCACGAACATCAGTGCTGCGATCAGCGCGGCATAGAACGGCAGGATGGTGCGCATCACGGCACCGACCGAGATGCCGCCGATGGCGCAGCCGACGAACTGCGTAGTCCCAACCGGAGGCGTGTTGAGCCCGAGGGCGCAGTTGATCAGCATCAGCATGCCGAACTGCACGGGATCCATGCCCGCCTTCATCGCGATCGGCAGGAAGATCGGGGTGCAGATCAGGATGGTCGCCGCCATGTCCATGAATGTGCCGAGCACGAACAGGATGACGTTGATGAGCAGGAAGATCATCCAGGGTTGCGTGGAGACCTTGCTCATCATTTCGCCGGCGAGGTCGGCAACCTCGTAAAGTCCCATCAGGTACTGGAACATGGTGGAGACGCCGATCAGCAGCAGCACCACGCCTGTCGTTTTCACCGCCTTGGCCGCGGCCCGCAGGAAGTTGCCCCAGGTCATGGTGCGATAGATAAGGAAGGTCAGCAGGATCGTGTAGGTGACCGCGATGGCCGCCGATTCAGTTGCCGTGAAGACGCCGGACAGGATGCCAGCCAGGATGATGCCGACGATCAGAAGGCCCGGTAGCGCGGCCGCGAGCGAGCGGAACACCTCGGGCCAGCCCGGGAACTTGCCGGCGGGATAGCCGCGCTTCACCGCGACCGCGTAGGCGGCGACCAGCATGCACACCATCAGTACCAGTGCCGGCAGCAGACCCGCGGCGATCAGCGCACCGATCGAGACCTTGCCGCCGGCGGCGAGCGCATAGATGATCATGTTGTGGCTGGTCGGCATCAAGGCTCCGACCAGCGAGGCATGGGTGGTGACGTTGACGGCGTAGTCGGTGTCGAAACCTTCCTTCTTCATCATCGGGATCATCACCGCGCCCATCGCCGACACGTCGGCCACGGGCGAGCCGGAGACGCCGCCGAACAGCGTGCAGGCGACCACGTTCGACATGCCGAGCCCGCCGCGGATGTGTCCGACGAGGTTCTTGGCGAGCTGCACGATCTTGTCGGCGACGCCGCCATGCAGCATCAGCTCACCGCTGAAGACGAAGAACGGAATGGCGAGGAAGGAGAAGATGTTCATCCCCGACATCATCTGCTGGAAGATGACGGCGACCGGCAGGCCTTCGTAGAGGATGGTGCAGATCGCCGACAGGCCGATCGCAAAGGCGACGGGGACGCCGAGGATCAGGAAGCCGAAGAACGTGGCGCCGAGGATGATCAGTTCCATGAGGGCACGACCTCTTCGCCGCGCAGGCGAGCGATGATGTGCTCGATGGAGAAGGAGACGATCAGGACGCCGGAAGCGATCAGCGGCACGTAGCGGATGACTTCAGGCAGACCGAGATTGGGGATCTTCACGGTGCCGACCGACGCGCCGAGGATCCAGCCGTTATAGGCCATCGCGACGCCGAACACAGCGACCAGAACGTGGATCACGATCTCGATTCTCTCCCGCACGTGATCCGGAAGCATGACCAGCAGACTGTCCATGCCGATGTGCCCGGCATCGCGCACGCCGACCGCGGCGCCGATCAGCGTGACGTAGAGGATCAGGACCAGCGCCAGATTCTCCGTCCAGGTCGGGCTGGAGTTGAGCACGTAACGACCGAACACCTGGTAGAAGACAATCGTGACGATGACGAGCAGGCCGGTCACCGACAAATACATCCCCACGCGCGCAACGGGGGAGTTGATCCGCGACAGCAGGCCAGTGGACGGGCGTACCGCTACGGTGCCCCGCTCGTGGCTTGCGACGTGTGGGTCTGTCATCCCGCGCCTCCATGCGGAGTCCGGTGCCGCCTCGCGGCGACGCCGGACCCGGTCGCCGCCGTGTCTTACTTGGTGTCCTGGATGCGCTTGACGAGGCTCTGGAGCTTCTCGTCGCCGGCGAACTTCTGGTACACCGGCTTCATCGCATCGACGAATTCCGCCTTGTTCGCGATCGTGACGACCTGAACGCCAGCGGCCTCGACGGTCTTGCGGGAAGCCTGCTCACGCTCGTCCCAGAGCTTGCGCATAACGGGCACCGATTCCTTCGCCGCCTTGCGGATCATGGCCTGATCATCCTTGCTCAGCGTGTCCCAGACCTTCTTCGAGATCACGAGAACTTCCGGAGCGAGGGAGTGCTCGGTGATGTTGTAGAACTTGGCAGCCTCGAAGTGACGCGAGGATTCGTAGGACGGCCAGTTGTTTTCGGCTGCGTCCACGAGGCCGGTCTTGAGCGCGGTATAGACCTCGCCATACGGCATCGGCGTCGGGTTGGCGCCGAGGCTCTGGATCATGCCGACCCACAGGTCGGACTGCTGGACGCGAATCTTCAAGCCCTTCAGATCCGCAAGCGATTTGACCGGCGCCTTCACGGTGTAAATGGACCGGGCGCCGCTGTCGTAATAGGCAAGACCGACCAAGCCAGCGGGCTCCATCGCCGCCAGGATCTCGTCGCCGATCGGCCCGTCGAGGACGGTGCGCATGTGCTGCGTATCGCGGAAGACGAAGGGCAGGCACAACGCGATGGTCTCAGGCACGAAGTTGTTGAGCGGCGATGCGTTGATCCGCATCATGTCGAGCGCGCCGATCTTGAGTTGCTCGATCGTATCCTTCTCGGAGCCCAGGGCGCCGTTCGGAAACACCTTCACGCCGAGCTTGCCCCCGCTCGCCGTCGCGAGCTGCTTGCCCATGAACTTGACGGCCTCGACGGTCGGATAGTCGGCGGGGTGAACGTCGGCGGAACGGAAGTCGCGTGCGGTCGCCAGGGGCGCTGAAACCGCCAGTGCAACGGCTGTGATGATGCCGGCGAGTGTCTTCATCTGGGCTTTCCTCCTGGATCGATTATGTCGTTGTCGGGGCAGATGCTCGGCCGCCTTGGGTCGCTCCCCTTCTGGTGTGAAGTCAAGCGCCAATGTCGTCCCTAGGGCGGGCGGCAATCTCTGTCCAAGCCAAATCCGGCATCGATCAATGCAAGAGTTGCATCGATCGATCTGACGCAATTCACGGAGGCGACGGACCGGGTTGACGTCGCCGGCACGTGACTTGACCCAACCAATGACGGCCCCTCAAGATATCAGAGACTCCGGACCACCTCGAGGAATGCCCATGCCGCGGAAGCTGATCGATATCTCGGTGCCGCTCACAAACGACGTGACCGCCGATCCGCCGGGCAATCACCCGACGATCCAGTACATCGATCACCAGCAGGGGCTGCCGCGCATGCTGCAGTTCTTCGACGGCCTCAAGGCGCAGGAGCTGCCTGATGGTCAGGGTTGGGCCGTCGAGCAGGTCTCGCTGTCGACCCACAACGGGACGCATCTCGATGCGCCCTGGCACTTCCATCCGACCATGAACCGCGGCGAGCGGTCATGGACGATCGACGAGGTACCGCTCGAATGGTGCTTGCAGCCCGGCGTGAAGCTCGACTTCCGGCATCTGCCCGACGGCTACGTGGCAAGTGCGGCCGACGTCGAGAAGGAGCTGAAGCGCATCGGGCACACGCTGTCGCCCCTGGAGATCGTCGTCGTCAACACCAGCGCCGGCGCAAAATTCGGCAAGACCGAGTACGTCAATTCCGGCTGCGGCATGGGTTATGAAGCCACCATGTACCTGCTCGAACGCGGCGTGCGGCTGACGGGCACCGACGGCTGGAGCTGGGACGCGCCGTTCGTCTACACCGCGAAGAGATATGCCGAGACAAAAGATGCCGGCCTGATCTGGGAGGGCCACAAGGCGGGACGGCACATCGGCTATTGCCATCTCGAGAAGCTGCACAATCTTGACCAGCTGCCATCGACCGGATTCACAATCTCATGCTTTCCGGTGAAGATCGAGCGCGCGTCCGCGGGCTGGACCCGCGCCGTCGCCATCATCGATAGCTAGAGCAGTGATGAGATCAGTTCGATCGCCACAACGGAGGTGAACTCCCTCTCCCGCTTGCGGGAGAGGGCTGGGGAGAGGGTATTTCCGCGATGGGATAATCCCCAGAGGAGAAAGCCTTCACCCGCGCCTTCGGCGCGACCTCTCCCGCAAGCGGGAGAGGTTGCACCGAGCCCGTGGCAATCGATTCAACCTAAACCATTCGGCTTTAGGCAGACGCCGTCACTCGCCGTGGAGGCCGCTCTCGGCGAGCTCGCGCAGCGCGTCCGTATCCAGCACCACGATGGCGCCGTGCTCCAGGCGAACCCAGTTACGTCCGGCCCAGGCGCGCAATTGCTTGTTGATGCTCTCGCGCGTCATCCCCACCATCTCGCTGATCTCCTGCTGCGTGATGGCGAGCGTGCCGCTGCCGGAATCGAGCTTGCGCTCTTCGGTGAGACCGAGCAGCGCACTCGCGAGCCGGCCCGGCAGATTCTGGAGGATCACCTGCTCGACCTGCTGACTGGTCCATCGCAGACGCGCGCACAGCAGCTCGATGAATTTCATCGCCAGCGCCGGCTGGCTCTTGACGAAGGGCAGGAAGTCCCGGCGATCGATGACGTAGAGTTCGCAATTGGTGTTGGCGGTCGCATCCGCCGACCTGGGAGCGCCGTCGAGCACCGCGATCTCGCCGAAGATTTCGCCCGGACCGATCAGATTGAGGATGGCGTTCCGTCCGTCGGGCGACGAGGACGAGATCTTCACGGTCCCCGCGACCACCGCGAACAGGCTGTTGCCGGGATCGCCCTTGGCGGCGATCGTCGCGCCGCGCTTGACGGTGGTGTGCTTGGCGTAGCGGCAGAGCTGATCGAGCGCCTCCGGCTCCAGATCCGCGAAGATCGGGTGCTTGCGCAGGACCGATAATTTGTTGCCCGCCGACTGTCGGGGATCGCCGGTCTTGTCCTGAGGCACGCCGCGGGGCTCCTAAGACTACGAGGCATTGGGTTCCTGCGTAGTCAACGTTATCAGGCTTTTCAACCGGAAAGCACGCGCGCGATTTGCGGTAAATGCCACCAAAAGGACGTGGTACAGCCGAGAATTCACATCCAAAGGATGCATGAATGCGTCTCGGACGACGCAGAGTTGCGGGCAGCACAAGCTGTGATTGCGTCGAGCTGGGGGTCAGCGCCGGCCCGGCAAGAGTCGGCGGTCCGACACGCCGGAAGCGGACGAAGACCTGCGGCGCTTCAGCTTCAGCGCTTGGAATCCGGATCGAGCCGACCCGCGCTGGTTTGCCGGTCTGCCCAAGCCAGAACCGCGGCGAATGCGACGAAGATCGCGACGACAACGATGGTCACCAGCAACGCGTCAGCGGGCATCATGCTCCTCCCGGATTGTTTGCAGCATTATTTTGCTGCGCACGGCCGGCGTCATTGATCGGGATCAAATGCCCGAGAGCGTTTGGACAGGAGGTCAGGCCGCAGCCATGGCCTCGACGCGAGCCGGATCGAGCAGGCTGATGCCGCCGTGGATGATCTCGATCACGCCCTGACGCTCCAGCTTGGTGAAGGTGCGACTCACGGTTTCGATGGTCAGGCCGAGATAATCGGCGATGTCCTGACGGCTCATCGGAAGCGGCACCGTGTCGGAGAGCCCCTTGAGCGCGACCAGCCGCTCGCGCCAGCCGAGCAGAAAGGTCGCGACCTTCTCATCGGCCGAACGTCGGCCGAGCAGGACCATATGGTCGCGAGCCTGACTCAACTCGCGAATGGCCAGCTCATTGATTCGCCTGAGCAGCTGCGGCCGATCCTCGATGAAACGGGTGAAGGGCGCTTTTGCGAATTGGCACACGGTCACCGCGCCGATGGCATCGGCCGAGAAGTTGTGCCGGCCGGATAGATTCATCCCCAGGAAGTCACCGGGCAAGGCAAAACCGACGATCTGCCGCCGGCCATCGGGCAGCAGCTTGTACAGCCGCATGACGCCTTCGAGAACGTTGTAGAACGAGGTCGTGATGTCCTCCTCGGAAAACACGGTCTCGCCCGAGCTAAAATGGACGCGGCGGCCGAGATGTTCGAATTCCCTGAGTTCGGCCACATCCAGCGACGAACAAACCGCAGCTCCGCGCACGGCGCAATCGTCGCAAAAATGTCCGTTCGGCTCAATCGTGACCACGGAAGGCTTCATCCACCGCTCCTCGCGCGGGCTGCCCACACCAGGCCGAGTCCACCGCGCTGTTGCATTTTACTGCATCGCGCCAAAGCCGATTGACTCAGATCAAATTTGAGTGGCATCCCCGTCTTATTCTGCCTCCACGGTTCGACGGGATCACCTTCCATGCTGCAAAGCGCTCTGCGTCACGGCCTGATCGGGCTGCTTCTGACTACGCCTGCGCTGGCGGCCCCCACGGCCGAACAGCGCGGCAAGGCCTTTGCTCGGGCCAATTGCGCGCGCTGTCACGCCATCGACCGCGTCTCCAAAAGTCCGGTCGAGATCGCGCCTCCGCTGCGCACGCTGCATCGCCGCTATCCGATCGACAGCCTTGGCGAGGCGCTGGCCGAGGGTATCTACGCCGGTCATGCCGAAATGCCGGTCTTCGAGCTCAATCCGGACCAGATCCACGACCTCCTGTCCTACCTGAAGACGCTGGAATAGTCGGCCTCACACCGCTTGCACGGTCCAACCGATCAGCTCCTTTACGATGCGCGCGAAGGCCGCATCGAAGGCGGCGACGGCCGCGGCCGGCTCGACCTTGTCGAGCTTTTCGCTGGTCTCAATGAGGCGCGAGGCAATCACCTTGCCGTTCTTGTCGACGATCCGCGCCGACAGTCCGATCTCGGCCCGAGTCTCACCCTCCGTGGCGATCCGGAAGCGCCGGATATCGATCAGGAGCTGGTAATCCGCCTGCCCGAGGTCCGACGTGCGCAGCGGGGCGTGGGCGATGTCGTAGTTCTCGAAGCTGTCGATCAGGCGCGCCTGCACCAGTTTCGGAATGCTGTCGGCCCAGAGGAACTCCCCAAAGCCCGGCCTGTCCCCGGCGGGCGCGAACAGCATCCGCTGGGTCTGCAGCATTGCGACCGCTGTCGGCTCGGGAATCGCCAGTGAAGCGGCCAGAGTCTTGCCGGCCGGGCCGAGGTTCTGCGGCGTGCGCAGGTCGTAGGTGACCTTCGGCGCGGGCGTGCCGCCGCCGGTCATCTTCTCGAGGCCCGCCAGAATCCCGTCGATCTTGCCGGTGTTGCGCGCGAGCCCGTCGGAGAAGGTCTTGAAATTCGCAATGGTGTCCTTCAGCGGGCCGGAATTGTCCTCAAGCACCGTGTCGACCCGCCGCAGCGCGTCGCGCGCCGCCTGCGTCATGCTCTGGCCGGCGCCGGCCTCCGCGATCAAGGTCAAGGGCTCGCCGGATTTGGCGACGATCACGCCGCCCTCCAACGTCACCACCGGCACACCGGTGAGGCCCTGAAATTCGAGGCCGACCTTGGTGTCGGAGCGGACCGGCGTCGCGGTGGCAACCGAGATCGTCGCATTGACGAAGCGCGGGTTGTCCGGCGCGAGCCCGAGCTGGGTCACCTCTCCGACGCGAATGCCGTTGAACAGCACGCCGGCGCCGACCAGGAGGCCGGGCACCGGTCCCTGGAATTGCACGTGGTAGTTCGTGCGCGGCCCGATGCCGCCGGTGTTGTTCAGCCAATAGACGAAGCCGAACACCGCGAGGATCGCGGCCAGCACGAAACTGCCGATCAGCACGTAGGGAGCGCGGGTTTCCATCTCTCATCTCATTTCGTGTTGCAGCATCTGCGAGCGCTTGCCGTGGAAATAGGCGCGCACCCAGGGATGCTCGGATTGCAGCAATTCGCGCATCGGGCCGATCGCCACGATCTTGCCGTCGGCGAGCGCGGCGACGCGGTCGCAGACCGTGGTCAGGCTCGCGAGGTCATGGGTCACCATGAACACGGTGAGCTCCAGCGTCCTTTGTAGCGTCTTGATCAGCACGTCGAAATCGCCGGCGGCGATCGGATCGAGGCCCGAGGTCGGCTCGTCCAGGAACAGGATCGGCGGATCGAGCGCGAGCGCGCGCGCCAGCGCCACGCGCTTGGTCATGCCGCCGGACAGCTCCGCCGGATATTTGTCGGCGTCCTCGGCGCGCAGGCCGACCATTTCGAGCTTGGCGATCGCGATCTCGTCCATCAGCTCCTGCGACAGGACGAGATTCTCACGGAGCGGAAACTGGACGTTCTGGCGCACCGTCAGCGAGGAGAACAGCGCGCCCTGCTGGAATAGGATGCCCCATGCCATCGCTGCGCCTCGACCGTGGTCGCCGGCGGATTGCCCCATGACCTCGATGGTCCCGCCGCGGCGCGGGATGAGGCCGATGATGGTCCGCATCAGCACCGACTTGCCGCCGCCGGACGCCCCCACAAGCCCGAGGATCTCGCCCCGGCGAACGTCGAGCGACAGATGGTCGAGCACGGTCTGACGACCGAAGCCGACCACGAGGTCACTGACGCGGATCGCGAACTCGTCTTGCGGTCCGTCCATCGTCACATTCCGATCGAGGCAAAGAAGACAGCGAACAGGCCGTCGAGCACGATCACCAGGAAGATCGACTTCACGACCGACGTCGTGGTCTGCCGCCCCAGCGACTCAGCGCTGCCCTTGACTCGCAATCCCTCGCTACAGGCCACGATCCCGATCACCAGCGCCATGAACGGCGCCTTCAGGATGCCCACCTCGAAGTGGGTGACCGAAATGGCCTCATGCAGCCGCGCGATGTAGATCGGCGGCCCCATGTCGCCATAGAACTGGGCAACGAGGCCGCCGCCATAGAGCGCGGCAATGGATCCGATGAAGGTGAGGATCGGCAGGGCAATGACCAGGGCCGCAACGCGCGGCAGGATCAGGACGTCGACGGGATCGAGCCCCATGGTTGAGAGCGCGTCGATCTCCTCGCGCATTTTCATCGAGCCGAGCTCGGCGGTGTAGGCGCTTCCCGACCGGCCCGCGACCATGATGGCGACGATCAGCACACCAAGCTCACGCAGCACCAGGATGCCGACCATGTCGACAGTATACGACTCCGCGCCGAATCTGCGGAAGTGGAAGAAGCCCTGCTGCGCGATGATGGCGCCGATCAGGAAGGTGATCAGCGCGACGATGGGGATCGCCTGCCACCCGATGCGGTAGAGCTGATAGACCAGTGACGTCAGCCGCAGCGAACGCGGCCGGCGCAGCACGCCTATCACGGCCATGAACAATGCGCCGAGCATCTGGAGGAAGATCGTGATGTCTTCCCGCGCCCCGACCGTGGACTTGCCGAGATCGCCCAGCCTCGCGAGAACCGGATTGGGTGCCGCCGCCGGGGCCGGTGTGTGGCGGTTGACCTGGCGCACCTCGTCCAATAGCCCGGTGAAATGGTCGGCGACGCCGATGAATTCGGCCGATCTGCCTGACGATGCGGCCCGGCGCGACAGCTTTTCCAGGACCCAGGCGCCGAGCGTGTCGAGCGCGCTGATGCCCGACATGTCCAGGGTTACGACGCGCGACCGATCGACGTCGGCTCCGACCGACCGGGACAAGGTTTCGAGCATCACCACATTGGCGGCAGTCCAGGGCCCTTCAGGGCGCAATTTCAGCTCGTCGCCGGACGGCGTCGCGAGCAACAGCGGTTCGTGGTTCACGCTTCCACCTCATCGGGACAATCGGTCCCCATTCAGCCGGCATTTCTAGGCCAGCATGTGGCGGCCGGTTTGACCTGTCTCAAGGCCCCGAACACGCCTTGCCTCTTGACGCAAATCAAGCGCGGTCGCACGGGCGGGTCTTAGACTTGCTTCGATTTAACGAGGATACCAGATTCATGTTCGACAGTGACAGGATGGGCGAAGAATTGCGGGCGCTGAAGGTTGACGTCACACGCCTGCTGAGCACCGCCGGCGAGGAGATGTTCGAGAGTTCGAAAGACCGCGCCGAGGCGCTCGCCGATCAGATCAGGGCCGCGCTCACCGAGCTCGGCGAGACCGTCGAACAAGAGCAGGAGCAGCTCCAGGGCCTCGTTGCGGAGCGTCCGATCACATCGCTCGCCTCCGCCTTCGCGCTGGGCGTGGTCGTCGGCTTCATGTTGAGGAGACACTAGGTGAATACCGAGAACGTCGTCAAACATTTACGCGTGCTGTGGCGTACCGACAGGATCATCGCGGACATCAGGCTGCGCCATCTGCTGATCGGCCTCGGGCTGCGTGCCTTCGCGGCGCTGATCGCGGCGTTCGGGCTCCTGATGCTGGAGTTGTCCGCCTATTTCGCGTTGGTGCAGATCTGGAGCGCAATTGCCGCGGCTGGCATCCTCGGCGCCGTCAATTTTGTCATCGCGGCCGTTCTCTTCGTGATCGCCGGCCGCGCTCCGTCAGGACGTGACATCGAGCTTGCCAACGAAATTCACGGCGCCTCGATCGAAGCCCTCCAGCTCGAGGCGCGCGCGCTCCAGGCCCAGGTGTCGGGCGCGGTGCATCATCCGCTCAGCACGATCGTGCCGATGCTGCTGCCGCTGATCGCAATCATCATCAAGAACTTGCGGACGCCGGCCAAGAAGTCCGCCGACGCAACATCGGCCGAAGCGCGCTCTTGAAGCCTCGCACTTTGCGCTGACATGCTCCAACGCACGCTCAGAGCTTCAACTTGACGTCGCAAAGATCAGGCTCGGCCGGATCCGGCTTGACCTCGAAGCCGAGCTGCCGGCACATGTCGAGCATCACGGTGTTCTCCTGGAGCACGTCACCCGATATGGCCTTCAGTCCTTCCGACCGCGCATAGTCGATGATCAGCTGCATGAGCGCCCAGCCGAGCCCCCTGCCCTTGAGATCGGACCGCAGCAGGATCGCGTATTCGCCGCTCTCGTAGATCGAGTCGGAATGGAGCCGGACGACGCCGACCATCTCGCCGTTGGCCTCGTCGAATGCGACGAAGGCCATCGCGCGCGCATAGTCGAGCTGGGTCAGGCGTGCGATGAATTCGTGGGTGAATTCCTTCATCGGTGCGAAGAAGCGCAGACGAAGGTCATGCGGGGTGACGTGGCCCAGGAATTCGTGGATGATCGGCTCGTCCTCGGGCCGCATGGGCCGCACGAAGATGCGCCAGTCGTCCTTGAGCTTGAGGCGGCGCTCCCATTGCGACGGATAGGCGCGAACGGCGAAATTGGCCGGGCCGGAGCCGACAAACTTCCGCTGCGGCGGCCCGACCGCCACGCGGGCATCGACCGCAGTCACGCCGGTTTCGTCCGCCAGCAACGGATTGATGTCGAATTCGCGGATCTCGGGAATGTCGGCCGCCATCTGCGCCAGCTTGACCAGCACCATGGCGACGGCGTCCGGCTTCACAGCCGGCACGTCCCGGTAAGCGCGGAGCAGCCGCGACACGCGCGTGCGCTCGATCAGGTCGCGGGCCAGCTGCAGATCGAGCGGCGGCAGAGCGAGCGCCTTGTCATTGATGATCTCCACCGCCGTCCCGCCCCGGCCGAAAACGACCACGGTGCCGAAGGTCGGATCGTCGGCGAGGCCCAGGATCAGCTCGCGCGCTTTCGCCTTGACGACCATCGCCTGGACGATGACGCCGCCGATGCGCGCCTCCGGACGCAGCTTTTTCGCGCGCGCGATAATGCTCGTGGCGGCCACTCGGACTGCTTCAGGCGTGGTCAGGTTGAGAACGACGCCGCCGACGTCGGATTTGTGGACGATGTCCCGCGACATGATCTTCAGCACGACGGTGTCGCCCTGTGCGAAGATGACGTTCGCATAGGCAACCGCCTGCTCGACATCGGTCGCCGCATAGGTCGGCACCATCGCGATGTCATAGGCTTCGAGCAGGTGCTTGATCTCGACAGGCTCGAGCCATTCACGGCCATCCGCGACCGCGGCGGTGACGATCTGCCTCGCTCCCCGGGCGTCCGGAACGAAGGTATCAGGCATCGCGGGAGGAACCTGGCTCAGCTCCTCCACCACCTCGCGGTGCCGGACCAGATACATGAAGCCGCGCACGGCGTCGTCCTCGGTCGGATAGTTCGGCACACCGGCGCTGGAGAGTGTCTGAATGATGTGCTGATCGGCTCCAACCCAGGCCGCCAAGACGGGCTTCGCCCAGCTGCGGTGCTGCTCGCGATATTTTCTGACGAGCTCCGTCACGGTCGTGGCGATCTCGGCGGCCGAGGCGATCGCCGTTTGCACGTTGAGGACCAGGACTGCGTCGTTGTCACGATCGGCCAGCAGTTCCTCCAGCGCCACCGCGTAGCGCGCGGCGTCGGCATCGCCCACGATGTCAACGGGATTCGCACCGGACCAGGTCGGCGGCAGCGCGGCATCGAGCTTCTTGCGCGCCTCGGCCGAGATGGTTGCCGGAATTCCTCCGAGTTCGACCAATCGATCGATCGCAAGGACGCCGATGCCGCCACCGTTGGTCAGGATGGCGAGACGCTTTCCCGTCGGCGATTCGACGCGGCCGAGTGTCTCGGCACAGTCGAACAGCTCACGCAGATCGGAGACCCGAAGGACACCCGCGCGGCGGAACGCCGCGTCGTAGACAGCGTCGGCGCCGGCGAGCGCACCGGTGTGGGTGGCAGCCGCCTTTGCGCCCTGCGCCATACGGCCGGACTTCACCACGACGACGGGCTTGACACGCGCCGCGGCGCGCGCCGCCGACATGAACTTGCGCGCGTCCTTGATGGCCTCGATATAGAGCAGGATCGCGCGGGTCTTGTGATCCATCGCGAAATAGTCGAGCAGATCGGCGATATCGACGTCGATCTGATCGCCGATCGAGACGATGCCAGAGAAGCCGACGCCGCGCTGCGCGGCCCAATCCACCATGCCAGCGGCAATTGCGCCCGATTGCGAGATCAGCGCGAGGTTACCCGCCCCCGGCATATGCGCGGCGAAACTGGCATTCAGGCTGACGCCGGGCATCATGATGCCGAGGCAGTTCGGTCCGATCAGCCGCATGCCGTATTTTCGGGCAGCAGTGCTTGTGGCCTCGTGCAGCGATCCCGGTCCCTGGCCGAGCCCGGCCGAGACGATCAGCGCGCCCGCAGACCCGCGACGCCCGGCTTGGTCGACAATGCCTGGAATCTCGCCTGCGGGGGCGGTGATGACCACGAGCTCGGGCACGAAGTCCAGTCTGTCCAGGCTCTTCACCGCCGCGACGCCGCCGATCTCGGCATGGCGCGGATTCACGAGGCCAAACTGCCCCTTGAATCCGGCCTTGCGAATGTTGTCCAGGACGGCGCGTCCCACGGACCCCGGACGGGCGCTCGCCCCGACGAGCGCGACCGAGCGCGGCGACAGCAGGTTGTTCAGACGATAGGTTGACATGAAAGAAAATGCGCCGGGTCAGCGGCGGTTCCGATTGGTTGACGATCAAGCCGAAAGAAGGAGCCTAGTGCGAGATCATAACCCAGCACGGTGGCTGGCCAATGACGGTCTTTGTCACACCGCCCCAGAGGATCTCGTTCAGGCGCGAATGATGATAGGCGCCCATGACGATCGCATCGATGCCATGGGAATTCGCCCAGCTTCCCAGTACCTTGCCGATCGAGCTGCCGCCGCCTTTCGTCGTGTCGAACGAAGCATAGACCCCATGTTCCCTCAAGTAGTCGACGAGAGCTGCGCCGGATTGCACGACCACCTCGGTCTTGTCCTCCGCCACGGTCACCACGCGGACCGAGGTGGCAGCCCGAAGAATGGGCAATGCGTCACCGACCGCACGCGCGGCGCGCGCAGAGTGGTCCCAGGCAATCAAGACGTTTTCGAATTCAGGCCGAAGTTCGTCCGCGAGATGTTCGGGACAGAGCAGAAGCGGCCGGCCGGATCCGAACAAGAAGGCTTCGACAATGCTCTCTGTTCGGCTGTCGTGCGGTTTCACGGGAACCAGCGTGAGGTCGCTGAAGCGGGCATGCTCGGCCAGGATCGCCCCGATCTGATCCGCAGGCACCTTGCCCGATCTGCTCTGGGCGCGAATGTTGGCGCGGGAAGCTGCGCTGGTGAAGGCATTCAGGAGCTGTTGCATGTCGCCGGCCTCGGGGCTGGCGTGCTCGGAATCGCGATCGTAAGGCAGCATCACCCTCGGTCGCTCGAAGACTTCTTCCTCGAGCGCGAGCGCGGTGATCCTGGCGCCGAGATCGGCGGCAACGGCCACGCATTTCTCTATCGCGACCACAGCCGGCCCGCGCGGCTCGCCGACAAGGGGCAGAAAGACGTCCTTGATGGGCATCCGCATTCTCCTGGGGTCGCCACGATAGGCCGGCGCTCGTCGAGGCGCTTGATCCTCGTCAAGGGCAGAGAGACTCTATCCGGTCACCGCGGGAACAGGCGTTGACCGGCGTCAAGGACTGGCCGCTTAGTCATTCTATGAATAGCTCAATGGGAGCGGTTCGCCCCGGAGAGACTCATGCGTGCGATGGTGTTGCCGGCCCCACGAGCGCGGCTCCAGATGGAGGAGCGGCCTGACCCGATTCCGGGCGAGGGTCAGCTCCGGGTGAAGATCAGCGCCTGCGGCGTATGCCGGACCGACCTTCATCTCGTCGACGCGGAGCTGCCCGATATTCGCTATCCGATCGTGCCTGGCCACGAGATCGTCGGCCGGGTCGACCTCGTTGGGCCGAATGTGACAACACATGCGCCTGGCGACCGGGTCGGCATTCCCTGGCTCGGCTTCACCTGCGGAACGTGTCGATTTTGCCGGGAGGGCATGGAAAACCTTTGTGACGCACCGCTCTTCACGGGCTATACGCGCGACGGCGGCTACGCAACCCACACCATCGCCGACGCTCGCTACGCTTTTCCGCTCGGTGAGGCCGGCAGCGACGTGGAGATTGCGCCCCTGCTGTGCGCAGGGCTGATCGGCTGGCGCTCGCTGGTTCTGGCCGGCCCCGCCGACCGACTCGGCCTCTACGGCTTTGGCGCAGCCGGCCACATCATTGCGCAGGTCGCGGTTTGGCAGGGACGATCCGTCCATGCATTCACGCGACGCGGCGACGCCGCTGCACAAGACCTTGCACGTCGTCTCGGCGCGGTCTGGGCGGGGTCATCGGACGAAGCGCCCGACGAGCCGCTCGACGCCGCCATCATCTACGCACCAGCCGGCGAGCTCGTTCCGGCCGCGTTGCGCGCCGTCCGCAAAGGCGGGCGCGTCGTATGCGCCGGCATCCACATGACCGACATTCCAAGCTTTCCGTACGACTTGCTCTGGCAGGAGCGGCAGTTGGTGTCGGTCGCCAATCTGACCCGGCAGGATGGCCTCGATTTTCTAAAGGTCGCCCCGCAAGCCGGCGTGCGTACCGAGACGACGGCGTTTCCGCTCGATCAGGCCAACGAGGTTCTTGGCATGCTGCGGAATGGCCAGATTCTCGGCGCAGCCGTGCTGACGCCGTGATGGTGCTTCGAATGCCCTCTTCGATCGAGGATGAAACGGCGGCCCAGGAGCGCATCTTCCAGATGCTGACCGACCATCCCGGCGTGACGCGGATCGACACGCATGGAGCCTCGGTGTTCCTGGACGCAAAGCGCGCGCTGAAGATCAAGCGCGCCGTCCGGTTTCCTTTCCTTGACTATTCGACGCTCGAGAAGCGCAAGGCGGCCTGCGAGGAGGAGATCAGGATCAACCGGCCGCTGGCGCCGCAGATCTATCATGGCGTCGTGGCGATCACCGAAGAGCCGGATGGATCTCTAAAGGTCGACGGCGCCGGCCGGGCAATCGAGTATGCGGTCGACATGTCGCGTTTCGACGAAAACAGGACACTGGATCATCTGGCAAAGGCCGGTCCGCTGGAGGCGAAGCTCGCCTCGGCTGCCGCTGACGCAATCGCGGCGGCGCACGCGGCGGCGACACGCGCCGACGGAGAAGCCTGGGTCTCATCCATCCCGGCCCTGATCGACGGCAACAGTGACGGGCTGCGGACCGGCGGACATTTCAACGCGGAAGACATCGAAAGGCTCGGCAAGGCGTCGCACGAGGCATTTCTGCGTATTCGTCCCCTGCTCGCAGAGCGCGGCCGCCAGGGCTTCGTGCGCCGCTGTCATGGCGATCTGCACCTCGCAAACATCGTTCTGATCGACGATCGGCCGGTGCTGTTCGACGCCATCGAGTTCGATGCGCAGATGGCGACGGTCGACGTGCTCTACGACCTCGCGTTCACCCTCATGGACCTGTTGCAGCACGACCAACTGCGCGCGGCCAATATCGCCCTGAACCGCTATCTTGCAGCGACGCCGGCCGACAATCTCGACGCGCTCTCGGCCCTGCCGCTGTTCATGTCCATCCGTGCGGCGATCCGCGCCCAGGTGGCCCTGGCACGGCTGAAGCGGCCGCATTCCGATGGTCCCGGCATTCTCGACCAGGCACAGCGCTATTTTGACCTCGCCAGGATGCTGATCCGTCCCCCTGCTCCGCGTCTGATTGCGGTCGGGGGACTGTCCGGCACCGGAAAGACCGTTCTGGCGCACGCGCTGGCGCCGCTGGTCGCGCCGCAGCCGGGAGCCGTCGTGCTGCGCAGCGATCTGGTCCGCAAGCAAATGTTCGGGGTCGAGGACACGCACCGCCTGCCGCCATCCGCCTATACGCCGGAGGTCACGGCCCGCGTCTACGACACGCTGGCTCAGCACGCCCGGCGGGTGCTGGCGCAAGGTCATTCGGCGCTCATCGACGGCGTATTCGCCCGCGAGGACGAACGCGACGCGATCGCCGCGCTGGCGCGCGAGCGCAACGTGGCGCTGAACGGTCTATTCCTGGTCGCAGACCTCGCGACCCGGCAGGCGCGGATCGGAAGCCGCCGGGGAGATGCATCGGACGCCACGCAAGAGGTTGCCGCGCTGCAAGAGCACTATAAGATCGGCCATGTCGGCTGGGCGACCATCGATGCATCCGGGACAGAAGAGCAGACGCTGCAGAATTGCCGGAACGCGATCGCCAAGGGGCAAACAACGCAACCTGATTGATGCGGGCAAGGATGTCGGGACCCACCACAAGCTCGAGGGCGACCACGCGTGCCAAGCCGGCGACGCGCCGCAATACCCTGCCCGGCCGCCTCAGCCCCGGCATGGCCTGCGACACGGCCTTCCGGATCATCGCCCGCCGTCACCTCGATGCCGTGATCGCTCAGCACGACGGGACCTGCCGCGGCGATCCCGAAGCTCTGCACCAGATCCGCATCGCACTGACGCATCTGCGTACTGCCATCCGCTTCTTCTCGCCGATGGTCGACGACGCGCTGCGCCCGCACGTCTGGGCTGAACTGAAATGGCTGAACAGCCAGCTCGGCATGGTGCGGGATCTCGATGTGGCGATCGAGCGGGTCGTCGCCGAGAGTGGCGACGAGCTCGCCGTTGTCGCCGAGCTTCAGCACTGGGACGAGAAACGGGCCGAGAGCCACCGGCTGCTGGCGCGTGCGCTGCAATCCGCACGGTACCGCCGCCTGGTCGAGCAGACCTCGACCTGGATCGAAAGCGGCCCCTGGTCGACCCGGCGCAGCAAGGAAGCCATTCGACTGCGCCGCCGCACGCTCGCCGAACACGCGATGGAGCGGCTGACCGAGTGGGAGACGAGGCTGCTCAAGAAAGCGCGAAAACTCCGCAAGCTCGACGTCGAGAAGCGACACAAGCTGCGGCTTCTCAACAAGCGGCTGACCTATTCGATCGAATCGCTCCAGGACCTGTTTGCCGCGGAAACGCCGACGAAACACAAGTCCATCCTCAAGCAATTGCGCAAGGCACAAAGAGCACTCGGACAATTGAACGACGATGCACGAGGACAGGCGCTGGCCGCGTCCTTGAACGGCACCGGCCTCGATGCAGCCAATCGCTTCCTCAACCGAAAGCGGGAAAAGCAGCTGTTGCGAACCGCGTCAGTGGCCTACCGGAAATTGGACAAGGCCAAGCCCTTCCGCTCCTCGGACCTCGCGCCGAGCTCCGAGCCGGAGATTTAGGTGTGAACATAGTCTCCCGGCGCATCGGGCAGGCCGGGTGCGCCTCCAAGCCCGATCTGCGGCGGATCGCAGGGCGCGGCGGAGCGCACCGCGAGCCATTTGGCCCATTCCGGCCACCACGACCCTTCAACTCGCGGAGCCAGCTTCAGCCATTCATCCGCACCAACATAGGGAGCATCAGCAGCCTTGGTCATCACCTGATAGCTGTGGCCGGGCTCCTCCGGAGGCGCAACGACACCGGCATTGTGACCGCCGCTGGTCAACAGGAACGTCACGTCAGCATCGACCTGATAGTGGACCTTGTAGACTGATCGCCATGGCGCCACGTGATCGGCGAGCGTGCCGACCACGAACATCGGCGCGTGGATATCGGAGAGCGAAATGCTCCTGCCTCCGACGAGATAGCGCCCTCCCGCCAGATCGTTGTCGAGGAACAGCTTGCGCAAATACTCCGAGTGCATGCGATAAGGCAGCCGCGTGGCGTCGGCATTCCAGGCCATCAAATCGCTCGGCGGTGCGCTCTCGCCCATCAGATAGTCATGTGACAGTCGCGACCAGATCAGTTCGTTCGAGCGCAGCAGCTGGAAGGCGCCGGCCATCTGCGTCGTGTCGAGATAGCCGCGCTGCCACATCATGTCTTCGAGAAAGGCCACCTGGCTCTCGTTGATGAAGAGCGTCAGCTCTCCGGCCTCGGTGAAGTCGGTCTGGGCCGCCAGGAGAGTGACAGTGCCGAAGCGGTTATCACCGTCGCGCTCCATCGCGGCGGCGGCGATGGACAGCAATGTGCCTCCCAGACAATAGCCGAGCGCATGGGTCTTCCGACCCGGCATGATCAGGCCGATCATGTCCAGCGCCGCCATGACGCCCAGCCTGCGATAATCGTCGAAGGCGAGATCCCGATCCCTCGCATCCGGGTTGCGCCAGGAGATCGCGAACACGGTGAAGCCTTGACCGGTCAGATATTTGATCAGCGAGTTATGCGGCGACAGATCGAGGATGTAGTATTTCATGATCCAGGCCGGCACGATCAGGATCGGCTCGGGCCGCACCTTCGCGGTGGTCGGATAGTACTGAATCAGCTCGATCAGCTCGTTGCGGTAGACGACCTTGCCGGGTGAAACCGCCACCGTCTTGCCCACCACGAACTGCCCGTCGTCCGCCAATTTCGAGTTGGAGAGCAGGCGCATCATGTCGCTGCACCAGTTCTGCCAGCCGAAGACGAAATTCTCCCCGCCGCTCTGGAACGCCTTCTCCAGCACCTTCGGATTGGTCGCAGCGAAGTTCGACGGCGCCAGCATGTCGAGCAACTGGCGCATCGAGAACTCGACGATCGCTTCATTTGCGTGCGACACGCCGCGTACGCCCGTCGCAGCATCGCGCCACCAGCGCTCTGCGAGCAGAAACGCCTGCGCCAGCAGGTTGAACGGCGGGGTCTCCCATTGCGATCCGCTGAAACGGCGATCCCGCTGCTGCGGCGCGATCACAGCCCACGGCTTTTGCCCAGGCGACATCGCGTGCGCAGCAGCTTCCACGAGCCGGCCGCTGTCGCGAAGGATGTTACGGGAAATCTCCATCTGGCGCTGCGGCGCCGCGGCGAGATGCGAGCTCCAATCGAGCCAGGCGAGCGACAAGGCAAGCGGCGATATCCCGCCCGTGAACCGCGCCAGCATCGCGTGAAAAGCGCGGTCAAAAGGATATGGCTCCGATCCAGGCAGAGGACCGGCGGCAACCGGCATGTGTTCGAGCCTTTCGGGACTCGCCGTCGAGACCTCCGGACCAGCGACGGGATGGGTGGGGAGAACCTGCACCGCCGGTTCTTCAGCCCGTGGAAATTTCTGCACGACGCTCATGGCTCAAATTCCTGCGGGCTTCAGTTCAACGTCGGCAACAGGATACGGCTCGGCCTCGACGACGTGTTGAGCTGCATCAAATCCGGGTCCGGATCACAATTGCTCAATCGGGTTCGATCCATGTTCGCCCGATTGACTTGAGTCAAACCGCACCTCGATACCCGAGTTAGTTTTCGCGCATCGAAATTCAACAAGCCAGCGGAGTTGTCCATGCGCGCCCACCAGATCATGACCCGGTCGGTCATCTCGGTAACCCCCGACACCAGCATCGTCGAAGCGGCAAATATCATGCTGAAGCGGCATGTCAGCGGACTCACGGTGGTCGACGAGACCGGCAAGCTGCTCGGTGTCGTGTCGGAAGGAGACTTCATCCGCCGCAGCGAAATCGGCACCGGGCGCAAGCGCGGGCGTTGGCTGCGGTTCATCCTTGGTCCCGGCAAATCCGCCAGCGACTTCGTCCATGAGCACGGCCGCAAGGTCTCGGAAGTGATGACCGACTCGCCCGTGACGATCACGGAGGATACGGCGCTCGCGGAGATCGTCGCTCTCATGGAGCGGAACAACATCAAGCGGCTGCCCGTCATGCGCGGCGACAAGGTCGTCGGGATCGTATCCCGCGCCAATCTGCTGCAGGCGGTGGCGGGGCTCGCCCGCGAAGTGCCGGATCCGACCGCGGATGACGACCACATTCGCAGCCGCATCATCGATACCATGGAGAAGAACGACTGGTGCCCATTCGGGCTGAACGTCATCGTGCGCAACGGTATCGTTCATCTCAGCGGCGTCATCACCGAAGAGCGCGCACGGCAGGCCGCGATCGTCGCCGCGGAGAACGTCGAGGGCGTGAAGAAGGTGCACGACCATCTGTGCTGGGTCGACACCATGTCCGGCGTCTATCTGAACTCGCCCGAGGACGACGAGCTCGCCAAGGCGAGCTGACCAAGGCGAGCCGATCGCGGAAGAGTTCAGCCAGGAATGACGGCGGTGGCTTCGATTTCGACGCGCGCCGCCTTCTCCACGAGGCGGACCACCTGAACCAGCGCCATCGCAGGATAGTGCGCTCCGAAGACGTCGCGATAGACCCTGCCCAGTTCCTTCAGGTTGGCGAGGTACTCGTCCATGTCGACGACGTACCAGGTCAGGCGCACGAGGTGCTCGGGCCGGGCACCGGCCTCGGCCAGGATCGCGGCGATGTTGTCCAAGGTCTGGCGCACCTGCGCGACGAAGCCTTCCGCGAGGCGCTCTTCTGCGTCCCAGCCGATCACCCCGCCGGTGACGACGATGCGCCCTTCGGCAGCCATGCCGTTGGCATAGCCTTTCGGCACCGGCCAGCCTGACGGCTGGAGGATCTGCGCCTTGATGCGCGTTCCGTCCTCGGCTGCTGGCGGCAGCACCGCGAGTTGCGAGCCTTTCGGGGGCGTCACGGACAATTCTCTATCCTTCTCTCATTCCGCAGCGACGCCTGAGGACGTGGCCGCGACCTGCGCCAGTTGTCGCAGGGCAAAGCGCTTCAGCTTGCCGGTTTCGGTCTTCGGCAATTGCGTCACGAACTCGATCGCGCGCGGATATTTGTAAGGAGCGATCTCGCGCTTGACATGCTCCTGCAGCTCCGCCACGAGCTGCGCGTCCGCAGTCACGCCGGGCGCGGCGATGACATAGGCCTTCACGATCATGCCGCGCGCCTCGTCCGGCGCTCCGACCACGCCGCACTCGGCGACAGCCGGATGCGTGAGCAGCGCCGCTTCGACATCGGTCCCTGCGATGTTGTAGCCGGCCGACACGATCATGTCGTCGGAGCGCGACTGGTACCAGAAATAGCCGTCGCCATCCATCAGATAGGTGTCGCCGGTGATGTTCCAGCCGTTCTGAACATATTTCCGCTGCCGCTCGTCGGCCAGATAGCGGCAGCCCGTCGGCCCGCGCACGGCGAGACGACCCATCGTCCCGGGCGGCACGTCGCGGCCCTCATCATCGACGATCTTGGCCTCATAGCCCGGCACGGGCTTGCCGGTGGCGCCGGGGCGGATCTCGTCCTCGGTCGCGCTGATGAAGATGTGCAGCATCTCGGTCGAACCGATGCCGTCCATCAGCTTGATCCCGGTCGCCTTGAGCCAAGCATCGAATGTCGGCTTGGGCAGCGTCTCGCCTGCGGAGACGCATTTGCGAAGCGAGGAGATGTCGCGGCCCGGAAGCTTGCCGATCATGGCGCGGTACGCGGTCGGCGCCGTGAAGCAAACCGTGGTCTTGTACTGCTCGATCGCCGACAGCAGGTCGTCGGGCGTCGTCTTCTCCAGCACGACGAAGGAGGCGCCGATATGCATCGGAAACAGCACGCCGCCGAAGCCGAAGGTGAAGGCGAGCGGGGCCGAGCCGATGAAACGATCCTTCTGCCCGGCGCGCAGGATGTTGCGCGCGTAACCGTCGCAGACCGCGAGCATGTCGCGGTGGAAATGCATGGTGCCCTTGGGATCACCTGTCGTGCCCGATGTGAAAGCGATCAGGCAGATGTCGTCGGACGCGGTATCGACGGCTGTGAACTCAGAGCTGGCATCGGCGATCAGCGCCTCGAGTGAATTGTCGGTGTCATTGCCCCAATAGACGACACGCTCGAGACCGGGCGCAGCGGCCTTCGCCTTCTCCATCTCGTCGGCGAGTTTTCCGTCACACAGCGCCAGCGTGATCGCCGCTTTCTGGATCGGATAGGACAGCTCCTTGGCGCGGAGCAGCGGCATCGTCGCCACGACGATGCCGCCGGCCTTGATCACCGCGAGATAGGTCGCAACCATCATGGGGTTGTTGGCAGAGCGCAACAGCACGCGGCCGCCGGGGACGAGACCGAGCTTGCCGACCAGCACGTTGGCGATGCGGTTCACCAGCGCCTGCAGCTCGTGATAGGTGTAGCTGACGGAAGGGCTGATGACGCAGGGCGCCTCGCCATGTCCCTGCTCGACCCAGCGATCCAGGAAATAGCTGACGCAGTTCAGTCGCGGGGGGTAGTGCAGCTCCGGCCGAGTGAAGATGAATTCGGGCCAGAGCTCGCGCGGCGGCAGATGTTGCCGCGCGAACGTATCGACATGGGCCGTCGAGGCGTTGCCGTCACACGAACCCGACATTTGAATCTTGGCGGCGTTGGCCATCGCACGCTCCTTTCAGCATGGATTGCACCCGGCAGCACGATCTGGAAACATTTTAGGCTTAAAACAATTCGGCGCAATAGCGGATTTTGGGCACGCCGTGCTTTTTCCTGCGGCAAGAGGGATTGGCGGCCCGTCCCAGCGGCGGGGCCTACGACCGGCGGCGCGCGGCCGATTTCTGCGCGGACGCCTTGGTCTTGGCCAGGAGCCGCATCAGCTCGCGCACGTCCTTCGGGGTCAGGTCGGCGAAGAGATCGGCGATCCAGGTTTCGTGTTCCGCAGCCATTCGGCGAAACTCGGCGCGGCCGAGCTTCGTGAGTCGGATCACCTGGACGCGGCGGTCCGTCTCCGAGGTCCGCCGGTCGAGATGACCGGAATCCACCAGCCGCTCCACGAGGCCGGTGACATTGCCGTTCGATACCATCATGCGCTTGGAGACATCGGACAGCGTCATGCCGTCAGGCGCCTTGTCGAGCTGCGCCATCAGGTCAAAACGGGGCAGCGTGACGTCGAACCGCTGCCGCAGCCGGCCGCGCACCTCGCCCTCGATCAGCGTCGTGCAGGTCAGGAGCCGCAGCCACAGCCGAAGCTCTTCGGCGTGGTCCTCCGGCGTTTCGACGGCCTTGGTCTCGGAATCGAGCATGTTGATGCAGTCACTCACGGCCGGCATTGCCGCCGGCACGGATTCCCCAACGTTTTGAGCTTCAAATAAATCGGAGCCGGCTGCAAGTCCAAAGCTGCAACAATCGACCGCACCACCAGTTTCTTTAGGCTTCAAATAATTGGCGCGCCGTTTGCATGCGGCGCTCCTTGCAGAATGCGACGCCTCGAGCTCGGCTTGCCGCGGCGACCATCATCGGCATAAGTTTGAATTTGGAGTACGTGGCTTGCAGCGCAAGCCAATCGTCACGAGGGACAGATCATGAAGACGCAAATGACCTTGGCCGCAGCCGCCGTGCTGCTCGGCACCGTGGTGACCCCTGCCCTTGCCCAGGAAAAAATCAAGCTGGGTGTGATCGTGACCCTGTCGGGGCCTGCCGCCGCGCTTGGCCAACAGGTTCGGGACGGCTTTGCGCTTGCAGTGAAAGATCTCGGCAGCAAGATGGGCGGCCGTGATGTCGAGGTCGTCGTCGTCGACGACGAGTTGAAGCCGGATGCAGCGGTGACCAAGGTCAAGGGCCTTCTTGAGCGCGAGAAGGTCGACTTCGTGGTCGGACCGATCTTCTCCAACATCCTCCAGGCGATCCACCGGCCCATCACGGAATCGAAGACCTTCCTGATCAGCCCCAATGCCGGGCCGTCGACCTTCGCCGGCAAGGACTGCAACCCGTTCTTCTATGTGACTTCGTATCAGAATGATCAGGTGCACGAGATCCTCGGCAAGGTCGCGCAGGATCGCGGCTACAAGCGCATGTACCTGATGGTGCCGAACTATCAGGCCGGCAAGGATTCGGTTGCCGGGTTCAAGCTCGACTACAAGGGCGAGATCGTCGAGGAATCCTACATGCCGCTGAACACGCTGGACTTCCAGCCGGAGTTGTCCAAGATCTCGTCGCAGAAGCCCGATGCACTGTTCACGTTCATGCCCGGCGGCCTCGGCGTCAATCTCGTCAAGCAGTACCGGCAGGCCGGCCTTGCCGACACCATTCCGGTGCTCTCGGCCTTCACGGTGGATGAATCGACCCTGCCGGCGCAGCAGGACGCCGCGGTCGGCATGTTCGGCGGCGCGAACTGGGCGCCCAATCTCGACAATCCCCAGAACAAGAAGTTCGTTGCCGCCTATGAGGCCGCTTATAACATCGTGCCCGGCACCTACGCCTTTCAGGCCTATGACGCCGCGATGCTGATCGACAGCGCGGTCAAGGCGGTGAAGGGCGATCTATCGAACAAGGACGCCGTTCGCGCGGCGCTCAAGAAGGCCGACTTCACCTCGCTGCGCGGCACCTTCAAGTTCAACACCAACGGCTATCCCATCCAGGATTTCTACCTGACCAAAGTCGCCAAGCGTCCGGACGGCAAGTTCCAGACCGAGATCGTCCAGAAGGTCTTCGAGAACTACGGCGACCGCTATGCCAAGGACTGCAAGGCGGCGAATTAAGGCCGCGTATCGCGTTACGGGAGGACTGCAATGAAGAGCGAAATCACCGGCATCACCCGGGCAAATGAGGGCATCCAGGGCATTTCCTGGAACATCCTCGGCCAGACCTATGTGCCGAAGAGCTACGCCGAGCACAGCTTCTCCTGGCATGCGACACTGCCGCCGGGCACATTCGTGCCGCCGCACATTCATCCTGATCAGGATGAGTATCTCTACATGCTGGAAGGTAAGCTCGATTTCATGCTCGGCAATTCGGAGTCGCAGGCGACCGCCGGCGACCTGATCCGGCTCGGCATGGGCGTGCCTCACGGCATCTTCAACAAGTCGGAGCAGACCGCAAAAGTGCTGTTCTGGGTCTCCCCAAGCCGCAGGCTGTTCGACCTGTTCTGGGGCCTTCACAACATGAAGGAGCAGAAGCCGGAGGACGTGGTGACGATGGCCGCCGAGTTCAACATCCACTTCCTGCCGCCGCCGCCCGGCTAGCATGGATCATGTGAGGCTCGCGCGGCTGGGCCACCTCTCCCCAGCGGGGAGAGGTCGGGTTGCGCAGCAATCCGGGTGAGGGGCCGCAGCGATCAGTGAGATTGTAACCCCTCACCCGGATCGCATCTTTCGATGCGATCCGACCTCTCCCTATGGGAGAGGTGATCTGGGCTCCTGGCTAGCGTAGATTTCTCAAACTCGGTCCGCTCAATCGGCGGTTTCAGGCGCGTACCGCCGCAAGTCCCGGGACCGCGGCAAAGCCGGCCTTGGTGGCGTAGCCGCGCACGATCGCCTCGCGCTGGGAATAACTCAGGACGTTATCGACATTGTCGAAGCCGTCGGGCGCAAGCTGCTCGACGGCGTCGATGACGCCCTCAGGGCCGCCGCGCCGGTTGGAGCGAACGATATCCGCCGTCATCGGCAGGCGCTTCTTCTCGTATTCCAGCAGCGCCTGGCGCGGATGCTCGGCACGCACCAGCGCATCCGCAAGGCAGCGCGCGTCGAGGATCGCCTGCGAGGCGCCGTTCGAGCCGACGGGATACATGGGATGCGCGGCATCGCCGAGCAACGTGACGCGCCCGGACGACCAATAGGGCAAGGGGTCGCGGTCGCAGGTCGGATACTCGTAGAATTCGGGCGTCGCCGAGATCAGGCTCTTGACGTCAATATACGGCACGGAGAAGCGTGCCACATGCGGCATCAGTTCCTCACGCCGCCCCGGCCGCGACCAGTCTTCTTTCCGCGGCGGCGGCGCATTGCCTTCGCCCACCTTCACCAGCACCGCCCAATTAGTCAGGCGGCTCGCCGGGCTCGATCCTTCCGCGATCGGATAGATCACCACCTTGGCATTGAGACCGCCGGCCACGATCATCGATTTGCCGGTGAGGAACAGCGGCCAGTCGCGGGCGCCGCGCCACAGCATCAAGCCGTTCCAGCACGGCGGCCCCTCGTTCGGAAACAGCGTCTCCCGGACGCGTGAGTGGATCCCGTCGGCGCCGATCAGGATGTCGCCACGGGCGGTGTGGACGTGCGCGCCGGCACGATCGAAGAAGTAAGCGGTGACGCCGCCCTCATCCTGCGTGAAGGCCCCGAGCCGGCAGCCGGTGTGAATTGCGTCCGGTCCGAGCCGCTCCTCGACCGCGCGATGGATGACGCCCTGAAGGCGCCCACGATGGATCGAGAATTGCGGCACGTCGTGACCAGCGTCGATGCCGCGGGCTTCGCGCCAGACCTCCTGGCCGTGGCGGTTGAGGTAATAGAGCTGATCGGTGCGGATCGCGACGTCGTCGAGCCTCTGCAAAAGACCGAGCCCGGCCAACTCGCGCATTGCATGCGGCAGCGTGTTGATGCCGACGCCGAGTTCGCGGATGGTGTCGGCCTGCTCGTAGATCTCGCAATCCAGGCCCCGCGAGCGGAACATCAACGCCGTGGTGAGACCACCGATACCGCCACCGACGATAATCGCCTTCATCGCCCTAACTCCACTCGAAACACAGGCAACGGGTTAACGTCGCACGGGCGGTCACTCCGCCGCAAGCGGCTTTGTCGCCTCCGCCTTGAGCTCGGCCCGTGTCTTGGGCTTAGCCTTAATTCTCAGCTCCTCCAGATCCTGCCGGTCGCGCACGCTGTTGCGGAAAATCTGATCTTTTCCGGGCAGATATTGCGGCGGGCAGAATGCGTCGTCGGCCCCGTACCAGGCCGCCGCCCTCATGGTGAAGAAGGGATCGACGAGATGCGGACGGCCGAGCGCGACGAGATCCGCGCGGCCAGCGGCCAAAATGGTATTGGCCTGGTCCGCCGTGGTGATGTTGCCGACGCACATGGTGGCTACCCGCGCCTCGTTGCGGACCTGATCGGAGAACGGCGTCTGGAACATGCGCCCGTAGACCGGCTGCGCATCGCGCACGGTCTGGCCGGTCGAGACGTCGACGAGATCGACACCCGCCTCGGCGAAGGCCCGCGCAATGGCGACGGCATCATCGCCGGTGACGCCGCCGTCAGCCCAATCGGTTGCGGAGATACGCACCGACATCGGCTTGTGCGACGGCCACACCGCGCGCAGCGCCTCGAAGATCTCAAGCGGAAAACGCAGCCGGTTGGCGAGCGAACCGCCATATTCGTCCGTGCGGGTATTGGTCAGCGGCGAGATGAAGCTCGCGAGCAGATAGCCGTGGGCGCAGTGCAGCTCCAACATGTCGAAGCCGCAGCGCTCGCCGCGCTCGGCGGCCGCAACAAAAGCGTCCCTCACCGCGTTCATGCCGGAGCGATCGAGCTCGCGTGGCACCTGGCTGTCGGGGAAATAGGGCAGCGGCGATGCCGAAACGGTTTCCCAGCCGCCTTCATCCAGAGGCCGGTCCATGCCGTCCCACATCAGCTTGGTTGCGCCCTTGCGACCGGCGTGCCCCAACTGAAGGCAGATCTTTGCCTCCGAGTTGCCGTGGACGAAATCCACAATGCGCAGCCATGCGGCTTCCTGCTCGTCGTTCCACAGGCCGGCGCAGCCGGGCGTGATCCGGGCATCGCGGCTAACGCAGGTCATCTCGGTGAAGATCAGCCCGGCGCCGCCGATCGCGCGCGAGCCGTAATGAACCAGGTGGAAGTCTGTCGGCACACCCTCCTTCGCCGAATACATGCACATCGGCGACATCACCGCACGATTCGCGAGCTTCATCTCACGCAGACGGAACGGCTGGAACAGCGGCACCATCGGTCGATCGGTATCGACATCGAAGCCGCTGCTGCGCACCTGCCTTGCAAACGACTTCTCGACCTCCGCCACGAAATCCGGGGCGCGGAGTTTCAGATTGTCATAGGTGATCGCCTTCGAGCGCGTCATGACGCCGAAGGCGAACTGCACCGGATCGAAATCCCAGAAGCGGTCGACATGCTCGAACCAGACCAGCGAGACGTCGGCGGCATGCTGCGTCTTCTCGACCTCCTCGCGGCGACCGTGCTCATAAATTTCCAGCGCCGCCTCGATGCTGGGCGCCTTCTCCATCGCTTCGGCCAGCGCGATCGCGTCTTCCATCGCGAGCTTGGTGCCCGAGCCGATGGAGAAATGCGCGCTGGCCTTGGCGTCGCCGAGCAGAACCATGTTGTCCTTGACCCAGCGCTTGCTGCGGATCATGGGGAAGTTGCGCCACATCGAGCGGTTGGTCAGCAATTGATGCCCGCCGAGAAACCAGCCGAAGATGTCTGCCATCCGCGCGGCGGACTGGGCTTCGTCCAGCCCCGTCAGCCCCGCCCGCTCGAACGTCTCCGGATCGGTCTCGAAGATCCAGGTCGAATGCCCGGCCTCATACTGATAGGCATGGGCGATGAACGGCCCCCACTCGGTCTCCTGGAAGATGAAGGTGAAGGCATCGAGCGGCCTGGTCGATCCCATCCAGGCGAATTTGTTGGAGCGGATGTCGACCTCCGGCTGGAAATGGTCGACGTACTTCTCGCGGAAGCGGCTGTTGATGCCGTCGGCGATGAGAATGAGATCGGCATCGGCGAAGCGGGACTCGTCGTCGATGTCCACCTCGAAATGCAGGACGACGCCAAGCTCGCGAGCCCGCTCCTGAAGGATCAGAAGCAGCTTGCGTCGCGAGCAGCCGCAAAAGCCGTTGCCGCCGACCCGGTGCACCGTGCCGCGGAAATGCACGGCAATGTCGTCCCAATAGGCAAATTCCTGGGTGATGCGGCGGTAGCTCGGAAGATCGTGTTTCTCGAAGTTATCGAGCGTCGCATCCGAGAACACCACGCCGAAGCCGAAAGTGTCGTCGGCCCGATTGCGCTCGTACACCGTGATGTCGGCGGCCGGGCGCTGCTTCTTGAGCAGGATCGCAGCATAGAGACCCGCAGGTCCGCCACCGATGATCGCGACTTTCATGGGAGCCTCGCCAATTCACCCGGCCATGGAAACTATTTTAAGCCTAAAATAATTTCGCGCAAGTCCCCGTTGCTGGCTTGGCCGCGTCAAGACGATCGACCTAGTCGCCCCTGAAGACCGGCTTGACCTTGTTGGCGAATGCCTCGAAGGCCCGCTCGAAATCCGCGGTGGTCATGCACAACGCTTGGGCAACGGCCTCCGCCTCGATCGCCTCCTCCACCGACATCGCCCATTCCATGGCCAGCATCCGCTTGGTCATGGTATTGGCGAAAGTCGGACCTTCCGCGATCTGCTTCGCCAGAATTTGCGCCTGGGGCAGCACCTGCTCCGGCGTGACGATGCGGCTGAAGAAGCCCCAGCGCTCGCCCTCTTCCGCGGTCATGAACCGGCCGGTGTAGAGCAGCTCCGAAGCGCGCGACTGCCCGATGATCCGCGGCAGGATCGCGCAGGCCCCCATGTCGCAGCCGGCCAGCCCCACCTTGTTGAACAGGAACGCCACCTTGGCCCCGCTCGCCGCAAGGCGCATGTCGGATGCCATGGCGATGATCGCCCCGGCCCCGGCACAGATGCCCTCGACCGCGGCCACGATCGGCTGAGGGCACGCCCGCATCGCCTTGACGAGGTCGCCGGTCATCCGCGTGAAGGCGGTCAACCCCTTGGTGTCCATCTTCACGAGCGGGCCGATGATCTCGAACACGTCGCCGCCCGACGAGAAATTGCCGCCGGCACCGGTGACGACGATAGATTTGACCGCGTCGTCGAAGGCGCAGGCACGGAAGAAATCGGTCAGCTCCCGATAGCTTTCGAACGTCAGCGGATTCTTTCGTTCGGGGCGGTTGAGCGTGACCGTCGCAACGCCGTCGACCACAGCCAGCATAAAGTGTTGCGGCGAGTAGTCTGCAAGCGGCACGGTGACGGGATTGGCGGGTCTGCTCATGCGATCTCCTTGGCTTCTTTTTTCGCGACTGCACCAGGCACGCTAGACCTCGCCCCCGGCCACGGCAATCGCCTGCCCGGTGATTGCGCTCGCGCCCTCACCGCACAGCCAGAGAACCGCGTCTGCCACTTCCTGCGGCGTGATCAGGCGTCCTTGCGGGTTGTGTTTCGCGAGCTCTGCGATGGCTTGCTCGCGCGTCCGCCCCGTCTTCTTCATGATGTTCTCGATGCTGCTTGCGACGAGATCGGTGTCGGTGAAGCCGGGACACACTGCATTCACGGTCACATTGCTTCCAGCCATCTCGAGGGCGAGCGAACGCACGAGACCGACTACGGCGTGCTTTGCAGCAGCATACGCGCTGACATAGGCATAGCCCTTGAGCCCGGCCGTCGACGCGACCACGACGATACGGCCATAGGGGCGATCCTTCATGCCCGGCAGCACAGCCTGGACGGCACGCACGACGCCCATGAAATTGACATCCATCATGCGCGCAAAAAGGGCGGCATCCGATTTCGCGAACGGCGCCGATTCAGCACTGCCCGCATTGGCAATCAGGATGTCGATCGGCTTGCGCGCACCCGCTCCGGCAATGGCAGCTTTCAGGGACGCTTCGTTCGACACATCAGCGACGGCCGCAAAGTGCGCCGCACCTGCATTGACCGCCTCTTCGAGAACCGCCGCGTTCCGGCCAAGCACGGTTACGGTCGCGCCAGCGCCGACGAGAGAAGCAGCTATCGCGCGGCCGATGCCGCGACCGCCGCCGGTCACCAGCGCGTGCGGCGAGTGCGGCAATCCGGACATGCGGCGACTCCCTCGGATCTTGTGATCGCTCTTCCGATATATTTTAACCTTCAAATTTTTGCAACGAAAGCGGCGCTCGCCCCCGGAATGCCGCCGCACAGAAGCGGCCCGGAAATTGCTTTAAGTATAAAATTATCTCTTCCCATCCCCCACAGGCCTGTTAGCATCCACGGGCCAAGCAAAAGGATGTCGCGTGTCGCAGCCTGCGCCAATGATAACAAAGGACGGACGCTTCGCCTATGAAGCCGCGGGCGATCCGGGTGCGATACCCCTGATTTTCCTGCATGGCATTGGCGGCGCGGCGCGAAGCTGGCGGCGGCAGCTTGCCACGTTCGGCGACCGCTTCCACACGATCGCATGGGACATGCCGGGCTATGGCGGATCGGCGCCGCTCGCCAGCGTCAGCATCGCTGCCCTGGCCGATGCGCTTCAGCAATTCATCGAGCAGCTTGGCGCGGCCAAGCCTATTCTGGTCGGCCATTCCATCGGCGGCATGATCGTCCAGAAGTGGCTGGTGCAATCCCCCAAACTGGCACGCGCGGTCGTGCTGGCGCAGACCAGCCCTGCCTTCGGGAAGGCCGACGGCGATTGGCAGAAGTCATTCATCGCGGCACGGCTCGGGCCGCTCGATCGCGGGGAGACCATGAAGTCGCTGGCGCCAACGCTGGTGAAGGAGCTGGTCGGCGATGATCCCGATCCGAACGGGATGGAGCTGGCGCGCGAATGCATGGGGAGCGTGCCTGAGGCAAGCTATCGCGCCATGATGCTGGCTCTCATCGGCTTCGATCAGCGCAATACGCTTGGGGATATCTCCGTCCCCACGCTGCTGCTGTCCGGCTCCAAGGACAACAACGCGCCCGCCCCGATGATGGCAAAGACCGCGACCTATATCCCTGGGGCTGAATATGTCGAGCTAGCCGGCGTGGGCCATCTTGCCAATCTCGAACGCCCCGCCGCCTTTGACGAAGCTCTCGGCCGGTTTCTGAACTCTCTCGCGACCAAAGCCTAAGGTAACTGCGCGATGACCATGCAAGTCAGCAAGACTATTGGCACGACCACCAAGGTCGCGCTGGATGCGCCGATCTTCGATCCTGTCGCCTTCCGCCTGAGCGACGAGCAGGCCGGCATCGTTACGCGCGCCCGCGAGATCGGCCAGAGCGTGTTCGCCGCTCGCGCCGCGACCTACGATCGCGAGGCGATCTTCCCGACCGAGAATTATCGCGACCTGCATCGCGTCGGCCTGCTCGGCATTGCCGTCCCGAAGAAGCACGGCGGACTTGGCGCGAACTACCAGACCTATGCCTTGGCGGCCGCCGAGATCGGCCGCTATTGCGGCGCGACCGCGCTCACCTGGAACATGCATGTCTGCTCGACCCTGTGGTCGGGCCCCCTCGCCGACGATCTCGACATGGATGCAGAAACGCGCGCGGAGCACGAGCGGCGGCGCGCGGTTCACTACAAGCGCATCGTCGAGGACGGTGCGATCTACTCGCAACCCTTCTCCGAAGGTGGCGCGGCGGCGGCCGGCGGTGTCGCGTTCGGCACGGAAGCGAAGCCGGTTGCGGGGGGCTGGATCGTCAACGGCAAGAAGATCTTTGCCTCGCTCTCCGGCCACGCCGACTATTACGGCGTGCTTTGCACCGAGATCGAAGAAGGCGAGAAGGCCTCGCGCCGCAACACGCTTTACCTCGCCATCCCCGCAAAGTCGCAAGGCGTCTCGGTTGTCGGCGACTGGGATCCGCTCGGCATGCGGGGCACGGTCTCGCGGACGCTTCTGTTCAAGGACGTTTTCGTGCCGGAGGACTTCGCGCTGATGCCGCGTGGCGTCTATTTCCAGGCTGCGATGCGCTGGCCGCACATGTTCCTGACGCTGTCGCCGACCTATATGGGCCTCGCACAAGCCGCCTATGACTTCACCGTGCGCTACTTGCGCGGCGAGGTGCCGGGCATGCCTCCGGTCAAGCGGCGGATGTACCCGACCAAGCAGATCGCGGTCGCGCAGATGCAGATCAAGCTGGAGCAGATCAAGGGGATCTGGTTCCAGGCCGTCACCGAAGCCTGCGCCAATCCGAGCAAGGAGCAGGTGCTCCGGGCCTATGCCGCGCAATATTCGGTGATGGAAGGCGCCAATGAGCTCGCCGCGCTCGCGATCCGCACCTGCGGCGGTCAGGCCATGCTCAGGTCGCTGCCGCTCGAGCGGATCTATCGCGACAGCCGCTGCGGCTCGCTGATGCTGCCCTGGACCGCCGAACTCTGCCTCGACCGGATCGGGCGCGAAGCGCTGTACGAGGCCGGTGAAACGGACGACTGACGGTGGACCTCTGTAGCCTGATAGACCGCAACGCGGCGTTCGCTCCAGACAAGACGGCTATTTCCTTCGAAGGGAAGCGGCTGAGCTATGCGGCATTCGCCGCACGCATCGAGCGGACCGCGACAGCATTGAAGCAGGAGCTTGGCGTCGGCCGCGGCGACCGCGTCGCGATTCTGAGCCTGAACAGGCCCGATTATCTGGTGCTGCTCTACGCGTGCGCGCGGCTCGGGGCTATCCTGGTGCCACTGAACTGGCGGCTGGCTATCGCCGAGCAGCTGTTCATTCTCAGCGATGCCGGCGCCAAGGTTCTCTTGCTTGAGCAAGCCTTTGAGGGACTTCTTTCCACACTCGCGCAATCCGCACCGGGGACTGCCGTCGTCGGCCTCGATTTCGCACCGCCCGACGGCACAACGTTCGAAGGCCTGCTCGCCAAGAGCGACGGCACCAGCCGAAATCCGCACACCGATCTCTCGTGTCCGCTGCTCATCGTCTACACGTCGGGAACGACCGGGCGGCCGAAAGGCGCAGTGCTGCGCCAGGAGGCGCTGTTCTGGAACGGCGTCATGAGCCAGCACATGCACAACATGACGTCCGACGACCACGTGCTGACCGTGCTGCCGTTCTTCCACGTCGGCGGCCTCAACATCCAGACGACGCCGGCGCTCCAACTGGGCGCGGCGGTCACGATCCATGCGCGCTTTACCCCGGATACCGCGCTTGCGGCCATCGAACAGGAGCGGCCGACGCTCACGGTGCTGGTGCCTGCGATCATCCAGGCGGTGAGCGAGCATCCCGCCTGGGCGACCGCCGATCTTTCGTCACTCAAGGCCGTCGCAACAGGCTCGACCATCGTGCCTCCACACCTGATCGAGCGTTTTGTCGCGCGCGATGTCCCGGTGCTTCAGGTCTACGGCTCGACCGAGACCTGCCCGATCGCAATCTACACGAGGCTCGGCGGCGATCTTTCGCGCGTGGGATCGACCGGCCTTGCCGGCCTGTGTTGCGAGGCGAAGGTGGTCGATCAGGCTGGCAATGAGATGCCGGCGGGCACGCCGGGCGAGATCGCGGTGCGCGGGCCCAACGTGTTCTTTGAATATTGGGGCAACGAGGCCGCAACGCGCGACGCCTTGTACGACGGCTGGTATCGCACCGGCGATATCGGCCTGTGCGATGCAGACGGCTACTTCTGGGTCCGCGACCGCAGGAAGAACATGATCATATCCGGCGGGGAAAACGTCTACCCGGCCGAGGTCGAGCGCGTCCTGCTCGAACATCCTGATGTCAGCGAATGCGCCGTGATCGGCCGGCCGGACCCGCGCTGGGACGAGGTGCCGATCGCCTATGTCATTGCGAGATCCGGCTGCCGGCTCGAGGTGGACGAATTGAGGACGCACCTTCAAGCGCAACTCGCGCGCTACAAGGTTCCGCGCGAGATCGTCTTCGTCACCGATCTGCCGCGGACGGCGCTCGGCAAGGTCCAGCATTTCCTGCTGAAGCAGCTTGATGCGCAGTCCCGGACGCAAGGAGAAGCATCTTGAAGATTGCGGTTCTGGGCGGGGGGAACGGCTCTTTCGCGGCCGCGGGCGATTTTGCGCTGTCGGGGCATGAGGTGCGGCTATGGCGTCGCGATGCCGATCAGGTCGCGGCACATCGTGCCGCGGGGGCGCGCATCCTGGTCAAGGATCACAACGGCCGCCACGACGTGAAGCTCGCGCTGGTCACGACCGATATCGCCGAGGCGGTCAACGGCACGGAGCTGATCCTGTGCCCCGCCCCTGCCTTCGCACAGCCGGATATCGCCCGCCTGCTCGCCCCGCATCTGCGAGACGGCCACGTCGTGTTTCTGCCGCCGGCGACGTTCGGCTCGATGGTCTTCGCCCAAGCGGCGCGGGATGCCGGCAACCATGCCAAGGTGAGCTTTGCGGAGACCGGCACCCTGCCGTGGCTGACCCGCAAGCACGGACCATTCGAGGTCGCGATCACCATCCGCGCCAAGCGATTGCCAGTCGGTGTGTTCCCGCTCGACCAGGCGCCCCACGCGCTCGAAGTCATTGGACGCGCTTTCCCGGGCGTCATCGAGCCGTGCGGGGATGCGCTGTCCGGCGCGCTGATGAATGCAGGACCCATTATCCATCCGCCGCTGATCGTGATGAACGCGGGGCCGATCGAACATTTCGAACGTTGGGACATACACAAGGAAGGTACCCAAGCCGCGATCCGGCGGGTCACCGACGCGCTCGATGCCGAGCGGATCGCCGTGCGTGAGGCGCTCGGCTATAGTGCACCACATTTCCCGCTCGCTCATCACTACGCGAGAGAAGGCGAGATCTGGATGTATGGCCGCGGCTCGCACGACCGGCTGACCGATTCCGGCGACTGGCGCGAACGGATCGTGCTGAGCGAGCACCGCTACATGCGCGAGGATCTGCGGCTCGGGCTGTCGCTGCTGGTCTCCGTCGCAGGCCTTGCTGGCGTAGCCACACCGCTGGCCAAAGCGTTCCTGTCAATCGGCGGCGCGGTCTGCGGCGAGGATTTCGCGCAAGGTGGCCGAACGCTCGAAACGTTGGGGCTCGGCAATCTCAGGAAGGCTGAATTGCAGACGCTGCTTCGCAACGGATTCTGATCGATGACCAGTCGCGTCAATATCGCCTGTCTCGGGGCTGGCCGCATGGGGCGCGGCATCGCCGTCGCATTCGCCTATGCAGGCCACAGGGTCACGATGATCGACGTCAAGGCGCGCTCCGCGGAGGATTTCACCAAGCTGGAAGCGGACGCGCTCGGCGAGGTCAGGAAGACCTTTGCCAGCCTGTCGAAGCTGGGGCTCTTGACCGAGGCGGATGTCGATCCGCTCATCGCGCGCGTCTCGGTGGTCGCGGTCGGCGGAAGCGGTGCAGCTCTGTCCGAGGCCGGCATGGTCTTCGAGGGCGTTCCTGAGGTGGTCGAACTCAAGCGCGAGGTACTGGCGGCAGCGTCGCGACAAGTCGGCCCGGACACCATCATTGCATCGACGACATCGACGATCCTCGTCGATGATCTCTCCGGCGCGATCGTGAATCCTCGCCGCTTCCTCAATGTGCATTGGCTCAACCCGGCCTATCTGATCCCGCTGGTCGAGATTTCGCCCGGCAAGGCCACCGACCCGGCCGTCATCGACGAGGTCAAGGCGTTGCTCGAGGGCATCGGCAAGGTACCGGTTGTCTGCGCCGCCACACCCGGTTTCATCGTCCCGCGCATCCAGGCGCTGGCGATGAACGAAGCCGCACGCATGGTCGAAGAGGGCGTGGCCAGCGCTGAAGAGATCGACAAGGCGATCCGCTATGGCTTCGGCTTCCGCTATGCCGTGCTCGGGCTGCTCGAATTCATCGATTGGGGCGGCGGCGACATCCTATACTACGCGAGTAGGTATCTGGAAGGCGCGCTCGGCAGCGAGCGCTATCGGGCGCCGGACGTCATCTCACGCAACATGCACGAAGGCCGGATCGGCTTGCGCACGGGCGCAGGCTTTCTCGATTATTCCGGGCTCGACGTCGACGCTTATCGCGCGAAGCGGCTCCAGGCCATGGTCGATCTGCTCCGGCATTTCGGACTGGCGCGCCCCCCGGTGCTCGACCACAACTAGCCGAAGACGTCCTGGAGCACGCCCTCCCGGACCACCGCAACGCCGTCGAGCTCGATCGTCGTCCCCATCATCGGCAGGTCGAAATGTCCTGCCGTGTAGCGCCCTGCGAATTCATTCGCTCCGGTCGAGAACAGGAAATTGCCGGAGACGGCCCGAATCTCGGTGCCGTTGGTGTCGCGCTGGTCGTACATCGACAGCGCCTCGTAGCGCGCAGCCGGATTCATGCCGAAGCCGACATGCGACACGGCGTAGGCTTCGCGATCGCCCCAGGCGGCGAGATAGGCACGCATCATCGCAGCATCCGTGCCCTCCCCTTCCAATTCGACGACATAGTCGTCCTTCAACGTCATCTTCACAGGCGACGTCAGATAACGCTTGAAAGTGAGATTGATGTCGCCGGGCGCCATCACCAGCGTGCCGTTGATCGTTCCGCTCTTGGGAAAGCTGACGACGATTCCGCCGGGCCAATGCGCCAGGGTGCCGGGTTTGTCGGTCCAACCCCACACACCGACCGTGGAGGCGCCGACCATGTCGATGTCGAGCGCCGTTCCGGCCTTCGACGTCACCCGCATCCGCTTGGTCCCGCGTAGCAGCTTGGCCGCGGCGCGAACACGCTTCTCAAGCGCGGGATCCGGCACCATCCGTTCCAGCGCCTCGGGATGCTCGTTGGAGATCACCAGGATCCGCGCGCCGGCTTTGAGTATCTCAGGCGTCTCCACCGCGTGCATCAGGCCCTCGATGGTGCAATCCACCACGAAACCGGCCTGCTGCAGTGCGCCGATCACCGGTCCAAGGCGCTGGATCGCCTCGCTCGCTCCGGTCGAGCGAACCGGAACGATATTCCGGTTACGCGGCGTCGGCATCACCACATGAAAGGGCCGCGCTCCCATCCGCAGCAGGGCAAGCTCCGCCAGATGCACGTTCAACGCACGCGACTGGGTTTCCGAGAGGATCGCCGCGGTATCGCCGGCCTTGACGGCGCATCGCTCGAATATCTCGCAGAATGCGTCAATCCATTTCGCTTCGATGCGATCGGCCAGCATGGTTCTCTCCCGGTCTACAGAGTTCTTGTTTGTTATGCTTCGGGGAAGCCCCGGAGCAAGTACGAGCGCAGCGCTCCCAGCAGGCCGTTCAGGATCAGACCCAGCAGCGAGATCGTGATCAGGGGCACGAACATATCGACGGCCTGGAAGGTTCGGGCCGCCGTCACAAGTGCATGGCCCAATCCGTCCGTCGACGTGATCATCTCGGCCAGAAACACCACGATGCAGGAAATGACAAGGCCGATCCGGCATCCGGTCAGAATCGACGGCATCGCGGCCGGCAGCACCACTTTGAAGAGGATTTCATAGCGCGGCGTTCCTGCCGCCATGGCCGACCAGATCAGCTTCTGCTCGACGGTCGATGCACCGTAATAGGTGGAAAGCAGAATGGGAAACAACGCGTCCGCGGCCACCAATGTGATCTTGGATCCGTGGCCGAACCCGAGCAAGAGCAGGAGCGCCGGATAGAGGGCAACCTTGGGCAACGGCGCCAATACGCGGACGATAGGACGGACCACGGCGTTGATCGCGGGGTTGGCGGCAGCCGCGATACCGATGCTCACGCCTAGCACGACCGCAATCGCGAACCCCGCAAACAGCCGGATCAGCGTTGCCGCGATCTCCTGCTGAAACGCGAACGTCACGAGTTGCTGAAGCAGCCGGCCGAAGACGAACCCCGGCGGCGGCAGCAAGACCGCGGGCGCAAAGCCGAATGACACCAGGCCCTGCCATACCGCGATCACCAGCAGGATCGGGGCAATCCCAAGAAAGACGTTCGGAGAGAGAAAGCGCGACATCATGAGAAGCTCAGCGGCATGTCGAACTGCGGTTCGGACCAACGCACAAGTCTGGCACGAGCCTTTTCAAAAATCGCGTCGAGGAAAATTCCCATCGCCCCCACGATGATGATCATCGCGAAGACGGTGTCGTATTGGCCCATGTCGAGCGCATTGAACAGGATATTGCCGGCGCCAGATTGACGGGCAATCATCTCACTTGTGATCATCGTGATCAGCGCCAGCACCAATCCCGTGCGGCATCCGGTCAGGATTTCCGGCAGCGCCGCGGGCAGCACGATCCGCACCAGCCTTTGTGCGGGCGAAAGCCCCATCGCAGCACCTGACCACAGCATCTTCTCTTCGACGGCCTTGGCACCCTCGAAACTGTGGTAGATCACGGGGAGGCTGACGCCCAGAAAGATCACCAGTGTCTTGGTAACGTCGCCGACGCCCAGCCAAAGCATGATAATCGGCATCAAGGCGGCCTTCGGCACCGGATAAATCACCATCAGGAGTGGATTGAAGAAGGCCGCGACGCCCCGGCTGCGTCCCATCAACAGGCCCAGTGGAATCGAAACCAGCACCGCCACGCCGAACCCGACCGCCATGCGCCGAAGCGAAGCGAGGATGTTGATCAGGGACTCCTTGTCGCCGAGAATGTCCGGAATTGCCCGGATCGCTTCAATCGCCGTCGGGAAGCTGTCGTTCTTCAGCGCCAGCGAGGCAACCTGCCACACCGCCAACAATCCGATGCAGGCCAGCACCGGAGCAGCCCGCTTGGTCAACGCAGCCGGTGTCATCATGAGACAGGCCCGGCTTCGTCGCTCTCATCGAACATGCGCTCGATATCGACGACGTACTTCTGATAGCGGGGATCGAGCAACAGCTCCTTGCGGCGGCGCGGCCGCGGCAGATCAATGTCGATGACCTGCCGGATGCGGCCCGGAGATTTCGACATCATGACAACCTTGTCCGAGAGGAAGACGGCCTCGTCGACCGAATGAGTGACGAACAGCACCGTCTTGCGGTCGCGCTCCCAGATGGTCAGAAGATCGTTCTGCAGGCGAGTCCGGGTGTGCGCGTCGAGCGCGCCGAACGGCTCGTCCATCAGCAGAACTTCGGGATGGTAGGCGAGCGTGCGCGCCAGCGCCACGCGTTGCTTCATGCCGCCGGACAATTCCTTGGGGTAGAAACTCTCAAAGCCTTTGAGACCGACCATCTCGATCAGGGCCCGGCTCTGCGCTTCGGCCTCGGCGGCGCGCACACCTTGCTGGCGTGGGCCATACATCACATTTCCCAGCACGGTCTTCCAGGGAAACAAAGCAAACTCCTGGAACACCGGTCCGCGATCCGGACCGGGCCCGATAATCGCATGTCCCTTGATCTTCGCCATGCCGCTGGTCGGGCTGACAAAGCCGCCGACGATATAGAGCAGTGTCGACTTGCCGCAGCCGGACGGACCAAGGATTGAGACGAAGGCTCCCTCCTCAATCGTCAGCGAGATGTCCGACAGCGCCAAATGATCCTTGCGCGCCGAGGTCTGAAAGACCTGCGAGACGCGATCGATCTCGATGATTGCGGAAGCCGGCTCTTGTGATGTCACCGGTCTCATCCATTCGCTCGATCTCGCAGCCACTACCGTCATCCCGTATCTCGTCTCACTCGCGCGAACATTCAGCGGCACGAGCTTAGCAAGAAACCTGCCAGACAGGCCGTCGCCTTCGCACACGTGCGGTGCGTCATTCGAACCACGGCCATTCTGCCGGGCCTTCATGCGTAACGGCTCCGCCCGGCGCTTGGCCGACCAGTCGCGCATATTTTGCGAGCGCACCTGCACGGTGACGGGGCGGACGTTGCTTCCAATCGCGCCGCCGCGCGGCGAGCTCCTGCTCGTCGAGCAGGACATCCATCCGCCGATTTGCGGCATCAATCCGGATCCTGTCACCGTCGCGGACAAGCGCCAGCGGACCGCCAACAAATGCCTCGGGGGCCACATAGCCGATGCACATGCCGCGGGTCGCGCCGGAGAACCGGCCATCGGTGATCAGCGCCACTTTTTCGCCCATGCCCTGCCCGTAGATCAGCGCGGTGACGCCGAGCATTTCGCGCATACCGGGGCCGCCGACCGGCCCTTCGTTGCGGATCACAAGAATCTCGCCCGCCTTGTAGCTACGGTCACGAACCGCTTTGACGCAGGCTTCCTCATCCTCGAAAACGCGTGCGACGCCCTCGAAGAACTGGTTCTTCAAACCGGCAACCTTGATCACCGCACCGTCCGGACAGAGGTTGCCCTTCAGAACTGCAACGCCCCCATCTGGCATGATAGGCGCACGAGACGCGTAAACGACCTCGCCATCGGGCGCATTGGCCGCACCATATTCCTCGGCAAGCGTTCGGCCCGTGATGGTGATACAGCTGCCCTCGATATGCCCGCTCTGGATCAGCTCGCGGATCACCACCGCCGCGCCGCCGATGTCGTAGACGTCTTTCGCCGTGTATTTGCCCCCAGGCCGCAGATTTCCGATCAGCGGCGTCCTGGCAAATACCTCGCCCACATCCTCGATCGTGAATGCAATGCCGGCCTCGTTCGCGATGGCAGGAAGGTGCAGCGCGGCGTTGGTCGAGCCGCCCGTCGCGGCCACGATCGCCGCGCCGTTCTCCAGGGATTTGCGCGTCACGATATCGCGCGGCAGCGGTCCACCACGCTCCAGCATCGCCATGATCAGCCGCCCGGCTCGTCGTGATATCTGCGCCCGCTCGGCATAGACACCAGGCACCATCGAGACGTTGGGAATGGTCAGGCCCATCGCCTCCGACACCATTCCCATGGTGTTTGCAGTGAACTGACCGGCGCATGCGCCGATTGTCGGCAAGCAGGCGCGCTCGATCCGCTCGAGCGTGGCGCCGTCGATCTCGCCGGTCATGAAGCTGCCGACAGCCTCGTAGGAGTCCAGCACCGTCAACGTTCGACCGTCCACACGGCCCGGCAGCGAGCTGCCGCCATAGATGAAAATGGACGGCACGTTGCAGCGAACCATACCCATCATCACGCCGGGAAGCGTCTTGTCGCATCCGCCATACCCGATCAGCGCATCGTAGGCCAGCCCATGCACGACGGCTTCGATCGAATCGGCAATCAGCTCCCGCGAGAACAGAGAGAACTTCATTCCCTCGTGGTTCATGCTGATGCCATCGGAAACCGAGACGGTCGAGAACTCACGCGGCGTTCCGCCGGCCTCCTCGATCCCGGTCTTGGCGGCAGCCACCTGGAAGTCGTGCGTCATGTTACAGGGCGTCTGCTCGCCCTTCATGCTGACGATGCCCACCATCGGTTTGGCGATCGCAGCGTCGTCCAGCCCCATGGCGCGCATGAATGCACGATGCGGGGCTCGGTCGAGCCCGTCTGTGGTGACGCGTGATCGCAACTTCTTCATATGTGCATCTTCTTCCTGCAGCGTCCCGGACGATCCGGAACGCTGCGATCTCACGCTCGATCGTTCGCCCGCTTCTATTGCAGCGGAGCGACGATCGTCTGATGCTTGAACTGCGCGACATCCAGCTTAGGCAGCATTCCTGTCTCCGCATAGATGTCCAGCATCTTCTGGATCGCGGGGAAGTTTGGTGCTGCGCCTGGATCGCGACCGAAATCATTGTCCTTGAGTAGATAGGTCTCGAGCACCGGAACAGGCGCCTTCAGCACCTCCGATACGACCTTCAAGGTCTCTTCACGGTTCGCCAGCGCCTTCTTCATGCCTGACGTGATGTCGCGGACATAGGCTTTGACCAGCTCAGGATTCTTGTCGACGAAATCGGCACGGCAGGCTTCCAGGATGTGCACGATGTTCGGCATGGCCTGGGACAGCGAGAACAGCTTCCTTGTGCCGCCCTTGGCCTCCGCGCGTGCGGCAAACGGCTGGTTCATGTTGACCGCATCGACGCGGCCTTGGCGCAGCGCGTCCTCGGAGACGGCAAAGCCGACCTCGACCAGCTTGATGTCCTTGGCCGGATCGACGCCATTCTGCTTCAAGAGCAGGTTGAATGGCCCTTGCGTGCCGCCACCGATCACGGAAATGCCGACCGTCTTGCCCTTGAGATCGGCGATTGTCTTGATGGGCGAGTCATCCTTGACCGCCCAGTAGACCGAGAAGCCGCCGGGCTTCTCGAAAACGTGCTGCGCCACGATATAGGCCTTGAGATTGCCACCGACCACGCCGTTGGCGAGCGACAGCGGCGCCTGCGTCGCGCAATCCAACGCACCGGCCGCCAATGCCTGCGTCATCGGCGCGGTGCCCTGAAATTGGGTCCATTCGATGTTGTAGGTCTTACCGATACTGGGAAATTCGGTCGGCCGGCGCATCATCCAGTACTTGGATTCCTCGGCCGGGATCGTCCAACCGACGCGGATCGTCTGCTGCCCCCATGACGGGCTTGCCCCCGCGCTCACGGCTGCTGCCGCCCCCAAAGCCAGGATCCATTTCGACACGGTTCGCATCGTACCCACTCCGCTGCTCTGGCGCCGACCGGCGCCCCCAACCCGACCGCCTCAAATGTTTCATGGTTCAAACAATCAGGCAAGCCATGCGAGCCGGGCGGTTTTGCCCTCGGATGCACAATGTATGGTAAAGGGGCCGTCGCATTGCGACAGAAGGAGGCAACCTATGGCTGATGAGAGCAAGGCAAACTCGCAAGGCACCGAGAGGCTCGGCTATCTCGGCCTTGGACTCATGGGGGCGCCGATGACCCGACGTCTGCTCGCAGCCGGCTATCAGGTCGCAGTCTGGAACCGCTCAGAGGGCAAGATCGCTCCGCTCGCCGAGGCCGGCGCCGCGCGTGCGGTCAAGCCTCGTGATCTTCTGGTAAACTCGGACATCGTCTTCATGTGCGTGACGGATGCGGCGGCGGTCGAAGAGGTGATCTTCGGGCCTGAAGGTCTGGCGGCGGCGCCTGGCGCAGGTAAGCTTGTCGTCGACTTCTCCTCGATACATCCCGACGCGGCGCGCGATCTCGCAACGCGACTGAAAGACGCGAACGGCGCGGGCTGGATCGATGCGCCGGTGTCCGGGGGCACGAAGGGCGCCGAGGAAGGCACGCTCGCCATCATGGCGGGCGGGGAAGCTGGCGACATCGAGAGGGTGCGGCCCTATGTGCTGGCCATGGCGCGCAGGTTCACTCACATGGGCCCGGTCGGCGCCGGCCAGACCACAAAGCTGTGTAACCAGGTGATCGTCGGATGCGCGATGGCCGTCCTCGCGGAAGCAGCCCGCCTTGCCGTGAACGCCGGAATTGACGCCAACCGGTTGCCCGAAGCGCTCGCCGGCGGCTTTGCGGATTCCATCCCGCTCCAGCTGTTCGTTCCGCGGATGGTCCAGGGCATTCACAACCCGCCGCTCGGTCACATCGCCACGATGCTCAAGGACCTCGATACGGTCGCCGATGTCGCCCAGGCGACGTCGACCCCGGTGCCGATGGCCACCCTTGCCGGACAACTTTTCCGGCTGGCGAAGGCCGCGCGAGGTGCGGAAGCGGACGCGCTGGAGATCTACAAGCTTTCGGGGCCGGAGCGCCAGGCCGTCTAGGCGACCTGAAGCGCGTTACGGCGCCTTCTTGCGTTCATCGTCGGCCATGAAGCGGCCGAACGCCCCCCGTGCGAAGAGCAGCGGCTCCTTCGCATTGTAGGTGTAGGCCTCGACCGCGCCGAGAAAGATCACGTGGTCGCCGCCATAGTAGCGATTCACGGAGCGGCATTGAAAGTTGGCAACGCTCTCGGCGAGCACTGGCGCGTTGCCGAGGCCTGGCGCCCAGTCCACGCCGGTGAACTTGTCGTCCGACGATTTTGCGAATTTGTTCGCAAGCGCCTGTTGCGAAGCACCAAGCACGTTGACCGTGAAATGGCTGGCGTTCTGGAAGATGGTCAGGCTCGAGGAATAGACGACGAGGCTCCACAGAACCAGCGGCGGGTTCAGAGAGACCGAGGCGAACGAATTGCACGTCAGTCCGTAGGGCTTGCCGTCAGCCGCTGCCGCCGTGATGATCGTCACGCCCGTTGCATAGGTTCCGAGCGCGTTGCGAAAATCGCGGGGATCGATCAGCGAGTTGTCGCTCGCGAACTCGTTGGCGGGATCGGGAGCGCGGGGCTGCTTCGGCAGATCATTCATCGGCCGACCTCACAGCGTGAGATTCTCGGACGGCAGGCCGAGCGCCACCCGTCCATAGTTGGTGCCAGCCGCATCGAAGTTGAACGCGAGATGCGAGTTGATCGCGTGCGCATCGCGGAACTGCCGCTGCAACATGCCGCTCGTGAACAGACCGCGCGCGCCACTCGCGGCAAACAGCATCGAGACCGCGTCCGTGCACAAGTTCACTGAGAAAGATCCGTCGCGCCGGTATCTGGTCTTGGTCGCCATGTCAGGGATATGGCCGCGCCATGCGTCCGTCATGGCATCGAGGCAGGCCGACCGCATGATCAGGCGTGCGGCGTCGATCTTCGCCGAGGCCTCTGCGATCTTGATCTGCGTGCTTTGAAAATCGCTCAGCTTGGCGCGATTGTAGGTTGAAATGCGATGACGCGCGACCTCTGTGTAATCGTCGAGGCACGCCTGCGCGTTCCCCAGCGCGACACCGGAGAGGACGTAAGGGAATAGCGAGAACACGGGTAACGCATACAGCGGATTCGGATTGACCTTGCTTCCCGGTGTCGGGCCACCTGAAAGGTCACCGACAGCGACCGTCATGTGGTCGGCCACGAAGGCGTCCCGGACTTCCACGTCGCAAGACCCCGTCCCGCGCAATCCTGCGACATTCCAGGTGTCCAGCACCTTGTAATCGCCCTTCGGCAGCAGGAAGATTCGATACTCGATGCCGTCCGCCTCGTCCTCGGAGTAGACCACGCTTGCAAGCATGTTCCATTCGCAGGAGGCAACGCCCGAGGAGAACGGCCAACTGCCGTGCAGCCGGTATCCGCCCGCGACCCGCGTGGCGCGTCCTGCGGGAAAAATGAACGAGGATGCGATCAGCGCGTCCGGATCACGGCCCCAGACCAGATCCTGCGCCCTTTGGTCGAACATCCCGAGCATCCAGTGATGGCTCGCCAGGTTGGCGAGATTCCAGGCTACCGACGCATCCGCCTGCCCGAGCAGTTCAGCGCAATCGACGAGGGCGACATAGTCGAGCTCGGCGCCCCCGATCCGGGCCGGTTGGAGCATCCGGAACAGGCCAGCGTCATGGAGGTCCTTTTCGGTCTCCGGCGGAAGACGCCGCAGCTCCTCCGTCCGCGCGGCGCGCTCGCGCAGTCGGGGCAATAGCGCTCGAGCCTTCGCAATCATTGCCGCATAGACTTCTCCGCCAGCTTGCTGTCCGGTGGGCTGAATCATGCGCGGCTCCTGACCGAGCGCCATTCGTGTCCCTCGCTTTCACACATTTATGCGGCGAGACCTTCTCTAAATCAAGCCGAGGCAACGTCCTCAAGCTGGCGTCGGAGGCTTGGCCGAGCCAAAGGCGCCCTTCTCGGCAAATTGGGCAATGCGACGTTCGTCGTAACCGAGCGTATCATGCAGGACCTGCTTCGTATGCTGACCCAATAGAGGTGCCGCAACGGGATCGATCGCGCCGGTCAGGCCCATGGTAATCGGGGGCTCGATGTTGGGCACCCATTCCGCTGTAGGGTGCGGAATCCGGTTCAAGCGATGGCGCTCGCGCGCCTCGGGTGCATTGAACCCCTCCTCGACCGTGCGGAGGTAGCCGACCGGAATATTGGCCAGCTTCATCTTCGCCATCCAGTTCTCGAGCGTATCGCCTGCAAAGACCTCTGCAATGGCTGCCCGCAAGAGCTCCTTGTTTTCCGAACGCGCCTTGCGCGTGGCAAACTGCGGATCGGTGATGAGGTCAGGTCGGTTCAGGACCTCCACCACGAGCCGGCGGTAGAGCCGATCGTTGGCGCAGGCCATGTAGAGCGGCCCGTCGGAGGCCTCATAGACCCCGACCGTGGGAGACCCGCTGGGCGAATTGCCGAACCGGCCGGGGTTTTCGCCGTTGATGAGATAGGCCATGCCGTAGAAGCCGGTCATCCCCATCGCAACGTCGAACAGGGCTACTTCGACATGCTGGCCGCGGCCGAGCCGGTCCCGCGCCAGCAGCGCCAGCAGGATCGCGTTGCAGGCGGACATCCCTGTTGCCATGTCCACGATGGGCGGGCCGGTACGGACCGCCGGGCCGTCGGCAAATCCATTGAGCGACATGAAGCCACTTTCCGCCTGGGTGATGGGATCGAAGCCGGGCCGCGAAGCAAACGGGCCGGTGCGTCCATAGGCGGAGATCGAGCAATAGACCAGCCGCGGGTTGAGCGGCGCGACCGACTCATAGTCGAGCCCGAACCTCTTCATCACCCCGCTCGAAAAGTTCTCCACGACCACATCTGCCTTGCGGATCAGCTCCAGCGCGATCTCTCGGGCCTCCGGCACGGCAAGGTCGAGCGCAATGCCGCGCTTGTTGCGGTTCAGGCTGAGATAGGCGGCGCTTTCGCCGCCAATCTCGGCATGCTCATAGACGCGCGTGTCGTCGCCGCCGTCGGGGTTCTCGATCTTGATGACGTGGGCGCCATAATCGGCGAGCGTCTGGGTGCAGGCCGGGCCGGCGACCACGCGCGTGAAATCGACGACCAGCAGACCATCGAGCGCAGTCGGCCCTCCAGTCCCTCGCGACGAACGCACCGGCAATTGAGGCTTGGTGGGCATCGATAGCGCTCCCTTACATCGGCTTATGGCCGCCGAATTTCCGCAAGAGCAAACTTAAAGCCCGGCGCTGCCGACTTCGCAAGTGCTTCGCCCGCATCGCCCAAATACGCAAAAAGGGCCCGGCAGCCACCAGGCTGCCGGGCCCTGTGATATTCCGGGCACATAGGCTGCGTGACGTCTCGCGCTGGCTATTCACCGTTGCCACGTTCCGCATTACGGGAAACCCCGCTCCATTCTCTCAGCGAAGCCACTTTCGCCAGTAAAGCGTGTGCGACCAGGCCCACGGCGATTCGGGTTCATAGAGCCGATAGCCCGCCTGGATGAAATTATTGGCAGATATCGGATTGTCCGTCGTATCGGAAACGATGCTCTCCCATCCCGCGCGCCGTCCCCGCGCCTCGACGACGCGCATGAGCCTACGCTGGAGGCCGCGCCCCCAACGCCGCTGCAAGACCCCGACCCTGGAGAAATAGCCGCCATTTCGAACGTGCGTCGACGGCACAACACCAGCGAAGGCGACCGCGTCATCACCGTGATAAGCCAGCCACCACGCGCCAAGATCGAACTCGGGCATAGCTGCGGCATCGAAGAACGTGAGTTGATGCAGATCGGCTAAGGTGTCGGCAACGTCATCATCGGACGGATCGACAATACGAATTCTATACATGGCGTGGCTCATTGCGGCAAAGACCGAGATCGGGTGCGCGGCGACGTCACCATCGCCGGAAGCTCACTTGCCCAGCACGACCTTGACACCGAGCCAGACGGCTCCCATGAAACCGGTGGCAAGCACCGTGATCACCGCCTTGAAGGTGTAGCTCTGCGCCTGCTCCACGCTCTTTCGCCACCTGCGCAAGTGCTGGAAATCTGCGCGCAGCTCCTTTCGGTCGTCATCTTCGATTCCCAAAGAGGCGAGCACCGACGCCACCGCCTTCAGTACGATCGCATCGATGCTCTCCTGCTGGAGCCTGTGCTGCTGGGCCATCGTCTCGGCCACAATGGCCTTGATCTCGTCGTCCGCCATCTTCATCGCTTGATGATCCTCGCAACATTCTCGAAGCCGCGCTTGGCGAAATAGAATGAGACCACGAGATTGGCTGTGATCGCCGCAAACCCCGCCAGAGCGTCCGTCGAGCCCAATCCGAGAACCTTGTCCCAGACCAGGAGCTTGGCGAAATAGAGCGCGACGCAATAACCCATCAGCTTGTCCGGCTCATACCAGTGCCCGATCTCGGCGATGCGGTACTGCATGACGGCGTTGGCCTCGGCCGTCTGCGAGGCAATCTCGCTCGCCGCGAGATCTGCCGCGATTTTGCTATCGACATTGCCGGCCTTGAGCTTGGCCTGGTAGGCGTCGATCAGCCCCTTGATGACCGGGCCGCCAAGGAAACTGAGGATGGCCATCCACATCCTAGAGCGTCCGGCGCCGGGCGATTTCGGTCAACACGCCCGCGGTCGCAACCGCGAGCAGCATCTTGAACGCAGAATTTGCGTCCATGCTTGCGAGCTGCGTGAAATCGTAGCCGGAGAACGCCGCGATCAGGCCGGCGCCGAGCACTCCCAGGACATACTGAATGCGAGCCCAGAGGATCGTCACGGAATCTTTGAACCAGGCCTTAACCCTCTCGAACGCGATGGTCATGACTTCCTCTTGAAGATGGCGGTGAAGACGGTGGCGATGAACGCGCCGATGGAGCGCTTGGAGGGGTTGCCGACGGAAGGTGCCTCGTGCGGTGCTTGCGGCGCCGACGGCGCGACCTTCGTGCCCGTGAATGAAATCGTGGGATCGATCGCCATCATCGAGAGCAGCATCGCGACGCAGCCGAGCTGCTGATCGACATGGCTCGGATCGTACCGACCATCAGCGACATATTTTCCGGACTTGTATTGATCGGTGCCCGCCCAGAGGTACGGACTCGGAATGCCCTTGCTGGCGTAACCAAGACCATTGTACATCTCCAGCGCGATCAGAACGCCGGCAAGAGACCAATCCTTGCGCTTCGCAAGATACGGGTGGCAATTGAGCAGCGCATCGATCGCTGCTTCTTCCCACGAGTTGAACGGACCGCGCCCGGCCGGAACGTGGACCGAGACCCTATTCCAGGGATCGCCCTGGGCCAGCGACCGGCCCCAATTCTGCGAGGACTCCCGCTGGTGGATGACGGCGATAACGGCCCACGGGACGCCGGTCCTGGCCTCGACCGCGCGATAACGGGCCTTCGCCGCCATCAACGACGTCGCAACGTTCTCGCTGAGCATCTTCCGCGTCAGCTTGGCATTTTGCCAGCGCAATAGGTTCGCCCACGTGAGGGCGTCGAAATCTACCATGATGTCTCCGAAAAAAAAGCCGCCCGAAGGCGGCGCAACTAGGCGGCGACGATGCGCCCCTTTATGGCGAACAGATCTGGTGGATCGTATCGCTTGAACTGGTCTGCAATCTTCAAATCAGGCGGCGGCTCTCCAACCACCGAACTCTCTTCCAGGATCGTGAAGCCGGCTTCGCAGAACATCCTCACATAATCACTGTGACGGAGGCGGTTCACGTACTGCTTGCCACTGTTGAACGGCCGCCACTCCTTGTCCGAATAGCGCAAGAAGTTCAGGCGAGAGACAGACTTGTCCGACCGCGCATAATGATCGCTGTAGTCGATCGAGTGCGTCGTAAGCCCCTTGGTAACTGCACGCAGCCCCTTGAGCAGAATAGCCAGTTGATCTGTCGGCACATGCTCCAGCACTTCGTTCGAACATGAGCAATCGACCGGCTCATCATCCGAGCCTACGTAATGCGGTGCGAGATACTTCACCCCGAACCGTTCAAGATCATCCCAACTCAACAACTTGACGTGACCGGTCAGGATGTGGTCAGCCGCGTGCTGGATCAGATCCAGCTTGCCAAGCCGCTCAACGTCGCAGGTTACGACTTTCGCCACCCCTAGACGACGTAAGGCGATCGGTACGGCTAGATCGCGGCCGGAGCCAACCTCAAGGACAGAACTCGGAGTTCCGCCCACGTGACGAGCGTAATCCTCAATGGCCCGACGCGCGATACCGGCCAGAGCGTCTAAGGTCTTGGTCCTCCGCGGCCAGTTCCTTGTGACGTGGCGCTGCAAAAAGTAGTGAGCATGAGCACCGCCAGGGAGCTCAAGGGCACGAAACGCTAACGCTTTAAGACGCCAGTCCATCCCCACTTCTAACTCGCGAAGCGGCGGATATGCAACCAAAAGCCACCACTAAATGATCCGGAGCAGCTTGTTCGCAACGATGGTTGGTTGAACGGTCACGACTGGCGTGCTGGTACCGCCTTGGGCTGCGCCCGTAAACGTCGGCTGGATGAAACTGGTGCTCGTAAGCTGCCCGCCGCCAGAATTCAGGATGTTGGTGACCACAGTCTGCGAACCGCCCACCGCGCCGTTGCTAATGGTGGACCACTGGAAATTTGCTGCGCCGCCGCTGTTCGTGCCGGACGGCGTATATGGCGGCAAGTTCGCGGTAATCAGCGTGCGTGACTGAGCGCCACCAGCCTCGCCAAGGGTATCTCCAAATCCGGCAGTGGCGTCGGTCAACCGGCTCGCGGCTGAGCCGCCCATAGTATCAACCCCGGCCACAACGCGACCGCGGAGATCCGGGATGTTAAACGTCGTTGAGCCGTCGCCAGAGCCATACGTAGTGCCGAACATGGAGAACAGGAACGAATAGGTTGTTCGCGATATCGCCTGACCGTAGGCAAGCACAAACGAGCTATTCGGCGCCGACGCCCCCCAGAAGTCAATGCTGGCGCCGATCGGGATGGAATACGGATTGCCGAAGAACCCATGAAGATAGAACGCTGCATCGCTCGAATTGTAAAGCGCTGCATAAGGGGTGCCCTGCACCAGAACGCCAGCCGGCAATTCAACCGAGGGCGCCGACCAAAGCGGCTTTGCACCAAGACCATCTACATTGATCGTCACCGTCGCACCGTTCGTGGCATGCGGTGTGAACGCGATCACTTGACCGTTCAACTGCGAGACCGACTGAAACACCTGATAAGTATTGACCGCGTAGGCCGTACTGCTACCGGTCGTCACGATCGCACCAGCGACGTCATCACGGTACTTGGCAATCGCTGCCATCATCGCGCGGGCCGAGTCGTTGACACTGGAGGGGGATTGCCCCTCCGCCCAGTTGATCGTCGAATCTGCCGTGGCGTCGGCGGACGCCGTCTGAGACCATTTGTAGAGAGTCATCCTGTATCCTTGATGTGAAGAGCAATGCCGTGGCTCGCCATCGCCTGGTTCGATGATTCGCTGCTGCCGTCAGTCCGGCGTTTTCTTCTCTCGGCCGTAGAGCTCGAGGTACTGGGCGCAGCGACACGACGGCGCCCGGGCTGTCAGGAGGTTGCGGATCACGCCTGCGGGGACGCCGGGGCTTTCGCCTGCGATTCGGGCCACGCGCGCGTCGATGATCCCGTCGATCTCGGCTCGCAGCTCCTCAATGCGATCTTCAATCCTGGTCACGCGTTGCAACTTCGTTGCCATTGGTCTTTCCGTCCTTCGTTTCAGCCTGAAATGCCGCCAGCTTCTGGCGGACGGAGGCAGCATCGTTCTGTGCGCGCCGGAGCGCGCGTTCGCGCTGTGCCTCGTGTGAGGCGAGATGAACCTGGATGTCGTAGGGTAATGCGGCGAACCGTTGCTTGAACGGTCCCGGCCAGGACCGAGGCGGCGGGATGGCCGCAATCGCATTAATCGCGCCTGCCGCCGCACCGCCGAGAGTGGGATCCGCGAGACCCGACGATATGTGCATCCGCGATATGTCCTGTACCGCCGGCCAGAGCCGATCCATGCCGAGCGCGGCACAGTCGGTCACAAAGCGCGCCACCGACGCAGGCGTCGCCGGACAGGCCGACACACCGTTCAGCTCACACCATTTGACGAACATCGGCGCGTCGCGCAGGCGCGCCTGCGCGAGCGCCGTCAGCAGCGGGTGGGTCATCGCTTGGCCTTGCGCAGCGCCTCATGGAGGTCGCCCATGCGCCGGCGCAAATCGACGAGTTGAATGCGTCGTCTCAAACTGTGCGGGCTCGAATCGATCTCGGTCAGGGTGCGCGCCTTCGACGTCTTCCTGGTCGTGGGCAAGCGGACCGGTGCACGCTCGGGCTCACATGCGATGTTTTCCTCGCTCACGAGAACGTCTCCCACAGCACGATGGCAACGAGGCCCGCGACGGCCAGCGATATCAGATAAGCGGTCATCTTCTCTCCTTGTGAAGAAAATGCGCGGCAGATCGCGACAAGACGCGATCGTTTCGGGCGCGAACCCTATCTCCGGTCCCGGAGACCGCAGCGGCGCGGGCAGCGGGCCCTGCGCCGCGGGCCGGCACGTTCGCGCGTGCACGGCCAGCAATGGTTCGGACGGCGGCGCGCCGATGGGCGCTCCAAGTTTGACGAGTGCGTGGCCGCAATGCGTTGCCGCCGTCCGATTCCGAAATCGAGAACGAAAAAACCCGCGGCGGATGTCTCCGCGCGGGTCAACCAAACTCGTCTCGATGATGCCATCATGCCGGTGTTTTGCCCGACGTGTCAAACCATGTTTTGTGCGCGATTGTCGTCGCACGAGGCGGACATGAAAAAGCCCGCTGCAGATTGCTCCGCGCGGGCCAACCAAACTCGTTTCGATGATGCCATTCTGCCAGTGTTTTGCCCGACGTGTCAACGCGGCGAGCGCTGAAGCGGAAGCCCCTCCTCCCGGCTCAATATGTGGTTCGCAAGGGGCTTGCTTCAAGCCCCCGATGATCGCGTAGAAGCCTCGACCCAACAACGAGCCGAGGGGTCACGACATGCCTGTATCGCTTCCGACATCCCCGTCGCGCGGCCGAAAGCGCGCAAGTCGCGCGGCAGCCACCGGCCATGCGGTCATCATCGCCGGCGGCGGCCCGACTGGGCTGATGCTGGCCGCGGAGCTTGCGCTGGCGCATATCGACGTCGCCGTGGTCGAGCGACGCGCCAACCAGGAGCTGGTCGAGACGCGCGCCGGTGGACTGCACGCACGCAGCATCGAGATCCTCGATCAGCGCGGCGTCGCCGAGCGCTTCCTGCGCGAAGGACAAATCACCCAGCTTGCAGGCTTCGCCTGGACGCGGCTCGACATCAGCGACCTCCCCACAAGGCACGCCTACGGGCTCGCGCTGCGACAGAACCACATCGAGCGCCTCCTGGCCGACTGGGTCGCGGAGCTCGCGGTCCCGGTTTATCGCAACGCCGAGGTGACGAGCTTCGCGCAGGACGAGGCCGGCGTCGACGTCACGCTCTCCGGCGGCGAGACGTTGCGCGCAAATTATCTCGTCGGCTGCGACGGCGGCCGCAGCGTGGTGCGCAAGACCGCCGGCATCGATTTCGCCGGTTTCGATCCGACGCTCAGCAATCTCATGGCCGAAGTCGAGATGCGCGAGGAGCCGGAATTCGGCCTGCGTCACGACGCGCTGGGCTTTCACGGCCTCAGCAAGACGGAGAGCGGGCGCGTGCTGGTCGTCGTGACGGAGGCGACGCTCGATCGCAACGGCCAGCCCACCTTGCGCGATCTCAGTGAGGCCCTCGTCGCCGTGTACGGCACCGACTTCGGTCTGCACAGCGCCAACTGGATCTCCCGCTTCACCGATGCGGCGCGGCAGGCTGCATCCTATCGCAGGGAACGCGTGCTGCTCGCCGGCGATGCCGCGCACATCCATCACTCCGTGGGCGGCCAGGGCCTCAACACCGGCCTGCAGGACGCGGTCAATCTCGGCTGGAAGCTAGCGCAGGTCGTCAAGGGCATTTCGCCTGACAGCCTGCTCGACACCTACCACGCCGAGCGCCATCCCGTCGCAGCTCGCGTGCTGCGCAACACCAGGGCGCAGATCGCCCTGCTCCGCCGCGCCGACGACGGCCTCAAGGCCGCGCGCGACGTCGTGTCCGAGCTTCTCGCCATGGACGAGCCGCGCAAGCGTTTTGGCGCGATGATGAGCGGGCTCGACATCCGCTATGATCTCGGTGAAGGCCACGCCCTGCTCGGACGCCGCATGCCCGATCTCGATTTGATGGTCGACGGACAGAAGCTGAGACTGTTCGCGCTGCTGCACAGCGCGCGCGGCCTGTTGCTCAATCTTGGCGAGCGCGGCGGCATCAACATCGCTCCTTTGGCAGATCGCATCGCGTTGGTCGATGCCGATTGCGACGGCGCATGGGAGCTTCCGGCCATTGGACAAGTCGCCGCGCCCAAGGCCGTGCTCGTGCGGCCCGATGGCCATGTGGCCTGGGTGGGAGACGAGAACCGATGCGGACTTGCGGTGGCGCTGACGACGTGGTTCGGGACGGGTGGTGCATAAAGCACGAACGTCTCAAGCGCCGCCAAAACAAAAGCCCGCGGCATACTCGCGGGCTTGATACGAACTCTTTCGATGATGCCACTCTGCCAGTGTTTTGCCCGACGTGTCAAATGGCTGTCTCGCGGCCCACGAAGGAGTCCGCCACAAACTTCATTCCGGCCGAAGCAAAGGCCGTATCCAGCGAGAGAACCATTCCTCACCGTCATTGTGCGGATTGCCCGGGCCGTCCACTCCGAAGATCGGTGGTGGAATGAGGTAGCTCGGCTCATCCGCGAATATACCGATCGGCTTGCTCGGCTGCGGATGCTGGCCGTCAGCGGGCGACACGGTCCAACTGCCAAACCGCTCGTTGAATTCGGTAGACGGCAGATACGGGACTGGCGCACTCCCGGATGAGAACACGCTGCCCGCGTTCGTCTCATTCACCCGGGTGAGACGTCGGACATCTTCGGGCGCGACTGATCCTGCGGCAGACGCGGCCGCGGCCTCTGGCAAATCTTTGGCAGGCACGGTGCCGACTGCCGTGCTGGCCCAATTGCCGAAGCGATCCGCAAAATTACTAGCGGGGGTCTCTGGATCAAATGACGAAGCCTCGCCCAACCGCGGCACGAACGCCGATGAGCCCGAAGAGTTGCTGCTGCCAGCCGGGGTGTGGACGTTAAGCCTATCGCCGTTGGTGTTGAACGCAGACGCGCCTGCCGAGAACACTCCTCCGCCAGGAGCGGCAGCGCCCATCGTCGGATCGGAACTACTTTCCTGCGCGTTGGCAGCGCGCGTAAGCGCCAAGGTGCCCCCAATGGCAAGCAGCCAAGCGGGAACGAAGGGGGCCGCTGCGCCGAGTGCGGCCGCTCCGGCCAACCAAGGAAGAAGACCGCGCGCCGGAGACGTGCCTCCGGCGAAGGGATTCTCGTAGAATGGAAGCGCCGTTCCGGAGTGCGGATCGGATTGCAGCACCAGCGGATCTGTCGGGGCAGCCGTTGTCGGAGGCAATTGGCCGAGCCGTTGTTCATTCGGATCCAGCGTGGGAAAAGGTGGCAGCGCACGTGTGACGCGGGGATCACTTCGCGTGAACCCTTCCTGTTCGTCCAGACCGGCAAGCGGAGGTGAACTGTAGCCCGGCAGCGGCGGAAAGTCGCTCGGGTTGGCTGGTGTTGAGCCGGGTATGCGAAGAGTGTCCGAGGAGGGATCGGGCGCTTCGAACTTGGACCAATCCGTTCCGCCAAGGTTGCGATTGCCAGCCGTTATGTTGACGTCAGGATTGCGGGCAATCACCTCATCCAGTAGTTTCCGCCTCTCTGGGTTATCCAAGAATAGCAACCATTTGATCAGATGGTCCAGACCGGCATTCGTTCCTCTTTGCTCGATGTCTCTGATGGCTCTGAGTTGATCCGGGTACTGCGCGAGATAGGCTTTGTGGTCGCTGAGAACCTTCGCATTTGAGAGATTGACCTCCTCTCGCGTCTTGTCGATGGGCCAATTTGTATAGAGATCACCGTTGAGGAAGCCGACGCGCATTGCATCGATGAGAGTCCTTATCTCCGCAGTTCGCTTGCTTGGACTTTCGATCTCTTTGATTGCATCGAGTTTCTCACCGACGGCCTCGACGTACGAATCAATGTGATTACCAGGATGAGGCGACACGTTTAGTTTCGCGGCAATCTTCGGATCTGCTGGCAAATAGATGCGGTTTGCCGGAGAGTCGATATCGAAGGCTTTCTTGTCTATCCCGCGAAATGCGCGGTGGTCTCTAAAGCGGTCGAGAATAATGTGGTGATCAAAGAAAATTGACATACACCCTCACAAATGAGGCTCTTTAGAGTGTGGGCTGATTGAAGGAGGTGGATGAGGCGCACGCGCACGGGCGCCGCGGCGAGGGCCGCGCGTCTGTCAAACGGACTGCAATGCTTGTGAAATGCTAGGGCACGCTGGCGAAGCGCTCGATCATCCGCGGTGGATGCGAGTCACGAAGTGCCAAACTATTCGCCAGCCCGAAAGGAACGACGCTCGTCAGTTCTGTTGCGATCGTTCGATGAAGTATTGCCGTGCCAACCGCCATCTGCCCGCGTTGCTACCAGTGCCCGCGAACAGAAATTGCTCCGCCTCAACGTATCATTGCTGAAGCGAAGCGGGCCGGGACATCTCCGCCGGACCATGGGACGCAGAGCCGTATGCGAGCGCCCCCTCATTCTCGGGAAGACTCAAGGCAGACTCAGAGTTTTAAGACGTCTTGAAACCTAATTCTCTTGAGGCCCGCGGACTTGCAGGCGTCCTTGAGGTCTTGGTCGCATATGAAAGCCGAATCGCGGTGTGCCATACGGAAAATATGAGCGTTGCCGATTGTGGCCTCTCTGAAGACCAGTTTGGCATCTGGAAGGAACGAGTAATATTTCCGACCGTAGTCGCGATAGCAGGTATCGTCCCGAATTCCGATGCGCAGGCGCGATTGCGATTCGTCCAGCGCGTCGAGGACGCGGACGACATCGCAGAGCCAATAGTTCGGTCCATCATAGCAAGCGTGCGGCATTCGCACATCACACGGCACAAATACAAAGGCGTCCGGGTCAAGCGTCTCGAATACTGCCTTTGTCCGGTCCGAAATGAGCCACCAGTCATAACAGAGCTCGAGGTCATATGGCAGACTGCCGACCGATTTATCAAACACATAAGGCACATGCGGGGTAGACGCCGGCAGACGAGATACTCCGTACGGAGGAAGGATACTCTCGTCCTCAACCCAAAACCCCGACCCGCCTCCCACTCTGAAATCGGGACCCATTTTGTAGAAGCGACGCTTTCGTGCGCTGGGTCGTTTCGCAACAGAAACTGTCTTCTGGTCACTCATGACTGAGCCTCGTCAAGCATCGCCTGCAACGACACATGCCACGATAAGCCGCCCAACAATAAAGCCCGCGGCGGTGTGCGGGGCTTTATTCGGGTTCTTTGGATGATACCATTCCGCCAGTGTTTTGCCCGATCTGTCAAATGATCGATCTCGAAGGGCTTCCACATAAGTTCGCAATCAGTCTTCAATTCCATCGCGGCCGTCACAACCATACCCTTTCAAGATTGGCAACAGCTGCGCATCAGCTCAATACTTGGTCGCATCGGTAAATCCGATACCTCTCATACCCGCTTTTTGCGCGCATCCTTAGCTACCTGGTCGCAGACTGTCATGGGATAGAAGGCAGCATGAAGATATGAGCCGCTCCGACAGTGTTCTCTTTGAAGAGAAGGCAACTTCTTTTCTCAGGTTGTAAACCTTACGATTGGGCGTCCGATACTCGATCTCGAGAACGGAGTTCGCTTCGTCGATAGCATCGAGAACTCTGACAATGTCGCAAAGCCACTATGTTGCGCCGGGCGGCCGTCTCGATACCGTGCCTCGCATCTGACAAAACGAACTCCCTCGAAATCCAACGCCTCAAGAAGGCTCTTCATCCGGTCGGAAACGAGCCATTAGTCGTGAAAGAGCTCCCAGTCCGTGCCGAGGGTGCGCACTTACGTGAAATCATCAGTACAGCAAAACACCGGCAGCCCTCCAAAAACATCAGAGTTCTTGTAGCGAACCGCAATCCGCTCGCTCGCATTTGCCCCGATCGTATCGCCGTCCTTCACCACGTTTCCATGCTCGATCAGATACACGGAAAGTCCGGCTACCTTGTCGAACAACGCCGGAAGTGCAAGCTTTCCGGTCACAAACTCGATCTCACGGCCTACAAAGGCGGACAGCCCCATCGTGATCGCTCCGATCTTCGCACCCGACCGGAACGGAAGAATGTCAACCCATAGCCTGAAGGGGTAGTCAGGATACGGGGCGAGCGACCAGCGAGATTCCTCGAGCCATACATCGGCCGGCCGCGCGACCCGGCCAGCCCACACCACACCGCAACATTCCGGCACGGTCGCAATCAACGCACCGATGACTGCGGTCGTAAGGCGGGCAGCGATCAACGGCTGCTCAGCTTTTCCGAGCAGCGAGACGATCATGTGGCCTTGATGGCGCGCCGCCACCGCCTCGCTCTCCGACCACGTTGTGGCAGCGCGTGCCCACAATCCCGGATCCTGCGGAATGGGTGCCGGCATCGACATGACGGCAACAAGCTCGTTGCCGCATCGAATGAGGGGTGAGTCTGCCTGAACCTGCTGCGCACCTCCGTTGTCCATTGCAAACTCTGGATGTCGGGCGTGAAGGGCCTTGGCGACCGCTGACATGTCCGGCGTCACCGGATTGTCCAATAGGACCAAAGCGAGAAGCGAGTTACTCATCGACTGCCCCGCAGGATATTCCAGGACGAGACCGATGCTTCGGTACTTCGCCCACAGGTTGAACCAAAAGCCACTTAGAACAAAAAGAGAACATTGTCAATCGACGTTCTACGCTCGCGTCGAGCGAGCGCAAGAGGGATCACGGCCTCATGTCAATGCAGGAGGTCGAGGCCGATGCGAGTGGCTAGGCGGCGCAGACATTCCACAGCACCCATCACCCGCCGTTGCCATCCGCCTCCTCCTTCAGAGGCGCGTCCTGCGTCTTGCGCCCAAGAAAGCCTTGGCCGGTGAAACGACGTCGACTACCGAGGTCGCTTTGGTTCAAAAATGAGCCTGGCATCACGTCGCGCGCAAAATGAGTAAGTGGCTCAAGCGGCTGAACTTGCACCCGAAAATTTAATCTGCGGCCGTACCAAATGATACAGACCCCTTCTCCGCAAGCGGTGTAGGATTGATCCATCACCGCAAGGCCCGTGGCACAGATCGGTGATGAGAACGCCAGTTGCGCTCCCGCCTGCTCGAATGAGGGAGATGCGCCATGCAGACACGACGTCGTTTCAAACAGACCAAGACCCTGACCGACAGACTCGCGGACGAAGCCGCCCGCTGTCGCGCGGAAGCGCGCACGCTTACGCCGGGGCGTCGCCGCGAGATGCTGCTGCGCCAGGCGCGACAGGACGAGACCGCCATGCAGATCGAGGCCTGGCTGCGCTCGCCCGGACTGAGGGCGCCGACATGACGCAGCAATATCGCGCCTATCTCGTCGGCGAAAACGGCGTCTTCCGATCCGCCGAAGCGTTCGAAGCCCCGTCCGATTCCTCCGCGCTGGTCTTTGCGAAGCAGTTCACGCGGCTAGGCAAGGTCGAAGTCTGGCAGCTCGGCCGCAAGGTCGCCGTGCTGGACTCCGATCAATCCCGGCCACCGCTGCACGCGCGATCCCGATCGGCACCGATGCATCAATGATCGCGTGACCGCGATCGCGACGTCAGATCTTCGATCTCGAAGCAGAACGTCACCTGCATGACGGGACCGCCGGCGTCGCGAACGTCGATCGCCATCTCCTGCCGGCCGCCCGTGAGCGGCGCGGACAGCACGGCGTCGCGCGCCATGTCGGCAACCGACTTGGCCGCCTCGGCCTGAACCGCGCGCGGGCCGGACAATTCCAGTCCCTCCTCGTCCACCGCAGTTCCCTTCTCGTCGCGAAGGTCGAAGTAGTATCGGGGCATTGTTGCATCCTTTGCCGTAATAGCTCAGGGAGCGAACAAAGGTTTCCAAGAGGACGCAAAAATTCTCTTGGGATCAAAGGGTTTTGGGAACGGAGCGCGCACGCTCAGCCGGGACCGGAGTGCGTGAGCTCGCGCACTCGCCTCTCACTCCTCCGCAAGCTTGCGCTCGATATAGGCGTCCACCGTCTCGGCGAACGAACGCTGCACGCCGACCGCGGCATCGTGCTGGTCGAGCGCGTCGCGCTGGAGCACGCGCAGGCCGCGTCCGCGGACGCTCGCCGGCGCCGTGTTCAGGAACTGATCGATGGCGCCCCTGGCGAGCGGAATGGCCTTGGGATCGCCCCTTGCGATCAGGAGCCGCAACAGGCTCTGGCATTCGGCCAAGCCGGGCATGGGTTCTCTCACCTTTGCTGCGATTTCGGCTTCGGCCGCTTGACCGGCTGGGTATGGGTGCCGAACAGCGCCAGCAGGAACGCGACTTCTTCCTTCGAACCGATCTGGATCATGATTGTCTCTCCTGTTCGTTTCGTTGGTCGAGGTGCGGAGCCGAGCCGTTCAGGACAATCGGGTTTCAGCACTGTTTCAGGCGTGTTTCATCGAGGTCATCCGCACGGCCCCGCCTGTTTGCGTCCTCAAAATCAAAGCCCGCGACGGATTGCTCCGCGCGGGCTTTCATCGATCGCGCTGTTGCCTCGGGAGGCGCCGAAGCCCTGGCGGGACCACGGCCACCGCGCCTTCCCGTCTCAGTGCATGTGACCGATCAGGCAGGCGCGCCGCCAAGAAGGATCACAGCGGGATGGCCCAAAGCAACAGCACAGGCATTTCCTCAGTGCGAGGTGCAGATCTTGACCGTCTTCATGCCGGCCTCGGCTTCAGACCTGGTCTTGTACACGGTGTCGCCGCTGACAACCGTCGTTTCCGTGGTCGTCGGCTTGGATTCGGTGATGGTGCACTTCTTGGTCTTGACGTCCTGAACCACGTAGAACGATTGCGCAAACGCGGGAGACGCAACTGACGTCAGCACAGCGGCTGCAATGATGGCTTTGATGTTCATCGTGTCCTCCTCCAGCAGCCCGGTCATCAGGCCTGTCATCTACAAACAGGACAGATTGCCACTTGTTCCCGGACCAAGATTCGAACCAACCGGCTCGGACTGCGTTGGTGCGCCAACAGGAGGCTTCGATGCTGAACGTGCGGCTCGTGACAACTTCTCTGGCGATGCTGGTCGCGCTGATGGCTGCAGAAGCAGCTGAGCCCGTCAAGGACCAGGCTGCTCCTGTCGTTCAAAGCTCCGCCGAAGCCCGCCCCATCCGCGTCATACTTCCAGCTCCCTGGGAAACCACCCAGAGCCAAGGCGAGCCTGTGAAGTCTTCAAAGTAGCAGCCTGCCGGGGAACGCCACTGCGGCAGACGACGGCCACAGCTCGCTCGACGTTGCCGACCAAAGAGCCGCGGCAGACTCCTCCAGAACAGTAGCAACCAATTCGAATCTCGCATGTTGTCGCCGGCACAATCACTTGCAGGAGACAAAAACATGTCACGTCTAACTCTGCTGGCAGCAACCCTGTTGCTGCTCGGCGCGGCGCCCGCGGGCGCCCAGTCGCAGCCGGCGCAAAGCGGGCCCGGAAACAACGCCGTCAACAGCTCGGACCAGAACAACTCAAATGCTCCGGTCGCCGGCCGCAACAGCTTCACCGAGGGACAGGCGAAATCGCGGATCGAGGGCGCGGGATTTTCCAACGTCTCCGGCCTGCAGAAGGACAACGAAGGCGTCTGGCGCGGCAAGGCCGACAAGGCCGGCACCAAGACCGATGTCAGCGTCGACTTCCAAGGCAACGTCAATCCCGCCAAGTAAGGAGGAATTAGCATGACGACCACCATTTCTCGTCTCTACGACAATTATTCCGATGCGGAGCAGGCTGTCAGGCGGCTCGAAAACGCCGGCGTACCGCACTCCGATATCAGCATCGTCGCCAACAACTCGGACAATTGGTACGACTCGTCGTCCGGCAAGGCCGGCCTCACATCGGGCGGCAAGGTCGATCGTGATCGCGACGGCACCGACGATCGCGCCGAGGGCGCGGGGACCGGTGCGGGCATCGGCGCCGGCATCGGCGGAGCGGCAGGCCTGCTCGCCGGCCTCGGCCTGCTGGCCATTCCCGGCCTCGGGCCGGTCGTCGCTGCCGGATGGCTCGCTGCGACCGCTGTCGGTGCGGCCGCCGGGGCAGCAACCGGAGGCATCGTTGGCGCCCTCACCGAAGCCGGTGTCTCCAAGGAGGATGCATCGCTCTATGCCGAGGGCGTTCGCCGTGGCGGCACGCTCGTCACAGCCAGGGTGCCGGACCAGGATCGCGCACGCCTCGAAGCGCTTCTGCACGAGAGGTCCGTGAACTTGCAGGATCGCAGCTCAGCCTGGAAGAAGTCCGGCTGGACCGACTTCGACGCGGCAAGCCCGCCGCTCGCGCCCGACGATATCAGGCGCGAACGCGAGCTGTACGGCGCGGGCTCGCGGCGATAAGCCGGCAGCAGGCCCAACACGACAAAGGCCCCGCGATGCGCGGGGCCTTTTTCATGCCGAACGCCGGTCATCATCGCGACGCCGGCACTCGCCCATGGTCTGATCTTGCCAGTGTTTTGCCCGACGGGTCAAACTTTATCTCAAATTCAGCAAAGCGGATTGGGCGAAGTGAAATCTCTTCGCGTCATGCTGGGACATGTCGCCTGGACGGGGCAAGCCGGGAGATCGTCAATGTACTACGTCGCCGCTGCATTGCTGGTGCTGTCGGGACTGTTCTATTCCGCGAGCCGTCATGAGCTCGGCCAATTCGGAGCGGACGTGTGCAGCTATGGCGGCACGTTCTGCGACAATCCGGTGGTTCTCTTCACCGGCGCGGCGCTGGCCGCCGCCTGGGGCATGTTCGTCAGCGTGAAGTAAGACGACCCGGGCAGCTTTATCCGCACGGAATTTCCGCCGCCGGTTGCGAGCCGCGGATGGCCGCCGATTTCGAGACGTCTTGCGATGTTGGCAATCTACCCCTGTTTTGTCCGACGGAGCAAGCGAATTTAGCATTATCAGAAATACCGCCGCTCGCGCGGCAGGAACCTATGTTCCCGCACTCGCATTTGCTAGGGAGACGCCAGTCCCCCTGCGAGGTCCCCGTACATGCGCGACAGCGCCCTCACGCCGACGAAATCCGCGCCGACGCTGATGCAACGGCTGGGGCCCGGCCTCGTCACCGGAGCTGCCGACGACGACCCGTCCGGCATCGCCACCTATTCGCAGGCCGGCGCGCAATTCGGCTACGGGCTGCTCTGGACCGTATTCCTGACCACGCCGTTCATGATCGCGATCCAGCTCGTCAGCGCGCGGATCGGCCGCGTCACCGGCAAGGGGCTCGCCGCCAACGTCATGCAGATCGCGCCGCGCTGGGCGGTGCTGGCCCTCGTCGCCATGCTGGTTGCCGCAAACACGTTCAACATCGCCGCCGACATCGCCGCGATGGCCGAGGCGCTCTCGCTCGTCATCGGCGGCCTCAACCACGAACACGCGCTGATCTTCGCGGCCGGCTCCACCCTGCTCCAGGTGTTCCTCCCCTACCGCCGCTATTCGCCGGTGCTGAAATTCCTCACCTTGGCGCTGTTCGCCTATGTCGCGACCGCCTTCACCGTCGACATTCCCTGGAGCACGGCGCTGCTCGCCGCGGTGTGGCCGAAGGCAAATGTCAGCGGCGACTATTTCATGATGGTGGTCGCCGTGCTCGGCACCACGATCAGCCCCTATCTGTTCTTCTGGCAGGCCTCGCAGGAGGTGGAGGAGATGAACCAGGGCCAGCGCGACAAGCCGCTTCGCGAGCTCAGGCACGGCGGCAAGCCGGAGCTCGCGCGGATCAGGACCGACACCATCTCCGGCATGCTGCTGTCCAACGGCATCGCCTTCTTCATCATCCTCACCACGGCCTCGGTCCTGCATGCCAACGGCATCACCAACATCAATTCGGCGACCGAAGCGGCCGAAGCGCTGCGGCCGCTCGCCGGGGATTTCACCTTCGCCCTGTTTGCGATGGGCATCATCGGCACGGGCCTGCTCGCCATCCCGGTGCTGGCGGGCTCGGCCGCTTACGGCGTCGCGGAGATCTTCGGCTGGCGTGCCACGCTGGAGGCCAAGCCGGACGAAGCGGTCGGCTTCTACACCATCATCGCGGCGGCGACCCTCATCGGCTTCGGCCTCGGCTTCACCGGGATCGACTCGATCCACATGCTGGTGTGGAGCGCGGTGCTCAACGGCATCGTCGCCGTCCCCATCATGGCCATGATGATGCTGATCGTCTCGAGCCGCGCGATCATGGGCCGCTTCAGGGGCCGCTCATGGCTGATCGCGCTGGGCTGGCTCGGCACTGCGCTGATGGCGCTGGCCGTCCTCGCGCTGCTCGTCTCTTCGATGGTTGGCTGACGAGACCGGCGAAAGCGCCACCGGGACGCGCTCGCGGGCGCATCGCTGCGCCCTTCACGCAGGTCCTCGGTTGGCCTAACAATGCGGTCCGGGCCCGGATCGAGCCACAAGAAGAAGCCCGGGCGACAGGGAGCGACATGAGCAAATCATCAAAAGCAACAAGCCTCGAGATCCTTGCCTGCGATGCCGGCTGGAGAAATTATCATTTCGTCAAGCTGACGACCGAGGACGGCATCGTCGGCTGGAGCGAGTTCGACGAGGGTTTCGGCTCCCCCGGCGTTGGGGCTGCCATCCATCGCCTCTCCGCCCGTGTCATCGGGCAGAACATCTTCCAGCACGAGCGCATCTTTGCCGAATTGTTCGCAGCGACCCGTCCCGCCGCCGGCGGCGTGGTGGCGCAAGCCCTCGGTGCAATCGAGAATGCGCTGCTCGATGCCAAGGCGAAGTCTCTCGGGGTCCCCTGCTATGAGCTGCTCGGCGGCAAGATCCGCGACCGTATCCGGGTCTACTGGTCGCATTGCGCCACATGGCGCATCAATCACCCATCCTGGTACAAGCCGCCAATCGAAAGTCTCGATGGCGTCAAGGCCATGGGGCGCGAGGTGCGCGAGAAGAAGTTCACCGCGCTCAAGACCAACATCTTTTCCTATGACGACGGCAAGCCGACCGGCTGGCGTCCCGGCTTCGGCTCACCCTTCGCCCCCGAGATCAACGTCGACCGCAAGATCCTGCGCGACCTGCACATGCATCTGGAGGCGATGCGCGACGGCGCGGGTCCCGACGTCGACATTCTGCTGGACTGCAACTTCAACGCCAAGACCGAAGGCTATCTGAAGATCCTGCGCGCCATTGCCGACCTCGACATGTTCTGGGTCGAGATCGACAGCTTCAATCCGGAGGCGCTTGGTTATATCCGCAGGCAGAGCCCGCACCCGATCTCATCCTGCGAGACGCTGCTCTCCTTGCGGGAATTCCTGCCCTATTTCCACGAGCAGGCGATGGACGTCGCGATCATCGACACGCCCTGGAACGGCGTCTGGCAATCGATGAAGATCGCGAGCGCTGCGGAAGCCTTCGAGGTCAACGTCGCCCCGCACAATTTCTACGGCCATCTCTGCTCGATGATGAACGCACATTTCTGTGCCGCGGTGCCGAACCTACGCATCATGGAGATCGACATCGATCGTCTGTCCTGGGACCGCGAGCTGTTCACGCATGAGCCGGAGATTCAGGACGGCCATCTGATCGTCCCGGACCGGCCCGGCTGGGGCACCGAGCCCAACGAGGACGCCGTGCGCGCGCACCCGCCGAAGACGAGCGGCGGGCTCCTCAACTACGGCCGCAGGAGCTGAGAGCTACGGCGTCACGGGATTGACGGTCGGGGACGTCTTCGGCCCCGGGCGTGCCGGCTCGACCGGTGACTTCGGTTCGGTCGGAAGCACGGCGGCGCCCGCGGCGCGCGCCGCTTCTCCCGTGGTCGCGTACATCGCGACATGAGCCGGCTGGGTCTTGGCGCGGCTCCACGGCCCGTGGTCGACGATCAGCATTGCCGCAATCGTCACACCCGCCACGATCAGCGCGATCACACCGGGATGCCGAAGGGCGGTGGAGATGGAGTTTGCGAAACGACCACTTGTCATCGAAGGATCCGCTATTTTCCTATTGCAGGTTAACTCAATCGCGCCCCACCCGGTTCCCCGCCCCCATCAAGCAAGTTCCAGGCCAGCGCGTCGGACCCTGCTGCTGCAGCCGAATCCCAGCTGGGAACACACTAAGACCGCCGCGCCTCGCACAAACGCCGTCCGCCGCTTCACTCCCCCGGAGCGATTGCGTTGCTCGGCGTCGGCCGGTCTGTGATCTGCTGGCCGAACAGGCTGCCGATCAGCTCGACTGCAGCACGCGCCGTCCGTCCACGTTCGTCCAGGAAGGGATTGAGCTCGACGATATCGACCGATCCGACTAGGCCGGAATCGTGCAACAGCTCCATGATCAGGTGCGCCTCGCGATAGGTGGCGCCACCCGGCACCGTGGTGCCGACGCCCGGCGCCACGCAGGGATCGAGGAAATCGACGTCGAAGCTGACATGCAGCACGCCATTGCTCGCCTTGACCCGCTCGATGACGCGCCGGATCATGACGGCGACGCCGAACTCGTCGATCTGGCGCATATCGACGATCCTGATCCGACGCAAGCGCATCAACTCCTTTTCGAGCTTGTCGATCGAACGCGCACCGAACAGGTCCAGCCTGTCCGGGTCGATCGACGCGCGCGGATCGCCGCCGAGCAGGCCGTCGAGGCCGGGCTCGCCGCACAGGAACGCAGCTGACATGCCGTGCATGTTCGCGGTGATCGTCGTCTCCGGGGTGTTGTAGTCGGCATGGGCATCGAGCCAGAGCACGAAGAGTTCGCGTCCGCGCTCTTGCCAGTGACGCGCCATCGCATTGACCGACCCCATCGACAGCGTGTGATCGCCGCCAAGGAAGATCGGCAGCGCACCGGTTGTCGCGATCTCATAGCCTCTGCGGCTCAGGACTCGTGTCCAGCGCTGGATTTCGCGGTAGTGATTGGCATTTTCGGGCGGCGTGTCGGTAAGGTCCCGGACTTCGGCTACGGAAAGATCGCCATAGTCGACAACCTCGAAATCCAGGCTTTCGAGCAGTGTTGCCAGGCCTGCGGTGCGCAGCGCCGCAGGCCCCATCAAGGTGCCGCGCTGCGAAGCCCCCATGTCGATGGGAGCACCGAGCAAGGCGATGCGCCGGGCTCGATCCGTCACGGTCCGATCGGTCACGGCTGTCTCCTGACATCAGCAAGGTTGACCCAGCCTAACAGAGATTCGCACCCGTCGTTTCCCGGAGAAGGCAGCCACCATCGATGTATCCCGGAACAAAATCCCGTGCGCTGAATTGCCCATCCAAGGCCGGCACTCGTCGTAAACCACGCGCCTGTCGCGGATAGCCAGAGGTGTCGGCTTCCATCATCAGGCCCGGAGGTCGCCCCCTTGAGCACCGAGATACCGCAATCCACGTCCCAACCCGGCATGGCCGAGCGTGCCATCGATGCAACGGCGGATGTCTCCCGCACGATCGGTGAAGTCGCCGGAGGACTGCGCGCAGGCGTCGACCGCCTGACCTCTGCCGTCGAGGAATCGCGAAAGCCTGGCGGGGCTCTCGCGACGGTCGCAGCGGTCACCCGCGAAGCGCCGCTTGCCAGCCTGTTCGTTGCGTTCCTCTTTGGCATGGCGGTGGCGCGCCGGCGGTAGAAGCGAAGCCCCCGCTCAGGCAGCGCTGGCAGCCTTGTGCCCAGCCGCGAGGAACTGCCGATCGAATGCTTCAGCCGGCATCGGACGGCCGAAGAAATATCCCTGCCCTTCCTCGCATCCCATGCTGACCAGGAAGTCGGCAGTTGCCTTGTCCTCGATGCCTTCAGCCACGACTGTCAGACCGAGCTGCTTGCTGAGACCGATCGTCGAGCCGACGATTGCAGCATCGTCGGAATTCGCGAGAAGACCGAATACGAACGACCGGTCGATCTTGAGCCCGTCGAGCGGAAACTTCTTGAGATAGCTCAGGCTCGCATAGCCGGTGCCGAAATCATCGAACAGGACCCGGACGCCGAGCTCCTGAATTCGCTTGAACATGGCGAGCACGCGGCGTTCGTCATGGAGCAGGATGTCTTCGGTAACTTCGATTTCGAGAAGCGATGGCGTCAGCCCCGTCGCATCGAGCAGCGCTGCAACCGAATGCGCGAGATCGCCGGATTGGAGCTGCGAGGGTGAGAGGTTGATCGCGACGCGCACATTGTTGCCGGACAGTTCCCAGGCTCGCGCCTGACGGCAGGCGGTTTCCATAACCCAGTTTGCGATCCGCTCCGACAGGGCCGAAGTGTTGACCACCGGCATGAACTCTCCGGGCGAGACGTAGCCGCGCACCGGATGTCGCCAGCGGATGAGTGCTTCGGCCCCGACAAGACCGCCGTCGATCAGACGAACCTGCGGCTGGTAGAACAGTTCGAACTCATCGCGCTCCACGGCAAGCGCCAGCTCGCTCTCCAGCGTCAGCCGGTTCTCGAGCTCCTGCCTGATCGCACTTTCGAAGATCACATGGCTGCCGCGCCGCGTCGCCTTCGCGCGGCTCAGCGCCAGATGGCCGTTGCTCAGGAGATCATCAGCCGTCTGCCCGCCTTCCGGATGGACGGCAACGCCAACGCTGATCCCGACCCGGTGCTGCCGCGTACCCGCTGCGAGCGGCGCCTCGAACGCTTGCGTGATCCGCTCGGCAAACGCTTCGATCGACTCGCCGACTTCCGCGCAATCTATCGCGATGGCGAATTCGTCGCCGCTGAGCCGGGCGACGACCGCCTGACCATCGACTTCGCGCCGGAGACGCTCGGCGACCGCGCGCAGCACGACGTCGCCGGCCGAGTGTCCGAGCATGTCGTTGATCTCTTGGAAGCCGTCGAGTCCGAGCACAAGCAATGCGACGCCGGAAGACCGCCGCTCCGCCGCGCTGATCAGGTCGGCGAGGCCCGCATGCAGCATGGTCCGGTTGGCAAGACCCGTCAGCGCGTCGTGCTCTGCCAGGTAGCGAATACGTTCGGCTTCACGTTTGCGGACCGAAATATCGCGCAGGATCGCTCCGTATTGAAAGCCATCCGTTCCCTGCCAGCCCGAGAAGCTCGCTTCGACCGGGAAGGTTTCCCCGTTCTTGCGCCGGCCCTCGAACTCGACCACGACCGCCCCACCCGGAACAAGAAGCGCCTGACGCGCGGCGTCGTGCATCGACGGCCTTGCACCGCCGTCCACCGGCAAAGCACACAGCGTTTCGAACGGGCGGCCGATGATCTCGACCGGCATGTAGCCGAAGATCGCACTCGCGCCGGCATTCCAGACCGTGATCCGGTGCTCCTCGTCGGTGCAGACGAGCCCGTCGCCGAGCGACATCGCGATGCGATGGAAGCGGCTCTCGGCGATACGTCCGAGCAGACCGCGGAAATCGATTTCGTCCAGCGCAATTGCCGTCAGATAAGCGATGATCGCGATGTGGAACAGCGATGTGTCGATGACGAGGGGCCATCTCGCCTGCACGAGGGCTGCGACCAGTTCGGCGGCCACCCCGGCTGCGACGAGGATTGCGACGCGAATTCCCGGAGCGAAGCGGCGCCACGAATACATCATCAGCAGGCAGATCGCACCCAGGCCCAGGATCATGCCGATATCGGACGTCCAGCGCAGCATCCGGTTCTGCAGGATCGATTCAGCGGCCAGCGCCTGGAGGATCGACCCTGAGATGATCTTGCCGTTCGGAACACTGAACCGGTCACCGAGCTCGAGCGCCGTAGCACCGATGACGATCTTCTTGTCTTTCAGCTTGCCGAGCGTGGCGGTATCGCCGCGCAGCACATCAACATAGGAGACAGCGGGAATGGAAGCCGCACGAATGCTGAAGTCCAACAGAAAGGGCGGCCGGCGATTGACGTCCTGTCCCGCCAGCACAACGGCCATCGACGGCATCAAGGCGTCGCCGAGCTTCTCGCCAAACGGATAGCGGCGAACGAGCCCGTCGGATTCGACTGCGACATTGACGACGGCCGGCCACGATTGGTTGCTGAACTGCCTCAGGGGGCGGTTGACGTGAGCCGCGCCACCATTCGGCGCCGGCTGCTTGAAGGACGGAAGGATCGTCGAGCCGCCGACCTCCCGCAGCGCTCCGACGAAGGCTTCGTCGGAGGCCGGGTCGGACGGCGTGCTGAAATCGACATCGAAGGCGACGTCATGCGCCCCCGCCGCATCGAGCCTGCGCAGCAGCTCCGCATGCAACCGGCGTGGCCAGGGCCAGACCCCGATCTGATCGATCGACGGCGCGTCGATGGCCACGACGACGACATTGCCGCTGGCGTCACGCGATTGCCACGCGAACCGCAGGTCGGTGAGCGCGTTGCGAAGCGAGCCATGCCATCCCGTGGACAGCACGATCGCAAGCGCGATCACCACCAGAATATGCGGCCGATAGCGTTTCACCCGATCCTCCCGAGCACCCACTTCATCGGGCGCGCCCCCCTCATCCCCTTACGGACCTCAGTGTCGGTTGTGGCCGTACCCATTGCCATGGCCGTTGCTACCATTCCCCCCGCCATTCCCGTTACCATTGCCGTTGTTGCTGCTACCATTGCCAGTGGCCCCAACGTTGCCGTGGCCATTGCCGTTGTTGCTGCTACCATTGTTGCCGTTATTGCTGCTGTTGCCATTGTTGCCGGCGTTTCCGTTGTTGGCACCGGGGCCGTCATTAGATGCTCCGGCTGTTGCTGCGGCGATCACCGCACTTGCACCGGCCGAGCTGTTGCCGCCAGCCGTTGCAGCACCGCTCGTCGTCACCGCAGTCTGGACTGCGCTGTTGGATACTGTCGTACCGGTCTTGCCGTCGCTCCAGACTGTCTCGGCCCCGGTGCTGGCGTTCGCGTTGCGCACCTGGCCGGGAGCAACGACGCCGTGGGCGAGTCCGCGCGTCACCTTGTGGAAGTTCAGCTTGACCTCGCCGAGCGAGCTCGAAATGCGCACGACGCCGGCCTTGGAGGCATGGGCTCCAGCCGCCTGATGCGATGGCTTCTGTGCGCCGGCCGCCTTCGTGCCCTTGTCGATCGGGCCGAGCGCGTGGATTGCATGGCCGTTCGCCGCATTGCGCGGCGCCGACAGGCCTGATTTCGGCACGGGAATACGCTCAATCGTGGGAGCGCGCGGCTTGCCGTGCTCGATCGGATTGAACGTCCCGGCACCGCTTAGGCTGAGACCGGGCTTGCCGTGCTCAAAGACGGCGGCCGCTTGTCCCGGCATGAGCTGGGCGATCTGGCCCGTCTTGAAATCGGAGACTTCGACCTGCCCGCGGAGCACGCCGACCTTGGTGCTGCCCGCCCCCACCGTCACGCTGAACTGCGTTCCCTTGACCACGGCGGCGAGATAGGGCGTCTCGACCTCGAAATGCTTGACGTTGCGCTTCTCGACCTCGAGCAGGATCGAACCCGCCTGCTGGATGATCGTGGTCGAGAGTCCCTCCTTCTTCTCGGCCGGCAAGCCCACCACCGAATTGGGAGAGATCAGAATCGTCTCCTCGCCGCGGACAAGCAGGACGCGTCCGTTGCGCCCGGTACGAATGGTATCGCCCGGCTTCAGCGTCCCTTCCTGGCTCAACGACACCGCCTGCGCGCCGCTCGCTGCAAGCCAGACCTCGCCGGAGGACTTGCTGACAGACCAGACACCGTCATCCGCAGCGAATGCACCGGAAGCCGTTGCCAGGGCCAGCGCCACTACGAAGGCGCACCGCATTCCAACTTTGCCGAGCATGACGATCCTCAGTCCGCGTTACAGCCGGGCCTGAGGCGTATCCGAAATCACTCAAGAGAGGATTAGCAGGAAGAAGCCAGTGGCGTGGCCTCATTAACCAATCGTTGACCATAAAAACCTAAGAAAAATCATGCAGCTAACGAACCCTTACCGCCACAGGGCAATCCCTCCGTCAGACTACGGAGACGGCTTTGCTGCACGCGGCGGGAAGCGGCATTTCACTACCGTATTGGCGTTGTTGGCACCTATTTTCACGGGAGTTCCGCAGGCATTCGCACAACAGGCGAACCAGCCGGGTTTCGATCCGCGTCAGCCTGAGAAGTATTTCGAGAACCAAACCGAACGGGAATCGCAGAGCCGGCCTCCGATTGAGCTGCCGACAGTCGACCGGCCCAGCGCTGGCGGGGATGCCAAGCTGCAGTTCGTGCTGCGCGGAATCAGCGTCATCGGCGCTCACGCTGTCTCCCGCGAGCGCATCGCCGCAGTGTATCAGCCTTTTCTCGCCAAGAAGGTCTCGCAGTCGGATCTCGCCGCGATCGCCGGCGCGATCAGCGACCTCTACCGCGAAGCTGGATTCCACTTGAGTCGCGCCATCGTGCCGCCGCAGGACATTGTCGACGGCCGGGTCCGGATCCAGGTCATCGAAGGCGCCATCGTGCAGGCCGAGCTGAAGGGCGACGGCGCCGAGCAGTTCGGCGTGAGGCCGATGCTCGGGCCGGTTCTTGCCGAACAACCGTCACGGCTGGCAACGCTCGAACGCCAGCTCTTCCTGATCAACGGCAGGCCGGGCGTCCGGATCGTCGACACCGCGCTGGAGGAGATCGGCGGTACGACCGGCCGCTTCCGCCTGACCATCTATTTGAAGGCCTGGCACGTCTTCTCCTCACTCGCCCTGGACAATCTCGGATCGTCGTCGGTCGGCCCCTGGCAAACCTACGCGACCGGCGCATTCAACTCCTACCTCGCGCCCGGCGACGTGCTGGCGGTCAACCTGTCGACCATTGCCAACGACCCCCGCGAGCTCGGCTTCACACGCCTGTCCTATGACGCACCAATCGGCGTTGACGGTGCGCGCCTCGGCGCTTCCGTCCTATACAGCGCAGTCCGCCCCGGCGACTCACGCCGTCTCGACAGCGACATCACCACGACCGAAGCTTTCGAGGTGCGGGCAAGCACAGTGCCCTTCATGTCGCAATCCTCGGGGCTGACGCTTACCGCGGCTGGGAGCTTCAGCAACGTGTCCGAGCACGACAATTACGGCCCCTGGTACAACGACCACATCAGGACCGCCAGCCTGACCGCCGACTACCGGCTCCAGGATCGGTTCGGTGGCACCAGTCTTGCGACGCTGACCTATCGCCAGGGTCTCGACATCTTTGGCGCATCGCAGTTCGACGACGATCTGTTGTCGCGCGAGGGCGCCTCGTCGAATTTCTCGGTCTTGAACTTCTGGTTCACGCGCTACCAGACACTCAACGGCGCCTGGTCGCTCAAGCTCTCGGCTGCGAGCCAGACGGCGTCGCGGCCATTGTTCACCTCGCAGCAATTCTATCTTGGCGGCGCGGCTTTCGGCCGGGGCTATGGCGCAGCCGAGATCAGCGGCGACAACGGCCTTGCCGGCTCGCTCGAACTGCGCTTCGATCAGAAGCTCAATTTCCACTACTGGACCGGCTATCAGCTCTACGTCTTCGGCGACGCCGGCGCAGTCTGGAACGACGGTTACCGTCTGAGCGACGGCCTGTCGCTGACATCAGCCGGGGCCGGTGTGCGGTTCTTCTTGCCGTACGATCTCCAGGCGGATCTCGGGGTGGCTGTCCCCTTGAGCTACCGGGCGCCGGACAACGAGCGACGCAGCCCACGCTTCCTCTTCACACTGTCGAGCGCGTTCCGGGTCTGCCCCGAGCGCGGCAGGGCCTACTGTCTCTAGCCGCCGTCCTTTCGATCGACCCGGCACGCGGCCCGTTTTGCGGCCTTGCCAACAGACTTACCGGAATTTAATCCAGTAACCTTCTCACGATCGCTCGACCGGGAGTTCCCGATCACCATGTTCAGTCAAAGGTGATTTTGAGACAGAACCATGAGGAAGGTTTTTGCAATCCTGGCTTTGCTCTGCGTCCTTGGAGTCGGGCAGTATTTCGTCGTCAGCCAGTTCGCAATCCGCCATGAGGCCCTGACCCTATTCGACGCCTCGCGCCAGCGGCCGATCTCGGTGCAGATTGCCGTGCGGCGCGACTACGAGACCAAGGCCAATCTCGGCCTGTGGAAGCTCCCGCTCGCCATCATCAGTAACGGCAATACCGTCAAGGCCACCGAATATTCCTTCCTCGCCAACGTCCTCGCCGCACGAGGCTATCTGGTCGCCAGTATCCAGCAGGACTTGCCGAGCGATCCGCCGCTGATGACCCATGTCGGTCAGCCATATGTCGGCCGGCGTGAAGTCTACATCCGCTGCGAAGCCAACATTCTCTTCGTATTGGGCGAACTGAAGAGGCAGCAGGAGAACGTCGAATACGACCATATCACTCTCGTCGGCCACTCCAACGGCGGCGATGTCTCCATGTACGTCGCCCATCAGCACCCGGAGCTGGTGTCGAAGGTGATCACGCTCGACAATCTGCGGGTGCCTTTCGTGCTCAGCGACCACATGAAAATTCTGTCGTTCCGATCGAAGGACCCGCATTTCGTGACAGATCCCGGCGTGCTGCCGACGCCGGAAGAGGCCAAGGCGCGCGGCATCGATATCATCAACACCGGCGCGCAGCACACGGAGATGAGCGATCGCGGTCCGAACTCAGTCAAGGAGAAGATCCAGGAGACGCTCGACCGCTTCTTGCGTGACAGCGCCAGCAGCGCGCTTGCACCGGCGGATACGACGAGCCCGATGATCATGAACCCAGGCGACTATTAGCCGGGAACGCTTTGCGGCAGATCAAAGGCGGCTCCAAAGCGGCACGATAAAAGAGTCACATGGCCTCGGAGAGACACGTGTCGCACTATACCGAAACTCTTGATACGAAAAGCCTTCATACGAAAGGCTTTGGCCTGCCCGCGGCAAGAATGCCGGCATTCATACGGCATCTCTATCGTTCGACCCGCAAGCTGCTGCGGTCGATCATCGCCCGCATTGACCTCTCGCAATTTCCAGGATCATGCTGCGGATGAGCGCGGCGACCGCGTGCGAACGCAGAAGGATTGCCTTATGTCCCGGCATGTGAGACGGATTTGCCTGCTGCTCGGCGTAATCTCCGGCGTCGTCACGTCGCCCGCCCTCGCCGCTGACGCCGATCACGGTGCCGATCTCGCCAGGCGCTGGTGCGCGAGCTGCCATGTCGTGGCGAACGGACAGACCCAGGCGAGCGCCGACGTCCCATCCTTTGCATCCGTTGCGCGCAGGCCGGACTTCAGCCCGGAAAGGCTCGCCTTCTTCCTGCTCGATCCGCACCCGAAGATGCCGAATTTTCCCTTGAGCCGGAGCGAAGCCGGCGATATCGCGGCCTATATCTCATCGCTGCGTTAGCAGTCGCCGGACGATCACGACCTGCTGCAAACGCAAATCCCTGCCGGAAGCCGGCAGGGATCAGCAGAAAGGATGACGGACGGCGAATAAGGTCATTCGGTGGCCCATCATGGACCTGCGCCGATATCGAAGCGCGGATCTCCGCGCCACACAAGGCCAATTTGTGGGCACCCTGTACACACACCGAGAATCAGGACTTGCCCTTGCCTTGTTGCATCAGACTGCCGGTCATCTGGCGCATGTGATCTCCGGCGCTGGTGAACTGACTGCGCAGGAAATCCGATTGGATTCGCATCGCTTCCTGGAGATCGGTGGCATGCACCAGCTTGCGTGCATGCTCGAACGCCGACTTCATGTTCTGCTCGGTGAAAGCCAGCGCTTGCTTCGACACCTCCGTCCCCGCGCCCGGAACGGACGACATCGACTTGGTGGCGGCGTCAAAAAACATGCCGAATGCCTTTTCCGCCTGGTCAATCGTCTTCTCAGCCAGGTCGCGCAGTTCGGCCGGAACTTCGAGCTTCGGTTCGATCATGGTCGCACTCCTCCCTTTTTCTCAACTGAATACCACACTTGCCGGACCGCCTTCCAGCGGCCAGCCCCGGGGGGGAACGGCGCCGGCGCGGCGGCCCAGGCAGAAAAAGGAAGGGAACGGCACAGGGCCGGACTTTAGGACAAGGGATGCTCGGGAAAAGCTTCTTCCGCGGCGAGATCTTCGACCAGCTTGATCACTTCGAAGCGCTGTCGAGGCGCGAGCTTCAGGAACGCGCGGAGCAGGCGCAGACTTTCGACAGTGCTGCTTGCAGGCACACCGAGCTTGAGATGCAACTCAGCCGCGAAATCGAGGTTTTTCATCTCGCACCCATGACAAGCACCGGCCTTCGTGATCCGCTCAAGAACCGAACGCCGCAACAGAACCTATCGCGACGAAGCCTCGGCCGGTGGCCGCCGAGTTCACACACTGAGCTGCATCCGAACAATGGCCTCAACCGACTGGTTGTAACTATGCCAAGGAACAACCCGTCCGGCAAGCCCAACCGTGGATGTAGAGACGCCTCGTCTGCATCGCACCACCGCGATTCCGGATAACAGGAATATCGACCGCCGTCACCCACCTGCGTCAAGAAGTTGCATCAATCACGCACACAGCCCTGATCGCGGTCAATCCGCACAACGTTTCAGCTTGTTTCCGATGTGAATGCACATCGTGCGCACGAATTGGCGATGCTTCAGCATGCACACGCAATTGTTGAGCCCGACTTCGGCGGTTGTATCGCCGGCATGAGAGGTCGATCTTGCAGCCGGTCCTGATCTTGGCGCGACTGTTCGCAGCCGGAACCGCCGGTCCGGGCACAACTCGGCCGTGAACCGCTGTCCGCGAGCGAGCGACCAAGCCGTTGCGGCACGGCCACGCAGATACGGGCGCCATGGCTGAAGACTCTTCGATTTGGGCGCGCGTCAGCACCAAAGGACAACGGCATGCTTTCTCGCTGCGATCTCATCAAGGGCGCCGCGGTCGCGCTTCTCACCCTCTCGATACAAGGCGCATGGGCGCAGGAGACCAGGATGAACCTGTTCAAGATCGTCACCATCAAGGACGAAATCGTCGTCGGATTGTCGCAAGAGGAGCTTCAGGCGCTCGGCGGCAATGATGCGAGCGCCGTTGCACGCGCGCTGGCACAGAAGGGCGACCTCACTGTCTGGCAATACAACGTGCATCGTGGCCCGAACGGCGAACTGCAGCAGGCGCCGACCGCCAAGATCGGGCTTTTGGCCAACGCCTCGCTCCGCGTCGAGCCCTACACGACGCCTTACCGGATTGTACCTCATCCGTAGCGGCAGGCCGGCACGCCTGCGGCCGATGCCACAGGCGTGCCGCAATCATCTGCGCCGGTCCGCACGCCGCGTCCCGGCCTCCGTCGCAAAACCGTAGACCAGCGCCAGCCGATCCAGGCATTCGCGAAAGCGCCGCCCAAAATAATCGTTCCAGCGCTGCGCACGGACGGCCCGTCGCTGCCCGATCTGATCCATCGTCAGACCCAGCACCAGCACATCGTGCACCAGGGCGGCGCCATCGGTGCCGAGCTCGCGTTCGACCCGGTTCAGCCGCAGCACCGCCTGTCGCTGGCTCTCGGTGACCGGCTCGCGCGTACCTGTACCATCGACATATTCGCGTGTCGTGTCCACCGCCTGAGGGCCCCGCTCCGCCCGCTCCCAATCGTCCTGGAAGGCGCGCCCGCCCCGGTATTGCGCGTCGTCGATCTGGTGGTGTGCGTGCAGCCGGCCGAGCGGATCGTTGCGGATTGAGCGGATGGCCAGTATCTTCTCGCCTGAATCGAGCGCGAGCGGATTGTCGACCTCCACCTCCGCCACCTCGGCATTGAACGGCACCTCCCGCGACCGCCGGTCGTAGATCTGCGCCAATTTGTAGGACTTGTTGCGTCGGGCACGAGCCACTCGGATACTCCTTGCAAGACTGACGATTGAACGGACGGCTGCACCTTCAGCCGGCCGAGACCAGCTTCAGCACGACGGGGCCTGCGGCACGGGCGGACCCAGCCTCGGAACGGCGCGCCAGGCGGGCATGCGGCGCGCAATAGCTGGAGCCCGGCTGGCGCGGGTGGCCGCAGAAGGTGATGTCCTCCCCGTCCTTGTCGCCACCATAGGGATAGCGGCAGTCGGCCGGCTCGAGTTCGACCAGTTGGATCAGGCGCGGCTGGACGCCGACGCAACGCAACTTCACCTGCGCCGCAGGCTTCATTGCGGACTTCGGCGGCAGGCTCAGGTTCGGCAACGCCGACCGGCGCGGCGAAATGAGAGTGGCCTCGCCCGGCAATGCTGGTGCGATCGACGGGCTCGTCATCCATTCCGGCACGACGAGCCCGAGCCGCTTGGCGCGGCCGACCACCGCGCTGCGCGTATAAGCCGTTCCAAACCTTGCGTTAATCTGTCTTCCAATCTCCGCGTAAGACATGCCTTTGAGAAAATAGTCGCGAAGCGCGTCGGAGTGCTCCGACGGCCATTGGCCCGGTTCCATGATGCTGTCCTGTGATGCGCCTTCCGATCAGGCGACCGGGAAGCGGTACACACATTCCGTTATTCCGAATACGATGTCAAGCAATAATTCTGATATTCATAATTGCATCAATTCCGAATTTCGGATTACAAGAGGCGAGACGGCGCGCAATCGAGGGAATCACCATGTTGGACGTTGCAATGATCGAACGAGGCCTGGAGAAGACGGGCAAGAGCAAGGGCGGCCTGGCGGCAGCCATGGGCGTGCGGCCCGGCGCGGTCTCGGAGATCCTCGGCGGCGAGCGTCTGGTGAAGGCATCGGAAATCATTCCGATCATGGAATATCTCGAGCTCAATCTCGCGCCGATCATGGGCCGCGTCGGAGCCGGCGCGGTGATCGAGCCGGACTATGAACAGGTTCCCCCGGAAGGTCTCGGCGACATCACATTGCCCTTTCCGATCATGGAAGAGACGATCGCATTCGAGATCGTGGGCGATTCGATGCTGCCCAAATACGAGAGCGGTGACGTGATCGTGGTCTACAAGGACCAGCGCCATCCGCTGTCGAGCTTCTACGGCGAAGAGGCGGTGGTCCGCCTCAAGACCGGCGAGCGCTATCTGAAGACCATCGAGCGGGGAAAATCACCCTCCGTCGTCAATCTCACGAGCTTCAATGCCAAGCCGATCGTCGGGGTCAAGCTCGACTGGGTGGGTGAGATCTGCCTGTCCATGCCCAAGGGGCAGCTCGAGCGGCTGCGTGCGAAATCGGCGCGCCCTCGCAAGAAAGGCAAATAAAGACCATACGATCAGCGATTTCTGATTTATAGAAATCGCGGTTGACAAAGTTCCGTTTTTCGGAAATACTCTGCCGCGTCCCCGACCACGGGCGCGGCAGGATCGTTTCATGCAATACTTCGTCGTGATGATCGAATATGGGCGGCGGGGCCGCGAGGCGGTCGTCGATCCCGAAATCACGAGGCGAGAGGTCATCTCCCGCATCGCCTCGGGTGAATACCGGAACATCTCGTTCATCCACGAAATCGTGGAGAATGCCGTCGAGGACGTGACCGAGGCCATCCTGACCGAGGCCGCCCTGCCCCAGATTGCGCCCGAGGATGTCGACCTCCAGGCAATCCGCCTTGATCACACCCGCGATCTGCGCAAGCACGAGCGGACGTGACGCAGGCCAAGCAGCTTGCGTCACGGCCCGGCCCGGCCGAGCATCAGACCAGAAGAACGGTCGATCCCGTGGTCTTGCGAGCCGCAAGATCGGTATGCGCCTTGGCGGCGTCCTTCAGCGGATAGGTCTGGTGCACCTCGATCTTGACCGCCCCGGACTTGACGACGTCGAACAGTTCGTTCGCCATCGCGACCAGATTTTCGCGCTTGGCGGCGTAGGTGAACAGCGTCGGACGCGTGACGTATAGCGACCCCTTCTGTGCCAGCAGGCCGAGATTGAGCGGCTCGACAGCTCCCGAAGACTGGCCGAACAGAACCGCGACACCGAGCGGCGCGAGGCAATCCAGCGATTTGAGGAACGTATCCTTGCCGACGGAATCGTAAACCACTGGCACCTTCTTGCCGCCGGTGATTTCGTCGACCCGCTTTACGAAATCTTCCCGCGTGTAGATGATCACATGGTCGCAACCATGCGCCTTGGCGAGTTTTGCCTTCTCGTCGTTGCTGACGGTGCCGATCACGGTCGCGCCGAGATGCTTGGCCCACTGGCTCAAGATCAGGCCGACGCCGCCGGCCGCAGCGTGAAGCAGGATGGTATCGCCGGCCTTCACCCGATAGGTCTGCCGGATCAGGTATTGCGTGGTGAGCCCTTTGAGCATCATTGCCGCTGCGGTCTTGTCATCGACGCCGTCGGGCAATTTCAACAGCCGGTCGGCGGGGATCAGCCGCGCCTCGGAATAAGCCCCGAGCGGCGAGGCGCCATAAGCGACGCGATCGCCCGGCTTCAGATCGGTGACACCGGGCCCGACCTCCTCGACGACACCTGCCGCCTCGCTGCCGAGCCCGCTCGGCAATTGCGCCGGATAGAGACCCGAACGGTTGTAGATGTCGACGAAATTGAGTCCGACAGCCGTGTGGCGGATGCGCGCTTCGCCGGGTCCAGGTGTGCCGACATTGACCTCCTCCCAGACCAGGACTTCCGGACCGCCGGTCCTGTGAAAACGAATGGCATGCGTCATGGGCGTTACTCCCTTATCGTTGCAGTGAAATCCAGTGAACCGGGTCGGCCTGCGAAATAGGCATTTGGTCCGCCCCTTACCAGTACCATCCGTAACAAGAATGTCACAGCGAACGACAAACGCCCGCCGTTCCGCCTCTGTTCGAAAGAGTTGATGAGGGCTCCGGGGGTAACCGGCAGTAGCTTTCGCGCGGGGTCTGGTGGTCGCCTGCGAAGGAGAGCCGAGATGCCAGCTTACGTTCAGCATCATCAGGACATCGAGATCGCGCCTGTGAACTGCCCCACCTGCATGGGGTTCCTGCCGATGTATGTGCGCGAGGTCGAGCCGCATTGGAGCCTTGCCAAGATCGACTTCGTGTATGAATGCGCCGATTGCGGCGCCGAGGTCAGACAGACCATCCGCAAGCCGGAGTTGCTGCGGCACTGATCGCACGAACGGCGAACCGCTTAACTATTTGCGCTAAGCGGAAAAAACGCCGTTCACGCGGGCCTGATGTCTCCCAAACGAGGCTTGTTCTTTGCCTGGAACGCAGGCAGAACAAGCCTCAAGCAAGACCTTTGGGAGCGCCCTTTCGTGGCTGATCAGAAGGCCTCGACATCGATCGAGGCAGTGGAGAGCGGCCTCGCCGCGCAAGGCTACATCGCGAGCCGGCAGATCGCGACCGCCGTCTATTTGTCGCAGCAGATCGAGAAGCCGATCCTGGTCGAGGGCCCCGCGGGCGTCGGCAAGACCGAACTCGCCAAGGCGATCGCGGCCTGGCGCGGCATGAAGATGATCCGCCTGCAATGCTACGAGGGCCTCGACGAGGCCAAGGCGCTCTATGAGTGGAAATACGCCAAGCAGCTACTCTATACGCAAATCCTGAAGGACAAGCTCGGCGAGGTTCTCGGCGGCGCGCAGACGCTGCATGCAGCGCTCGACCAGCTCCACGATTTCGGAGACGTGTTCTTCTCCAAGGAGTTCGTCGAGCCGCGTCCCCTGCTCCAGGCGCTGGAGCAGCCGGGCGGCTGCGTGCTCTTGATCGACGAGATCGACAAGTCGGATGCGGAGTTCGAATCGCTGCTGCTGGAAATTCTGTCCGATTTCCAGGTCACGATCCCCGAGCTCGGAACCGTCTCGGCCGTCACGCCGCCGACCGTGATCCTCACCTCCAACAGCGAGCGCGATCTTGGCGACGCCCTGAAACGGCGCTGCCTGCATCTTCATATCGGCTTCCCCGAGCAGCGCCTCGAGGAACGCATCGTCGAAAGCCGCGTGCCCGGCATCTCCCAGACGCTGCGCCGGCAGATGATCGGCTTCATCCACGAGATCCGCTCGCTGGATCTGAAGAAGCTGCCGTCGGTCAGCGAGACCATCGACTGGGCGCGCGTGCTGGTGCTGCTCCAGGCTTCCGAGCTCGACACCGAGATCGTCAAGGACACACTCAACGTCCTCCTGAAATACGAGACGGACATCGAGGCAGCGGCGCCGCAGGTGACCACCTTCATTGCCAAGGCGGCACGGTCCAACGTCTTCGGTTGACGCCGATGCGCGAGAACCTCCATCGTTTCTTTCGAGCGGCGCGGGGCGTCGGCGTTCACGTCTCGCCTGCCGAAAGCATCGATGCGATGCGCGCAGTCGCGCAGGTCGGCATCTCCGACCGCGCCGTCCTGCGCGACGCGCTGCTCCTGACACTTGCCAAGTCCCAGGACGAGAAGCTCGCGCTCGGTGACTGCTTTGATCTGTTCTTCAGTCAGCCGGAGCCGCGGCAGGACCAGCCCGAGGCCGACAACGACGACGCTCCGCAGGACGCAGATCAGCCGCCCTCCTCCGGCGCTCCCAGCGATGCCGGCGATGATCAGCCTCCCGAAGGTCTAGGCCCGCTCGCGCAGATGCTGCTGTCGCAGGACCGCAATACGATTGCGGCTGCGATTGCCAGCGCCTCCGGGGCAGCCTCCCTGTCCGACATCCGCTACTCCACTCAGCGCGGCATATTCTCCAGCCGCATCCTCGACGCCATGGGCCTCCAGCGCCTGCGCGACGATCTCGACGAATTGACCGCGACCAACCCGGCACTGGCCGAACGTCTGCGTGCCGCTCTGGACGCCTTGCGCGAGGCCGTGCGCGATACGGTCTCTCAGGGGCTTGCACTCTATGCCCGCGAGGAGGCCGAAAACCTCCGCAACGAGATCCTGCGCAATGCGCCGCTGGCCCGCATCGAGCGGCGCCAGGTCGCCGAGATGCGCGCCCTCATCCGTCAGATCGCGCGCCGGCTGCGCGAGCGCTACTCGAAGCCGCGCAAACGCCAGCGCCGCGGCCATCTCGACGTCCGTCGCACGCTCCGCCGTAATGCGGCCTGGGGCGGCGTGCCCTTCCTCACGGCATGGAAGCGCAAGCATCGCGACCGGCCGAAGATCATAGCGCTGTGCGACGTCTCGGGCTCCGTTGCGCAAGTGTCAGATTTCTTCCTGCTGCTCATCCACTCGCTGCACGAGGTGGTCGACGATGTCCGCTCCTTCGCCTTCTCCTCGCACCTGATCGAGGTCAGCGAGATCCTGGAATCGAAGTCGCCGGAGGAGGCGATGTCCGAGATCATGTCCAAGGTCGGTTTCGGCTCGTCGGACTACGGCTCTTCGCTGGTCGATTTCGAGAAGGGGTTCATGAGCACGCTGACGCCGCAGACCACGGTGATCGTGCTCGGCGATGCCCGCAGCAACAATCTCAACCCGCGCGCCGACATTTTGCGCCGGATCTCCGATCGCTCGAAGCGACTGGTCTGGCTCAATCCCGAGGGGCGGCTCGCCTGGGGCTTTGGCGATTCCGAGATGCCGCGCTACGCGACCTTTTGCAGCGTCGTGCGCCAATGCGCCACCGCGCACCAGCTCGAGCGCGCAGTGTCCGATATCGTGGCGACCTATCAGTAAGCAATATTAGCCACCCGGGTCAGGCGGCGTTCCGCTCGGCCTGCGCGAGATTGCGTTCCCGAAAGTGATACGCGATTTCGTCGAGCGCGCGCTGCTCCCATTCCTCGGCCTGTGCGAGCCAGAATACCCGACGTTCCGAATCGAGCGCCGCGCGCTCGCGGCATAAAAATTCCTGACTACGGATTTCAGCCAGCCTCTTCATGCACTCACACTCCTGCCGTGTGAAGCCATTCCCCGCGAAGGAGCGTAGCAGAGCCCGGAACAACTTGTCTCGCATTTCTGTGCATATCGCGACGCAAAATGGGACAGCGACGCTTCCCGTGCACCGCGCAATTCGCACTGCAACATCAAGCGCAGATCATCAATTAGTGATCGGAAGTTCAGACGATATTCGCGCGCGAAAGATCTTAACTCTTGTGACGCAACGAACTGCGGCAATTTGTGAAGAGACGTTCTAAACATCTCACCGAATTCCGGACTCATTGTCGTCGCATGGTCTTCATGCAGCGCCGATAACAGGGGCGCGTGAACGTTACGATCGCCTGAGGCAACATGAACGACGATTTCGACTTTGAGCTTTCGCCGGACCAATGGGCGGCCCTGCGCTCACTTCGTAACCCGTTGTCGAACGGCCGTCTCAAGGCCCATCTCGTCGAAAGCCTCGTCGCACTCGGCCTCGTCGTCACCAATGACGGCGTGCCTGCCATGACGCCGACCGGACGCAAGGTGCTGGTGCGCGGATCGTGCCGGCTGCTGGATCTCGTAGCGTGAGCGATACGTCAACGAGTGGATTCGTCAATCCACCGGAGCAGCGGCGTTCCATACGCCCTCCTCCAGACGGACAGGAAGCGCGGAAACCAGGAATGGGCCACGGCGCCCTTGTAGGCCCAGGTGCGATACTTCAGACCCTGTTCTGAGATCAGCTCCTGATAGCCGCCGTGAACCTCGGTCGCCGTCCGAATATCCTTCAATATTCCTTGGGCGCAGGCCCGGTAGGTCTCGCCGCCAGCGAATTCGTCATAGTCCAGCATGCGATCCGCGAACTCGACGTTGAACGTCGGCCAGCAGGAACGTCCCTGATAGGCCGGTGCCGCAATCCTGTGGATCATCTTGTTCCTGGGATTCTCGGCTGAGACCAGGAAATGAAACGTGCTGGGGATGCGAAACCGCGGCTCTGCAATGATCAGATCCGTCGTGGCCGCGAACAGCGCCCGCTCGCTCACGTCGCTCATATTCCAGAATCCACGATGCACGCTGACGAAATCCAGCGCGACCGATGAGGCCGGCGAGCTCGCCGGACCTTCCAGGGAATGCCTGATATGGCCGTCTTTGCCGAACAGGCGGAGCAGGTCTGTCTTGTACTGCGCAAGGTCACGCCCGAGCAGCCGCTTCAGCTCGTTCTCGCCGACGACCCCGAGCTGCACGCCCCACACGAAGGTCGTGTAGACGGAAGCATTGGTCACGAAGCGCCTGCGTTCGGCGCGGGTGTCTGTCGCGGCGGAGCGCGGCGCGTGGACATCGCAAAGCAAATACCTGGTACCATCATCATTGAACGGTTCGAGCTCGCTTGCGAGCTGGAGGATCGCTCGCTTCAGGTCACCGCCATATTCGGCCAGCAACAAGCGACCTGCATGGGCGCATTGTGACATTGCCAGATGGGCGGCCGTCCTGTCTTCGGCAGAGATCATCTGCTGGAGACCGGCGAGAATACCGAGCAGCGTGTCCGACGGGCGCGAGAAATAGTTCACGCCGAGGTACCGACCGCGTCCCGCCGGGACGATGGTCGTCGTGACGACGCCGGCACGAACCGCCTCCAGCAACAAACGGACGCTCTTTTCGAGCAACCGAACCCGCCGCACCGCGTCCTGCGAATCCATGATGGTTTCGGGGTCGAGAACGTCGGGATAGAACCACGCGAAGTCTCGGGGATAATAGGCGGAGGCGTGCGGGGCGCCTGTGACGAGGAAAGCCTCGGTCACCGAGAACGCGCTGTCCATCGAGTGCCGATAAAGGTCCTCGATCGCCGACAACGAATGATGCGACTTTCTCAGGAACCGATCACCGAGAAAATTGACCGCCTGAAGAGCGTTGGCGACAAGGGTCGCAACCCCGCCCTGGTAAAACCGGTTTCCGCGATGTGACGGCAGGGGAATGTCGCTCTTCATGTGCACCGAGTATCTCGCGATCCCGGCGATGGCCGGTCACCATTCCAAGCGTGACTGATTCGTGTCTCGCCACGATGACGGGGCGGGGGCCGGCTGTTCAGCTCGCGGCGGCGCGGCTCTCCCGCGTCTGGAAATTCTCGATCACCCGCAGCAGCACCCGCGCGCCGGCATCGGCATCGGCGAGCTCGACATGCTCATCCGGGTGATGGCTGATGCCGCCGCGACAGCGAACGAAGATCATGCCGACATCGGCAATGTCGATCATCGCCATGCCGTCGTGCCCTGCCCCGCTCGGCAACTCGAACACGGAGAAGCCTTCGGCTCCGATCGCCTGCGCGATCTGCTCCTTGAGCCACGGCGCGCAAGGTGCGGTGCGGTTCTCGTGGGTGACGTCAAGCTGAAGGGCCAGCTGCCGGCGCTTGGCGATCGCCTCGATCCGGCGGACGATATCGGCCACCGCACGCTTGCGGTGTATGTCGGTGGGGGCGCGCATATCGATGGTGAAGAATACTTCGCCCGGAATGACATTGGTCGCGCCGGGCCTCGCCTGGATGTAGCCGACGGTGCCGACCAGGCCGCCCTCGTCGGTGCGGCAAAATTGTTCGATCGCACCAATGCATTCCGCCGCCCCGGCGAGCGCGTCGCGCCGAAGCTCCATCGGTACGGTGCCGGCGTGACCGGCCATGCCCGTCAGCCGTGCGGCAAGCCGTGTGGCGCCGGCAATCGCGGTGACGACCCCCACGGGCAGATTCTGCGCTTCCAGCACCGGCCCCTGCTCGATGTGCAATTCGAGGTAGGCGAGCAGCTCACGCCGCGCTCGCGCGGCCGCGCCGACATGGTCGGGATCGAGCCCGAACTGCACGAGCGCATCGCGCATCGACACGCCATCGCGATCGCGCGTGTTCAGCACATTCTCGTCAAAGGTGCCGGCCACCGCACGGCTGCCGAGCAAGGTCGAAGCGAAGCGCACCCCCTCCTCATCGGCAAAACCGACCACCTCGATCGCAAACGGCAGGCGCCTGCCGCGGCGGTTGAGATCGGCGACGCAAGAGATCGCCGTGATCACACCCAGCGGTCCATCCCATTTGCCGGCATCGCGCACGGTGTCGTAATGCGAGCCGAGCATCAGGCAGGGCGCGCCTGGCCGGTCGCCTTCGTAGCGGCCACAGACGTTGCCGATCGCGTCGATGCGCGCGCTCATGCCGGCTTCGCGCATCCAGCCCAGGATGAGGTCCGCCGCCTCGCGCAACTCCTTGGTGAGATAGATGCGGGTGAGGTTGTCACCTTCTTCCGAGATCGCGGCCAGATCGTTGATCCGACGCACGATCACTTCGCCGAGCGATGCATCTTGAACGGCGTTAACGGACCCCATCTCGACAAACTTCCTCTTCTCTGGACCGCGGCGACGGCCGTCCTGGCGATCGGCGAGAGTTCGATGCCAGCAAAAATCACGTACCGGCGCCTGCCCCAACAGGCGCGTGATTAGCATGAATGCGACTACGCGCCACACTGCCTTGCGCCGGTCGTGCGCGCGGGCGCCCCAACGCCTGCAATTGCGTCTGGCATTTCTTCCCAATCAGGGATCCGACGGGTCACATTACCGATATTTTTCAATCGGTTATCCGGAAAATGCCGTCATCAACAACCGTCCGGCCGGCTGGTGATGTTTCACGGCAAATTGTGTATGAAGCACGGATCAGCGAAGCCGACATTCATCGTGGTTGGCCGGCGCATGGCGGGCATTGACCGCGGAGTAGCGATGGACGCCGCGTCCGAACGTGACGAACACTTCCTGCGCCTGTCGTTCGCGGTCGCCCGCCGCTCGCTTAGCCATGGCAATCATCCCTTCGGCTGCATCGTTGTCGCGGCCGACGGCAAGGTTCTCATCGAGAGCGAGAATGGCTACATGCCGGATCATGACGGCACCGCGCATGCCGAACGGCTCGCGGCCACCCAGGCCTGCCGCACGCTCGGGCGCGAAGTGCTGGCGAAAGCCACGCTCTATTCGTCGGCCGAGCCCTGCGCGATGTGTGCCGGTGCGATCTACTGGGCCGGCATCGGCCGCGTCGTCTTTGGCCTCGGCGAACATCGCCTGCGCGGCCTCACCGGCAACCATCCGGAGAACCCGACCCTCGACCTGCCGTGCCGCGAGGTCTTTGCCCGCGGCCAGCGCCCGACGGAGGTCATCGGCCCCCTGCTCGAAAAGGAGGCGGAGGCGCTGCACGACGGCGCTTGGACGAAGTAGCAGCACATCCAAAGGGAGATGACGCCGTTTTTCTGATCGCGCCCGATGTGACTGCCGAGTTGGAGCAGCTGTCGCGACCTGGTCGCTCAGCACGGTTGACGACCCGCTGGCCGATCGCCCGCCGAAACGTTGAGCAAGGGATGATGCTTTTTCACATCTTACAGCGCGGTTCAAACTGGCCCACTATCGAGACACGTCACGCATGCAAGCGCATCAGCGAATGTTAGATCCGATGCCCAACGGCCGGCATTCCGGCGATTTCCCGCTCCTGAGGACGATCGGCCTCACCAAGCGTTATGGCGATTTCCTCGCCAACGATTCCATCGACATCGACATCTGGCCGAGTGAAATTCACGCCCTGCTCGGCGAGAACGGCGCCGGCAAGTCGACGCTGGTCAAGGCCATCTACGGGCTGATCCAGCCCAGCGCCGGCGAGATCCGCTGGCAAGGCCAGCCAATCGTGCTGTCCGGTCCGTCGGAAGCACGCAGCCGCGGCATCGGTATGGTGTTCCAGCATTTCTCACTGTTCGACAATCTTACCGTCGCCGAGAACGTCGCGCTCGGCCTCGACGGCAAAGAGTCCTTCAAGGACATGTCGGCGCGGCTGGAGCAGGTGTCGAAGACCTATGGACTGCCGCTCGATCCCAAGCGCGAAGTCTGGCAACTATCCGTCGGCGAGCGCCAGCGCATCGAGATCGTCCGCGCCTTGATGCAGGATCCGAAATTCCTGATCCTGGACGAGCCTACTGCCGTGCTGACGCCGCAGGAGGCAGATCAGCTCTTCATCGTGCTGAAGCGACTCAAGGCCGAAGGCCGCGCCATCCTCTATATCAGCCACAAGCTGGAGGAGGTGAAGCGCCTCTGTGACACCGCGACGATCCTGCGTGGCGGCAGGAAGGTCGAGACCTGCAACCCTCGGCTCGAGACCGCGGCCTCGCTCGCACGGATGATGGTCGGCGGAGAGATCAAGGAAGTGAGGGCCTCATCCGGCCGCAAGACGACCGTACCACGGCTCGTCGTCGACGATCTCTCGCTGGCCCCCGCAGACGCGCATGGTGTGCGGCTCGAGCACATCTCGTTCGAGCTGAAGGGCGGCGAGATCCTCGGCATCGCCGGCGTCGCCGGCAACGGGCAGGACGAACTGTTCGCCGCGCTCTCCGGCGAGCGCCTCTCGAACAACCCTAGCACGGTGGTGATCGAAGGCATCGCCGCCGGCCGTCTCTCGATCACCCAGCGGCGCAGGCTGGGCGCCGCTTTCGTACCTGAGGAGCGGCTCGGCCACGGCACCGCGCCGCGCATGAAGCTGTCGGAGAACGCGCTGCTCACCGGGCACGCCGCCGGCGGCATGGTCCGTCGCGGCTTCATCGACACCGCAGCCACGCTGAAAGCGGTCGACCGCGCGACCGAGACGTTCGACGTCCGCAAGGCCAAGCGCGATCCGGAAGCCGCGAGCCTGTCCGGCGGCAATCTGCAGAAGTTCATCGTGGGACGCGAGATCCTGCGCTCCCCCGCGGTGCTGGTGGTGAGCCAGCCGACCTGGGGCGTCGACGCCGGCGCCGCCGCTGTCATCCGGCAGGCGCTGCTTGATCTCGCAACCGCCGGCGCCGCCGTCCTCGTGACCAGCCAGGATCTCGACGAGCTCGCGGAGATCGCCGACCGCATCGCCGTGATGTTCCACGGCAAGCTTTCCGCTCCGCTCGCAGCCAGCGAAGCGAGCCGCGAAAAGCTCGGCCTCCTGATGGGCGGCAGCAGCCTGGAACCGAAGGAGATCGCGCATGCAGCTGGTGCTTGAGAAGCGCGCCGAGCGCTCCGGCACGATCGCGCTGGTGTCCCCACTGATCGCGATTGGCCTCACGATCCTGACCATGGTCATCCTGTTTGCGATACTGGGCAAGAATCCGCTGCTCGCCCTGCACGCCTATTTCGTTACACCCTTGACCGACGGCTATTCGCTCCAGGAGATCGCGGTGAAGGCAACGCCGCTGGTGATGATCGCGATCGGGCTGTCGCTCTGCTATCTCGCCAATGCCTGGAACATCGGTGCCGAGGGACAATTCCTGATCGGCGCAGTCGCCGGAAGCTGGGTCGCGGTGAAGACGCAAGGCACCGATGCCGGCGCGTGGGTGCTGCCGGCCATGCTCGTCCTCGCCGCCGCAGCGGGCGCGCTCTATGCGCTGATCCCGGCGATCTGCAAAGTCAAGTTCGGCGCCAGCGAGATCCTGACCAGCCTGATGCTGGTCTATGTCGCCGACCTCTTCCTCGACTATCTCGTGCGCGGGCCATGGCGCGACCCGCAGGGCTTCAATTTTCCGACCACGGCGGAATTCGATCCGGTGGCGACCGTCCCCCTGCTGATCGAAGGCGGCCGGCTGCATCTCGGCTCGATCATCGCCCTGCTCGTCGTCGCAGCAGCGGCGATCCTGCTCGGGCGCACCATCAAAGGCTTTGAGATCCGCGTGGTTGGAGCTGCGCCCCGTGCGGCGCGGTTCGGCGGCTTCAATGCCAATCAGCTGATCATCCTGACCTTCGCGGTATCGGGCGCACTGGCGGGCCTTGCCGGGATCATCGAGGTTGCAGGTCCGATCGGGCATCTTCAGCCCGGCATCTCGCCTGGTTACGGCTTTACCGCGATCATCGTGGCCTTCCTCGGTCGCCTGAACCCGCTTGGAATACTCATTGCAGGCCTTTTCCTGGCATTGACCTTTATCGGCGGCGAGCAGGCGCAGATCGCGATGAAGATCCCATTGGACGTCACCAAGGTCTTTCAGGGCATCCTGCTGTTCTACGTGCTCGCCTGCGATTCCCTCATCCTCTATCGCTTCAAGCTGGTCTTCCCAAACCGACAGGTGACTCGTGGAGCTGGTTGAAGCCATCATCCTCGCGGTGCTCGCCGCGTCGACGCCGCTGCTGATCGCTGCGACCGGCGAGCTCGTGACCGAGCGCTCCGGCGTGCTCAATCTCGGCGTCGAGGGCATGATGATCGTCGGCGCGGCCTGCGGCTTTGCCGGCGCCTGGCTGACCGGATCGGTCTTCATCGGCGCGCTGTTCGGCATCGTCGCGGGCACGCTGATGTCGCTCGTTTTCGCGCTGATGGCGCTCGGGCTTGCCGTCAACCAGGTTGCGACCGGCCTCGCGCTGACCATCCTCGGCGTCGGGCTATCCGGCCTGATCGGCGCCGGGTTTGTCGGCGAGCGCATCACGCCGGCAATGCACCTCTATATTCCCGTCCTGACGGACATTCCGCTGATCGGCCGCGTGCTGTTCGGCGAGGACGGCTTCGTCTATTTCTCGGTCGCGCTGATCGTCGGCGTCTGGTGGTTCTTGTACCGCACGCGGGCGGGACTGATCCTGCGCGCCTGCGGCGACAATCACGTCTCGGCGCATGCGCTCGGCTATCCCGTGCTGCGCATCCGCACTTTCGCCGTGATGTTCGGTGGCGCCTGCGCCGGGCTTGCCGGCGCTTATTTGCCGCTCGCCTACACGCCGTTCTTCATCCCAGGCATGACCGCCGGCCGCGGCTGGATCGCACTGGCGCTGGTGGTGTTCTCGTCCTGGCGGCCGGGCCGGCTCGTGGTCGGCGCCTATCTGTTCGGCGCGGTGACGATCCTGCAACTGCACGCGCAAGGCTGGGGCGTCGGCATTCCCTCGCAATTCATGTCGGCGCTGCCTTATCTCGCAACCGTCATAGTCCTGGTCCTGCTGTCCCGCGCACGCGGCGGCGGCTCGACCGCGCCGGCCGCGCTCGGCACGGTGTTCGTGCCTGACCGTTAAACCTCATTCCACGGCGGGCGCGATGGGGCGCGCGCGTTGCGGATCGTGGCTTTCCCCTGATGTTGGAGATCGATGATGAGGAAATCACTTCTTGCGCTGACTGCCGGGCTCTTGCTTGCCGGGAACGTCAGTGCAGCCTCCGCCGCCGACAAGCTGAAGGTCGGCTTCGTCTATGTGGGTCCTATCGGAGACCTCGGCTGGACCTATCAGCACGACGTTGGTCGTCAGGCGCTGGTGAAGGAACTGGGCGACAAGATCGAGACCACCTACCTCGAGAACGTGCCCGAAGGGCCCGACGCCGAGCGCTCGATCGAGCAGCTGGTCCGCGCCGGCAACAAGCTGATCTTCACGACGTCCTTCGGCTACATGGACTCGACGCTGAAGGTCGCCAAGAAATATCCGAACGTGCATTTCGAGCACGCCACCGGTTACAAGCGCAACCCGAACATGTCGACCTATTCGGCGAAATGGTATCAGGGCCGCTACATTCAAGGCCTGATCGCAGCGAAGATGTCGAAGTCGGGCGTGCTCGGCTACATCGGTTCGTTCCCGATTCCGGAGGTCGTCTCCGGCATTAACGCGACGATGCTGGCGGCGCAGACCATCAACCCAAACATCAAGGTCAAGATCATCTGGGCCAACACCTGGTTCGATCCCGGCAAGGAAGCCGACGCCGCCAAGGCGCTGATCGACCAGGGCGCCGACGTCATCATGCAGCACACGGATTCGCCCGCCGCCATGCAGATCGCCAGCGAACGCGGCAAGCTCGCCTTCGGCCAGGATTCCGAGATGATCAAGTTCGGGCCCAAGACCCAGCTCACCTCGATCCTGGATACCTGGGGCCCCTACTACATCGAGCGCGTCAAGGCCGAGCTCGCCGGAACCTGGAAGTCCGAAAACACCTGGGGCGGCCTCGACAGCCACATGTTCGCGATGGCGCCCTACACCAACATGCCGGACGATGTGAAAAAGATGGCCGAGGATGCCCAGGCCGCGATCACTGCGGGCAAGCTGCATCCGTTCAAATGCCCGATCGTTGGGCAGGACAGCAAGCCGGTCGAGTGCAAGGGCGGCGATCACCTCGACGAGGGGCAGATCCTTGGCATGAATTTCTACGTGAAAGGCATCGATGACAAGCTGCCGGGCAAGTAGCACGCTTCTTGCATTCCCCAATCCACCTGCTCCTCCCGGAGGAGGTTCGGAGGGGGTGGCCAGAAGCACCCGGCACTTGTGGCTGCCCCCTCTTTCCATCTTGCCCGGCCTATCCCGCCCGCATGGCCCGCGCCGCGGAACTGTGGCGGCGGACGAGGTCTGCCACGTCCAGGCCCGGAATCGCGCCGTCGATCACCGTCCATTTTCCGGCCACCATCACCCGGTCGGCTCGATGCGCCCCGCACAGCACCAAGGCGGCCAGCGGATCGCCGTGACCGGAGAAGCGCAGCTCGTCGAGCCTGAACAGCGCGAGATCGGCGGCCTTGCCGACGGCGATCGCACCGAGTTCCGGCCGCCCGACGCAGGCCGCCGAGCCCTTGGTCGCCCAGCGCAGCGCATCCTTGTGGCTGACTTTCGCTACCCCGTAGCGCGCCCGTTGCAGCAGGAAGGCGGCGCGAACCTCCTGCATCAGGTTTGAGCCGTCGTTCGACGCCGAACCGTCGACGCCGATCCCGATCGCGACGCCGGCCTCCTCCATCTCGCAGACGGGACAGCAGCCGGACGCCAGCAGCTGGTTGCTGCAGGCGCAATGGCTGATGGTCGTCTTCGCGTTGGCGAGGCGCTTGATCTCGCCGTCGTTGAAAAAGATGCCATGGGCGAGCCAGGTTCGCGCATTGAGCCATCCGCACTGCTCGAGATAGTCGAGCGGGCGGCAGCCATACATCTGCTGACAGAATTTGTTCTCGTCCTCGGTCTCGGCGAGGTGGGTGTGCAGGCGCACGTCGAGCTTGCCGGCGAGATCGGCGGTCGCGCGCATCAGCGAGGTCGTCACCGAGAACGGTGAGCACGGCGCGAGCGCGATCTGCACCATCGCATCCGCGTCGCGCTGGTGATGCTTTGCGACCACGCGCGCGCTGTCCGCGAGGATCGTATCCTCGTCCTGCACGACGCTGTCAGGCGGCAGGCCGCCGTCGCGCTGCGACAGGTTCATCGAGCCGCGCGTGAGCAATACCCGCATGCCGAGACGCTTCGCCACCGCCACCTCGATATCGACGGCGTCCTCGAGTCCTGCCGGGAAAACATAGTGGTGATCGGTCGTGGTGGTGCAGCCGGAGAGCAGCAGCTCGGACATCGCCACCGTGACGCCGAGCTCGAGCGCCTCAGGCGTCAGCCTCGCCCAGACCGGATACAGCGCCTGGAGCCAGGGAAACAGCTGCCGGTCCATTGCAGCCGGCAGCGCCCGCGTCAGCGTCTGATAGAAATGATGATGGGTATTGATCAGGCCCGGCAGCACGACATGCTCGCCCGCATCGAACACCGCGACATCCGCGGTTGCGGGCACACCGCCGGCCGGCACCAGCTCGACGATCCGGCCGTCCTGCACCACGATGCCGCGCTCGGCACTGTCGGCGAGGATGGCGAGTGGATCCCTGATCCAGATCGGACTTGCGTCACTCATGATCCTGCTTCTCCACACCGAATGACGACCAGCCTGCAAGGGGGACGTCGGCCCGAACACGATATTGCTACGACTTGTTTGTTGCGGCTTGGCTCCGGTCTTGCAAGACTCGTCTGCACGATTCACCGGGCGGAAGCGCTGGCGCAGCCATGGATTTGAATACCATCACGACGGTGGCCCACCCGCAAACGCGCGCGCAACTGCCTGCCTGGACGACAGGCGATGCTTGGCTTGCAGGCGGCACCTGGCTGTACTCGGAGCCGCAGGTCCACCTGAGGCGACTGATCGATCTCGCCGATCTGAGATGGCCGGCGCTGACGATCACGGACACCCATCTCTCCGTTGCCGCCACCTGCACGGTTGCACAGCTGGACGGACTGTCCTGCCCGCCCGACTGGCTCGCAGCGCCATTGATCGGCCAGTGTTGTCGGGCCTTCCTCGCCTCGTTCAAGATCTGGAAGACAGCCACGGTCGGTGGCAATCTCTGCATGTCCCTGCCGGCGGGGCCGATGATCTCGCTCACATCGGCGCTCGACGGCGTCTGCACCATCTGGAAGGCCGGCGGCGGCGAGCAGAACATTCCCGTCGTCGATTTCGTCACCGGCAACCAGAGCAACCGTCTCATGCCCGGCGACCTGCTGCGGCAGATCGATATCCCGATTGCCGCGTTGCGCCGCCGCGCGGCCTTTCGCCAGATTTCGCTGGCCCCCGTCGGCCGCTCGGCAGCGCTTCTGATCGGCAGCCTCGATCCGGATGGCAAACTGACATTGACGATCACCGCATCGACGGTGCGGCCGGTCCAGCTCTCGTTTGCCAAGGCGCCGGACGCCGCTGCGCTCCGCGCCGCCGTCTCGGAAGGGGTCACCGAGGAGTTGTACAGCACCGACATCCACGGCAAGCCGCTCTGGCGCAAGCACATGACGCTGCGGCTCGCCGAGGAAATTCGCCGCGAACTCCTAGGAGCAACGCGGCCATGAGCTTCGAGGTCAACGGCAAGGCATTCTCTCAGGAGCCGCGCGCCGGCCAATGCCTGCGCACGTTCCTGCGCGAGCTCGGCCATTTCGGCGTCAAAAAGGGCTGCGATGCCGGCGATTGCGGCGCCTGCACCGTGCTGCTCGACGGGGAGCCGGTGCACAGCTGCCTGATCCCGGCGTTCCGCGCCGAGGGACACGCCGTCACCACGATCGAAGGTCTTGGCGGAGATGACGGCACGCATCCGATGCAGCAGGGCTTCCTCGATGCGCAGGGCTTTCAATGCGGCTTCTGCACCGCCGGCATGATCCTGACCTGTGCCTCGCTGAACCAGGCCCAGCGGACCGATCTCGGCGCAGCGCTGAAGGGCAATATCTGCCGCTGCACCGGTTATCGTTCGATTGAGGATGCGATCCTCGGCAAGACCAATGTCGAGGCGAGCGTCGAGGCCGGCGCCGCGTTCGGCCGCAGCCTGCCGGCGCCGGCGGGTCCCGACATTGTGCGCGGCAAGGCACGCTACACCTTCGATACCGCCATCGACGGACTGCTGCACATCAAGCTCCTGCGTTCGCCGCATGCTCACGCCAGGATCGTCTCGATCGACAGGTCGGAAGCCCTTCGCGTAGCCGGCGTGCATGCGGTGCTGACGCATGAGGATGCGCCGTCCGTCCTGACTTCGACTGCGCGGCACGAGAAGGACTGGATGGACCCCGAGGACACCCGCGTCCTCGACGACGTCGTGCGCTTCATCGGCCAAAAGGTTGCCGCCGTCGTCGCCGAGACCGAAGGCGCCGCCGAGGAGGCATGCCGCAGGCTGAAAGTCAGCTACGAGATTCTGCCCGCGCTGATCGATCCGGAGCAGGCGATGGAGCCGGGCGCGCCAATCATTCATCCTGACCGCACCATTGCGAACCGCGTCGCGGACGCGCAGCGTAATCTCGTCGCGGAAACGCACGGCGAGTTCGGCGATGTCGCGGCCGCGCTCGCCACGTCCGCCGTGACCTACGAGGCCACTTTCCACAGTCACCGTGTACAGCATGCGGCACTGGAGACCCATGGCGGCCTCGCCTGGCTCGATGACGCAGGCGTGCTCAATGTCCGCACCTCGACCCAGGTCCCATTCCTGACCCGCCGCGCGCTGTCGGACATCTTCCGGCTTCCCATGGACAAGGTCCGCGTGTTCTGCGAGCGCGTCGGCGGCGGCTTCGGCGGCAAGCAGGAGATGTTCGTCGAGGATATTCTGGCGCTTGCTGCGCTCAAGACCGGGCGGCCTGTGAAACTGGAGCTCACCCGCGAGGAGCAATTCATCGCGACCTCGACGCGGCATCCGATGCGGGTCCACATCAAGGCGGGCGCCGATGCCGACGGCAAGCTCACCGCGCTCCAGCTCGACGTGCTCTCCAACACCGGCGCCTACGGCAATCATGCCGGCCCCGTGATGTTCCACGCTCTGGGCGAGTCCATCAGCGTCTACAATTGTCCGAACAAGCGGGTGGACGGCGTCGCCGTCTATACCAACACCGTGCCGGCGGGCGCGTTTCGCGGCTATGGCCTGCCGCAGACGCTGATCGCCGTGGAGGCCGCGATCGACGAGCTGGCCAGGCAACTCGGCATCAGTCCCTACGAGATGCGCCGGCGCAATATCGTGAAGCCTGGCGATCCCATGCTGTCGCCGCCGCCGTCCGAATATCACGACGTGCTCTACGGCTCCTACGGGCTCGACCAGTGCCTCGACCTCGTCGAGCGCGCGATGCAGGCTGATGGCCCAGAGCCTGACCTGTCGCCGGAATGGCTGATCGGTCACGGCATCGCGCTGACCATGATCGATACGGTGCCACCGGCGGGCCACATCGCCGACGCGACGATCGCGCTCAACGACGACGGCGGCTTCGACCTCACCGTCGGCACGGCCGAGTTCGGCAACGGCACCAGCACCGTGCACCTCCAGATCGCCGCGACCACGCTGGCGACCACGGTCGAGAGAATCCGTCTGCGCCAGTCCGACACCGCCCATGGCGGCCACGACACCGGCGCCTATGGCAGCGCCGGCACCTTCGTCGCGGGCAAGGCGACGCATGCGGCGGCCATGCAGCTTGCGACCGAGCTGAAGGCGGCGGCGGCCGGCGCGTGGCTGTGCGACGTGAAAACCTGCGTGCTCGATGGGGACGCCGTCGTCAGCGGCGTACGGCGCATGCCCTATACGGAACTTGCAAAGCTCGCGCACGACCGCGGACGCTCGTTCGCAGGCACCGGCAATTCCACCGGCACGCCGCGTTCGGTCGGCTTCAATGTGCAGGGTTTTCGTGTCGCCGTGAACAAGGGCACCGGCGAGCTCAGGATTCTCAGGAGCGTGCACGCCGCGGACGCGGGCGTCGTCGCCAATCCCGCGCAATGCCGCGGTCAGGTCGAAGGCGGCGTGGCGCAGGCGCTCGGCGCTGCGCTCTACGAGGAGATGGTGATCGATGCGAACGGCCGCGTCATCAACCCGAAATTTCGCGACTACCACCTGCCCTCCTTCGCCGATGTTCCGCGCACGGAGGTGTTCTTCGCAGAGACGGCCGACACGATCGGACCGCTGGGCGCAAAGTCGATGAGCGAGAGCCCGTACAATCCGGTCGCCGCCGCACTCGGCAACGCAATTGCGGATGCCACCGGCATCCGCTTCACCGCACCGCCCTTCAAACCGGATCGGCTGTTTCCGGCACTGCACGACAAGTTTGGCGACTAGAGTGGGTTCACCTCTCCCTAGGGAGAGGTGAACCAGCGCGCCCGAGCTACGTGCTTTAGCTGCCGCGATAGGTCGAATAGCTCCAGGGCGTTACCAGCAGCGGCACGTGGTAATGGCTTTCCGGCTCGCTGACCGCAAAGCGCAGCGGGATCTCGTCGAGAAACGGCGGATCGGACAGCGGCACATTGCGCTCGGCGTAATATTTGGCGACACGGAATCTGAGCTCGTAGCGGCCGATCGGCAGCGGGCGACCGCCTATCAGCGGCTGGTCGGTGCGCCCGTCGGCATTGGTCACCGCGCGCGCGACGACGCGGTTCTCGCCAAGGCTCGCGAGCTCCACGAGCTCGATCGGAACGCCCGGCGCAGGCTTGCCAATGTGATTGTCCAGCACATGGGTCGAGAGCCGGCCGTGCACCTTCAGCCTGTCATCGGCAGTGACGAGCTGATCCAGCCGCAGCGCGGAGATGCGGCCAATTTCCTCGATTGCACGTCTGGTCTCGGTCTTGGCGATATTGAGCAGTCGCGTCTCGAAGTCGCGCAGCACGGAATCCCTGGTGTGACGGCGCACGCAGACGATATAGGGAAAGCCGAACTTGTCGCGGTAGGCGTGGTTGGCACGCTCGAACGCCGCGTATTCGGCCTCCGACAACCGGTCGAGTCCGGCGCTGTTCTGCTCGTCGGTCGATTCCGCGGTGAGGCCGGCGGCGCGCTGCGTCTTGTCGGCGAGATCGGGATGCGCCCGGATCAGCGCCAACTGGACATCGGGCTCGGCGCTCTGGATCGCCGCCATCAGCGCGGCGTGCAGCTGATTGATGCCGGCGAACGGCCGCTTTGCCGCGAGCTGCTCGGCGATCCATGGCGAATATTCGACGACATTGGCGAGCGCCGCGACGAAGTCGGCCCTGCTTGCGGCGTTGAGGTCGGTGAGCGAGATCTGCGACATCGCCCTCTCACCCGATCTCGAATGCGTCGGCGGCGAGATGGGCGTGCTTGTCGTGCCAATGCTGCGCGATCTGCAACCGCGTCGGCACCCAGACGCGCTCATGCTTGCCGACATAGTCGAGGAAGCGCATCAGTCCCGCCGCGCGGCCGGGCCGGCCGGCAAGGCGGCAGTGCAGGCCCACCGACATCATCTTCGGTGCGGTCTCGCCCTCGGCGTAGAGCACGTCGAAGGCGTCCTTCAGATAGGTGAAGAACTGCTCGCCTTCAGCGAATCCTTGTGGGTTGATGAAGCGCATGTCGTTGGCGTCCAACGTATAGGGAATGATGAGCTGCTTGCCGCCCGGACCCTTCACCCAATAGGGCAGATCGTCGGCATAGGAGTCGCAGAGATAGAGGAAGCCGCCTTCCTCCATCAGCAGCCGGTTGGTGTTGATCGAGGAGCGCCCGGTGTACCAGCCGAGCGGCCGCGAGCCGGTCGCCTTGATATGAACGCGGATCGCTTCGGCGATCTCGGCACGCTCCTGCGCTTCCGTCATGTCCTTGTGCTCGATCCACTTCAGGCTGTGGCTCGCGATGTCCCAGCCTGCCTCCTTCATCGCCGCGACGATCTCGGGATTGCGCTTGAGCGCAGTGGCGACGCCGAACACGGTGGTCGGCCAGTTGCGCGCGGTGAACATCCGCCACAGCCGCCAGAAGCCGGCGCGCGAGCCATATTCGAACATCGATTCGATATTGGCGTGGCGCTGGCCCGGCCAGGGCTGCGCGCCGAGCACGTCCGACAGAAACGCCTCCGAGGCGGCGTCGCCGTGCAGGATGTTGTTCTCGCCGCCCTCCTCGAAATTGACGACGAACTGCACCGCGATCCGCGCGTTGTCGGGCCATTGCGGATGCGGCGGATTGCGGCCGTAACCGCGGAGATCGCGAGGGTAGCTTGTGTCAGTCACTCAGACTTCCTCGAAGCGGATCGGCAGGGCGCCCTTCCACAGCACGCTCTTGCCCAGTGTCGCCAGATTCTCCAGGCCCGAGGTCAGCGTGATGAAATGGTTGCCGGCGAGCTGGCCCATCTTGCTCGCGAAATGCACGCCGCCATAGGCGAGCAGGATCTCGGTCTCGCTGATGCCGCCCGGGTAAAGGATGATCTGGCCAGGCGCGGGATAGCTGGTGTGGTTCTCGTAGCCGACGCCGAAATCGAGGTCGCCGAGCGGCATCCATACGCCCTCACCGCTCCAGCGCACATGGATGATGTGGCTTTCGAACGGCAGTGCCTTGCGGAACGCGGCGACGGTCTTCGGCGCCAATTGCTCTTCGAAGCGGGCATCGAAGGTGAAATCGCCGGCGCTGATAACGAGTTTGCTCATCTCATCTCTCTGAATCGGGGCCGGTGGCCCCACGGATAACGCTCAAGCAAAGAGCATTCCCGACAGTTTCACGCAAGTGGTGCGGTCCATCACCTGCGATCGCAGGACCCGCCGAAAATGTCGCTCCGGCGTGTCTGGCTCCGGCCCGGCGGCTGGCGGAGGCATCCCTTTGGGTCTCGCATGTCATGGCGCCATCGCTGTCGCCCGGGAAACTCAAATTGGCTCCATTGAACCGGATTGTGGCGGGCAAGTCCACCGGCGCCGCCGGCGGAATTGCCGAATAGCTGGCCGGCGCCAAGCGACGTCTGCGGGGGGCGAGCTCGAGCGCGGCAATGCAGCTCTCCCGTGTCCCGGACAAGCTGCAGCGCGCAAGCGTTGCGGCGCAGAGCCGCGCCCCAGGGGCCACACGGCACTATGCCACAACATGGGCCCTGGCTCTGCAGCGCACCGTCGAAGGGACGCTGCGCTGCGTCCGGGGCACGAGAGTGGAGTTTGGCCCACGCTCTCTCCTCCTCGGCATTGCGAGGAGTTCTTCGAAGCAATCCAAGCTGTCGCTGAGGAAATATTCTGGATTGCTTCCGTCTTCGCCGAAGGCTTCGGCGGACAAGTCGCTGCGCTCGTAATGTCGGAGCAAGGGGCGGCATCGCCGCCTTTCCAACACGCATTTCAAATGGCAGACACGGCTTCGCGGTCTCGCGGCGCAATTCGCCCGAGTTTTGCTTCGTCGCTCACCCTCTCGAGCCGAGAGGGCGCAGGGAAGACCGGGTGCTGACCTCGCACCCGCGGTCCGCTGCGCGAAAATGTAGCGCAAAGAGACCGCACAGCAGCATACAGGTGGTGCCAATCACTCGGCCTTCCCTGCGCGATGGTCGGACGGCTTATGCCGTGCTCTCCCGGGAGCCGAGTTCGTTCTGGCCTCCCTCACCCTCGCGAAATCCACCGGCACCGCGCCGGTTGACGCGACTGCCGCATCCGCAAGAGCTTGACCGTAGCAACGACGGCCAGGACCACACGGTTTTGCCGTACGCGCGGCCCGCCATTTCGCCGCAGTTTTCCCAGCCCTGTCGACGGAGCTGGAAACTTACAGGCGACACGAAGCCTAGCAGCGCCGCTCGTCCGCACGCAGCTTCGGGCTCACGGAGAGCAATCCGCCCTGCCCTTCACCCTCGTGCACGATGCTGCCGCGTCCACCGCAAGCCCGGCTCGCGACAATGACGACCACATGATCGCCCCTCAAGAATGAGCCGGGATGGGCGACACATACGCTAAATCCGAATTTCGGTAAAGCGGAATATTTTTTTGACAGCGGGTTGACAGAGTAGCAAAACACCCCGATCGCCAGCGAAGCCCATTGAAGCCTGATGGGATGAGGCTTGATCGCTGCAACGAGGGAGGTGCACACCCTCTCCCGCTTGCGGGAGAGGGTGTATCCCCAAAGGGACAATCCCCAAGAGGAGAAAGCCCTCTCCCGCAAACGGGAGAGGTGAACGACCCGCGGCAATCGATTCGAGCTAAGCCATTCGGCTTTAGCTGCATCCGGACGAGGCGAGCACGGAAGTCCGGTTCGCAAGCTGGCAGAGGGAAACGATGCCAGAATCAAAAAGGGGGCGGTGCAAGCACCGCCCCTTGACTAACGCGACCGCTCAATACGGCGCGTAACCATAGCCCGGACCGTAACCGCCGCCATAGTAACCCGGACCGCCGTAATAGCCCGGGCCGCCATAGTAAGGACGCGGGCCATAATAGTAGCGGTTCTCATAGTACTCGCGGCGGCGGCTCTCGGCGATCGCGCCTCCGATCAGACCTGCCGCCATGCCCATGAAGGCGAGACCTGCGGCGTTCGGCCCGCGTCGGTGGTAATGGCGACGCCGGGCTGCGCTGAAATCAGTGACGTCGGACGCGGCCTGGCCGGCAACGGCCGCCTTCGCGGCCGGTGTCCCGGCCGAGGCGGCCGTGGACGGAGATGCGGAGGCCGCGATCAGGGCGAGGCTTGCGAACGCAGCCACGACCGTGTTGCGGCCGGCTGCGGAAATCATCGGTCCAATACTCATTTCGACCTTCCTCTGTTCTCGCCAAAAAGACATAAGCAAACCTCCTACAACGCGCAAACCATTGAAATAGTTTCATGATCGCGGCGACCTGCCACGCTTTGAACGATTGTAAACCGAACGATCAGGTCCAGCTTGAACCATCCAACCTGAGCGGTTAATGAACAGCCGCGCCGTTTCTCGGTCGCCGTAAGCGTTTCACGTGAACCAACGCATCAACCGACGCCGTCGGGATCGATGCCATTTCCAAGTTTCAACGTGATCGACGCGTCCTTTTCCTCGAAAGAAGTCAGATGATTGCGGTTCGCAAACTGCCGGCGCGCTATGCGCCGATCGTAATGCCATTCGTGCTGTCCATCCTCATGACGGCGGTGGTTTCGGTCATATCGACGCTGCGAAGCCTCGGCGCAACGCCGGCGTTCCTGGCGACCTGGCCGGGCGCCTGGGCGCTGTCCTGGCTCGTCGCGTTTCCGACGCTGCTCATGGTCCTGCCACTCGTCCGCCGGATCGTGGCCTGCCTCGTTGCAGCCCCACCCGGCCAATAGCCGACCGTTACGAGAGCGCCCCAAGCACGCCCCTCGTCGCCTTGTCGATCTCCTCGACATAGCGGCGGCGGGCGAAACTCTCGGTGAGAAAGCCGACCACCTTGCGGCTGTCGGTGGAATCGACCACCGCCAGCATCTCGGCCTCGGCCTCGTCGAACACGGCCATCGCCGATTTCACGTTCATTTCCGGGATCAGCACGATGTCGATCAGGCGGGCGAGCTCGATCACCTGGATGTCGTCGGCGATGCTGTCGAGATCGTTGGAGAACAAGTCGGGCAGCATGACGAGCCCGACATATTCGTCCGCATTGTTGACGATCACGATTCCGGGCCGCGAGCCCAGCGCGAACTCCCGGCGGACCGCGGCGATCGTCGTGGTCGACGGCACCTTGCCGACGTCGGAGCGCATCAGCCGCTCGACCGTGAGGTTGCGCAGCCAGCCGACGTCGTTGGCGCTGCGGATGGTCTCGCCGCGCAGATGCAGCCGCCAGGTCGAGAAGGAGTGGCCGAACATGAAGCGGACGCAGATCGAGGTAACGATGCAGCCGGCGAGCACCACCGCGGTGACGTCGACATTGCGCGTCATCTCGAGCACGAGGAACGACATCGTTAGGGGACCGCCGACGATGGCGACGCCGAGCGTCGCCATGCCCGTCAGCATCGCGACCAGCGGATCGATCGCGAAGTTCGGGCTGATCAGGAGCAGCACCGCGGCAAAGAACTTTCCGATCAGGCTGCCGACGAACAGCGAGGCGAAGAACAGGCCGCCGCGGAAACCCGAGGCGAGCGAGATCAGGCAGGCCGTCACCTTCAAGGCGATGACCAGCGCGATCAGGCCGATCGTCATCTCGTGAAAGAGATCGAGCACCATGGCACCGTGGCCGGCTGCCAGCACCTGCGGCGTGATGATCGCGAAGCCGCCGACGATGAGGCCGCCGATCACCGGACGCAGCCAGACCGGCATCCAGACGAACAGGCGCTCGAACATCGGCGAGGAGCGCATCACGGCGATGCCGACGCCGCTGGTGATGAGGGCGAGCCCGATCAGGGCCAGGTACTGCTCGACGCCGACGGCGCTGACCTTCGGGATCTCCAGCGAATAGGGCGCGCCGCCCAGCCATTGCGCGGTCAGGGCGCCCGCCAGCGAGGCTGCCAGGATCGGCGCGGCGCTGCCGACCGAATAGACGCCGACGATCAGCTCGCAGGCGTAGAAGGCGCCGGTGATCGGCGCGCCGAACGCCGCCGCGATCGCGGCCGCCGCGCCGCAACCGACCATCAGACGCAGATCGTTGCGGCGAAGATTGAAGAACTTACCGAGCAGCGAAGCGATTCCCGAACCGATCTGGGTATAGCCGGCCTCGAGGCCGACCGAGGCGCCGCAGCCGTTGGAGATCAGCGTCTGGCTCGACACCACCACGCTGTCGCGCATCGAGAGATTGCCGCCGCGTAGCGCATTGGCCTCGATCGGGTCCACCGCGTTCGAGATCTTCATGCGCCGCCGCGACCATTCCATGATGCCGAGCGAGAGCCCTCCGAGCGCAGGTGCGATCAGCGCCGCCCACGGGCTGACGCTCTCGTGAGCCGACAGGTGAACATCAATGGGAATGCCGTAGATTACCACATGCGCGATCTGGGCAATCTGGGCCATCAGCGTCACGACCGAGCCCGCGAGCGTGCCGATCACCAGCGCAAGCGGGATCAGGTAGAACTCGTTGCTGCGCAGCAGGGCGCGCAGCCGAACCATGGTGCGGTTCGTCCCCTTGCGATCGACGAGATGCCTGATCCGCACGAACACCCTCTGCCCGCCCCTACCCTTCCGCCAGTCCGTAGCCGGCCATGCGCTGGCGGACCCGCTCGATCTCGTCGCTGGAGAGCAGCGGCGGCCGTCCGATCTGGAGGCAGCCGTGATATTGCCGCGCCAGCGTCTCGACCTCGACGGCGAGCCACATCGCCTTGTCCAGCGTCTTGCCGATCGCGATCATGCCGTGGTGGTCGAGCAGGCAGGCAAGCCGGCCTTCCAGCGCCCGCACCGCATGTTCGGACAGCTCCGCCGTTCCGAACGTCGCATAGGGCGCGCAGCGGATGCTGTCGCCGCCGGCGGCCGCGATCATGTAGTGCACGGGCGGGATCTCCATGCCCATGATGGCCAGGATGGTGCAATAGGTCGGATGGGCGTGCACCACGGCATTGACGTCGGGCCGCGACTTCAGGATGTCGCGATGGAAGCGCCACTCGCTGGACGGTTTCTGATCGGGCGCGTGTGTGCCGTCCATGGCCATGAAGACGATCTGGTCCGGCGACATGACGTCATAGGGCACGCTGGTCGGCGTGACCAGGAGCCCGTCCACATGCCGGACACTGATATTGCCCGAGGTGCCCTGGTTGATGCCGAGCGCGTTCATGCGCCGGCAGGCGTCGATAATGGCCTGTCTCTTGGCGAGTTCGTCTGCTCTCATCGACATTGCGATTTCCTGACGAAGGGCTAGCTGGACCGGAAGTACGTCAAAGCAATATGGCAGCGCAAGCGAAAGAGTCCCGGAGCCTTTCCGTGTCGGCGACGCCCCTGCCAAACCACGAAACGGACGGAAATAGGAAAGAATCTACAAATTGTCGCGGCCCATTGGCAGGCTCGTCCGGGCCGCAGCAATCTGGGGGATCACGAACCACACTGAGGAGGCCGCGAGCAGCATGCGAGAACGCGCGAGAGCACGGCACTTCCAGTGCGACCAAGGGTGTGCGCGATCACCGCCAAGATCGAGGCGGCGATCAGCGGCGCGCGCCGCGCGATCTGGCTCCGTCGGCCTTGTCGCGTCTGGGCATCGAAGACGATATCCGGGGCAACGAGCCCAAGGGTGCGGCGGTCCGGCCACCGCTGGCGGATCCGGTCTGACGCCGCAGGCGCATGGAACGACGTTTCGGCCGCCGACTTAGCTCAGCATGACCACAATGGAGATCGATGGAGACCAATCATGAGCGACAGCGGAATTGGCATGCTGCTGGGCCACGCCTCGGCCCAGATGCTTTGGCTCTGGTTCATCGGCGCGTTCGTGCTCGGCGGAGCCCTCGTTTACGGGGTGATGAAGGCCGGCCATCTGCGCGGCAGCGAGCGGGCACGCCTTGATCGCGCGACGGAAGAGCGGCAGCGCCAGGAAGACCCGTACAAGCGCCCGACCTGAGCGATCCGCGAACGCGGGTTGCAGTTTGGAACTTTCGTTCTCCGAAGGTTTTGATCGCCCGAGGATTGAGGAAGGCGACGCCTTCCCGTGTCACCTCAAGAGGAGGACGTATGGCTAAACGAGCAAAGAAGCGCGCGACCAGGAAGACAGCGGCGCGGCGACCGCGTCAGGCCCCGAAGATGCTCAGCGACCTGTTTCTGGAGACGCTGAAGGACATCTATTTCGCCGAGAACAAGATCATCAAGACCTTGCCCAAGATGGCGAAGGCAGCGCAGTCGAAAGAGCTGACCGCCGCCTTCAACAAGCACCTGCGCGAGACCCAGGGCCAGGTCAAGCGGCTGGACCAGATCTTCAAGATGCTGGGCAAGCCAGCACGCGGCAAGCCCTGCGAGGCGATCAACGGCATTACCGACGAAGGCGCCGAGATCATGAAGGAGTTCAAGGGCGCGCCGGCGCTCGATGCCGGATTGCTCGCGGCCGCCCAGGCTGTCGAGCACTACGAGATCTCCCGCTACGGCACGCTCCGCACCTGGGCCGAGGAGCTCGGCATGCAGGACGCAGCAAGGCTGCTCCAGGCGACGCTGGACGAGGAAGAGGCGACCGATCACACGCTGACGGAGCTCGCCACCTCCGTGATCAACCTGGAAGCGGAAGAAGAGTACCGCGCCGCGGCCTGACCCGCGCCGGCCAATCGGGAAACGCCGCGGCCCGTGCCGCGGCGTTTTGTCGTTCGGCGCTTTCTTGCTCGATGGCACGACGGCGCATGGCACACCGGCGCCACCGCACTGGATTTCCCGGGAACCAGCCCCATATGCAGGCTTTCCCACCCCCGAGCCCGCATCATGCAACCCAAAAATCCCCTCAACTGGATGCTGTCCGAAGCCCTGGACTCGCTGACCCGCGCCGATCGGCTGCGCCAGCAGTTCGGCCGCCAGGAAGCCTGCTGGGAGCCGCCGATCGACGTGCTCGAAACCGAGCGTGAGCTCCTGATCCTGGTGGCGCTTCCCGGCGTCAATCCGGACAATGTCGAGACGGTCATCCATGACGGCGTTCTCGTCATCTCCGGTCAGCGCACCCTCCCGCCGGAGCTTCGCAACGCCCGCATCCATCGGCTCGAGCTGCCGCAGGGCCGCTTCGAGCGGCGCATCGCGCTCCCCCTTGGCCGCTACGCGATCAGCCGCTTCGTGATGGACGGCTGCGTCGCACTGCGCCTCGCCAAATCCTGAGGTCGATCATGGCCAACGAACAGATGAACAACGAACAGACCAATAACGACGTGACGATCCCCGAGGACGCGCTGATCATCATCCCCGTGCGCGAGATGGTGCTGTTTCCCGGCGCCATCGCGCCGATCACGATCGGCCGGGCGAAGTCCATCGCCGCCGCGCAGCAGGCGCTGCGCGAGCAGCGCCCGATCGGCATCGTCCTGCAGCGCAGCCCCGAGACCGAGGAGCCCGGGCCGGACGACCTCTACAGGGTCGCCACCATCGCCAACATCGTGCGCTACATCACCGCGCCCGACGGCACCAACCACATCGTCTGCCAGGGCGTGCAGCGCGCGCGCATCCTCGACTTCCTGCCGGGGACGCCGTTCCCGGCCGCCCGCATCCAGCAGATCCCCGAGCCGACCACGACCTCGCCCGAGATCGAGGCGCGCGCGCTGAACCTGCAGCGCCAGGCGATCGAGGCGATCGAGCTGCTGCCGCAGGCGCCGCCCGAGCTGGCCGCGGTCTTCCAGGGCACCAGCGCGCCCGGCGCGCTGGCGGATCTGGCGACCTCCTTCATGGACATCAAGCCGCAGGACAAGCAGGAGGTGCTGGAGACCATCGACCTCGCTCTCCGCGTGGAGAAGGTGTCGAAGCACCTGGCCGAGCGGCTGGAGGTGCTGCGCATCAGCAAGGAGATCGGGCAGCAGACCAAGGCCTCCTTCGACGAGCGGCAGCGCGAGGCGATCCTGCGCGAGCAGATGGCGACCATCCAGCGCCAGCTCGGCGAAGGCGACGGCAAGGCGGCCGAGGTCACCGAGCTGACGGCGGCGATCGCCAAGGCCAACATGCCGCCGGAGGCGGAGGCGCACGCCAAGAAGGAGCTGCGCCGCTACGAGCGCATGCCGGAAGCCGCCGGCGAAGCCGGCATGGTCCGCACCTATCTCGACTGGCTGATCGAGCTGCCCTGGGCGCTGCCCGCGGAGAAGCCGATCGACATCAAGGAGGCGCGCCGCATCCTGGACGCGGATCATTTCGGCCTGGAGAAGATCAAGAGCCGGATCATCGAATATCTGGCGGTGCGCAAGCTCGCCCCGCAGGGCAAGGCCCCGATCCTCTGCTTCGTCGGCCCGCCCGGCGTCGGCAAGACTTCGCTCGGCCAATCCATCGCACGCGCGATGGATCGCCCCTTCGTGCGCGTCAGCCTGGGCGGCGTGCATGACGAGGCCGAGATCCGCGGTCACCGGCGCACCTATATCGGCGCGCTGCCCGGCAACATCATCCAGGGCATCAAGAAGGCCGGCGCGCGGAACTGCGTCATGATGCTGGACGAGATCGACAAGATGGGCCGTGGCGTGCAGGGCGACCCTTCCGCCGCCATGCTGGAGGTGCTCGACCCCGAGCAGAACGGGACGTTCCGGGACAATTACCTGGGCGTGCCCTTCGACCTGTCGCGCGTGGTGTTCATCGCGACCGCCAACATGCTGGACCAGATTCCGGGTCCGCTGCTGGACCGCATGGAGCTGATCAGCCTCGCCGGCTACACCGAGGACGAGAAGCTCGAGATCGCGCAGCGCTATCTGGTGCGGCGGCAGCTCGAGGCCAATGGCCTCTCGGCCGAGCAGGCCGAGATCGAGCCGGAAGCGCTGAAGCTGATCGTCAAGGGATACACCCGCGAGGCCGGCGTGCGCAACCTCGAGCGCGAGATCGGCAAGCTGTTCCGCCACGCCGCGGTGCAGGTCGCCGAAGGCACGGCCACGAAGGTCGTGATCACGCCGAAGGACATCGCCACCGTGCTCGGCCAGCCGCGCTTCGAAGGCGAGATCGCACTGCGCACCAGCGTTCCCGGCGTGGCCACCGGCCTTGCCTGGACGCCGGTCGGCGGCGACATCCTGTTCATCGAGGCGACGCGCGTGCCGGGAAAGGGCGCTCTGATCCTGACCGGCCAGCTCGGCGACGTCATGCGCGAGAGCGTGCAGGCCGCGATGACGCTGGTGAAGAGCCGAGCCGCCCAGCTCGGCATTGATCCCCAGCTGTTCGAGAAGAGCGACATCCACGTTCACGTCCCCGCGGGCGCAACCCCGAAGGACGGGCCGAGCGCCGGCGTCGCGATGTTCACGGCGCTGACGTCCCTGCTCAGCAATCGCACGGTGCGCAGCGACACCGCGATGACCGGCGAGATCTCGCTGCGCGGCCTGGTGCTGCCGGTGGGCGGCATCAAGGAGAAGGTGGTGGCTGCGGCCGCCGCCGGATTGAAGCGGGTGATGCTGCCGGCGCGCAACAAGCGGGACTATGACGACATCCCGAAGAGCGCGCGGGACAACCTTGAATTCATCTGGCTGGAGCGCGTCGACGAGGCCATCGCCGCGGCGCTCGAGCCGACCGAGTTCAAGGTCGAAGCTGCGGAGTGAATGCGATGAAGAAACTGCTGGAGAAAGCGAAGAGATCGCGGAAGACGCAGCGGCTGCGCCAGTTGCTCGATCGCGCGATCGACCGGGTTCGCGATGCGCTTGCGGCGCCTGAGCCGCGGCTTCAGCCGGTCCCGGTCCGGGTGAAGCGCCGCAAGGGTTGAGCCCTCCGTCTCAAGCCCCCGCGGCTGCCCCAAACAAAAGGCCCCCTCCTTGAAGGGGGTCTTTGCGTTCTCAGGACACGGCGTCCTTGGCGGCCTTGACCGGGCGGGCGCGGACGATCTTCCGGGCCGGCTTGGCCTTGAACATCATCTCTTCACCCGTGAACGGGTTGGTGCCCTTGCGCGCCTTGGTCGCGGGCTTCTTGATGACCACGAACTTGGCGAAGCCCGGCACCAGGAACAGGCCGTTCTTCTTGAGCTCCTTGTGGCCGACGTCGGTCAGCGTCTCCATGACGTTCTTGACGTCGCGCTTGGAAAGCTCTGTGGCGGTCGCAATCTTTTCGATCAACTGCGATTTGGACATTTGGGTTGCCATCGTGTCTCCTCTGATTCGTGACGGCTGCATATTAGACCAACCGGCGAAGGCCTATAGCCTTCTGCACAGTTTTGTCGCGATTTTACGGGCTTTTTGCCCCGCTGTGGCAAAAAACCCTGCATTTTAGCCACTTCCAGTGCGGAAGGAGCCTTGGGCAGCGGATTTTGCCTTGTTTCAAAGGCCCGCACTACATCTTGCTAGAACTGATTCGCCGCTTTCGACAAGCGAAGACCGGCCTCTTTGTGAAAGGCCGGTCGTGTTTCACCCTGAAAAATAAGGGTCGGATCGCATGTCGCCGGTCTTACGCCCCGCAAAAACAGGGAGAAAGTGAGGGGCGATCGGCTAGACGCGCTCGATGATGATGGCCGGCGCCATGCCGCCGGCGGCGCACATGGTGACGAGACCACGCTTGAGATCGCGCCGTTCGAGCTCGTCGAGCACGGTGCCGATCAGGATCGAGCCGGTGGCGCCGATGGGATGGCCGAGCGCGATCGAGCCGCCGTTGACGTTGACCTTGGCGCGGTCGAGCTTGAGATCGCGGATATATTTCTCCGCCACCACCGCAAACGCCTCGTTGATCTCGAACAGGTCGATGTCGTCGATGGTGAGGCCCGCCTTCGCCAGCACCTTGCGCGTCGCCGGCACCGGCGCGTTCAGCATCAAGGTCGGCGAGTCCCCCATGTTGGCCATCGCGACCACGCGGGCGCGCGGCTTCAGGCCGTGTGCCTTGGCGTAAGCCGGCGAGGCCAGAAGGATCGCGGCGGCGCCGTCGACGACGCCGGAGGAGTTGCCGGCGTGATGCACGAAGTCGATGTTCAGATCGGGATATTTTTGCAGGATCAGGCCGCGATAGGTCGTGCCCTTGTCGTCGAGCGCGTAATCGGCGATGGCGGGAAACGCCGGTTTCAGGCTGCTCAGGCCCTCCATCGTAGTCTGCGGCCGCGGATACTCCTCGTGGTCGAGCGCGAGGCTGCCGTCCTCGCGGTGGACCGGCACGAGGCTCTTCTCGAAGTGGCCGTTCGCGATCGCATGCGCGGCGCGCTTCTGGCTCTCCAGCCCGAGCGCGTCGACATCCCTTCGCGTGATGCCTTCCATGGTCGCGATCGCATCGGCGCAGACGCCCTGATGCGACTGCGGATGCCGCGCACGCAGACGGAGATTGCCGCCGTCCATCATCATCGGACCGCCGCCACGGCGTCCCTCCATCGACATCATCTCGCAGCCGCCGGCGATGACGAGGTCTTCGGCGCCCGCCATGATCGAGCTCGCGGCCATGTTGACGCTGGTGATGCCGCTTCCGCAGAAGCGGTCGAGCGTCACCGCGCTGGCGCGCACGTCGTAGCCGGCATCGAGCGCGGACATGCGGCCGAGATCGCCGCTTTGCGTTGCGACCTGCGCGCTGCAGCCCCAGACGATGTCGTCGACGTCTGCCGTATCGATGCCGGTGCGATCGGCAAGTGCGCGCAGCACGGTTGCCCCAAGCTGCTGCGGATGAATGCCGGAGAGCGCTCCCTTGCCGGCCTTGCCGATGCCGCGTGGGGTCCGGCAGGCATCGATGATCAGCGCGTCAGCCATTGGCGTTGTCCTCTCGTTTATGGATGTTGAGGGCGTTGTGAATCAGGGGAGGAGTGGAGTCAATGCGCGGCGTTTGCGCCCTCACCCGATTTTCCGCCGCGCGTAAAATCGAGCCGACCGCACGAAAGCTGCCGCAACGTCATGGCCGGGCTTCGAAAGAGGGGAGAGCTACACTCCCGCCGCGTTCTTCGCGATCACGTTGCGATAGAAGCTGGCGCTGAGTTTGGGCGTGCGAACCTGGGTGTCGAAATTGACGTGGTAGAGCCCGAAGCGCTTGTTCAGTCCATATACCCACTCGAAATTGTCCATCAGGCTCCAGAGGAAATAGCCGCGCACCGGCACGCCCTCGCTGGTGGCGCGCTGGAGCTGGGCGAGATAGTTGCGCAGATACATGATGCGGTCGGTGTCGTAGATCTTGCCGTCGGGCGTCACCGCATCGTCGCCGGATGCCCCGTTCTCGCTGATATAGATCGCATCCGTCTTCCAGATCTTTGCCGCCAGCTTCGGCACCCAGTAGATCGTCTCCGGCCCGACGCGCAGCCAATCCGAATTCATGTGCGGAAACGATTTCGGGATCGGCAGCGGCATGAAGCCCGCGCCCTGGTCGGAGGCCACGACGTAATTCTGTGGCGCGTAGATGTTGAGGCCGAGGAAGTCGACCGGCGAGGAGATGATCTTGAGCTCCGCATCGGTGAATTTCGGCGCGTTGGCCCCGGCGAATTTCAGGAAGGCGTCGGTATAGCGCCCCGTCATGATGACGTTGAGATAGCCGGCATTCATCTCGCGCAGCGCGATCTCCGCGGCGCGAACGTTCTCCGGCGTGTCGATCGCGGGAGCGCAGGCATCGACGTTCTCGGCCGGCCCCACCCTGGTGCCGCGGCGGCCATGGGCACGCACCGCCTGCACCGCGAGCCCGTGCGCCAGCGCACTGTTGTGCCTGATCTGGTTGACATCGGCTTGCGGCAGTGTCAGGCCCGGCGCGTCGATGCCGATGCCGTAGCCGAAATAGACGAAGCGGCCGCTCTCGTTCAACGTGAACACGTTCCTGACCCGGTCGGTCAGACGCTCGGCGACATAGGCCGCGTAATCGCCGAAGATCTTGCAGGTTTCCGTCGAACGCCAGCCGCCGAAACGGTCCTGGAGCGATTGGGGCAGGTCCCAATGATAGAGCGTCAGCCACGGCTCGATGCCGTTCTTCAGGAGCTCGTCGACGAGACGATTGTAGAAGTCGAGCCCCTTCGGGTTGGGCTTGCCATCGCCGTCCGGAAACAGCCGCGGCCAGGCCACCGAGAAGCGATAGGCCCTGCAGCCGAGCTCCTTGATGAGCGCGATGTCCTCCTTGTAGCGGTGATAGTGCTCATTGGCACGGTCACCATTGGTGCCGTCCTCGATCTTGCCGGGGATGCGCACGAACTTGTCCCAGATCGAGGGCCCTCGCCCGTCCTCGTCGACCGCGCCCTCCACCTGATAGGACGAGGTCGCCGTGCCCCAGACAAAGCCCGCCGGAAAGCCGCTTCCACCGCGCCGCTGCCGAGCCGGCTTGGCTTCGGCTGCATCGAGCGCGCCAGTCATGCCGGCTGCGGACAGCCCCGCGATCTTCGCAAGCTGGCGACGCGAGACCTTGTCCGTCATGGATGCTTCTCCGCTTCCGGGTGATTGCGGACGCACAATGGCGAGTCGCGGGCCGTTTGAAAAGCAAGCTTTGGCGAAAGCCGGATGCAGAATCTGGCTGCCTTGGCGCGACATATGGATGCGGGCCAGCCGACGCGGTTGCTTCCCGCTCAGCGCGAGCGCTTCGGCAATTTTCGCAGCTTGTCGGGATTGAACGCCGGCAGCTGCTCGGCTCGTTCGCGTGCGGGTGGCTGCTGTTCCGTCAGAATGAGCGTGCCATGGAGGATCATTCCCGGCACCTGTTGTGCCGTCGCGGTGTAGCTCGCGATCTTGCCGGGGCAGCGTCCCTCGATGTCCAGCGTGAGCTCATCCTCAACGCCAAAGACCGTCGAACGCCCATCGGTATGACGCTTCGTCGATACGGTCGCGGTGAAGCGCTCGCCGTCGACCGAGCAGGAGCCGTGATATGTCATCAGGCTGTCACGGCCCCAAATCTGGCCGTCTGCGACATGGACGATCCCGGTACCCTGGTCGAGGGGCGTCCTGTACCACGCCGCGTAGGTGCCGTCCTTCAGCATGGGAGCAGTCTCTCCTGGTATTCCCACGCGGACCATTGGCACGATTTAATGCCAAGAAATCGTTAATGGCCGTGCCCGTGCCAATCCGGTCTTTCCTTGCGCAGCTCGGCCTCAAGCTCCTCGATGATGCTGTGAAGCAGATGCGCGGCAAGCGGGTCGGTCACTTCGCGCTCCAAATACCGGTAACGCGCGATCAGGAATTCCTGCTCTCTCAACTGGCGTTCTGTCATCAGACGGGCCCTCCGGCAAACCGACGCGCAGAAGACCGAGCAGTTTCATTACAATTTTCAGATCATTTTCCATGGTTTCTGATCGGTTAAGGGCGGCGCCAAGCCCGCGGCGGCGGGCGACAGCTCAACGTCGCTCATCGTGCATTCGTGTAACCGCACGATTGCCCGGAGCAGGATCGGGCAAAACAGAACCGTTCCAGGCAAGACCCGGAGCCTCTGCGCCGCATAGAACTCGCGCCGACCCGTAAAAGCACGGGCACCTGATCTGAAGCAGCAAGCGATCAGAAGGAGCCACGCCATGACCGGGAGCACCGCACTCATGCGCAATCACCCGTCCAGGGGCCAGCCACCCCTGCCCAGCGCACACCCCGTCGATATCGCCATGTCCGAGCGACGCACCGCCGAGGTGGAGATGGCGCGGGTGCTCAGGACTGAACCGACCCGCATGGCGCTGGACTCCTCCGGCGCCGGGATCGCGCACTGGAAACACGATCCATTGCATGACGTCGTCGAACCCATGAGCCACCACGTGATCATGGCCTATAACGGCGTGATGCAGCGCATGGAGCGCCGGTCGGGAAAATCGGTTTCGATCGGCACGTTTCGTCCTGGAGTCGTGATCATCATCCCGGAAGGATCGAGCTCCCGATGGGACATTCCGAAGCCCGTTGATGTCGTTCAGCTCTACCTTCCGAATGCGACACTGAAGCGCGTTGCCGGCGAAGCCGGGATCACAGGAGCGGCCGACCTGCTGGAGCGGACCGCGCACCCTGACCCCATTACGTCCCGACTGCTCTTGAGCTCAGCGGATGCGCTCGAAGGCAATGGGGTCCTCGACACGCTGTTCCGGCACCAGGTGACGGATCTTCTTGCCACGCGCGTCCTGGCTGCGCACACGGGTTCACCGGCCACGTTCCAACCGACCATGGGCGGGCTGTCGCCGAAGGTCCTGCTCCGCGCGATCGAACGGTTGCGCTCGGACAGCGATGCGGACGTCTCCCTCGATGCGCTGGCGTCCGATGCCGGCCTCTCGCGCTTTCACTTCTGCCGCGCCTTCAAGGAGAGCACCGGGCTCTCGCCGCATGCCTGGCTGCGCCAACACCGGCTCGAGCAGGCCATGAACATGCTGCGGGAGAGCGACGACCCGGTCGTCTCGATCGCTGCGGCACTTGGCTATTCCTCGCAGACGGCGTTCGCCGCGGCCTTCAGGAAGCTCACCGGCGAAACGCCGAGCGAATGGCGCAGGCGCATGCGTTAGCAGCAATCGCTCGATGTCGACAGCAATCGCGCTGGGGCAGCGGCACGCCTGATCGGTTAGACCATCACCATGTCCAATCCCGTGACGGAGGCAAATGATGATCGGGAAAGACTTTGTCCACCGGTTGGCCATCACCTCATCACGCAAGGGGCTCGCTACTGCGGTCGTGTACGGACTTACGCTGACTGTTCGCTTCACTTCAGCAACAGGTGACGACATTCCGCCGCAATCCGCACAACGCGCCCACCCCGTGATTTCGGTGATCACCGGGGACAGCTTCCGCCTTCCCTATCAGGACTGGAGCCGCAAGTCCGCGCGGTCGATCGTCTTTCGTCAGGACTGGCCACCCGGCTGCCCGCTCCAATAGGCGTCAGCAAGCTCGCTTCAATCATTCGCGTCGTCGCTGACCGCAACAGGACTTGCCGCAAACCCGCAGCGGCGGCGGCAACGCGCCTGTGCCCAGGAAGATCAACCAAAGGAGACCGTCAATGCGACTAGTCATCATCGGCGCCGGCTTCGCCGGCATGTACGCCGCCCTTTCCGCCGCCCGCCTGCGCGAGATCCAGGGCGTCTCGCCTGACGAACTCGAGATCGCGCTGGTCGCACCCGAGCCGACGCTGGTCGTCCGCCCGCGGCTCTACGAGAAGAATCCGGAGACCTTGACGGCACCGCTCCTCGATGTGCTCAAGGCGATCGATGTCACCTATGTTCAGGGCAGCGTCGAGACGGTTGAAACCCAATCCCACACGGTGAGGGTCGCCACGGCCAAGGACTCCAAGAAGGCGCTCTCCTACGATCGACTCGTGGTCGCCACCGGGAGCCGGCTGTTCCGCCCGAACATCCCGGGTCTTGCCGAGCACGGGTTCAGCGTCGACTCGCTCGACGATGCGATCGCGCTCGACAGGCACCTGCATGGCCTTGCCAAGCGGCCGGCCGCGAATGGGCGCGATACGGTCGTCGTCGCCGGCGGCGGCTTCACCGGCATCGAGGCGGCCACCGAAATGCCGGCGCGGCTCCGTGCAATCCTCGGCCCGAATGCCAGGACTCGCGTCATCATCGTCGAGCGCAACAGCGCGATCGCACCCGACATGGGTGCAGGCCCGCGACCGGTCATCGAGAGCGCCCTCCACAAGCTCGGCGTGGAGACCCGCCTCGGTGCCGGCGTCGCCTCGCTCGACGAGTCCGGCGTCACCTTGTCCAGCGGTGAGCACATCGAAACCGAAACCGTGATCTGGGCGGCGGGTATTCGTGCGGCCCCTCTGACGGCGCAAATCCCTGCCGAGCGCGACAGTTTCGGCCGGCTGCTGGTCGATAGCTGTCTGCGGGTGCCGGGCGTCGAGGGCGTCTTCGCGACCGGCGATGCGGCCCGCGCCGCCTGCGACGACGAGGGCAATTACGCACTGATGTCGTGCCAGCACGCCACGCGCATGGGCGCCTTTGCGGGCAACAATGCCGCCGCCGAGCTGCTCGGCGTTCCGACCAGGCCCTACCACCAGAAGGCCTACGTCACCTGTCTCGATCTCGGCGAAGCCGGCGCACTGTTCACCCGTGGCTGGGACCGCAAGGTCGAGATGGTCGGTGATGTCGCCAAGAAGACGAAGCAAGAGATCAACACGGTCTGGATCTATCCGCCGAAGGCCGAACGCGCCGCTGCGCTCGCGTCGGCCGATCCGGAACGCGTGACCAGCCTCTAACGCACGACGCGATGACGGCCGCGCTCCTGGCTACGCGACCTGATCAACCAAGACCAGCCAGAAGCATGATACAGGAGATCAACATGAACTTGCACAACGCTTCCTATTCCGTTGCATCAAAACCCGAAGAGCTCGTCCCGTCGCGCTATGCGCTGAAGGTCGGCGAGATCGACGTGCTGGTGATCAGCGACGGCGTGCTGCCGCTGCCCGCCGAGATGTTGGCGCACAATGCCGACCCCGCGGTCCGCGCGGCCTGGCTGGATGACATGTTCCTGCCGCCGGACGCGTTCGACTGGGCGTTGAACGTGGTCGTGGTGCGCAGCGGAGAGCAGACCATTCTGATCGACGCCGGGCTCGGATTGGACCCGGACCTGCACCTCCCGCGAGCCGGACAGCTGGTCAAGCGACTGGAGGCCGCCGGCATCGATCTGGCATCCGTGACCGACGTGGTGCTGACCCACATGCACATGGACCATGTCGGCGGGTTGCTCGTCGAAGGCGTGAAAGACCGGCTGCGTCCGGACCTGCGGATCCATGTGGCAGCCGCCGAAGTCAAGTTCTGGGAGTCGCCCGATTTCTCCCGCGTCTCCATGCCGCCGGGATTCCCCGACGCACTTCGACAGACGGCCAAGCGGTTCGCGCACGAATATCACAACCAGCTCCGGACGTTTGAAGCCGAATTCGAGGTCGCGCCGGGGGTGGTGGTCTGCCGCACCGGCGGTCACACCCCCGGGCACAGCGTGGTCCGCCTGACCTCCGGCGGCGAGCGACTGACATTCGCCGGCGACCTCGTGTTCACCGTCGGGTTCGAACACCCTGACTGGCACAACGGCTTCGAACACGATCCCGAGGAAGCCGCCCGCGTCAGAGTGAACCTTTTGCGGGAGCTTGCGGCGAACCGCGAGCTGCTGGTGGCCACGCATATGCCGTTCCCGTCGGTCGGTCATGTCGCGGTCGCCGGCGACGCTTTCCGCTGGGTGCCCGTGTCCTGGGACTATTGAGCGCTTGCCGGACCGAATCCAAACCGGGGCGCGCGCTCATCGCGATGAGTTTGCGCCCTGGGACTCCACATGCACTGAGCCGTCGAAGCCGAAGCGTTGGTCTACGGTCGCTCCGGCGATTTCGAACGGCGCAACCACGCGAACGAACATGCAAGAAAACAAGGTCGTAATCATCACAGGCGGCAGTTCCGGCATCGGTCGAGCCGCAGCTCTCCGTTTCGCCAACCAGGGCGACAAGGTGCTCATCACCGGCCGTCGTGCCGGGCCTATTGAGAATACGATAGCGGAGCATCAGAACATCGCGGGCCTGATTGCGGATACCGCTTCCGCAGAAGACGCCGAGCGGACCATCGCCGAGGCGATCGGCAGATGGGGCCGGCTGGACACGCTCGTCAACAACGCCGGCGCCGGAGCCATCCTTCCGTTGTCGGATGTCGCGGCCGAGCGGATCGCGGACATATTTTCCGTCAATGTGGTCGGTCCGAGCCTGCTGGCCCGCGCCGCCCTTCCTCACCTGCAGGCAACGCGGGGCACCATTATCAACATCTCCTCGACATTTGGTCACCGGCCGGCCGCGGGACTGTCCCACTACGCCGCGAGCAAGGCGGCGCTGGAACACCTGACACGCTGCTGGGCGCTCGAGCTCGCGCCACTTGGGATAAGGGTGAATGCGATCGCGGCCGGTCCGACCGAATCCGGCGCCTTGACCGGAATGATGGGGCTGTCCGCGGAAGCGGCAGAAGCCGTCAAGGACGAAGAGCGCGCGCGAATTCCGCTCGGTCGGCGCGGCGTTCCCGACGACATTGCGCGATGGATCGTGCAGCTTGCAGGTCCCGCCTCGCAATGGATGACGGGCCAAGTTCTCGCAGTCGATGGTGGCCTGGGACTGGCCTAGTTTAGAGCATGATCCGGAAAGGTGTGCAGCGGCTTTCCGAAAAGATCACGCTCGAAGAATAGCCCAAAGCGCGACAACGAATCATCCCAATCGCATTGCGCTTTGAGTCCTGCGCCGATATTGAATCCGCCGCGCTTCGCAAGCGCCTAGAACGTCACGCGCATGCCCGCATAGAACGCGCGCGGCCTTGCCGGGCTCAGCGAGCGCGGGTCGGTGAATTCGGCGCCGCCATTGGTGAAGTTCGGCAGGGCCTCGCGATCGAAGAACTGGCCGTAGGTGGCGTAGCGCTTGTCGAACACGTTGTCGACACGGCCGTAGAGCTGGATGTTCTTCGTCACCTGGTAGGAGGTGTGGAGATTGAACACTGTATAGGACGGCAGCTTCGCGAACTGGTTCGACTCGTCGCCGACGATGTATTGGCTGGAGACGTACAGCGCGTTGCCGCCGACCTTCCAGACGTCGGTCACGGCGTAGTCGACGCCGACCTTGACGCGGTGGCGCGGGATCGCGGGGATCTGGTTGCCGGGTCTGACCTGGATGGTCTCGGTGGCGTCATCGGCGAACGGGCTTTCCGAGCCGAGCTCGAGCGGATCAAGGAAGCGCGCATCGACGAAGGCGTAGCTCGCCTGGAATTGAAGCGTGGGCGACTTGATGTTGACCTCCGCTTCCAGCCCTTGCCGCCGTGTCCGGCCGACATTGGTGAAATAGCCAAAGCCCGTCCGCCCGACGGCGGGCACCGCTACGATGTCGTCATGGTTGGTGGCGCGAAAGCCGCCGATCTTCCATCCCAGCGTGCCGATGTTCAGCTCCTTGGTGCCACGGAAGCCGGCCTCCACCGTCTTGGAGACGACCTGCTTCAACGGCGGATCCGCAACCAGGAAGGCCGCGATGAGGCAGGGACGGGCCGGATCCGCGCAGCCGAGCTCGAGCGGCGTCGGCACGCGGTTGGCCTCAGAATAGCCGGCATAGGCGGTCAATCCCGGCGTGATCTTGTAGGTGCCTCCGATCATCGGATTGAAGCGGGTGTAGGTGTGATCGCCGTTCAGCGCAGTCCCGAGCTGGTCTTCCAGCGAGATCCGCGCCGCGTTGAAGCGGCCGCCGCCAGTGATGGCGAAAGCGTCCGTGACGTTGAACGTGTCCATCGCGTAGAGACCGTTGTATTGATTGACGGTCCGCAACGAGACGGGGCCGGCAACGGGATCTGCCGTGGGAGTCGCCCCCAGGAAAACACCGCTACCGCTGACGACGTAATTCTCTCCCATCGAGCCGATCTCGGAGCTGGCGTTGTAGCGCGTGGTGCTGGCGTCATAGGTTGCGCCCATCACGAAGCGATTGTCGTGGCCGAACAGTTGATCGGTGTTGGTGGCCTGCCCCGACACGCCGAATGTTGTCGAACGGATCGAGCTCCGGTCGATCGCGCCGAGGATCGTCCCCGGCGCAAAGGGGTTGGCGAGTTGCACGCCGCCCGCGCCGTTGGCGGGTGTGGTGTCGTCGCCGAAGCAGAGCAGCGCCGCATCTGCAGCGCACTCCTCCACGTCGGTTGGATTGCCGTCGACGATCTTCTGCTCGAACCTGCGCACATGGGCGGTGCCTTCGAGCGTCCAGGTCGGCGTCGCGTCGACCTTTCCGGTCAGGTTGAGATAGCCGACGCGGTTGGCGGTGGTCTGCGGTGTGGTGTAGGTCGCGCCCCAATATTTATCCAGCAGCTCGGCCGGAACGGTGGCGCTGGCGCCGAAATTGTTCTTGGCGACCCCCATGTTGGCGTGGAATTCGCTGTCGCCGGCCTTGTAGCCGACATCGCCGTAGAAGCGCCGAACGGTCGATTGGGAAAAATTGCGGAAACCGTTATCGCGCAGGCCTTCGAGCGCGGCGTAGACGGCGTAATTCTGATCGACCTGCTTGCCCCATTGCGCCGAGCCCTGGATACGGCCGAACGAGCCACCCATCACGTCTATCTCGGCGCCCTGATAGGTGAAGCCGTCCTTCATTTGCAGGTTGATCGCGCCGCCCAGCGCGTTGAGACCGAAGGCGGGGTTGTTGGTCACCAGCGTCACCGACCTGATCGCGGCGGTGGGGATCAGATCCCAATTGACGGCGTCCGAGAACGCCTCGTTGATGCGGACGCCGTTCTGGTAGACGGCAAGGCCCTGCGGGGTGCCGGTCACGGGAGAGGCGACGAAGCCGCGAAACTCGACATCGGGCGTGAACGGATTGCCGGTGACCTCGCTGATGTTGATGCCGGCGATGTTGTCGCGCAGGGCGTCGGTGACGTTCAGCGAGTTGGTGCGCCTAATCTGGCTGGCATCGACGGCATTGATGGAAGACGGAACCTTGTCGACGTCGAGGCCGCGGCCGATACCCGGCGCGGTTGGATAGACGTATAGGCGTGTCCTTGGACTGGCGGAGCCCGGCGCCCCCACGCGCGCGACCGGTCGCGCCGGCGCGGCGCGTCTTGCCGCCGCAGGCGATGGCGCCGCAACCTCGACCGGCGGCAGGTTCTGGACGTTGGTCTCCTCGTCCTGCGCGGCCATCGCGCTGGTCGCAACAACCATTCCCGTGGAAACTGAAATGATGACCAGACCACGAACGCCCATTCTTGCCCGCCTCCACCCGTATCGTCCGGCTCGTTTCCCCGCCGGTTAGGCCAACGATACAGGCCAACAGCCGAAGAGCACCAGCCGTAAAACGTCCGCCCTGTCCGGAGCTTAAATTCCCGACCAAATCGGGAATTATTCCCGATCCGTCCAACGGCGGGCGCGAGCCTCATCGGGCGCGGCCGGGAACTATTCCCGGTCGCCGCGAGACTTTTTGCCGAACCTCGCGAAAGACCTTCGTGCAATCCTTGGCTCGACATCGCGATCTGATCGCGAGTCATTCATCCGTAGACTCACCCCGCCCTCCTGGGCGGGGTGCCTTTACGGCAAGCAAGAATACAGGAGGACATGATGACGTTGGGGGACCGCTTTTCCGTTCGATATTCATCGGCTCGGCCAGTCCGCGGCAGCCTCGTCCTGGGTCTTCTCGCAGGCTTGGGCTTCGGCGCATCCATCGCCGCCGCGTCTGCGCAGGATTCGGCAAAGACCCCGACGCCGGAGAGCATCAAGGCCATCACCTCGCAGGTCGACGGCGCCTACATCAAGGCCAACACCGCGACGTCCAACAACTGGCCGACAGTCGGTCTCGACTACGCCGAGACCCGCTTTTCGAAACTCAATCAGATCACGAGCGACAACGTCAAAGGCCTCGGCCTGGTCTGGACCTACAATCTCGAATCCTCGCGCGGCGTCGAGGCGACGCCGGTCGTCGTCGACGGCATCATGTACCAGACGGCCTCCTGGAGCGTCGTGCATGCCATCGACGCGCGAACCGGCAAGCGCATCTGGACGTTCGATCCGGAAGTCAACCGCGAGCTCGGCTACAGGGGCTGCTGCGACGTGGTCAACCGCGGGGTCGCGCTCTACAAGGGCAAGGTGTTCGTGGCCGCCTATGATGGCCGCCTGATCGCGCTCGACGCGGCAACCGGCAAGAAGGTCTGGGAAAAGGACACGCTGATCGACCACGAGCATTCCTACACCATCACCGGCGCGCCGCGCGTCTTCAACGGCAAGGTCGTGATCGGACAAGGCGGCGCCGAATATGGCGCGCGCGGCTACGTCACCGCCTACGATGCCGAAAGCGGAAACCAACTCTGGCGCTGGTTCACCGTCCCCGGTGATCCGTCAAAGCCGTTCGAGGACGAGTCGATGGAGAAGGCGGCCAAGACCTGGGATCCCGCCGGCCAGTATTGGCTCAACGGCGGCGGCGGCACGCCGTGGGACACCATCACCTTCGACCCCGATCTCAACCTCGTCTACATCGGCACCGGCAACGGCTCGCCCTGGAACCGGAACGTGCGCAGCCCCGCCGGCGGCGACAATCTCTATCTCGCCTCGATCGTGGCGCTGAACGCCGACACCGGCAAATACGCCTGGCACTATCAGGAGACGCCCGGCGACCACTGGGACTACACCTCGACCCAGCCGATGATACTCGCCGACATCAGCATCGACGGCGCGCCGCGCAAGGTCATCCTGCACGCGCCCAAGAACGGCTTCTTCTTCGTGATCGACCGCACCAACGGCAAATTCATCTCGGCGAAGAATTTCGTCGATGTGAACTGGGCCACCGGCTACGACGCCAACGGCCGCCCGATCGAGGTGCCGGCCGCGCGTGGCGACGCGGCGTACGACTCGATCCCGGGACCCTACGGCGCCCATAACTGGCACCCGATGTCGTTCAACCCGCAAACCGGGCTGGTCTATCTGCCGGCCCAGAACGTGCCGCTGAACCTCATTCCGGAAAAGAAGTTCAAGCAGAATGCCGCAACGCCGGGCAAATTCGGCGGGGCCACCGGCTGGAATGTCGGCTTCGTGCTCAACGGAGAGCCGCCCAAGAGTCTTCCGTTCGGACGCCTGGTCGCGTGGGACCCGGTCAAGCAGAAGGAAGCCTGGCGCGTCGAATACCCCTCACCATGGAACGGCGGCACGCTGACCACAGCCGGAAACCTAGTGTTCCAGGGCACCGCGGATGGACGCTTCGTCGCCTATGACGCCAAGACGGGCAAGACGCTGTGGGAAACAGCGACCGGCACCGGCGTCGTCGCGGCGGCTTCGACCTATATGCTCGATGGCGTGCAGTATGTCTCGATTGCCGTCGGCTGGGGCGGAGTCTATGGCATGGCGCAGCGGGCGACCGAGCGGCAAAGTCCCGGGACGGTCTACACGTTCGCGCTCAACGGCAAGGCGCCGCTGCCGGAATTCGTGAAGTACCAGACCGAAGGCCTGCTCCAGGGCGTGAAGTACGATCCGAAGGACGTGCCCGAAGGAACGGCGCTCTATGTCGCCGCCTGCGCCACCTGCCATGGCGTGCCCGGTGTCGACAGGGGCGGCAACGTCCGCAACCTGGGCTACGTGCCGGCGGAGGAGATCGCCAACCTCAAGAACATCGTGTTCAAGGGACCGTTCCGCGACAAGGGCATGCCGGACTTCACGGGCAAGCTGACGGAAGCCGATGTCGTGAAGATTCAGGCTTTCATCCAAGGCACGGCCGACGCAATACGGCCGAAGAAATGACGCGGCGATACGGCTGCGGCAGGCATTGCCGCAGCCGGCTCGCCCGACGCTCGCCACACGCCTCAATCCTTTGAAACATCATGCCTTTCAGAGAAATCCCTTGAGCCCCATACTCGTCGTCGACGACCATCCCATCATTGCCGAAGCCTGTCGCATCGTGCTGGGGGACGTCGAGGACGTGGTCGCTGCGCGCGATGTGCCGAGCGGCTATGAAGCATTTCTGGAGCACCGCCCCGGGGTCGTCATCCTCGATCTGACCTTTCCGGGAGAAGCACTGGGCGGTGTCGACTTGCTGCACCGCATCTCCTCGGATGCGCCGCTCGCACGCATCCTGGTTTTCAGCATGCATGCGGACGCAAATATCGTGGCGTCCGCGATCAAGGCGGGAGCCATCGGATATTTGCTGAAGGACTCTCCGCCGGACGAACTGCCAAAGGCGGTGCGTCAGGTCAGGCTCGGCCATCGCTATGTCGACGAGCGGATCAATTTGCGCGGCGTGCCCCTGCCCGATCACGTCGATTCCGGCAAGGTCGCCACACTGACGCGCAGAGAACGAGAGGCGCTCAGCCTGCTCGGCCAGGGAAACTCATATTCCGCGATCGCCGAAGAGCTGATCATCACGCCCCGGGCCGTCGCCCGGCTGATCAAGCAGGCGAGGACCAAGCTCGGTATCCGTCGCACGAGCGACCTGCTCCGCCGGGCGCGCGAGCTTGCGGGCGGCGCAGACAGCTCGAACTGACGCGCGAGCCGCCGGTTTATTGCAGGAGCTGGAGCAGCGCGCGTCCGGCAGGCGTCTTCAGTTCTCTCCCATCCAGCGTTCCGTCGTGATCCGGATCGGCTGCGTCGAAGCGCTGCGAAACGACGGCGAGATATTCATTCACCGAGAGCGTTCCATCGTGGTCGGGATCCGCTGCCGCGATCTCTTTGGCGGATAATCTGCCCCGCAACTCCCGCACGTCCAGCGTGCCGTCGTGATCCGGGTCGAGCCTGGCGAAAAGCGCCGTCGCGGCCTTCCTGACCTCGATATGGTCCAGCGTCCCGTCGCTGTCGGTATCGAACTTCCTGACAGGATCAGCGCGAGAAGCCGCCAGCGCAGATCCCGACACCATCACGACAGCCAGTATCGAGACCGTCCATCCGCTAAACTTCAGCATTTCGAGCTCCCCCTGAGGCAGTGGACGTGACATTCAGATCAGGATGAGGCAGTCGGAATCAAGGCCTCCACGGTCAGGCCGGCATCGCCGGAGACGACGTTGAGCGTGCCGCCCAGCGCCAGGATCCGCTCACGCATCCCGACGAGGCCGAAGCCGAGCTTCTGCCCCGGCTCCATGCCGCGGCCGTTGTCGCTGACCCGCACCCGGGCGCAGCCGCGGCCGTCGTGAGTCATCTGCTCCACCGGCTCGATGACGACATTGACCGCGGTCGCACCGGCGTGGCGGAATACGTTGGTGAGCGCCTCCTGCACGATACGATAGATGGTGAGATCGGCCGTCTCGCCGGTCGGCCCGAGCGCCGGCGAGATCACGGTTTCGATCGCGACGTCAGGATGCGACTGCCGCCATAGCCGCGACAGGGATTCGAGCGCCTTGCGCAAGCCGAGCTCGGCAAGGCCCACGGGCCGAAGGCGCTCCAGCACGCGGCGGTTGAATTGCTGGAGTGCATTGATCTGCTCCAGCATGGCGCTGCCATGTTTTCGCACGGCATCCGCACTCGGGTCGCGTCCGTCCGCCAGCTTCGCCAGCGCGCTCGCATGCGCGCGCAGCGAGAACAGGTATGGCCCGAACTCGTCATGGAGCTCGCGCGCGATCTCCTTGCGCTCCATATCCTGCAGCGACACCGCACGCTCGGCAAGACGCCGCTTGTCCTCGACCGCCTCACCAAGCGTCGCGGCAAGGTGGTTGAGCTTGGTGCAGATCGCGGCGAGTTCCGGCGCGCCGCCTGGCGCGACGCGGGCATCATAATGTCCGCCTTCGAGCCTCCCCATTGCCTCAGCCAGCGACTGAAGCGGTGCCAGCGCCCGGCCGACCACGTTCATCATCAGGAAGAACAGCGCAAGCGCGATCACCGAGCCGACCTCGAGCTGGGTCACGATCCCGTCCCAGATCTCGGCGATCTCGTCGTCGGGATGCGAGGTAATCACGAGCGAGGCGGGCTTGCCACGGATCGAGACCGGCACGCTGACCGCGGTCTGCTCGGGATGAACCAGGGCGACGAACCAGGCCGGCGGCGCGCGCGTGTCGGCGTCGGCGTCAAGCCGGGGCGGCGTCAGCGGCTGGCCGCCGGCGTCCCGGAGCGTGATGCTGACATGGCGCAGGCGGCTGAGATCGCGCGCGATCTGGTTGAGCCTGGCATCCGGGTCGGGGGCCTCGTTGAGATCCGCCACGATCATCTCGATGAACTCTCGGGCAAGGCGGATCACGCTCTGGTCCTCGGCCTGCACGCGCGGCCCGGCCTCTGCGACCTGCCGGCCGATATTGACGGCGAGCCCCAGCGCCAGCAGCAGCGCCAGCAAGAGGTTGATGCGCCCGCGCAAGGATAAATTCTGCCACATTGGTATCGCCTGTGCCTCGCGAAGGATGCCCGCCCCTGTCCGATGACGTTGACAGAGGCGAAGCGCCCGATATCTAATCGGAAGCGTACAGCAATCCCGGCCGGGTTGCATGAGGCCACATGAGACGCGCTCATGCCGGCAGCATGCGGCGCAAAACAGGCACATTCCAACACGGGGAGCGCGCTGTCGCGGGGAACGCCTATGCGCATTCTGATCGTCGACGATCATCCCATTGTCGCGTCCGGCTGCCGTGCCGTGCTGGCCGACGAGGGCGAGATCGAGATTTTGGAGGCCGCCGACGCCGAAGACGGCGAGTGCGTCTTCATTGTCGAACGTCCCGACCTCTGCATCATCGACATCAACCTGCCGACCGTCTCCGGATTCGAGCTCGCGCGCCGCATTCTCGAGCGCACGCCCGAGGCCCGCATCATCATGTTCAGCATGAATGACGATCCTGCTTTCGCCGCGCGGGCGATCGAGTGCGGCGCCAAGGGCTATGTCTCCAAGACCGGCGATCCTGACGATCTCGTCGAGGCGATCCGCGCCGTCGGCGGCGGCGGCACGTACCTTCCGACCGCGATCGCGCGCAGCATCGCCTTTGCGGGGCCGACGCTGGCGCAAAGCCCGCTGTCGAAGCTGAATGCGCGCGAGATGGAGATCCTGCGGCTGCTCAGCGCCGGCAAGAGCCTGTCGGAGATCGCCTGGCTGGTGCAATCGTCCTACAAGACGGTTGCCAATACCTCGTCCATCATGCGCCAGAAGCTCGGGGTGAAAACCTCCGTCGAGCTGGTACGGCTGGCGATCGACAGCGGCGTCGCCTGACGACGCCACAAATTTCGGTCACACAAGCGTTGCAATGTTGATGTGGTGAGATGCCACGGAGTTTCAGGCATGACGATCCAGACCGTCTCGACGAATAAATCCTATGGCGGTGTGCAGGGCGTCTATCGCCATGCAAGCCAGGCGACCGGAACCGACATGGTGTTCTCGGTCTACGTTCCGCCGCACGCGAACGACACCAAACTACCCGTGGTCTGGTACCTCTCCGGGCTCACCTGCACGCATGCCAACGTCACGGAGAAGGGCGAATTCCGCAAAGCCTGCGCCGAGCTCGGCCTGATCTTCGTCGCGCCGGACACCTCACCGCGCGGGCCGGACGTGCCGGGTGATGCCAACAACGCCTATGATTTCGGCTTAGGGGCCGGCTTCTATGTCGACGCGACGCAAGAGCCGTTCGCGCGCAACTATCGGATGTGGAGCTATGTCACCGACGAGTTGCCCAAGCTGATCGCGGAAAACTTTCCGGCCGACGTCAAGCGGCAATCGGTGATGGGTCACTCGATGGGCGGCCATGGTGCGCTGACGGTTGCGCTGCGCAACCCACACCGGTTTCGCGCGGCAAGCGCGTTTGCGCCAATCGTGGCGCCTTCGCAGGTGCCCTGGGGCATCAAGGCCTTGACCGGCTATCTCGGGCCGAACAGGGATTCCTGGCGCAACCACGATACGGTGGCGCTGATCGAGGACGGTGCGAAATTTTCGGGCTTCCTGGTCGACTATGGCGATGCCGACAATTTCTTGAAGGAGCAGCTCAAGCCGGAGCTGCTGCAGGAGGCCTGCACCAAGACCAACATCCCGCTGACGCTGCGCCGGCAGGTGGGCTACGACCACAGCTATTACTTCATCTCGACCTTCATGGGCGATCATCTGCACTGGCATGCGGCAAGATTGACGGCGTGATCTCTGCGCGCCGCACGCGCACGCTGCCTCCTTCTTGTGGGAGAAGGTGGCGCGCGCATCGACGCCCCTCACTCGCCTCGCCGCTGCGCGGCGAGCCACCTCCCGCAAGGGAAGTGGGTGCACAGCGGCGCTCGCGGAGAGAAGACCCTACTCCGGCCTCCCGTAGTTGCGCGCCAGCAGGCGGTTGCGGATCAGATAGCTCATCGTGCGCGACCAGGATTCGTCGGTGTTGCCGCGCATGTCGGCGCTGGCGACGGTGATCATGTTGCCGGTCTTCACGTCGCGCAAATAGATGTTGAGATTGATGATCAGGTTCGAGACCTTCTGCACCAGGCCAGTGATCTCCAGGTCGGCGCCGAGCTGTCCGGCGAGCTTGAGGTCGCAGCCGCCGCAGGCCTGCAGATTCGCGTGACGGGCGGCATCCCGAACCGGCGCGATGTCGAGCATCTGGAACTTGCCTGAATCTGCCAGTTCCTTGCGCAGCTGCTCGCTGATGCGCTCGAGCCGCGCCTGCTCGGGCTTCGAGCCGTAGAACTCGCCGGGCAGGCTGGTGTCGATCAGCTCGAAATCGAACACCGCCAGTTTCGGCGGATCTGCGAGCGCGACCGAGCCCGACAACAGCAAAGCCGAGAAACAGATCAGTGCTCGCATAATCGTGATTCCCGGTCTCGCGCGCGCGAGGACGAAATGCGGGGTTGCAAGGCGGGCCAAATCGGTCATGCTTGAAGCAGAAACAATTCTCCACCGGCGGTCAAGCCGGGGAGAACGCCTGGAGGAAACATGATCCGATGGTTGGTCGGCCTGATCGGCTGGAGTCTTGCCGCAACGAGCGCGCTCGCGGCCGACCCCGCCACGATCGGCGTCGGCTATCTCGGCATCGCCGGCACCAGATCGACGCTGTCGCTGGTCGAGCAGCCCGCCGGGAATGACGGCGTTGCCGGCGCGCGCCTCGCCATCGAAGACAACAACACCACCGGGAAATTCCTCAACCAGCGCTTTGCGCTGGAGGAGCGCCGCATCAAGGAAGGCGAGGACGTTGTGCAGGCGGCGTCCGCGCTCGCCGAGAGGAACGGCTTCATCGTCGCCGACCTGCCGGCCGATGCGCTGCTAAAGGTCTCGGACACCTTACGCGACCGCGGCACGCTGCTGTTCAACGTCGGCGCCATCGACGAACGGCTGCGCGAGGCCGATTGCCGCGCCAACGTCATCCATACCGCCCCGACCCGGGCAATGCTCGCCGACGCGCTCGGGCAATACCTGGTGTGGAAGCAGTGGAAGCGCTGGCTGCTCGTGGTCGGCTCCCATGACGAGGACAAGCTGTTCGCCGATGCGCTCCGGCGCACCGCCACGCGGTTCGGCGCCAAGATCGTGCAGGAGCGCACCTTCGAAGACAAAGGCGGCGCACGCCGTACCGATAGCGGCGTGACGCTGATCCAGCGCCAGATGCCTGTCTTCACTCAGCAGGCGCCGGCCTATGACGTGCTGGTCGCCGCCGACGAGAGCGAGGTGTTCGGCGCCTATTTGCCCTATCGCACCTGGGATCCGCGGCCCGTCGCGGGCTCGGCCGGGCTGGTGCCGCGCAGCTGGGACGCCGCGCAGGACCAGTGGGGTGCGATCCAGATGCAGAACCGCTTCTTCAAGCTGAATTCGCGGCGCATGACCGCGCTCGACATGCAGGCCTGGACCGCGGTGCGCATGATCGGCGAAGCCACCTCGCGCACCAATTCCGGCGACGTCAAGAAGGTGACCGATTTCATCAAGGCCCCGGATTTCTCGGTCGCCGCGTTCAAGGGCACGCGGCTCACCTTGCGCGACTGGAACTTGCAGTTGCGCCAGCCGATCCTGCTGGTCGATGGTCGCATGGTGGTGTCGGTGTCGCCGCAGGAGGGATTCCTGCACCAGGTCTCCGAGCTCGACACGCTCGGCTACGATCGTCCGGAGAGCAAATGCAAGCTGAAGTGAGCGAAGTGATGCGACGGAGCCTCCGCAGAGATGGTGCGCTCCCTCTCCCGCGTGCGGGAGAGGGTTGGGGAGAGGGTCTCTCCGCTCGCGAGAACCCCCAAGAGGAGAGAGCCCTCTCCCGTATCGCATCTTTCGATGCGATACGACCTCCCCCGCAAGCGGGGGAGGTGAAGACCGCCCGCGGACGGAGATCGCACCTGCTAAGAGCAGCGTTGCTGATGGTTCTGGCGACCGCCACCGCGCCCGCACACGCGTTCATCGCCTATGTCTCGAACGAGAAGAGCAACACAGTGTCGGTGATCGACACCGACAGCTGGACCGTGACCAAGACCATCAAGGTCGGCCAGCGCCCGCGTGGCATCGATTTCACGCGCGACGGCAAATTCGTGATGGTCGCGGTCGGCGACGACGACACCATCCAGGTGATCGACGCCAAGACGCAAAGCGTGGTGGACAGCCTGCCCTCCGGGCCCGATCCCGAGCTGTTCGCGCAGGATGCCGCCGGCAAGACCCTCTATGTCGCCAATGAGAACGACAACACGGTGACCGTGATCGATCTCGAGAAGCGCGCACGCCTCGGCGACATCCAGGTCGGCGTCGAGCCCGAGGGCATGACCATCAGCCCCGACGGCAAGACGCTGATCAACACGTCCGAGACGACCAACATGGCGCACTTCATCGACACCGCCTCGCGGCAGATCGTCGCCAACGTGCTGGTCGACGCCCGGCCGCGCTTCGCCGAGTTCAAGCATGACAGTTCGGAAGTGTGGGTATCCTCGGAGATCGGCGGGACCGTGTCGATCATCGATCCCAAAAGGCACGAGGTGATCGGCAAGGTCACCTTCGAGATCCCGGGCCTGCGGAAAGAGGCGATCCAGCCCGTCGGCATCGGCATGACCAAGGACGACAAGACCGCCTTCATCGCGCTCGGCCCCGCCAATCGCATCGCCGTGGTCGATGTCGCCTCGCGCAAGGTGACGAAATACCTGCTCGTCGGGCAGCGCGTCTGGCACGTGGCGTTCACGCCGGACGAAAAGTACCTGCTCACCACCAATGGCGTGTCGAACGACGTCTCGGTCATCGACGTCGCCGCGCAAAAGGTGATCAAGACCATTCAGGTGGGCGAACTGCCCTGGGGCGTCACGATCGCACCATGACCAGCCCTGCCCCGATCGCCGAACCACACGACGACGCACCAAGGCCTTATCCCGCCGCCGTGCCGGCGCTGGCGATCGACGGCGTCAGCCACGCCTATGGGCCGCGCCGCGCGCTGATGGACGTCTCCTTCAATGTCCAGCCCGCGAGCTTCACTGCGCTGCTTGGGCTGAACGGCGCTGGCAAGAGCACGCTGTTCTCGCTCGTCACGCGCCTGTTCGGCATCCAGTCCGGCCGTGTCGCCATCTTCGGTCATGACATCAGCAAGAGCCCCGGCGAGGCGCTGCGGCTGTTAGGGGTCGTGTTCCAGCCGCGTACGCTCGATCTCGATTTGTCGCTGACGCAGAACCTGCTCTATCACGCCGCCCTGCACGGCATCAGCCGCCGCGAGGCCGCCGCGCGCAGCGCCGAGCTGCTCGGCCGCATCGGGCTCGAAGAGCGCGCCGGCAGCAAGGTCCGCGATCTCTCCGGCGGCCAGATGCGGCGGCTGGAGATCGCGCGGGCGCTGCTGCACCGGCCGCGGCTGCTGTTGCTGGACGAGCCTACGGTCGGCCTGGACGTCAAGGCGCGCGCCGACATCATCAGCCATGTCCGCCAGCTCGTGACCGAGCAGGGCATCGGCGTGCTCTGGGCCACGCACCTGTTCGACGAGATCAATCCCGGCGACGATCTCGTGGTGCTGCACCAGGGCAAGGTGCTGGCGAAGGGGCCGATGAGCCGCGTCATCGCGGAGGCCGGCGCGCAGGACGTCAACACCGCCTTCATGCGCCTGACCGGCGCGCAAGTGATGCCGGGAGGCGGCGCATGAGCAGCATCACCACGCGTGACACCCCGCGCGGCTTCTCGGTCCAGGAGTACCTGACCTGCCTCACCGGCATCGTCTGGCGCGAGGGGCTGCGCTTCCTGCATCAGCGCGAGCGCTTCGTCTCGGCGCTGGTGCGCCCGCTGGTGTGGCTGTTCATCTTCGCCGCCGGCTTCCGCCAGGTGCTCGGCATCTCCATCATCCCGCCCTACGAGACCTACATCCTCTACGAGGTCTATATCGCGCCTGGGCTGATGGCGATGATCCAGCTCTTCAACGGCATGCAATCCTCGCTCTCGATGGTCTATGACCGCGAGATGGGCAACATGCGCACGCTCCTGGTGAGCCCGCTGCCGCGCGGATTCCTGTTGTTCTGCAAGCTGCTCGCAGGCACCGCGGTGTCGCTGCTCCAGGTCTACGCATTCCTGCTGATCGCCTGGCTCTGGGACATCACCCCGCCGCCCTGGGGCTACCTTACCGTGCTGCCGGCGCTGATCCTGTCCGGGCTGATGCTGGGCTCGCTCGGCATGCTGATCTCCTCGGGCATCAAGCAGCTGGAGAACTTCGCCGGCGTGATGAACTTCGTGATCTTCCCGATGTTCTTCGCCTCCTCCGCGCTCTACCCGCTCTGGCGGGTGCAGGAGGGCAGCCCTTATCTGTACTATCTCTGCGAGGCCAATCCGTTCACCCATGCGGTCGAGCTGATCCGCTTCGCGCTGTACGGGCAGATCAACTGGATCTCGCTGGCGGTGGTGGCAAGCTGCACAATCGCCTTCATGGTCGGAGCGATTTTGGCCTATGATCCCTCGCGCGGGCTGGCGCGACGCGGGCCTGCGGGAGGCGAAGGATGAAGGTCTGGCTCCTGGCTGCCCTGGTGATCGCGCTGTCCGGCACGACCGCGCGCGCGGCCGATCCGCGCTATCCGGACTGGCCCTGTACCCAAGCCAAGGTGCCGGAGATCTCGCTGGCCGCCGTGTGGGCCGGTCCGCCGCTCGACGATGTCCAGAACAAATGGAAGGACGACGCCAAGGTCAGCGCGCTGGTCGCAAAATTGGCGGCGCGCAAGACGCCGCTGGACGAGGCCGAGAAATCGGTGAAGGAGTTTCTGGCCGCCTCCGGTTCCGACAAGACGGCGAATGCGAAGCTGCTATTTGCCGGTCTGTTCGACACGCTCAATGCTCAGCGCTCGCAGGTCATGAACGGGCTCGAACGCGTCAGCCGGAAGCAGCGCGAGGCCGCCGACAAGATTCGCGAGGAAACGCTCCAACTCCACACCCTGCAAGGCGCGACACCCCGCGACGAGGCCAAGGTCGAGGCGCTCAGCAACGAGCTGATCTGGAAGACCCGTATCTTCGAGGACCGCACCAAGGTGGTGCGCTTCGTCTGCGAGGTTCCAACCACGATCGACCAGCGCCTGTTCGCGCTCGGCCGCGTGATCCAGCAGGAAATGGAATAGCGGCAGCCTCGCTGACGGCTTTCGCGCAAGTTCCGCAATCGTTAACCTTTTCCCGAGCTATCTGCCGGAACCAAATCGATCCAGGATGCCTTGTCGAAGTGAACCCCATACCTTGGGAGGCCTCGATGGGAACAACGAAATTCATCTTCGCGGGCGCTGCGGCCCTTAGCTTGCTCACATCCAGCGCATTTGCCGAAGACATGACCGGAACGATCACGCGGATCGACCGTCTCAACGGCACGATCTCGATCCAACAGATGCAGAAGGGTACGGTCGGCGCCAGCGCTGGCAGCGCCGGCGCGCTCCAGGAGTACAAAACCAAGGATGCCGCGATGCTGGATGCCGTTCATGCCGGCGACAGGGTGAACTATACGGCCACCGAGACGAACGGCACCGGCACGCTGACGAAGCTGCAGAAACAGAAGTAACAGCACTGCGCTTGACCTCTCTCCGCTTGCGGAGAGAGGAAGCGTATCTTCGCCTGATCATTGTTGCTCGGGTCGCGGCTCCGGCTGCGCGTCATCGGTCGGAAGCTTCGCGCGCTCCCAGCCGTCGGTGCCGTCGGGGTACCAGGCTACGCTGGTGTAGCCGTAAGCCAGCGCACGCTTGGCGGCGTTCCAGGACATCCAGCAATCGGCGAGGCAATAGATCACGAGCAATGCGGCCTTGTTGCCGCGCGAGGCGCGCGCGAGGCCGCGCTGGAGATAGTCATCCATGGCGGGCGGCAGCGTGCCGTAGCCGGTGTCAGGCAGCCAGATGCTGCCCGGAATGTTCCTGCGCGGCGCATCGCGCCACACCGTGCCCTCGGGAAGGTTCTTCGGCTTCGGCGGCCGCGGCAGGACGTCGACGAAGGTGCCGCTGTTCGCGCGCCAGACCGCCTCCGCCTCCTCGGTCGTCAGCACGCGCGCGCCGGCAAGCGTCGCCGGCACCGGCGCGCGATAATTGTCGGTGCGATAGCCTTCGGGCTCGAACGGCTCTTGCTGCTGCGCCAACGCCGGTGCCACGAGCAGAGCAACGACGATCACAGCGGCAAGCGGCCGTCTCATGGCGTTTTCTTGGCCGCCTCCGCGCCGAGCGGCCGGTCGCTCTCGTCCAGCAGCGGTACGCCGAAATCGAGCAGGATCTTGTTGATCTCGCCCTGGTTCTCCTGGATCACCTTGTTGAGCTGCCGCTTCCAGTTCTGGTCGGCAGGGCGCACGCCCATGCCGATGCGATAGACCAGCTTCGGCCCGGTGGTTTCCTTCACGAGCGGCGTGACATGGAGCGAAGAGCCGGCCTTCTTCGCATAGTAGCCGGCCATCGGTCCCCACAACACGCCGGCGTCGATCTTGCCGGCGGCGAGGTCATCGATCATCGCTTTCGCCGAATTGTCGAAGCGCGTGTCGATCATCAGCGGATAGGGCTTTGCATCGCCCATCAGGCCGGCCAGCGCCATGTTGGTCGCCGGCGGCGTGCCGGCGACGATGCCGACATGCTTGCCCTTCAACCTGGGGTCCTCGAGCGTGTCGACGTCCTCGAGCCCGCTGCCATCCTTCGCGACCAGCGCATAGCTCGTGCGGTAGTAGGGATTGGTGCCCTGCACAAGGTCGTCACCTTGCGGGAAGCCCATGATGACGTCGCAGCGATGCGCACCCAGCGTCATCCGCACGAAACCGGTGGCCTGCGGAAAGAAGACGTAGTCGAGCTTCTTCTGGAGCTTGTCCGCAAGAAATTCGGCGAGCTTGTTCTCAAAGCCCTCGCCCTTCTCGTTGGAGAACGGCAGATTGCGCGGATCGGCGCAGACGCGCAGCACCCTGGGATCGACCAGTTCGAATGAGAGATCGCCGCTGTCCTTGGTCTGCGCGACGGCGACATCGCCGAACGCACAGGATGCGACCACGACCCATAGTGAAAACAACCAGCGACGATGTCGTCCGGCCTCCGTCATCGCGCTTCCTCCTCGTTTTGGTTGGATGTTATCCATGCAACGCATGATGCGCCACGTATGCCAACTTTGTGCTGGGTGCTGGCTTGCTTTGTGCAGTGCAATGAAACCCCTTTGAACTGAGGCAGAAAAGTGTCTCGCATCGCTCTGATGATCGCAGCCTTGTCCCTGCTCCGGGCAACGCTAGCATGTGCCTGGGCCGCCGAATTGCCTGTGAGCGAAGTCGCACCGGGAATCTTCATACACTCCGGGACTATCGCCCTGATGACCCGCGAGAACGAAGGTGACATCGCCAATGTCGGCTTCATCGTCGGCGATGAGGCCGTGGCCGTGATCGACACCGGCGGCAGCCTTCGCGAAGGCGAGGCGCTGCTGGCCGCCGTGCGAGCCCGCACGCCCAAGCCGATCCGTTATGTCATCAACACCCACGGCCATCCCGATCATGTCTTCGGCAACGCCGCCTTTGTTGCGGATGGGGCGAGCTTCGTCGGCCATAGCAGGCTGCCGCAGGCGCTCGCGACGCGTGGGCCGTTCTACCTCGACAATTTCCGTCGCATCATGGGCGGCGAGCTGATCGATCCCGTCAAGATCATTGCCCCTACCCTGCTCGTGACCGACACGATGACCCTCGATCTCGGGTCGCGCCGCCTGAGCTTGCGTGCCTGGCCGGCCGGACACAGCGACAGCGACTTGATCGTGTACGACGAGACGACAAGGACTCTGTTTGCTGGCGACCTGGTCTTTCTCCGCCACATTCCGGTCATGGACGGCAGCATCCGCGGCTGGCTCGACACCTTGAAGCGGCTTGAGACCATCCCGGCGCTCCGCGTCGTTCCCGGTCACGGCCCCGTGAGCGACTGGCCTGCGGCGCTGATCGATGAACGGCGCTACCTGTCAACGCTGCTGTCCGACGTCCGCACGTTGAACAAAAACGGCGAGCCGATCCGAGCCGCCGCGGACAAGGCGGCCGCGTCGGAACGGCCGCATTGGCAGCTGTTCGACGATTACAACGCCCGCAACGCAACTGCAGCATTCTCTGAAATTGAATGGGAGTAGCGGGCGCGCTAGGCTGTGCCTAACGATTGTTTCGTCCGCGCGGGATCATGACCATGACGGGATGCACACGCCGCCAGACCCTCACCGCCCTGCTTCTCGGCCTCGCTTTCGCGATGCCGGCGCAGGCGGAAGAGGCCTACGATCCCTGGCCCGGCCTGGTGCAGGACATCTTCAGCAACCGTCCGATGAATGACGGCAGCGCCGTCATCGGCATCGAGATGCCGTATCGCGCCGAGGACGCGGCCATCGTGCCGGTGACCCTGCGCAGCAAGCTGTCGCCCGGCGATGCGCGGCGCATCCGTTCGATCACGCTGGTGATCGACCGCAATCCCGCGCCGATGGCGGCGAAGTTCGAACTCGGGCCGGATGCCAATGTCACGGAGATATCGACGCGCGTGCGCGTCAACAACTACACCGATGTCCACGCGGTCGCCGAGCTCAGCGACGGTCAGCTCTATGTGTCCAAGACTTACGTGAAAGCCTCCGGCGGCTGCTCGGCACCGGCGGGCAAGAACGTCGAGGAAGCCAGGAACCGGCTCGGCCAGATGCGCTATCGCCAGTTCGCACGCGAGGAGGCGCCGTCAAGCCGCGTGCGCGAGGCGCAGGTCATGATCGGCCATCCCAACAATTCCGGGCTGCAGATGGACCAGGTCACGCAGCTCTACATTCCCGCTTTCTTCATCAACCAGCTGAAGCTGACGCAGGACGACAGCCTCGTGCTGTCGATGGAGGGCGGCATCTCGATCTCGGAGGATCCCAATCTGCGCTTCACGTACGTATCCAACGGCGCCAAGCGTTTCCGCGCGGAAGCAAAGGACACCGACGGGCACGTGTTCCGCAGCGAGTGGGATGTGGAGAAGCCGGGAACGTGATAGCGAGCCGTCATTCCGGGGCGGTCCGCAGGACCGAACTCTGGTGCGCAATTGCGCACCTGAGAATCTCGAGATTCCGGGCTCGCGCTTCGCGCGCCCCGGAATGACGGCAGCAAACTAGAAACACCTCACCTCGGCTTCCGCCTGGGCGCGCCTCAAATCGTTCACCGCCGAGTTCGCTTGCTCCGAGGTGCGGAACTGGACGCCGAGATTGCCGCGCACTTGCGACATGCTGAGCGCGGTCTCGGCGGTAACATAGCGCTCGTAGGGTATGATCGAAGCCACCACGTCGATCGAGCAGGAACATTGCTCGATCGCAGCCCGCGTCTCGCCGGTGGCCTTCATGCAGCCATAGACATACTCCGCGCGCGCCGAGGTGGGATAATCATTGGCCCCCTCGGCCCGTGCCACGCACGCGCTCGCAGCCAGCATCACCAATGCGGCGACAATCGGTCGTAGCTGTCCCGCCAGATTCATGCGCATCCTCCCGCTGGTTGCGACCAAGGCTATGCTATGCGTATTGTCCTGAAAAGCATTCCGTCAGAGGAAACGGCTCACAAGGTGATGAGAGCACTGGGTGTGACGAGGGCATTTGGTCGAACATTGGCGCTCGCAATGACGCTGGCGCTGACGCTCGCCGCGCCCGGCCGCGCCGCGGATGCGATCCGCCTTGCGGTGCAGAAAACCGGAACATTCTCCTGGGAGCTGGCCGCAATCCGAGCGAGCGGTCTCGACAAGGAGGCTGGCCTGTCGCTGGAGGTCACCGAGCTCGCGAGCACCGAGGCCGGCAAGATCGCGATGCGCGCCGGCAGCGCCGACATCATCCTGTCGGACTGGCTGTGGGTGTCGCGCGAGCGTGCGCTGGGCGCCAAGCTCACTTTCTATCCCTATTCGAGCGCGTTGGGCGCAGTGATGGTGCCGGCGGCTTCTCCAATCAAGACGCTCGCCGACCTCAAGGGCCGCAAGCTCGCCGTCGCCGGCGGGGCGATCGACAAGAGCTGGCTGCTGCTCCAGGCGCGCATGAAACAGGACGGGATCGACCTGAAGTCGGAGGCAACCATCGCCTATGGCGCCCCGCCCTTGATCGCCGCGAAGGCGCTCGACGGCGAGATGGATGCGAGCCTCAATTTCTGGAATTTCTGTGCCCAGCTCGAAGCCAAGGGCTTTCGCCGCCTCGCCGGCATCGAGGACATCCTGCCGAAGCTCGGCGCCAAGGGTGCTGTCTCCGCCGTCGGCTATGTCTTCGACGAGAGCTGGGCCGCCAGCCATCGGGACGCCGTGGCGCGCTTCATCGCGATGACCCGCAAGGCCAAAGAGCTGCTGGTGACCTCGGATGCGGCCTGGGACAAGGTCGCTCCGCTCACCGGCACCAGCGATCCGGCCGTGCTCAAGACCTACCGCGACCGCTACCGCGACGGCATTCCGCGCCGGAGCATCGACGACGAGGAGAAGGACGCACGCGTGCTCTACCGCGTGCTGGCCGAGATCGGCGGCCGCGATCTCGTTGGCCCTGCGGCCGAGCTCGACCCCGGCACGTTCTATCACGCAGTCCCCGGAGACTGAGGTGCTGCGTCTTCTCTCGTTCGCCCTGTTCCTCGCAATCTGGTGGACCGCCGCGCTGTTCGTCGGTGGCGCGAAGCTGCCCTCCCCGCCGGCCGTGCTCCAGGTCATGATCGCGGAAGCCTCATCCGGCGCGCTGTTCCTGCATCTCGGCGCCACACTGGCACGCGTCACGCTCGCCTTCGTGCTGGCGATGTCGCTCGGCAGCGCGATCGGTTACCTGATGGGCCGGGTGAAGCTCGCCGATCGGCTCGGCGACCCCTGGCTGATCCTGCTGCTCAATTTGCCGGCGCTGGTCGTGATCGTGCTGGCCTATATCTGGGCCGGGCTCACCGAGGCCGCCGCGATCGCGGCGATCGCCATCAACAAGCTGCCGACCGCCATCGTCACCTTGCGCGAGGGCGCGCGCGCGCTCGACCGCTCGCTCGACGAGATGGCGAGCGTGTTCGCGATGCCGCGCTGGCGCGCCTTCCGCCACGTCGTGCTGCCGCAGCTTGCGCCCTATATCGCGGCCTCCGCGCGCTCCGGGCTGTCGCTGGTGTGGAAGATCGTGCTGGTCGCCGAGCTCCTGGGTCGTCCGAACGGCGTCGGCTTCGAGATCGGCGTCGCCTTCCAGCTGTTCGACACGCCGCGGCTGCTGGCCTATTCCCTGACCTTCGCCGCCGTTGTACTCGTCATCGAAACCTTGCTGGTGCAGCCGTTCGAAGCCCGCGCAAACCGGTGGCGGCCCCGTGCGGCTTGAGGTCGAGATCACAGGAAAAACCTTCAGGAGTGCCGCGGGCGGAACGCACGAGGTGCTGGCGCCGGTCCAGTTCGCGCTTCAATCCGGCGAGGTCGGTGTGCTGATCGGGCCGTCCGGCTGCGGCAAGAGCACGATGCTGCGCATCATCCTCGGATTGGACCGCGACTTTGCAGGCCGCATCGCGCGACCGCCGGAGGCGCGGATTGGCATGGTGTTCCAGGAGCCGCGCCTGCTGCCGTGGCGCTCGGTCGAGCAGAATGTACGGCTTGCGGCACCGGAGGTTTCCGACGCAAAGCTGTCGGAGCTGTTCCGGATCCTGGAGCTGGAAGCCCATCGCAGCCACTTTCCCGGCGAATTGTCGCTCGGCCTTGCCCGCCGCGTCGCACTCGCCCGTGCCTTCGCGGTCGAGCCCGATCTCCTGGTGCTCGACGAGCCCCTCGCCTCGCTCGACGATGCGCTCGCCGGCCGTCTACGCGACGAGATCGCAACGCTGGTCGCGAGCCGTCCGATGATGACGCTGCTCGTCACCCACAGTCTCGACGATGCGATCCGGCTCGGCGACCGGCTGTTCCTGTTGTCGCCGCGCCCCGCGCGGATCATGCAGGAGGTGCCGATCGCCATCCCGCGCGCCGCGCGCAGCGAAGCCGAGATTGCGGCGATCAGGACCGAGCTTGGGCGGCGCATCCAAGCGGAGCAAGGCGACGTTCACGCCGGGCGGGATGTCTCATAGGCAACCGCGCGAGGCCCGTGCTAAATTGGGGCGCAGCGGAGTCTGCTGATGAAGCGAAGGATCGCCCTGACGGCACTTGGCCTTGCTCTGCTCGCGACAACGACGCGCGCGCAGGACATGATGCGCGATCTCGATCTGACATCACCCGCCATGGTCTCCGCCGAGATGAGCCGGCAGGATGTCGAGGCCGCGCTGGCCAAAGCGAGCGCCGGCGCGCCCGCCGATTTGACCGGCAAGCGGTTATCGGGGCTCGATCTCAGTGGTCTCGACCTGGCCAACGCAATTCTCCGTGCGGCACGGCTCAACAAGACGAAACTCGTCGGTGCTCGGCTTGATGGGGCGATCCTCGATCAGGCGTGGCTGCTGGATGCAGATCTCACGGGCGCGAGCCTGAAGGGCGCCAATTTGTTCGCGTCACAGATGGCACGTGCTCGCCTCGACGGCGCCGATATGACTGGGGCGCGCATCACGGCAGATCTCACCGGCGCGAGCATGGTCGGCACGTCGATCGCGGATGCGCATCTCGGTGCCGACATGCGCAACCAGTCGATGGGGCTGATGCGCGCGGTGCTGAGATCCGCCAATCTGGAACGGCTGAACGCGCGCAACGCCGATTTGTCACGCGTCGACCTTGAATTCGCCGTCCTCAGGGGCGCCGACCTGAGCGGTGCATCGCTGAAAAACGCCCAACTCGGCGGAGCCGATCTGACCGGCGCCATCGTCATCGACGCCGATTTCGACGGCGCCGATCTCGCCTCGGCGAAGCTGATCGCGCCGAACGGCCTTGACCGCGCCAAGAATTTCGACAAGGCAAAGAACCGCGAACGCCTGATCAGGGAATGACGGCGCGCCTGTGGGAGGACTGCTTGATGCGTTGGGTTCTGGCATTGATCGCGTTGTTGACGCTTGCCGGCGACGCCGCCGCGCAGGCCAAGGGGAAGGGCATAAGGCTCTGGAACCTGACGGCGGAGACGATCTCCGGTTTCCAGCTCGCGCCGGCCGGCAAGACCGACTGGGGTCCGAACCAGTGCTTGAACGACAAGGACAAGGAGGTCGACCACGACGAGCGGCTGCGCATCACCGGTGTCGAGCCCGGCCGCTATGACGCCAAGGTCAGCTATCCCGATGCGCGGCAGTGCATGGTCCGCGACATCGAGATCAAGGCGGACGCCGTGTTCTCGATCGCCGACAAGGATCTGAAGGACTGCACGAAGTAGCGCGGGCGCCCTATGCCCGGTCGTTCGGGTGTGGATATTCGCAGCGCCACCGCACCGCCTGCCACTTCGGATGCTCGCCGATCCATTGCGCGATATAGGGCGGCGCGGCCATCACGCATTGGCGGGGCGACCCGGAATAGTTGAACACCAGATGCTGCTCCTCGCAGGTAGCAGGCGAGAGCACCGCACACACAGTCACCACCAGGTCGATCGGGTTCATGCCAGTATCCTCTCGCAAGGGGGCGCTGGAGATTAGCACGAAAGATTACGTTGCAAAGGAGGGGGAAGTTTCAGGCGAGCGTGAGGAATGGCGATGGGAACTGCCTCCATCCCTTGCTGCCCTTGCGACGCGCCGAATTCTCGAGGTCATGCCCGTGCTTGTCCCCGCCATGACGGTCTCGCAGCTAGAAGTTGATCCCGAACACCATCCGGGCCTGGTGCCGCTCGAAATTGACGAGGTCGAGATTGCCGCCCGATCCGGCCGGGCGTCCCCAAGCCTGCATGCTCCAGCTCAAGGTCAGCCGCGAGCGCTCGGATAGCTGAAAATATGCGGTGGGGCCGACGAACAGGGCCTGGCCTGAAAATTCTCCGAGGCCGATCCCCTCATATTGCCGGAAATAGCGCAACTCGCCACCGAGCAGCACATTCGGCCGCACGCGCGCCAAGCCAGCAAACGCGGCGCCGATCGTTGAGCTCTTCTCGGATTTTCCTCCAACCTCGAGGCGCGCCCATTCCGGTTGATAGATCAGGTTGAGGGCGCCGATGGCGAAGTTCGGGATCAGTTCGCGGTCGAAGGCCAGCGTGAACTCGGTGCCGTACATTCGCCCTTTGGCGCCGCTGGTCTCGTCAATGCGGTCGCCGTGCAGCTCGGCAGCGATAGTAAGGCCGAATGGCGCCCGGTCGCGATCCAGCAGGCGGTAGCGCAGGTCGAGCGAGGCACCCTGGAAGTTGAACTGGCGGCGGTCGTCGATATCAGGGACGCCCGTGATGTCGTGCAAGCTGGCGGTGCCGCCGACCTCGATACGAAAATTCGGCAGTGGCACCAACTCGATCTCGACCTCGTGCTCGAGCGCGCGATACGCCGCCCCGCCTTTGCCGAAGCGCCCTGTCGTTTGGGTCTGGAATTCGCGCTCGCCGACATTGCCGACATCGGTGCCGATCAAGAAGCCGAAAATATGCTCGGTATCAAAGCCTTCCTCGGCGCTGCTGCGTGCCGGCGCCAGCACGATCGCGCACCCGATCACCATCCAGAACTTACAGGTTCTGCCGCCCATCCCGTGCCCCGAAGGCGCGCCGCCGTGACGCGGCAGCAACGCTCACCGAGCATCAGCGTAACACACTGCGGCAGAGCACGGTCGAGATTTTGCACGGTCGAGATTTTGGTGGAGAGGTCGAAGCCTGTGCACGTGCCGCCTCGCGTCCATCGCGAACCACGATGAGGCCATGCGGAAATCCGACACTGCCGCGGCTTCGACGGCACTCGCCATCGAAGCCGCGGCAGGTCGTCAGTCCTACTTGCGCGAAGCGCAGGCGTACATGTTGATTTCCATGCCGACCGGCACTTCCACGATCTTCGGAGCTTTCCAAGCCATTCGGGTCTCCCAAGGTATTGAGCGCGACATCGCGCAGCGCAAAACGTAGGGCTGCGTCAGGTGCAGTTCAAGCCTGGATTCGACTGCCGAACTCGTCTGTGTCGATTCTTCGCGGCTGCATTTCTCTCTCGGACAACGCCAGTTCCCTCTTGGTCAAACACGACCAGCGAGACAACAACTTGTGCAACGCACCGCGCGCCTAATCGACAACGGTGCCGTCAGCAGCCCTTGTCGGCCATTTCGGTATTCGGCTTGGCGCCTTCGGCGCGTTGGGCCGCGGTCGGCTCACTCTGCATTTGCCGCTGCGCATCCTCGGACGAAGCCGGCGTGTCACCGCTTGCACGATTCATCGTGCTGGTCGGCGGATGCTGGCTGGTATCACCCGTTGAACTGGACGAGTGCGATTGAGCGGAGCCCACGGTGACCGGACCAGAGCCAGCATCCTTGTCGGTGCTGGCGCTACCGGTGTTGCACGGGCCGGCGACGGCAACGCCGGCGCTCAATGTCAGAATGGCGCAGGCGGCAAGAACGGAACGTTTTGTGTTCATCTGCAACTCCTCTTCGCCCGCCGCGCAGCCCCGGCGCCAGGCAGGACGTTGCGGAGAAAACAGGCCGAGCAGCCCGATGTTCCCAAGCGTCAGGCCGGAATGATCGCAAACACGGCCCTCGTCAGGTCAGTTCCGAGTGCGCCTTCTCACCGTAACAATCGCAGCAGGGTGCGGCCGGCGCGCGAGTTCAGCTCCTTCGCATCCAGCGTTCCGTCCTTGTCGGGATTCGCCGCATTGAAGCGTTGCTCGACCACGGACAGATATTCGTCGAGCGTAAGCGTCCCGTCGCGGTCAGGATCGGCGGCGGCGAGCTCTTTCGCCGACAACCGTCCGCGCAATTCGCGCGCATCAAGCGTGCCGTCACGATCGGGATCGAGCTTTGCGAACATTGCGGCGGCCGCCTTCTTCACCTCCGCAAGATCGAGCGTGCCGTCATTGTCGGTGTCGAACAACTTGACCGCGTTGCCAGAGGCCGACCACGCCGGACCGGCTGACAGTGCAATCGTAAGCGAAAGGGCAAGGGCAATTGAACGACGCGAAATCATCTAGACCTCCCTGACGATGAGCCCCGAATCGACGGGGACAGAAACGACATAAATCCGCAAGCGGGCCTTGGTTCAAGTCCGGACTTGCAACTTGCGCGCGCCACAACCCGGGAGAACCCGGCCGTGCGCCCGGCGCGCCTGCACCCCGGGACTGCTTCGTACCGCGGAATTTTCTCAGCGTCTCCGCACAAGTGGAAGTGGTTTCGTAAGGTTTCCGTAAGGCGACCGACACCCCGCGTCCAACGATATCGGCACGGCACTTACGACTTTCGTATTGACGTGTTTTGCTTTCAGGCGGAGTGTTGCAATCGCAGCGTCAAAAGGCGCGCATATTGGGAGGAACGGATGAAACGCTTTGCGATGGCCGCAGGCCTCGTCATGCTTGCGTCAACCTGTGCAAATGCACAAACCACCGAGCAGCTGGTCAAGGGTGCGACCGACACGTCGAACGTTCTCAATTATGGAATGGGCTACAATCTCCAGCGGTTCTCGACGCTGAACCAGATCAACAAGGATACGGTCAAGAACCTCGTCCCGATCTGGAATTACAGCTTCAATGACGATCGTAGCGAGGAATCCCAGCCCATTGTCTATCAGGGCGTCATCTACGTGACCTCGCACAATGCCACCATGGCCGTCGATGCCAAGACCGGCAAGCAGATCTGGAAGAGCAAGATCGAGTATCCCGCCGAGACGCCGAGAATCGTCTGCTGCGGCATCATCAACCGTGGCGTCGCGATCCATGAAGGTAAGCTGTTCCGTACGACGCTCGATGCGAACGTGATTGCAATCGACGCGAAGAACGGCAAGGAGCTGTGGCGGCAGAAGGCGGCCGACATCAAGGAAGGCTATTCGATGACGGTGGCCCCGCTGGTTGCCGACGGCGTCGTCATCACCGGCGTCTCCGGCGCCGAGTTCGGCACCCGCGGCTTCATCGACGGCTGGGATCCGGCGACGGGCAAGCACCTCTGGCGCACCCACTCGATCCCCTCGCCGGACGAGCCCGGCGGCGACACCTGGAAGGGCGACACCTGGAAGCTCGGCGGCGGCTCGACCTGGATCACGGGCTCTTACGACCCCGAGCTGAACACGGTCTATTGGGGCATCGGCAATCCCGGCCCGTTCAATTCGGCGGTGCGCCCCGGCGACAATCTCTACACCTGCTCCGTGCTGGCGATGGATCCCAAGACCGGCAAGATCAAGTGGCACTACCAGTTCTCGCCGAACAATCCGTTCGACTACGACGCCGTGGCCGAGATGGTGCTCGCCGATGTGAACGTCGAGGGCAAGCCGACCAAGACGCTGATGAATGCCAACCGCAACGGCTTCTTCTACGTGCTCGACCGCACCAACGGGAAGCTGCTCGCGGCCAATCCGTACGTGAAGGTCAACTGGGCGACCGGGATCGACATGAAGACCGGGCGTCCGATCGAGACCGACGTTTCCAAGGACGCGCGCGAGGGCAAGAAAGTGACGGTCTATCCGTCCATCCTCGGCGGCAAGAATTGGGAGCCGATGTCGTTCAATCCGCAGACCGGCCTCGCCTATGCCAACACGCTCAACTTCGGCGGCAAGTACAAGGCGGAGCCCGTCACCTTCAAGCAGGGTGAATGGTATCTCGGCATGGACCTGACCGATCCCTGGGAGTTCGGGGACGGACCGCGCGGCCACCTCAAGGCCATCGACCCCATGACCGGCAAGTCGAAATGGGAAGCGCCGAGCGACATTCCGCGCTTCTCGGGCGTGCTGTCGACGGCCGGGGGCGTCGTGTTCTCGGGCGCACTGACCGGTGAGTTCGAGGCCTTCGACGCCGATACCGGCAAGAAGCTCTGGCAATTCCAGACCGGGTCCGGCATCGAGGGACAGCCGGTGACCTGGCAGCAGGATGGCGTGCAGTATGTTGCTGTGACGAGCGGCTACGGCGGCGTCTACTCGTTGTTCTCCGGCGACGAACGGCTTGCCAAGGTGCCTCCCGGCGGCTCGCTCTGGGTCTTTGCGGTCAAGCAATAACCACGGCACGATGCTGAGAGAAGTATCACACAGGACGGTGGCGACGATCGCCACCGTCGCGGTGCTGACGGTCGCGCTTGCGGCGACCGTTCGCGCCGCGGATGACGCAACCGGCAATCCACTGCAGGCGCAGATCGACCATGGCAAGTCGACCTATGCCGAGAAATGCTCACACTGCCATGGCCCCAACCTGATGAACTCCGGCACCATCACGCCGGACCTGCGCGTCTTCCCCGACGACAAGGCGCGGTTCGTCACAACGGTCAAGAACGGCAAGAACAACAAGATGCCGCCCTGGGGCGACATCCTCAGCGACGACCAGATCGGGGATCTCTGGGCCTTCATCTCCAGCCGGAGGAAGCCATGACGGACCGTCGCATTGCATGGACCGTCGCGGCCTTTCTTTCCACGATGGCATCGGCCGCTTTTGCGGCCGACGATCCCCTGAAGATCTGCCTCGACGAGGACCGGCCGCCGCTCTCGGTGCACCACCGCGGTCAGCCGGAGGCCGGCTTCGACGTGCTCCTGGCCAAGGCGATCGCGGAACGGCTCGGACGGCCGCTGGCAATCCAGTGGTTCGAGAGCAGGCTGGATGAGGATTCGAGCCCGCCGCTCGAAGCCAACGCGCTGCTCTCGGATGGGCGCTGCTCGCTCGTCGGCGGCTACGCGCTGACGCAGGACTCGCTCGTCGCCCCCGGGATGAAGACGGCGCGCTTGCCGGATTTCGCCGGGGCCACACGCGACGATCGGCGCCGCCGCGTCCCGCTGGGCGTGCTCGCGCCGAGCCGGCCTTACGTCTATTCGCCGATGACGGTGGTGCTCGGGCCGAAGGCCCGCGGCCGGAAGATCGGCGACATCGGCGATCTCGCCGGCCTTCGTCTCGTCATCGAGAGCGGGTCGCTCGGCGACGCCATCCTGATGAGCTTCGACAAGGGCCGACTGATCGACAGCATCACCCATCTCGTCCCCGGTCGCGACGACCTCATCGGCGCGCTCCAGCGCGGCGACCATGACGCGACGCTGATCGATCTTGCCCGCTTCGACGCCCATCGCGCCGCGCACCCCGACACGGCGATCACGGCGTCCGGCTACTACTACCCGATCGGGGCCAATCGCGGCTATGTCGGGCTCGCCAGCGATGGCGCGCTGATCGAGGCCGTCAACAAGGCGCTCGGCCAGCTTGCTGCCGAAGGCAAGATCGCCGAATTCGGCAAGCAGGCCGGCCTCACCTATCTGCCACCGCGGGAGCCAGCGATTCTGGGCGACGTCTGGACGCAAATCATTCAGCGGTGATTGCAAGGGCGCTGATGCCCCGGACGGCACGCAGTGACGCTCCGCAGAACCTGCGCCCGGTACGCCGCGCGGCGCAGCAGCGCACCGCTGTAGTCGCGTTGCGCTGCGTCCGGAGACGAACTCCCTGCGCGCTGCGCACGCATCATGCGCCAATCTGTCTCGCCTGCCGGCCATGCCCGGCGCCAGCCTGATGCAGTAGGTTCCGCAGAAATCCGGGAGAGAATCATGTCCGCCAAACTCGATCGCCGCCACTTCATCGCCGCCGGTACCGCTGCACTGGCGATGCCATTCGTCGTCCGCGGCGCCTCGGCGCAAGGCACGTGGCCGGCGCGGCAGATTCGCATGATTTGCAGCTATCCCGCCGGCGGACAGACCGACCTGCTCGCGCGCGCCTATGGCGAATTCATCTCCAAGCAGGTCGGCAAGACCGTCGTCGTCGAGAACAAGCCCGGCGCCTCCGGCGCGATCGGCACGGCGGAGGTCGCCCGCGCCGAGCCCGACGGCCACACCATCCTGTGCTCGATCTCGACGACCTACATCATGAACCGGGTGGTGATGAAAAATCCCGGCTACGACATGGACAAGGACCTGACGCTCGTCAGCGTCATTCCCGGCGCCGGCCTGCTGCTGGTGGCGAACCCGAAAACCGGGGTCAAGACGCTGGAGGATTTCGTCGCCTTCGCGCGCAAGAGCGGCAAGGTGAACTTCGGCACCTACAGCGCGGGCTCGGCCCCCCACATGACGATCAACGAGCTCAACAAGCAGTACGGCCTCAATATCGAGCCGGTCCATTATCGCGGCGAAGCGCCGATGTGGACGGGCATGCTCGAAGGCACGCTCGATGCCGCCATGGGCAGCTACACGGCCGCGCAGTCGGTCCTGCAAAGCGACCGCGGCACCGTCTTCGCCGTGCATTCGAAGAAGGTCGACGCGATCCCGAACGTGAAGACGTTGCCCGAACAGGGCGCGACGTCAAAATTCTTCACCGTGAGCGGGTTCACCGGCTGGGCCGTGCCGAAGGCGACGCCGCAGGCGGTAGTCGATCGCATCGCCGAGCTCTGCGTCGCCGCCAACGGCGATCCGAAGGTGAAGGAGGTTCTCGCGACCTTCGTGCTCGAACCCGCAATCGGCTTCAAGGAAACCAATGCGCTGTATCAGCGCGAGCTGCCGATCTGGATCGAGAGCGCAAAGTCGCTCGGCCTCGAGCCGGCCTGACCTTCACGCCATTGCCGGCACGCCGGTTGCTCCCCTTCCGGCCCGGAGTCCGACCAAAGCCCAGTGTCGGAGGCGCGTTTTCCCGCTATGATTGTACCCTCTGCGGACAAGGAGGGCCGATCCCATGACACCGGATGCCGTCGCCGTCGCCGTTATGATCATCCTGCTCTTTCCAATGAGCTATTTCACGCTGGCATCGCCGGCCTTCCTGCTGGTGAGGCTCGATATCCAGCCCGTTGCCCAATTGCTGCGCGGAATGTTCAACGCTCATTTTCTGGTAATGCGCGTCGTCGGCATCATCGGGACGGTGGCTCTCCTCCTCGACGGTCGCCCGCTTGCTGCCGTTGGCGTCGGCATGATCGCAGCCCTGGCGATCTGGGGACGACGCCGCTTCATGCGACGGGTAGACGCCCAGCTCAGCGCGAGGGACGCCGGGGATGCCGCTGCCGCACGACGGTTGCGCCGGCTGCACTGGAGCGCGATGCTGGGGAACGCGGTGCTGCTGGTCGCTTTGGTGGCCGGCATTCCCTACATCGCAACGTCGGCATGAGCTTTCGCCGACGCCGCGCGAGTTGGCTCAAGACGTCTAAAGCATGATCCGGAAAAGTGCGCAGCGGTTTTCCAAAAAGATCATGCTTAAACAACAACCTAAAGCGCGATGACGATTCATCCTAATCGCATCGCGTTTAGTGCCCGCCCGAGTTCGCGGTGCCCTGCTGCGCCTTGTGGATCGAGGACGGTACCACGCCGAAATATTTCCGGAACACCCGGCTGAAATGCGATGAGCTGGAGAAGCCCCACGAGAACGCGACGTCGGTGATGGTCTTGCCGGCGTGGGCCTCGAGCTCCTGGCGGCAGTTCTGCAACCGCGCCTGCCAGATGTAGTCGCTCACCGTGGTGCCGCGCTCCGAGAACAGCATGTGCAGGTAGCGCTTGGAGCAGCCGAGCTCGGCCGAGATCTGGTCGATGCACAGATCCGGATCGCGCAAGTGCTCACGGATGAAGAACTGCGCGCGCACATACATCGCTTCGGGCCCGACACGATCGAACATCGTGTCGGCCTCGCGCAGCGGCAGCAACAGCAGGTCGATCAGGGAATCAGCGACGCCGACCGCGCTGTTCGCCGACAGCTTTGCCGCCTCGTCGAAGGTCGCATGGACGAAATCATGGGCGATCCTCCCCGTGCCGGTTTTTGAGGACAGCTTGCAGGCGGGCATCCGCTGCGACGGGAATCCGCGGTCGCGCAGCAGTGCCTTCGGCACGATCACCACGTCGTGACGCGTGAAGGCCGGGCTGATGATCGAATGCGGGCAGGAGACATCATAGGCGATGATGTCGCCGGGATTGATTTCGATGTGACGGCCTTCCTGTTCGAAATAGGACACCCCGTAGGTCTGGAAGTGGATCTTGATGTACGGGTGTTCATTGGCCTTGGCGCGCGCGAGCGTGTGCGCGATGCGATGCTGGCTCACCTCGATCTGGCAGAGCTTCAGGCGTGACACGCTGGTGTAGTCGATGCGACCTTCCAGCGAGGACGCCTCCAGCGGATCGACGTCGAAATGCCCACACAAGCTCGTCAGCCCATCGATCCAGCTCTGGATCTGCCGCTTCGGCGTCATTCCGGTCGTCGAGAGCGTGTGAATTGTGTCGGACATTAATCCAGCCACTGGTTTGATCCGGAGATTCGACGCGAATCGCGACCAGCGCTGCCGGAGCCCTCAGCCGTGATTGCGTGACGTTTACCTCGAATTCGAGCGATCTTGTGGAACAGCGCCACCGTTCCATTGCCACCCTTAAGATTTAATCCTCCGCCTTAGTTGCAGCGCCGTCAAGGGGAACCTGAGCGTTGAGCGCGGCCCGCCGCGGCGCGGAAACGACTGAATTCGCTACTGCAAAATCAAAATCTTTGCCCCCGTGCGCTGTCGAGCAAACCGGCTTCTCTCTTGGGCAAGTTTCCCAATGGCGAAGTGGTTAGGGATTGCCGCAGGAACAATAAGAACGGGCCGCTCCTGCACGTGGACCCGTGGCTCTCATCAGGAGGAGGAAACAGCACAGCATCGTTTCTGGTCCCAATCGCGACCGCCCTGCACGAGCTGACGCCGGACGAGAAGCCCGGTGATTGAGCAATGCTTCGGAAACAATAAACGAGACCAACGGAGGAATGACTATGCGCAAGGTGCTACTGGCGACCTATCTCGGCTCCGCGGCGGCTCTCGCCGTCGGCAGCGCTTCAGCCAACGACGAGCTGATCAAGATGTCGCAGAACCCGAAGGACTGGGTGATGCCGGCGGGTGACTATGCCAACACCCGCTATTCCAAACTGAACCAGATCAACGCTCAGAACGTCGGCAAGCTCCAGGTCGCCTGGACTTTCTCGACCGGCGTGCTGCGCGGCCATGAAGGCGGCCCGCTGATCATCGGCAACATGATGTACGTCCACACGCCGTTCCCGAACAAGGTCTACGCCATTGACCTTTCCAACGAGAACAAGATCGTCTGGAGGTACGAACCGAAGCAGGATCCGAACGTCATCCCGGTGATGTGCTGCGACACGGTCAATCGCGGCCTGTCCTACGGGGACGGCAAGATCATTCTGCATCAGGCCGACACCAATCTCGTCGCGCTCGACGCCAAGACCGGTCAGGTCGCGTGGTCGGCAACCAACGGCAATCCGGCGAAGGGCGAGACCGGCACTTCGGCGGCCCTGGTCGTCAAGGACAAGGTCATGGTCGGCATCTCCGGCGGCGAGTTCGGCGTGCAGTGCCACCTCACCGCATACGACCTCAAGACGGGCAAGCAGGCCTGGCGCGCCTATTCCGAAGGTCCGGACGATCAGATCAAGCTCGATCCCGCCAAGACAATGTCACTCGGCAAGCCGGTCGGTGCGGATTCCTCGCTGAAGACCTGGCAGGGCGACCAGTGGAAGATCGGCGGCGGCTGCACCTGGGGCTGGATCTCCTACGATCCCGCTCTGAACCTCGTCTATTACGGGTCGGGCAATCCCTCGACCTGGAACCCGAAGCAGCGTCCCGGCGACAACAAGTGGTCGATGACGATCTTCGCGCGCGATGCCGACACCGGCATGGCGAAGTGGGTCTACCAGATGACGCCCCATGACGAGTGGGACTATGACGGCGTGAACGAAATGATCCTCACCGATCAGCAAATCAACGGTCAGCCCCGCAAGCTGCTGACGCACTTCGACCGCAACGGCCTCGCCTACACCATGGACCGCGAGACCGGCGAATTGCTGGTCGCCGAGAAGTACGACCCGAAGGTGAACTGGACCAGCGGCGTCGACATGGACAAGAACTCGCCGACCTACGGCCGTCCAAAGGTCGTAGCTCAATATTCGACGGAGCACGGCGGAGAGGACAAGAACACGAAGGGCATCTGCCCGGCCGCGCTCGGCACCAAGGACGAGCAGCCGGCAGCCTACTCGCCGGACACGCAGCTGTTCTACGTCCCGACCAACCACGTCTGCATGGACTACGAGCCGTTCAAGGTGAGCTACACCGCGGGCCAGCCCTATGTGGGCGCGACGCTCTCAATGTACCCGCCTCCGGGTGAAAGCCACATGGGCAACTTCATCGCCTGGGACAACAAGACCGGCAAGATCGTCTGGTCGAACAAGGAGCAGTTCTCGGTCTGGTCGGGTGCGCTCGCAACGGCAGGCGGCGTGGTGTTCTACGGCACGCTCGAAGGCTACCTGAAGGCAGTCGACGCCAAGTCCGGCAAGGAGCTCTACAAGTTCAAGACTCCCTCGGGCATCATCGGCAACGTCACCACCTATGAGAACAATGGCAAGCAGTACGTTGCCGTGCTCTCCGGCGTCGGTGGCTGGGCCGGCATCGGTCTGGCGGCAGGTCTGACCGATCCGACCGCCGGTCTCGGCGCAGTCGGTGGTTATGCGGCCCTCAGCAACTACACGGCACTCGGCGGTACGCTGACCGTGTTCTCGCTGCCGAACTAGGCCTCGCTCTGCATCGCTCCGGCGCGTGGACCAACTCCACGCGCCGGCTCGTCTCCCACCGGGTCCCACCGGGCTCCTCGAGGAAAAATCTCTTGCGTAAAATCTGCTCTGTCATTGCTGCGATGATCTTGGTTGCGTCCGGAGGAATTGCGGTCGCGGACGGTCCGGGCGACCCCACCGCAGTGAAGAAGGAAGACGACGGAAAATGGCTCGATAAGGAAGGGGTTCCGACCTACAAGATTTCGGCCGACGGCACCGTGGACTGGTTCACCTATTCCGGATACCGCCGCTATCATTCCGACTGCCACGTCTGTCATGGCCCCGACGGCATGGGCTCCACCTACGCGCCAGCGCTGAAGGATTCCATCAAGAGCATGAGCTATGGCGACTTCCTGGGCGTGGTCGCCTCCGGCCGCAAGAACATCTCGACCGCGCAGGAGAACGTCATGCCTGCTTTCGGCGACAACCCGAACGTCGCCTGCTACATGGACGACCTGTACGTCTATCTGCGCGCCCGCTCCACCGAAGCATGGGGCCGGCAGCGTCCCGCCAAGAAGGAGGAGAAGACAGAGGCGTACAAAAAGGCGGAAGACGCCTGTATGGGCAACAAATGAACGTTACGAGGACTGCCGAGACCACCTCTTGGCGTCCTATGAGAATCTGAGGAGTCTTACTATGAAAACACGTGCCGCCGTCGCCTTCGAGGCCAAGAAGCCGCTCGAAATCGTCGAAGTCGATCTGGAAGGCCCAAAGGCCGGCGAGGTCCTGGTCGAGATCAAGGCCACGGGCATCTGCCATACCGACGCCTACACGCTCGACGGCTTCGACAGCGAGGGAATCTTCCCGTCGATCCTGGGGCATGAGGGCGCGGGCATCGTCCGCGAGATCGGCCCGGGCGTGACCTCGGTGAAGCCGGGCGATCACGTCATCCCGCTTTACACGCCGGAATGCCGGCAGTGCAAAAGCTGCCTCAGCCGCAAGACCAATCTCTGCACCGCGATCCGTGCGACGCAGGGCAAGGGCGTGATGCCTGACGGCACCAGCCGTTTCTCCTACAAGGGCAAGCCGATCTACCACTATATGGGCTGCTCCACCTTCTCGAACTTCACCGTGCTGCCCGAGATCGCGGTTGCCAAGATCCGCGAGGACGCGCCGTTCGACAAGAGCTGCTACATCGGCTGCGGCGTCACCACCGGCGTTGGCGCCGTGGTCAACACCGCCAAGGTCGAGCCCGGCGACAACGTGATCGTGTTCGGCCTCGGTGGCATCGGCCTCAACGTGATCCAGGGCGCCAAGATGGCCGGCGCCGACAAGATCATCGGCGTCGACATCAACGATTCCAAGGAGGAGTGGGGCAAGCGGTTCGGCATGACCCATTTCGTCAACCCAAAGAAGGTGACCGGCGACATCGTCCAGCACCTCGTCGGCCTCACCGATGGCGGCGCCGACTACACCTTCGACTGCACCGGCAACACCACGGTGATGCGGCAGGCGCTGGAAGCCTGCCATCGCGGCTGGGGCACCTCGATCATCATCGGGGTTGCCGAAGCCGGCAAGGAGATCGCCACCCGCCCGTTCCAGCTCGTCACCGGACGCAACTGGCGCGGCACCGCCTTCGGCGGCGCGCGCGGCCGCACCGACGTGCCGAAGATCGTCGACTGGTACATGAACGGAAAGATCCAGATCGATCCGATGATCACCCACGTGCTCAAGCTCGAAGAGATCAACAAAGGCTTCGATCTCATGCACGAGGGCAAATCCATCCGTTCAGTCGTCGTGTTCTAGCTCGCAGACATCACACCAAGGAGGATCGACCCATGACTGTTGCACTCCATCCCTCAATCGACAACGGCATCAAGCAAGGCAGCGGCAACTTCGCCGGCGGCACGCTGGTCTGCAAATGCACGGACCATCCGGTCAAGGTCGGTATCAAGGGCGACGTCGCTCACAACCACGCCTGCGGCTGCACCAAGTGCTGGAAACCGCAGGGCGCGACCTTCTCCGTCGTCGCCGTGGTGCCGCGCCAGAACGTCACCGTGCTCGAGAACGGCGACAAGCTCCAGATCGTCGATCCCTCGGCGGTGATCCAGCGCCACGCCTGCAAGGCCTGCGGCACGCACATGTACGGCCGCATCGAGAACAAGAACCACCCGTTCTACGGCCTCGACTTCATCCATCCCGAATTGTTCCAGGAACAGGGCTCGCAGGCGCCGCAATTCGCCGCCTTCGTCTCCTCGGTGATCGAATCGGGCGTGAAGCCCGAGCAGATGGCAGGCATCCGTTCGCGGCTGAAGGAGATCGGGCTCGAGCCCTATGACTGCCTGTCGCCGGCACTGATGGACGCGATCGCGACCCATGTCGCGAAAGCCAAGGCCGCCTGAGCGGGGCCGCCGAGCCTTCGCCGGGTCCCCCATCCGCTCGCTGGCGCCTGCCGTTGCCAGCGAGCCGGACCGGTCGCCGTCCTGGGACCAGCGCGGTGATGCCGCCGCTTCTGCACCAGACATGCATGAGGGCCATCAGTTCCTCAGTCCTGGTCTCTGAATGACTGCGCAGGGCCGCCCGCCTCCCGCTTGAAGCTCGCGGAGCCTGCGTTTCTCCCTCCCTCGACTGAGGCATCCTGCTTCGTCCGCGCAGTTCCTGGCGGACGAAGCTTTTTTTGCTTGGGCCCGTTGCAGAGTCGCGCAGCGCGATGACCACGCCCTGCTTTTGACAAACCATCGATGCAATCTTTTCCCGGTGAGAACACTCGGCTGTGAACGCCGAGCCGGAGCGATCCCTGTTACGATCGCGCCGTCACGATGCCGCGCGAATACAATCAATCAAGAACAATACGGGAGGTATCGAGCACATCTCCAGACATCGCCATTGGCGTTCCTGCCCCTTTCGGGATTTGCCCGCGCGGGACGACGGCGGAATGCGGCGAGACGACGCGTGAACCGTCGCCAACGGCGTCGGCAAACTTTGCATTTGGCATGCTTATGAAGAGCGAGGGACGATCATGATCAAGGTGAAGATCAACGGCCAGGAACAGAGCTGGGACGGCGACCCGGACCTCCCGCTACTCTGGTTCCTGCGTGACGAGGCCGGGCTGACCGGCACCAAATACGGTTGCGGCCAGGCCCTGTGCGGCTCCTGCACCGTCATCGTCGACAAGGAGGCCGTGCGGGCCTGCATCACGTCGGTGAACGACGTCGCCGGACGCGAGGTCACCACAATCGAGGGATTGCATCCCAACGGCGATCACCCGGTGCAGAAGGCCTGGCGCCAGGTCAACGTGCCCCAATGCGGCTTCTGCCAGGCCGGCCAGATCATGCAGGCCGCAGCCCTCCTGATGGACAACCCGAAACCCTCGCATGACCAGATCCGCGAGGCGATGTCGGGCAACATCTGCCGCTGCGGCTGCTACCAGCGCATCGAGAACGCCGTCCATCTCGCATCGACGGGAGTGTGACATGAACTTCATCGACAATCCCCGCAAGCTTCGCGGCTTCGAGAAGCATATCAGGGTCGAGAAGGTCTCCCGCCGCAGCATCCTGAAGGGGCTCGGCGTCACCGGCGGCTTCGTCCTCGCCGCCCCCGTGATGTCGCGCCAGGCGTTGGCCTATGAGACCGGCGCCGGCAAGATGCCGCACGGTGTCGTGGTCGATCCGCGCGTGTTCGTTTCGGTCGCCCCGGATGGCATCGTCACCATCATCGGGCACCGTTCGGAGATGGGCACCGGCGTGCGTACGAGCCTGCCGCTGATCGTGGCCGAGGAGATGGAAGCCGACTGGTCGAGGGTCAAGGTGCAGCAGGCCCATGGCGACGAGGTCAAGTTCGGCAACCAGGACACCGACGGCTCGCGCAGCACGCGGCACTATTTGATGCCGATGCGCCAGATCGGCGCCTCCGCCCGCACCATGCTGGAGCAGGCTGCGGCGAAGCGCTGGGGCGTGCCCGCGACCGAGGTCAAGGCGATCAACCACGAGGTCGTCCACAGCGCCAGCGGCCGCAAGCTGGGTTTCGGCGAGCTCGCCGCGGATGCAGCCAAGGAATCGGTGCCGAGCATCGAAGGTCTCAAGCTGAAGGATCCCAAGGACTTCCGCTATCTCGGCAAGGGTCAGGTCGGCATCGTCGATCTCCACGACATCACCACCGGCAAGGCGCGTTACGGCGCGGACGTCCGCTTGCCCGGCATGAAATATGCCGTGATCGCGCGCCCGCCCGTCACGGGCGGCAAGCTGGTCTCGTTCGATCCGGACGCGGCTCTCAAGATTCCCGGCGTCGAGAAGGTCATGCAGGTGCGCGGCTGGCCGTGGCCCTCGAAGTTCCAGCCGCTCGGCGGCGTCGCCGTGATCGCGCGCAACACCGGCGCGGCGATCAAGGGCCGCGACGCGTTGAAGCTGGTGTGGGACGACGGTCCGAACGGCAAATACGACTCCGTCGCCTATCGCAAGGAGCTCGAGGAAGCCTCGCGCAAGCCCGGCCTCGTCCTGCGCAAAGAGGGCGATGCGGACGCCGCCCTAAAGAGCGCCGACAAGGTGATCGTCGGCGAGTACTACATCCCGCATCTCGCCCATGTCGCCATGGAGCCCCCGGTCGCGGTCGCCAACGTCAAGGGCGACAAGGCGGAGATCTGGGCGCCGGTGCAGAGTCCCGGCGGCACCCGCGAGGACGTCGCCAAGACGCTGGAGATCCCCGAAGGCAACGTCACCGTCAACGTGACGCTGCTCGGCGGTGGTTTCGGTCGCAAGTCGAAATGCGACTTTGCGCTCGAGGCCGCCCTGCTGTCCAAAGAGCTCGGCGCGCCAGTGAAGGTGCAGTGGACACGCGAAGACGACCTCCACAACGGCTTCGTGCACACCGTCTCGGTCGAGCGGATCGAGGCCGGTCTCGACAAGAGCGGCAAGGTGGTCGCCTGGCGCCACCGCAGCGTGGCTCCCAGCATCGCCTCGACCTTTGCCGCCGGCACGTTGCATCAGGCCCCGTTCGAGATCGGCATGGGCCTTGTCGATATGCCGTTCGAGATCGCCAACATCTCCTGCGAGAATCCGGAAGCAGCCGCGCACACCCGCATCGGCTGGTTCCGCTCGGTCTCGAACATCCCGCGGGCCTTCGCGGTGCAATCGATGGTCGGCGAGATTGCGCAGGCGACCGGCCGCGACCAGAAAGACATGCTGCTCGAGCTGATCGGCTCGCCTCGCATCGTCAAGCCGAACGTGAAGGACCTTTGGAACTATGGCGAGCCCCAGGACAGCTACCCGATCGACACCGCGCGCCTGCGCAAGGTGGTCGAGCTGGTCGCCGAGAAGGGCGAGTGGGGGCGCAAGATGCCGAAGGGCCACGGTCTCGGCATCGCAGTGCACCGCAGCTTCGTCAGCTACATCGCGACCATCATCGAGGTCGCCGTCGACGACAAGGGTAAGCTGACGGTGCCGCGGGTCGACACCGCGATCGATTGCGGCACCTATGTCAACCCCGAGCGCATCGCTTCGCAGGTCGAGGGCGCCGCGATCATGGGGCTCAGTCTCGCCAAATACGGCGAGATCACCTTCAAGGACGGCAAGGTGCAGCAGAAGAATTTTGACGACTTCCAGGTCGTCAGGATCGACGAATCTCCTGTGGTGACCAATGTCTACATCGTGCCGCCGGGGCCCGAAACGCCGCCGAGCGGGGTTGGCGAGCCCGGTGTTCCCCCGTTCGCGCCGGCCCTGATCAACGCGATCTTCGCGGCGACGGGAAAACGCATCCGCTCGCTTCCGATCGGCAAGCAATTGGAGGCGTGAAACGGAACACAAACGGCCTCGCGCCGTTTGCATCGATCTGACAGGAGCAGATCGATGAACAAAATCTCAAGGGCGCTCGCAGTCTCACTGTCGGGCGCCTTTCTTTTGACCACCACCGGTGCGTTCGCGCAGGGGAGCACGACTCCGCCGACAACGGCCACGCGCCCCGCTACGCCGAACCAGACTTCGCTCCCCAACGCCAATGCCCCGCCCGCTTCGACCACGCAGACGACGGGAAAGCACAACCCGGATCCGAAGATCCGTGAGATGAACCAGAAGGAAAAGGACAAGGTCGAGCGCGTCGGCAAGTAGCGGTTTGACGACTGCATCGCCACCTACTCCCACAAGCGGAGAAGGGGGCAGTTTCGGCCCGCACGCAATTTCACCACACGCGAGAATGCGGCGGACGTTGCCGTCCGCCGCATTCACCACCCCCCTTGCTGCTCCGCTACGTTCGATCCGCCCGCGGAGCTATTTCTTCAGCGCGAAGACCCAGATGACCCCGCCTTGGGGCACATTGGCTTCGATGCCGATATTGTTGGTCACGAGTGCATCCTGGATACGCTGTGCGTCCACGCCCCATCCCGACTGGATCGCGATGTATTGCGTGCCGTCGATCTCATAGGACACCGGCATGCCAACGATGCCGGAGTTGGTCTTCTGTTCCCACAGAAGTTCGCCGGTCTTGGCGTGGAAGGCTCGGAAGTTGCGGTCGTTTGTCCCGCCGACGAAGACGAGATCGCCCGCCGTCGCCGTGACGGAGCCGAACAGCTGCGACTTCGGAAAGTTGTGCTGCCACACCTTCTTGCCCGTGGCGGGATCCCAGGCCTGAAGCTCGCCGAAATGATCCGCGCCCGGCCTCGTCTTCAGGCCGATGTCCTCCGGCTTGGTGCCGAGCCAGAGCTCGCCCGGCTTGAGCGGGACCTTCTCGCCGGTGAATCCGCCGCAGAAATTCTCATTGGCAGGCACGTAGACGAGGCCGGTCCTCTGGCTGTAGGCGGCCGACGGCCAATCCTTACCGCCCCACAGCGACGGACAGAACTCGACGCGCTTGCCGATCACCGGCTTGTGCGCGGGATCCACGATCGGCTTGCCGGTCTCGTCGATGCCCTTCCAGACGTCGGTATAGACGAACGGCCAGCCTGCGACGTAGTTGATCTTGGTCGGCGTGCGCTCGAGCACCCAGAAGATCGCGTCGCGTCCCGGATGGACCAGGCTCTTGATGGTGCGACCGTTGCGTTGCAGATCGATCAGCATCGGCGCCTCGACCTCGTCCCAATCCCAGGAATCGTTCTGGTGGTACTGGTGATAGGCCTTGATCTTGCCGGTGTCGGGATCGAGCGCGAGCACCGATGCAGTATAGAGATTGTCGCCGGGATGGGTCTCGCCGGGCCATGGCGCCGCGTTGCCGACGCCCCAATAGATCGTCTTGGTCTCCCTGTCGTAATTGCCGGTCATCCAGGCCGAGCCACCGCCGTTCTTCCAGTCGTCGCCCTGCCAGGTGTCGTGACCGGGCTCGCCTTCGCCGGGGATGGTGTAGGTCCGCCACAGCTCCTTGCCGTCCTTGGCATCATAGGCCACGATATAGCCCCGTACGCCGAACTCGCCGCCGGACCCGCCGACGATGACCTTGCCGTCCACGATCAACGGCATCAGCGTCAGGTACTGGCCCTTCCTGTAGTCCTGCACCTTGGTGTCCCACACCACCTTGCCGGTCTTGGCATCGAGCGCGACCACATGGTCGTCCGTGGTGGCGAGGTAGAGCTTGTCCTCCCACAGGCCGACGCCCCGGTTGGTCGGATGCAGCTGAAACAGATCGTCAGGGAGCTGCCGCTTGTAACGCCAGTATTCGTCGCCGGTCTTCGCGTTCAGCGCGATCACCTGCCCCATTGGGGTCGTCACGAACATCGCGCCATTGTTGACGATCGGCGGCGCTTGGTGGCCTTCGACCACACCGGTGGCAAAGGTCCAGACCGGCGTGAGGCTCTTCACGTTCGAGGTGTTGATCTGGTCGAGCGGACTATAGCCCTGCCCGTCATAGGTGCGCCGATAGAGCATCCAATTGCTCGGCTCCGGATTCTCCAGCCGCTGCGCCGTGACCGGTGTGTAGTTCTCGATCGGGCCCGATACGGCGGCGGTCGAGGCGAGGCAGCTGAAGGCGACGAAGCCGGACAGTAACCATTGCTTCCTTGCCATGGAAGTTTTCATGGACGTTCCCCTTTTTCATCCGTTTGAATTCTTGTTGTGAATTCTTGTCGTTCGTCCCATCGTCCGCCCATCGGCGGACGCGGCCTCTCGTGACGCGGGCACGGCCCCGCAACCGTCCATCATCCTGGCTGTGCGCCACCTACCTTTCCGACGAAATTGCCGGCGACGCTGAGCGATCCGCCAGCCAGCGCCAGAGGCAATGCTGCGAGCCGTCGCGGCGCCGGTCCGAACACGACCTGCGCGCCCGCGCGAGGGTCGTATTCGGAATTGTGGCACATGCACTTGAACACCTCCTTGTCGCCGACATCACTCTTCACCCAGGCGGTGACAGGACAGCCCGCATGCGAGCAGATCGCCGAATAGGCGATGATGCCGTCGACAGCACGCGCGCGGGTCTTTTCGTCGAGCTCGGCGGGATCGAGCCTGATGATCAGGATCTCGTTGAGCCGCGAGGCGCTGCGCACCACCGATGTGTTGGGATCCCTCGGCCAGGCATGGAGCGGTGGACCGCCGGCCTTCAGATCGGCCGTGGTGATGATCTTCCCCTCCTGCTCGCCTTCGGAGAAGACGAGCAGATCGCCCTTCTGCGGCCGCTCGTCGGCGCCGGGCGGATCCTCGCCTGCACGCGCCGGCGGGGAACAGCCGAGGCACGCGGTGGTCGCAAGCGCGCCGAGCAGCAGCGTCCGTCGCGTTTGCTCGGTGCCCGCGTCGGCTTCAGCTTCCGCTATGCTCTCGGACGGTGATGAATTGACGTTGAACGGTGCGCTCGACATGCCCGCTAGCAGGCGCTGGAACTCTGCCGAAAACAAGGCAAAGAATTGGCGCCGCAGTGCATCAATATGTCTTTGCTCGCGATGATTGAATGATACTAAACGCGTTCAAGCGCGTTTTCGCAAATTCTACATCGCATCACGCGAACCGCATGATGATTTTGCAGATCAGACCGATGATGTTGGAATTGGTGCAGCGCGCCATCGCGAGATGCGCGGCGCGCGTCCTCAGCGTTTCTGAGGCAGGCATTTTGTATTCAGGGCCTGAGCACGTGACGCGGCGATGCGATGCGACCTGCGACAGTCGCCGAAGCCATCTCGAAACTGTCGGCGATACGACGCGCCTTGTCGATGAACAGCGCAGCCGCCGCCGGCGGGCAGACCTCGCGCGCGGTCTGCTCGAACAGATCGAGCCAGCGGTCGAAATGATCTCCAACCAGATTCAGCGGCAGATGCGCCCGCATCGGCGAGCCATGATAGCGGCCGCTCATCAACACCACCGAGGACCAGAAGTCCCTGAGCTTGGCGAGGTGCTCGTCCCAATTCTGCACGATGGCGAAGACCGGACCAAGCAGCGCGTCCTCGCGCACGCGTCCGTAGAAGCGGGTGACGAGTTCCCCGATCATCTCCTCGGTGATCCCGGTGCGCTGGATCGCATCCTGGGTCAACAGGTTCCGCCGCGCGGCCGCAGCCTCGCGCTCGGCCTTCAGTCGATCCGACATGTCGCTTGTTATCCGTTCTATGTTCCCGCAGGCCGCCCATTCGACATTGTCGGGTCAATTGCGCACGGCGTCTTTGTCGCAGGGCAAATTGCGGGATCTGGCGGCGGACGTTTGAGTGTCCGCCGCCGATGCCTTCATCAGGCGCTATAGGTGTAGAAGCCCTGCCCGCTCTTGCGGCCGAGATGGCCGGCATCGACCATCTCTTTCAGCAGCGGGGCTGGCCGATATTTAGGATCGTTGAAGCCCTTGTAAAAGACCTCCATCACCGAAAGCATGGTGTCGAGCCCGACCAGATCGGCCAGAGCCAGCGGCCCGATCGGATGGTTGCAACCGAGCTTCATGCCGGCGTCGATCTCTTCCGCCGTCGCAATTCCCTCCTGGAGCGCGAAGATCGCCTCGTTGATCATCGGGCACAGGATGCGGTTGACGGCGAAGCCCGGGCTGTTCTTTGCCGTGATCGCCACCTTGCCGACGCGCTTGGCGAAATCGAGCGCCTTGGCATGGGTATCGTCCGAAGTCTGCAAGCCCCGGATGAGCTCGAGCAGCGCCATCACCGGCACCGGGTTGAAGAAGTGCATGCCGATGAACCGGTCGGGACGATCGGTTGCGGCTGCGAGCTTGGTGATCGAGATCGACGAGGTGTTGGTCGCGACCAGCGTGCGCGGCGACAGCGTGGCGCAGAGATCCTTCAGGATCTTGACCTTGAGCTCCTCGTTCTCGGTCGCGGCCTCGATGACCAGATCGCAATCCGAGAGCTTCGCCCGGTCGGTCGTGCCGGTGATACGCTTGAGCGTCGCCTCGCGGTCGGCCGCCGACATCTTCTCCTTCTTGACCAGGCGCTCGAGGCTGCCGCCGACGGTCGAAAGCCCGCGGTTCACCGCCGCATCGGAAATATCGACCATCACGACCGAGAGTCCGGCCGCAGCGCAGACCTGCGCGATGCCGTTCCCCATGGTCCCAGCCCCGATGATGCCAACGGTTTGGATCATTGCGTCACATCCTTCATCTTTGCGGGCGAGCCAGGAGCGGCCCGGCCCTATTGTTGCTGCATCAGGGTCTAGCACCACCACCCGACGGGTGCGACCTGATCCTGTCCTTTCCTTAGTGCATCCACGGGCGGAATAAAGCCGTCCACGGCCGTGCCGCGCCAGGATCTGGGCTCTTCCTACCGGAATCTGCCGGATCTTGTGCCCTGCCCCCAGCAACCCAATGAAAGCCGGGCATCGGGCGCCCGATTCAGAGGGGACAAACCCGCACCCTGAGCCCCCTGAACTGCAACCTCTTGATTGTGCCGACCGCAGCGGCCACAACCGGCGCAGTTGCCATCCGAGGATGCTCGTGGAGGACCCGGCCTGCCGCCAAGGCGGGCCGAAGCTGTCAGGGGCAGGCTGCCGAGGACGAAGGATTTCACGATGGACGTGACTAGGACCACCGGCATCGAGCCGGCGCAACGGCGTCAGGCCGGATGAACGATTTCGTACGATCCATCGGTGCCGCCTTCACGCTGATCGGCGAAGCCGACGCCGAGTTGCTGGGCATCGTCGCATTGTCGGTGCGGGTTAGCCTGACTGCCAGCATCGTCGCGCTCCTGATCGGCGCACCGTTCGGAGCCCTGCTTGCGATCACCCGTTTCCGGGGGCGTCAACTTATCATCATCCTGACTAATGCGCTGCTCGGCCTTCCACCGGTCGTGGTCGGGCTCGCCCTCTATCTCCTGCTGTCGCGGTCCGGTCCGCTCGGGGCGGCGGGCTTGCTGTTCACACCGGCCGCCATGGTGATTGCGCAGACGTTGCTCGCCACGCCGATCGTGGTGGCGCTGGTGCATCGGCCGGCGAGCCTGCTCTGGGCGGAGTATGGCGATCTGGCGCGGATCGACGGGCTATCGACACTGCGCAGCATCGGCCTGCTGTTCGCGCTCGGGCGGACCTCGCTGCTGACGGCCTTTCTCGCTGCGTTCGGGCGCGCCATTGCGGAAGTCGGAGCCATCATCATTGTCGGCGGCAATATCCGAGGCTTCACCCGTACGATGACGACGGCGATCGCACTGGAAACCAGCAAAGGCGACCTGCCGCTGGCGCTCGGACTCGGACTGATCCTGCTGGCACTCAGCGTGGCGGTGTCAACCGTCGCCTTCGTGCTAGTGGGACGCGTTGGGGAAAAATAGCTGCTCGCCGCCGACCTTGTACCCGGCGATCGCTTCCTGCCCCTTCGGCGAAACCAGCCAGTCGATGAAGGCCTGCCCGTCCTTCGCCTTCACGCTCGGATGCTTTTCAGGATTCACCAGCATGACGCCGTACTGGTTGAACAGCCGCTTGTCACCCTCGGTCAGGATGGCGAGCTCGCCACGGTTCTTGAACGATAGCCAGGTGCCGCGATCCGACAGGAGATAGGCGTTCGACGACGAGGCCATGTTCAGCGCCGGGCCCATGCCCTGACCGATTTCCCGGTACCAGTTGTCCTTCCCGGCGCCGAGGTCAACGCCCGCCTCTTTCCATAGCCGCAACTCGGCCGCATGCGTGCCGGACTTGTCGCCGCGCGAGATGAAAGTCGCCTTGGCCGTCGCGATCTTGCGTAGCGCCTCGACCACATCCTTGCTGCCTGATATCCGCGCCGGATCGCTTCTGGGCCCGATGATGACGAAGTCGTTGTACATGACGTCGAACCGTTTTACGCCCTGCCCTTCGGACATGAACTTGTCCTCGGCGGACCTGTCATGGACGAACACCACGTCGGCATCCCCGCGCCGGCCGATATCCAGCGCCTGACCGGTGCCGACGGCAACGACCTTCACGCTGATGCCTTCCGCCTTCGAGAACAGCGGCAGCAGATGACCGAACAGCCCAGACTGCTCCGTCGAAGTGGTCGAGGCCACGGTGATGGTGCGATCCTGTGCGAATGCGATGGTGGACCAGAGCAGAGCCGCTCCGATCGTGGCAAGCTTCCTCATGCGTCGTCTCCGACCAGACACTGACGGTTCTGAATAGCCGCTGGCGACGACGACGGGAACCCCTTGGACAGGCAGTAACGGAAATTGACGCGAGGGCTACACGCGTTGGCAGGAACGTCGTCGGCGCAGGCGGGTTGTCCGGAGATGTAAAGTCAAGGAGAATCCGATGAAGAAGATCATCCTGGCATCCGCATGCATCATGGCGCTAGCGACAGGTGGCGCCTTCGCACAGACACAACCCGCCCCCGGCGCGTCCGGTCAGGGCGACGTCGGCCCCTCGTCGCGAGGCCCGGCGACCAAGGGAATGACGACGGGACGCACATCGAACATGCAGAACGAGGCCAGCGACAGCAAAGGCGCGCAATCGCCATCTGCCGGCGGTAGCAACAGCAACAATATGGGCAGCCAGGCCGGCGGCGGTGCGGGCTCTGGCTCTGGCGCCGGCAAATGAACTGAGGGTCGAATATCCCGAGAGGGGACAGCTGTCCCCTTCCACTCCAAGCAGCGCGTCGATTGGAGGAATCGCGAACCGCATTCGCAAAGCGGGGGGAAATTCCCCCCGCAGAGTGGATGCGTGGATGTTCTGCAATTGGTCCTCCCTACATTGACACGAGTGTGACGGCCGGGGCAGGTTTTCTCATTGCTGGCGAATCAGCGATTGCCTCACGCCGAGTACCTCTTGGACAACTCCCAGTGCTTTCGAGACTGATATCGTTGCTGCGCCGCATCCCCGCGGTGAACTGGGCGTTTACCCGACTTCGGCCCTTGCCGCACAGCGGCAGCATTGACGTCGCGCCGATCGCCACAGACGCTTCGCCCGCCATCATCGAAGACGTCGCGGCCACTGTTCAAGCTCCAATCGCCGAGATCAGCACCACCCCGGTGCGCGACGGCGCTGACCCCGCCACCCAGGCTCCGGTCGCGCAGAACGATGCGGCTGTGTCTGTCGTTGCGGAGAATCCGTCCGACGATATCTGTCCCAGCGACGACTCATCTCCGGAGAGAGTGACGGAAATCGAGGCGCCCGCGACGCCGCCGGTCGCCAAGGAGGTGTTGGTTTCACCGACCGACGCGGAGAACGAGCCGGTTGCGGACACTGATCTCGCCATCATTGGCGATGCATCTCCCGCCGAAATCGATTCCGTCGTCGCAGAGGAGGTTGTGGTTTCATCACCAGCCGTCGCGACCGCTTCGAACGACGTCCCTGATGCCGTTATCGAAGCTGCCCCCTCGCCCAACGTTTCCGCCGAGGTCGAAACGGTCGCCGTCGAAGCAATCCCGGTCCTCCTCGGCGATGCCAATAGCGTCGCGCCTGACGTTTCTGAAGCCGGAGCCGACAGCGACCCGGCGCTCGCCGTCGAGGTCGCGCCGGCCCCTGCAAACGATGTCCCGCTCGTCACAACCGTTGCGATGGCGGCCAACGAGTCAGCCAGCGTCGTCATCGAGATCGAACCGGCTTCGGCGCTCGAGTCTCCTGCTCCTCAGATCCGCAGTGCACCGAAAGCTCGCGCGAGAGCCGCGGAACCCGCCGATCGCGCCGCGCTGATCCGACAGCGCTGGGCGGAGACCGGAATCCGTATGTGGAATCCGCGGCTTCACGGCACCGGCGAGGCCGCGCTGAACATCCAGGGAAGCGTCGGGCTGCTGCCGCCGGCGCCCGGCGAGACAATGCCGCGCTACGACAAGCTGGAATTCAAGATGCTCGGCGGACAGATCGTCTGTGAGGGCGTCATTGTCGAGGCGCCTGCGCAAGCGAGCCATCGCAGCTTCACCCGGCTCGCCGAGCCGCGGAACATCGACTGCGTCCGCGAACCGACGCGGGAGCGTCAGGCCGTTCTCGCCTGATCCTTTCTTCTGCGAACGATCCCGATGTGCTACGCTGATGTCCCGACATGGGAGATCGTGTATGCGCACAAGGTCGCTGCTTCTGGTCGTGATCGCCTTCTCCATCTCACAGCCAGCGCTCGCCGCGGGTAAACGGCCGCGTCCTGCAGCCACGGCCATTCCCGCCACCGATCCAGCAGCACCCTACAAGGCCGATCGGCTCTCTTCCTCGCGCGGAGAGACGATCCTCGACACGCCCGGCCAGACCACCGTGCTGACGCGGCAGGTCCTCGACGACATGAACGCGACCAGCCTGAGAGGTGCGATGCGGTCCACAGCCGGGGTGACGATCGGGCGCTGAAGCGTGACCGGTCGAGCCACGGCAACCGCCCGACCGGAACGACAAGACTGTGGGAGGCAAACCATGAGAACAGTAACGGCCGCGCTGTGCGCACTGGCCCTGTTCGCACACCGGCGGTTCTGCCTAGACCAAAAAGGAGACGACGCGCAACTCGTGGCCCGGGGAACGTAACAAGCCGCTGCTCGACGGAGATAGGCGGAGCGAGCACACCGGATGACACCATGGTTAGCAGGTCGTAGCTGCAGTGATTACGTGCCTGAGACGCACGCTTCGAACGGCGGGTATCCTTAACGGGAGCTCACCAATGCACGCGGCCGGAGAAACCTTGAGGTAGCGCGCAACCTGTGCTGGCCTTCCGCGCTTGGCCCGATCTAACGCGCCCTTTGCCCGCGCCGTGCAAGATCGCCCGCGTTTTCAGGGGATGCGGGGCTCGTATTTCAATGCCTGTTGTCGATTTGAAGTCTCATCTTGCCGCCGCAACGCGGCTGTTTCGCGTACCGGCCGACAACCCGGACCTGACGCGCGCACAGTTCGACGCGTTCTCCAAGCAGATCCCGCTGCTCTACTTCATCCTGATCAGCAACACGATCGCGGTCGCCTACACCTATGTGAACGTGGCGCCGGACTGGCTGACGATGATCGTGCCGAGCGTGCTGACCGTGCTCGCGGGCTTACGGACCTTCTGGTGGCTGCGCCAGCGTCACATCGTGCGCAGTGATGCCGACATCCTGCGCAATCTGCGCGCCACCAACTGGCTGACCTTGCCGATCGGCGCCGGCTTCGCCGCCTGGTCCTTCGCGCTCTACCCCTACGGCGATCCCTTCGCCAAGAGCCAAGTCGCCTTCTACATGGCGGTCACCGTGATCGGCTGCATCTTCTCGCTGATGCATCTGCGCTCGGCGGCACTAATCGTGACGTTGATCGTCGACGTGCCTTATGTGCTGTTCTTCTTCGCCACAGGCGAACCGACGCTGAAGGCGATCGCCGTCAACAACCTCCTGGTTTCCGGCGCGATGGTGACGGTGCTGTTCATTTACTATCGCGACTTCGCCGATCTCGTTGCCAGCCGCAAATCGCTGCTGGCGCAACAGGCGGCGACGCAGGCGCTCTCGGACGAGAACTTTCGACTTGCCAATCTCGATACCCTCACAGAGCTGCCGAACCGCCGCCGCTTCTTCGCCGAATTGTCGAGTGCCTTCACGGATGCCGAGCGCAGGAACGTTCGCGTCGCGGTCGGCATCATCGATCTCGACGGCTTCAAGCCGATCAACGACAATTACGGCCACTCCGTCGGCGACCGCGTCCTGATCGAGGCGGGCCGGCGCATCCGCGAGGTCTGCGAGGGCTTTGGCCCGAAGCGCGTGGAGTTCGCCCGGCTCGGCGGCGACGAGTTCGGTCTCATCGTGTGCGGCGACCCCGACGACGTGGATCTGATGCGACTGGGCGAACGCATCGGCGGCCATATCAAGCTGCCTTACCAGCTCGATACCGCCCACACCGGGCTGTCGTGCTCGATCGGATTCGCATCGTTTCCGGACTCAGCGACCACGTCGGAAGCGCTATACGAGTGCGCCGACTACTCGCTCTATCACGCCAAGCGCAATCTGCGCGGCCGCACCGTGATCTTCTCGAGCGAGCTCGAGGCCGAGATCCGCAGTCGCGGAGTCATCGAGAACCTGCTGCGCACGGCCGATTTCAGCACCGAGATGGACCTGGTGTTCCAGCCGATCGTCGACGCCATGAGCGAGTACACCGCCGGGTTCGAGGTCCTCGCGCGCTGGCATAGCACTCGCCTCGGCATGGTCTCCCCGGCCGATTTCATTCCGGCCGCCGAGCGTATCGGTCTGATCCGCCCGCTGACGCAAGCGCTGCTGGTGCGCGCGCTCGCCATCGCCAAGACATGGCCCGATCACGTCCGCCTGTCGTTCAACCTCTCGGCCCACGACGTCTGCGCGGCGGAGGGCATTTTGCCGCTGATCTCCATCATCGAGAAGAGTGGGTTGCCGCCGCATCGGATCGACTTCGAGATCACCGAGACCGCCGTGACCTTCGACTTCGTGCGTGCGCAGCAGTCGATCGCGACGTTGAAGGCGATGGGCTGCGGCATTTCGCTTGACGATTTCGGCACCGGCTATTCGTCGCTGAGCCACGTCCACCGGCTGCCGCTCGACAAGATCAAGGTCGACCGCAGCTTCGTCGCCGACATCAACGAAAATCCCGTCAGCCATAAGATCATCAAGTCGCTCACGGGCCTGTGCGACGACATGGAGATCGCCTGCGTCGTCGAGGGAGTCGAGACCCGCGCCCAGCTCGACAGCCTGCGCCGGCTCGGCTGTGACTTCATCCAGGGCTACTATTTCGCAAAGCCCATGGCGGCCGATGCGGTTGGCGACTATCTGGCAAAGGAAGGCCAGCGCCTCGAAGGCACCAGGGCCAAGGTCGTGGCCTAACGTCACACCGCGCAGTAGCGCTCCTGGATATCCTTGTCCGCGAGCAGCGCCGCCGCGCTGCTTTGATGCACGACCTCGCCTTGATCGATGATGACGGCGCGGTCAGCCAGCCGCAGCGCCCATTCGACGTTCTGCTCCACCAGCAGCAGCGTCTTTCCCTCGTCGCGCAGGCGGCGGAACAGCACGCCCATCTCCTCGACGAGGACGGGCATGATGCCCTCCGATGGCTCGTCGAGCAGGATCATTCTTGGCTTTGCGATCAGCGCGCGCGCAATCGCCAGCATCTGCTGTTCTCCGCCCGAGAGCGTCACGCCCTCCTGATCGAGACGCTCCTTCAGGCGCGGGAAGGTCTCGGCGATCTCGTCGATCGCCGTGCGCTCCTCGATATCGCCGCCGGCCGCGACGAGACCGAGCCGCAAATTCTCGCGCACGGACAGGCCGGGGACGATGCGGCGTTCCTCGGGCACGTAAGCGAGGCCGAGATGGAAGCGCTGATGCGCGCGGAGCGGCAACAGCTCCCTGCCTGCGAAGCGCACGCGGCCCGCCGCCTTCGGCATCAGGCCCATCATCGCCCGCAAGGTCGTGGTCTTACCGGCGCCATTGCGGCCGACCAGGGCGACCACCTCGCCCCGGTCCACGTGCAGGGAGATGCCGTGCAGGATATGGCTTGCGCCATACCAGGCATGAAGATCGTTGATTTCGAGCAGCGCGGTCTCAGCCATAGCCTTCACTCTGTCCGAGATAGACCCGGCGGACCTCCGGATTGCTCCTGATCTCGTCGGGCGCGCCGTCCGCCAGCAGGCGGCCGTGATGCAGCACCACGACGCGCTTACTGAGCCCCAGCACCATCTTCATCTTGTGCTCCACCAGGAGCACGGTGCGCTTCTCGGCGAGGCGCTCGAGCAGAGCGACCATGTCCTTGGTTTCTTCCGGCCCCATGCCGGCGGTCGGTTCGTCCAGCAGCAGCAATTCCGGCTCGGAAACCAGTGCGATCGCGATCTCCAGTGCGCGCTGCTGGCCATGCGACAGGAATTTCGCCAATTCGTTCCGCCTGGCCAGTAGCCCGACTGCGTCGAGCGCGGCGTCTGCGCGCGCATCCAGTTCAGCGAGCCGGGCGCGGTTGCGCCAGATGTCGTAGCTCACGATCAGCGCTTGGGCCGCCACGCGCACGTTCTCGTGCACGGACAGATCGGGAAAGATGTTCGTAATCTGGTAGGAGCGCGAGATGCCCTGATGCACGAAGCGGTGCTGCGGCAGCCCGTTCAGCTCACGTCCCCTGAAGTGCAGCTTGCCCGAGCTCGGCGTCAGCGCGCCCGAGAGGATGTTGAAGAAGGTGCTCTTGCCGGCGCCGTTCGGCCCAATGATCGAGGTGAGCTGGCCGGCCGCGAACGAAACGGTGATGCCCTCGAGCGCGACGAAGCCGCCAAAGCGTTTGCCGATGCCTTCGGCGCGAAGCAGTTCAGTGCTCATTGCCGCGCCTTTCCGATGCCGAGGGCATCGAGCAGCGTACCCCAGATGCCCTTGGGCAGGAACAGCACGAACAGCACGAAGATCGCGCCGACGAAGATTTGCCAATGCGGCGTCCAGAGCGAGATCACGTCCTCCAGGATCAGGAAGCTGGCGGCACCAACGAAGGGCCCGAAGAAGCTGCGGGCACCGCCGAGCAGCACCATCATCACGATCATGCCCGAGGTCTGGTAGTGCAGGATGTCCAGCGGCACGATGGACAGATGCAGTGCCAGCATGCAGCCACCGAGCGATGAGATCGCGCCCGACAGCATGAACACGACCAGCTTGCTGCGTTCGACGTCATAGCCGCAGGCCCGTGCCCGCTGCTCGTTCTCGCGGATCGCCTCGATGACGGCCCCGAAAGGTGAGTTCAGGATGCGCGACTGGAACCACATCGCCAACGCCGCGAAGGCCATCAGCACGTAATACTTGTTGACGGGATCGAGGAAATTGACCTGAAGGCCGAACAGGCTGATGCGGTCGACCGTGAAGCCGCGCAGCCCGTTCTCGCCGCCGGTGAAGGAGGCCGCCTGAAGCGCGACGTAGTAGACGAGTTGCGCCAAGGCGAGCGTCACCATGGAGAAGTAGATGCCGCGGGTGCGCGTCGAGACGATGCCGATTGCGGCGGCGAGGCAGGTGCTGAGGAGTACGGCGATCGGTACGGCGGCGAACCAGGGTATGCCGTAGCGTCCGATCGCGATGCCGGTGAAATAGGCGCCTGCACCAAAGAACGCAGCCTGGCCGAACGACAGCAGCCCGGTGTAGCCGAACAGCAGATTGTAGCCCATCACCACGACGCCGTAGATCAGGACGTTGACGGCCAGCGCCTTCGACGGCAGCAACCAGGGCAGCAAGGCAAGCACGGCAATCGAGAGGAGCACGCGCTGGTCGAGGAGCCAGCCGAGCCCACTGGAGGCAGGTTTGGCGACCGCTTCGCCGCTCGAAGGTAGCGTCACGCCGTCCTCCCTCTCACACCGAACAGGCCTTGCGGGCGGATCAGCAGCACCACCGCCATCAGTGCGAACATGACGATGGTCGCCATCTCCGGCGCGAACAGCGCCACCATGCTGATGGATACGCCGACCATGAGACCAGCTACGACCGCGCCAACGATCGAGCCGAGCCCGCCGATCACGGTCACCACGAAGGCCTCCGCCAGAACCAGCGAGCCCATCTCCGGATTGACGCTGCGCATGGGCCCGGCGAGCACGCCGCCGAGCGCGGCAAGCCCCACCCCGAGCCCGAAGATCGCGAGCCAGACCCGCCCAATATCGACACCGAGCACCTGCATGATGGTCGGATCGCGCGCGCCGGCGCGCACGATCAGGCCGACGCGGGTCTTCTCCAGCGTCAGCCAGAGCACCAGCAGCACCACCGCCACCAGCGCGATGACGAACAGGCGGTAGCGCGGGAAGAAGCCGATGCCGAGATCGAGCACGCCGACCAGCTGCGGCGGTGTCGGAAAGGGAATGCCGTCGCTGCCGAATACGATGCGCACCCCCTCGACCAGGATGTAGCTGAGGCCGAAGGTCAGCAGCAGCGGATCGTCGATCGAGCGTCCATAAAGCCTGCGGATCAGAACGAACTCGATCAGCATGCCGAAGACGCCGATCAGGATGGGTGCGAGCAGCAGCCCCCACCAGAAACTTCCGGTGAGTGATGCCAGATACAGCCCCGCATAGGCTCCGATCATGAACAGCGCGCCGTGGGCGAAATTCACCACCCCGAGCATGCCGAACACGATCGTCAGCCCAAGCGCAGTGATCACCAGGACCGCCCCAAGGGCGATCCCGGAGAGAAGCTGCATGATGATCAGCGACAGGTCCATCGTGACAGGCTTCAGGTCGCGTGGCCGAGCTCGCTGCAGCTGCGCAGCATGTCGTCGGCCCCCGCGTCGTTGGCCAGGATCGCGAACAGATCGTTCTCATTTGCCATGGCCGACTTCTTCTTGGACTCCAGCACCAGCACCGACTGAACCGACTGATGGTCGCATTTGCGGTAGTGCTGCGGGCCCTTGGTCAGATCGTACTGCAGCTTCTCCAGGGCATCGACAACCTTGTCCGTATCAGTGCCGCCGGCGGCCTGCATGGCAGCCAGCAACGATCCAACGCCGGAATACCCGTAGGCGCCATAATCGGTCGGAATCGCGCCGCCGTTGGCGGCCTTGAACGCTGCGTTGAACGCGGACGCCGACTTGCTCTGCGTCTCCAGCCCCCAATAGTAATTGGCACCGCCGACCACGCCCTCGAACACGTCGGGGCCGACGGCGAGGCGCTGATTGTGCAGGATGACGGGCACGACGATCTTCATCTGCTGCTTGACGCCGAAATCCACGGCCTGCTTGATGGCGTTGGCCTGGTCACGGCCGAAATTCGAGATGCAGAGCACATCCGGTCGCATCGACATCAGGCGCGGCATGAAGGTGGAATAGTCGGCGGCGCCGAACGGATGCAGGATTTCGCCGACATTGTCCGCACCGATCGCGGTCTGAGCGCGCTTGAAGCCGCGCAGCATCTCGTGACCATAGGCATAGTCGGCCACGAGATGGGCGACCTTCATGCCCTTCTTCAGGGTCTGCCGTGCCACGGCGGCCGTCGTCATGTGGGGGTTCAGCGCCTCATGGAAGGTATATTTGCTGAAATCCTTGGCCTCGTTGATGGTGTCGGACTGACTGATCGAGACATAGATCACGCCGCGAGCGCGGGTGACCTCGTTGACCGCCAGTTGTACCGCGCTGGAGAGCGCGCCGACCACGGCATGGACTTTGTCCTTCTCGATCAGCTCGAGCGTGCGGGTCGCGGCCTCGCCGGCGTTGAGCTTGTCGTCGCGGACCAACAGCTCGACCTTGCGGCCGGCAATGCCGCCCTTGTCATTGACGAGCTTCACCGCGAGCTCGGCACATTTGACCTGATCGCGCGCTTCGGCGGCGAACGGTCCGGTCAGCGGCGTCGGGAAGCCGATTCGGATCGTCTCGTCGGCGGCGCGGCCGAGCCGCGGCATGGCGAGCAGGGCCGCGCTGGCCGAGAGGCCGGCGAGCGCGGTGCGGCGGGTTATCTTCGGGGTCGAACCGGATTTGGGCATGATTTCCTCCAACTGTCTTTTTTCTAGAAACGCTTCAGGGCTTTCAGGACTCTTGCAGGCGTGATCGGAATCGAATTGACGGCGGCGCCGAACGGCGCGAGTGCATCGTTGACGGCGTTAAGCACGCAGGCGGACGCCGCTGCGGTGCCGGCCTCCCCAACCCCCTTGGCACCGAGCTCAGTGTCGGCGGTCGGCGTCTCGACATGGGCGATGACGATGTCAGGCATCTCCATCGGCATCGGGACGAGGTAGTCGGCGAGCGAGCCGTTCACGAGCTGTCCGGTGTCGCTGTAGCGGCACTCCTCGAACAGCGCCGCGCCCAGCCCCTGCACGATGCCCCCGCGAAGCTGCTCGTCCACCAGCATCGGATTGATGACCCGGCCGCAATCCTCGACGATGAAATGCTTCAGAAGCTTGATGAAGCCAGTGTCGACATCGACCTCCAGCGAGCAGCCCTGAATGCCGTTGGTGAAGGCGAAGGGATAGCCTTGCGGGGCGAAATGATGGCTGACGGTGAGCTGCGCCTGCGTACCCGGCGGCAGCGTATCGGAGCGGAAATAGGCGATGCGCGCGATCTCCGAGATCGGCATACGCTGGTTCCGCGTGCCTGCGTCCACGACATCGCCATTGACGATGTCGAGGGCCGACGGCTGCTCCTGAAGGATGAGCGCGGCGATCTCCAGAATGTTGCGCTTGAGCGCGCGCGCCGCCTGGAGCGCGGTCTCGCCGCCGATGCCGGCGCCGCGGCAGGCCCAGGTGGCGCCGCCATGCGGCGTCACCTCGGTATCTCCGGTGATGACCTTGACGTGCTCCTGCGCAAGGCCGAGCTGATCGGCCACGATCTGGCTGATGATCGCCTCGGTGCCCTGCCCCTGCTCAGTGACCGAGATCAGGCAGCGCACCTCGCCCGACGGCGTCAGGCTGACGATCGCCCCGTCCTGCGAGGAGATGCGTGCGCCGCCGACGCCATAGAATGCCGGGCTCGGGTTGGTGATCTCGACAAAGGCGGCAATGCCGATGCCGCGGTAGATGCCGCGCTTGCGCAACTCCACCTGGTCGGCACGCAAGCCGTCGTAGCCCATCATCTCGTGCAGGCGCCTGAGGCATGCCTGATGCGACAGCGCCTCGAAGCGGTAACCGGTCGGCGAGGTCTGCGGATAGGCGTCATCGGCGATCACGTTCTGCGCGCGGATGGCGAAAGGATCGAGGCCGAGCTTCGCCGCCGCCATGTCGACCATTCGCTCGGTGACGGCGCAGGCGATGGGATGGCCGACGGCGCGATATTGGCTGGTCTGCACCTTGTTCTGGAAGATCACCTCCAGCGTGGCGCGGTAATTCCTGAAGCGGTAGGGCGCGCCGATCAGGCGGATCACCTGGTTGCCCTCGACCACGCTGGTGCGTGGATAGGTCGAGAATGCGCCGATCGCGGTCAGATCCAGCACGTCCATTGCGAGAATCTCGCCCTTGGCATCCAGCGCCATGCGGGCCCGCAAGCGGTGGTCGCGGGCGTGGATGTCGGAGACGAACGATTCAATGCGGTCGGCGACGTACTTCACGGGACGGCCGAGCAGGATCGAGAGGCCGACCACCGCCATGTCCTCGTGATAGACATGCAGCTTCATTCCGAAGGAGCCGCCGATGTCGGTCGCGATCACGCGAACACGGGCTTCCGGGATGCCATAGTGGCGCGAATAGAGGTCCTGGAACTGGTAGGGCGTCTGGGTGCCATGATGCACGGTGAGCATCCCGGCTGCGGGATCATAGTCGGCAACGATGGCACGAGGCTCCAGCGTCACCGCGGTATGGCGGCCGAAGGAAAACTCCTCCTCCACCACATGGGCTGCATGCGCGAAGGCGTCATCAACGGCACCGCTGTCGAGCTGGCTGCGGAAGCACACATTGCTCGCGCTGCCGGGATTGACCAGCGGGCTGCCGGCCTCACGTGCGGCGTCGATGTCGACGACAAGGGGAAGGTCCTCATAGTCGACCTCGATCAGCTCCAGCGCATCCTCGGCGGTCGCACGGTTCTCGGCGACGACGGCGACCACCGCCTGTCCGGCCCAGACCACGCGATCCAGCGGCAGCGGCAATTGCGGCGCGGAGGTCATGCCCTTGAAATGATCGAGCGTGCCGGTCCAGGGCGTGCAGATCTTTGCGAGATCCGCACCCGTCGCGACGAGATGCACGCCTTCCAGCGCGCGCGCCTCGTCGGTCTTGATCGAGATGATCTTGGCGTGGGCATGCGGACTGCGCAGGAACGCAGCATAGAGCATGCGCGGCAGACGGAGGTCGCTGACATAGCGCCCGCGCCCGGCGAGCAGGCGCTTGGCATTCGGCCGGGGCAGGGAGCGGCCGATGTAGGAGTTCGGGCGGTCGAGCGAGGTCAGCGGCGCAGTCATCTCTCGCCTCCGGCACTGCGTGCTTTGGCGACAGCGTCGATGGCGTCGACGATGGCTTCATAGCCGGTGCAGCGGCAATAATTGCCCGACAGCGCGTCGCGGATCTGGTCGCGGCTCGGTTGGGCAATCTGCGAGAGCAGCTCGCAGGCGTTGACCAGCATACCCGGCGTGCAGAAGCCGCATTGCAGCGCGTTGCGGCGATGGAATTCGGCCTGGAGGTCGGCGATCGCCCCGCTCTCGGTGAGACCCTCGATCGTATCGATCCTGGCGCCGTCGGCCTGCACCGCGAACATCAGGCAGGAGTGCACGGCCCGGCCGTCGATCTGCACCAGGCAGGCGCCGCAGGCGCCCATCTCGCAACCGGCATGCGTGCCCGTCAGCTCGAGCTTGTCGCGCAGGCAATCAACCAGCGTCTCGCGGGGCGCAACCTCGCAGGCGACCTTGCGGCCGTTTACGACGAAGCGGACCCGCACAGTCTCATCGGCCTCGTCCAGCAGGGTTTCGTCAAAGCCTCTCATGCGCCCTCACCGAGACGTCCAAGCAGGCGGCCAAGCAACACGCGGGCGAGGTGCAGGCGCATCGCCGGCGGCACCTCGTCGTTCTCGGGCGGCGCGAGATCACCCTCGAGCGCCGCCTGCGCGGCAGCGATATGTTCCGCATCGAGGCCGAAGCCGATCAGAGTTGCCTCAGCGCCTTTCACCCGCGTCGGCCTATTGCCGACGGAGAAGAAGGAGATGCGGATGTCGTCGATCCGATTACTCGTGAAAGTCGCGAGCATGCCGCAACCGACCAGCGCATAATCCCCGCGCCGCCGCGCCAGTTCGTCGAACGCAAAGCGCTGATCGGCCTTGAACAGCGGAACGTAGATGGCCGTGATCAGCTCGCCGGGCTGCAATGCCGTCTCGAACAGGTCGATGAAGAACTCATCGGCCTTCACGCGCCGGCTGCCCGAGGGACTGGCGATCTCAATCTCGGCGTCCAGCGCCAAGGTCATCGCGGGAAATTCGGAAGCCGGATCTGCCAGCGCGACGCTGCCGCCGAACGTGCCGCGGTTGCGGATCGCGGGATGGGCGACGAAGGGCGCCGCGGCATGCAGCAGCGGCGCGAACTCCGCGATCAGCGGCTCGCTCAGCATCTCGCAGTGGCGCGTCAGTGCGCCGATGCGCAAATAGGCGCCCTCGCGCCTGATGCCGCGCAGCTCGGCAATGTGCGTGATGTCGATCAGCAGCCGCGGCGCCTGGAGCCGCAGTGACAGCGCCGGCACGAGGCTCTGGCCGCCGGCGATGAAACGTGCGTCATCCCCGGCGCGCGCATGAGCGTCCAGCGCCTGGTCGATCGTCGCAGCACGAAAATAGCTGAAAGCCCTCGCCTTCACTGCCGTTTCCTCGAAATCCATCGGCTCATCAGCCGGGATGCCAGATTTGTAACCATCTGGTCTCAAAATCCTGACACGCCGCCGGGAGGCGGTCAACAGGAAATGACCATTTGGTCACAAATGCGCCTTGGGCTATGAAGGCACCAAGACGTATGATTCAGCGACGAAATGGCCCGAAAAGCGCAGAAAACGCCGAAACGACTGGTCCGAAAGCGGACCGAGACAGGCAAGTCCGCGCCAAAGCGCCGCAATATGCGCGCGGCGGATCGGGAGCGCGCGATCGTGGACGAGGCGATCCGGTTCTTTGCGGAGCGCGGCTTCGAGGGCCAGACCCGCGAGCTCGCCAAGCGCATGGGCATTACGCATTCGGCGATCTACCGCCACTTCCCCAGCAAGGAGGCGCTGATCGAGCGGGTCTACCAGGAAGTCTATCTCAGCCGCTGGTCGCCCGATTGGGGACCGATGATCCGCGACCGGGCCTTGCCACTGGAGGCGCGGCTCACCCGCTTCTATCTCGACTATGTCGAACGCGTGTTCGAGTACAATTGGGTGAGGATCTTCGTGTTCTCCGGCATGAAGTCGTTCGGCATCACCAGCCGCTATCTCGACATCGTCAGGCGCGAGATCATCGAGCCCGCGGCCGCCGAGCTGCGTCATGAGCTGAAGTTGCCCGATGCAAAAGCTCACGCATTGAGTGAACGCGAGACCGAGCTGTTCTGGGGCTTGCACGGCCGCATCTTCTATCTCGCGATCCGCAAGTTCATTTACGCAACGCCGATCCCGCCCGATCTCGGCGCCATCGTCCGCGACGCCGTCCAGACTTTCATGGACGGCGCGAAGACGACGATGCCAAAACTGGTAAGCAGTACGCCCCGGCTCGGCGTTTGACCTCGCCCCTGCCCAGAGGGGAGAGGTAGAGCTGCAGCTATTTTGCCAAGCTCGGCAGATCCAGCCCCTTGTCATGGGCGCAGTCGATCGCGATCTCGTAGCCCGCGTCGGCGTGGCGCATGACGCCGCTGGCCGGGTCGTTCCACAGCACGCGCTCGATGCGCCTGGCAGCTTCCGGCGTGCCGTCGGCGACGATCACCATGCCCGCGTGCTGGGAATAGCCGATGCCAACGCCGCCGCCATGATGCAGCGACACCCAGGTCGCGCCGCTGGCGCAATTGAGCAGCGCATTGAGCAAGGGCCAGTCGGACACAGCGTCCGAGCCGTCCTTCATCGCCTCGGTCTCGCGGTTGGGGCTGGCGACCGAACCGCTGTCGAGATGATCGCGGCCGATCACGATGGGGGCTTTCAGTTCGCCCCGCGCCACCATCTCGTTGAAGGCGAGGCCCAGGCGATGGCGATCACCGAGGCCGACCCAGCAGATCCGCGCCGGCAGGCCCTGGAACTTGATGCGTTCCTTGGCCATGTCGAGCCAATTGTGCAGATGCCTGTCGTCGGGCATCAGCTCTTTCACCTTGGCATCGGTCTTGAAGATGTCCTCGGGATCGCCCGAGAGCGCAGCCCAGCGGAACGGCCCGATGCCGCGGCAGAACAAGGGGCGGATATAGGCAGGGACGAAGCCAGGGAAATCGAAGGCATTCTTCAGGCCCATGTCCTGCGCCATCTGGCGGATGTTGTTGCCGTAGTCGAGCGTCGGAATGCCCTGCGCGTGGAAATCCAGCATGGCCTGGACATGGTCGACCATCGAGGTTTTCGACGCGCGCTCGACTGCCTTCGGATCGGAAGCGCGTTTCGCCTCCCAATCGGCCAGCGTCCAGCCCTTCGGCAAGTATCCGTTGATCGGATCATGCGCGCTGGTCTGGTCGGTGACGATGTCGGGCTTGACACCACGGCGAACCAGTTCCGGGAAGATCTCGGCGGCATTGCCGAGCAGGCCGACCGAGACCGCCTTCTTCGACTTCGCGGCCTCCGCCATGATCGCGAGCGCCTCGTCGAGCGTTGCGGCCTGCCGATCGAGATAGCCGGTGCGCAGGCGCATCTCGATGCGGCTGGGCTGGCATTCGATCGCAAGCATCGAAGCGCCGGCCATGGTCGCGGCCAGCGGCTGCGCGCCGCCCATGCCGCCAAGGCCGGCGGTGAGGATCCATTTGCCGGCCAGGCTGCCGCCATAGTGGCGCCGACCGACCTCGACAAAGGTCTCGTAGGTGCCCTGCACGATGCCCTGGCTGCCGATATAGATCCAGGAGCCGGCCGTCATCTGGCCGTACATCATCAGGCCCTTCCGATCGAGCTCGTTGAAATGATCGAGCGTCGCCCAGTGCGGCACGATGTTGGAGTTCGCGATCAGCACGCGCGGCGCGTCCGCATGGGTGCGGAACACGCCGACCGGCTTGCCGGACTGAACCAGCAGCGTCTGGTCGGCTTCGAGCTTGCGCAAGGCCGCAACGATCCGGTCGAAGCTCTCCCAGTCACGCGCGGCGCGGCCGATGCCGCCATAGACGACGAGCTCGCTCGGGCGTTCCGCGACATCAGGATCGAGATTGTTCATCAGCATGCGCAAGGGCGCTTCCGTCAACCAGCTCTTGGCGCTGATGTCGCTGCCGCGGGGCGCGCGGATGGTGCGGTCGTTGTCCAGTCGGCGGTTCATGCGGACCTCTTCAGCTAAGTCTCGGAAATGGATCGGATGAAAGCGCGGCCGTCGCGACGCCCGTCAGCGTGTCGGCCTCGATCAACGCAGCCGCCTTGGCGAGATCGCCGGCCATATAGCGGTCGGCACCGAGTGCCGGCACCTGCTCGCGCAATGCGGCGATGACGGCAGCAAGTGGCCTGCTGGTCGCATGCGGCGCGCGCAGCGTGATGCCTTGCGCGGCGACCAGGAGCTCGATGCCGAGAATGGCGGCGAGATTGTCGGCCATGTCGGACAGCCGCCGCGCGGCGTGCGCCGCCATCGAGACGTGATCTTCCTGATTGGCACTGGTCGGTGTCGAGTCGATCGAGCACGCGAGCGCGCGCTGCTTGTTCTCGGCATAGAGCGCGGCGGCCGTCACCTCGGCGATCATGAAGCCGGAATTGATGCCGGGATCGGGCGTGAGGAAAGGCGGCAGGCCGAAATTCAGCGCGGGATCGACCAATGTCGCAATGCGCCGCTCGCTGATCGCGCCGATCTCCGACAGCGCCAGCGCGATCGCGTCCGCGGCAAAGGCCACCGGCTCGGCATGGAAATTACCGCCGGAGACGATCTCCCCGGTTTCGACCAGCACCAGCGGATTGTCGGTGACGGCATTGGCCTCGACGATCAGCGTGCGCGCGGCCTGCGTGATCAGGTCGAGCGCGGCGCCCGCGACCTGTGGCTGGCAGCGCAGGCAATAGGGATCCTGCACACGCTCGTCGCCTTCGAGATGCGAGAGGCGGATGTCGCTGCCATCGAGCAGCGCGGTTAGCGTCGCCGCCGCGGCGATCTGCCCGGCATGGCCGCGCAGCGCCTGGATCTCGGGCCGGAACGGCGCGGTCGAGGCCATCGCCGCGTCCACCGACAATGCGCCGGTGACGAGGGCGGCCCGCGCCAGGCGGAACGCACGCAGCACGCCTGATACGGCGTAGGCGGTCGAAAATTGCGTGCCGTTGATCAGCGCCAACCCCTCCTTGGGGCCGAGCGTCAGCGGCGCAAGGCCGGCAGCTGCCAGCGCTTCAGCGCCGGACACGGTTTTTCCGTCAACGATCGCCTGCCCTTCGCCGATCATCACCGAGGTCATATGCGCGAGCGGCGCGAGATCGCCGGAGGCGCCCACGGAGCCCTGCTGTGGTACCAGCGGATAGACACCCCGTGCCAGCATGTCCTGCAGCTGCTCGATCAACTCGCGGCGCACGCCGGAGGCGCCACGGCCGAGCGAGATGATCTTCAGCGCCATCATCAGGCGGACGATCGACTCTGGCGTCGCCGCGCCGACGCCGCAGCAATGTGAAACGATCAGGTTGCGCTGGAGCAGCGCGGTCTGATCGGGCGGAATACGCTTCGACGCCAGCTTCCCGAAGCCGGTGTTGATGCCGTAGACGGGGACATCTGCGCGCGCAGCTCTTGCGACGATGTCCGCCGCCGCTTCGATGCGCGGCCAGAACGAGGGATCGAGCACGACGGGCGCACCATGGAGCACGCATGCGAGATCATCGAGGCTGACCGTTCCGGACTTGACGACGATCGCTGCGCCCTCGTCCGTCATTGTCCCCTCCACACCCGGCGGTGCAGCGGATTGAAGCCGATACGGTAGACCAGCTCGGCGGGCCGCTCGATGTCCCAGATCGCGAGATCGCACCATTTGCCGGCCTCCAGCGTTCCGGTGTCGCTGAGGATGCCGAGCGCACGAGCACCCTCACGGGTGACGCCTGCGATGCATTCGGCCACATTCATCCGGAACAGTGTCGCGCCCATATTCATCGTGAGCAGAAGCGAGGTCAGTGGCGAGCTGCCGGGATTGCAGTCGGTCGCGAGCGCCATAGCAACCCCATGCGTGCGGAACGCCTCGACCGGCGGCTTCTGCGTCTCGCGAATGAAGTAGAAGGCGCCGGGCAGCAGCACCGCTACCGTCCCGGCCTTCGCCATTGCGGCGGCGCCGGCCTCGTCGGTGTGCTCCAGATGATCGACCGACAGCGCCGAGAATTTCGCGGCGAGCGCAGCACCGCCGAGGTTCGAGAGCTGATCGGCATGCAGCTTGACCGGCAGGCCGAGTTCCCTCGCCGTCTCGAACACCCGTGCAGTTTGCGCAGCCGAGAACGCGATGCCTTCCATGAAGGCGTCAACGGCATCGGCGAGGCCTGCCTTTGCAATCGCCGGCAACATCTCCTTGCAGACGAGATCGATGTAACGGTCCTTGTCGCCATCAGCCTCCACCGGCAGCGCATGTGCGCCGAGAAAGGACGTGCGGATCACAACCGGTCGCCGGCCTTCGAGGCTACGTGCAGCTGCGAGCTGCCGCATCTCGGTCGCAGTGTCGAGGCCGTAGCCCGACTTGATCTCGATCGTGGTTGCGCCCTCGCCGATCAACGCATCGAGCCGCGGCAGCGCACTTGCGACAAGATCGGCCTCGCTCGCCTTGCGCGTCGCGGCCACCGTCGACACGATGCCGCCACCGGCACGCGCGATCTCCTCATAGCTCGCGCCCTTCAGGCGCAACTCGAATTCGTGCGCGCGGTCACCGCCGTAGACGAGGTGGGTGTGGCAGTCGACAAGGCCGGGCGTGATCCAGCGTCCTCCGCAGTCGATCCGTTCGGCGGCATCGGCATCCGCCGGAAAATCGGCCTGCGCGCCGGCATAGACGATGCGGCCGCCACGCGCGGCGATCACGCCCTGTTCGATCTCGCCGAGATCGCGGCGGTCGGCCCGTAGCGTAGCGAGCCGGGCATTGTGCCAAATCCGGTCGAAGCGCTCTGCCATGCAACGGCCCCCTCGTGGGATGCTTGACTTATATGTCTAGACATATAATCGTGCGGAAGTTCTGTCCAGCCGGCATGGAAACATGACACGACTGCATTTCGCCTCCGCGCTCCTGCCCTCGGGCTGGGCCAATGACGTGCAGGTGGTGATCACCGCCGGCGCGATCGCCGAGGTGACGCCGAATGTCGCGCCCGTTGCCGGCGATGAACGCCACGCAATCGCGCTGCCGGGATTGGCGAGCCTGCACAGCCACGCCTTCCAACGCGGCATGGCGGGACTTGCGGAGCTGCGCGGAGACAGCACCGACACGTTCTGGACGTGGCGCGACACGATGTATCGCTTTGCGCTGGCCATGACGCCGGACGACGTCGCGGCTGTTGCGACGCTGCTCTATGTCGAGATGCTCGAGCAGGGCTTCACCCGCGTTGGCGAATTTCATTACTTGCATCATGATCGCGACGGCTCGCCCTATGCGGATCCTGCCGAAATGGCCTCGCGCATTGCGCTGGCTGCTGAAGCATCAGGCATCGCCCTCACGCTGCTGCCGAGTTTCTATGCGCATGGCTCGTTTGGAGGAGCAGCACCGCATGCCGGCCAACGTCGCTTCATCTGCTCAGTTAATCAGTTCGCCGCATTGATGGCTGCTTCGCGCAAGGCGATCAGCGCATTGCCTGGCGCCAACATCGGCATCGCGCCGCACAGCCTGCGCGCGGTGACGCCGAACGAGCTCACGGCGATCATTCCGCTGGCCGAAGGCGGACCGGTGCACATCCATGCTGCCGAGCAGGTCAAGGAGGTCGAGGATTGCCTCGCCTGGTCGGGACAGCGCCCGGTGCAATGGCTGCTGGAGCACGCGCCGATCGATCAACGCTGGTGCCTCATTCACGCAACGCATACGACTGACGGAGAGGTCAGCGCCTTTGCCAGGACGGGTGCAGTCGCCGGCCTCTGTCCTGTCACCGAGGCGAGCCTCGGCGATGGCATCTTCCCGGCGCGCGAATTTCTTGCCGCCGGCGGTGCGTTCGGTGTGGGCACTGATTCCAACGTGCTGATCGGCGTCGCGGACGAGCTCCGTCAGCTCGAATATGGCCAGCGCCTCAAGCATCGCCAGCGCAACGTGCTCTCCAGTGGCGCGGGCTATTCGACGGGACGCACGCTGTTCGATCATGCGCTCGCGGGCGGAGCACAGGCCCTGGCGCAATCGACAGTCGGCCTCACGCCCGGTGCGCGCGCCGATATCGTCACCCTCGACACTGCGCATCCATCGCTGGCCGGACGTCAGGGGGATGCGGCTATCGATGGCTGGATCTTTGCGGCCGGCAGCGGTGCGATCGATTGCGTCTGGGCCGGCGGCGCCAAGGTCGTCGAAGGCGGTCGGCACAGGCTGCGTCAGTTAGCGCGCGAGCGCTTCAATGCATCGGTGCGGAGGCTCGTCGCATGAGCCTTGCCACTGACGCAGCCGACAAGCCGACCCTCTACAAGCGCATCCGTGCCGACATCGAGAAGCGCATCCTGACCGGCGAGTGGCCGCCGGGCCATCGCATTCCGTTCGAGCATGAGCTGGTCGCTCGCTACGGCTGCTCGCGCATGACCGTGAACAAGGCGCTGTCGGAGCTGGCACAGGCCGACCTAATCGAGCGGCGCCGCCGTGCCGGCTCGTTCGTGCGCCGGCCGCAGCATCAATCGGCGGTGCTCAAGATTGCCGACATTCGCGCCGAGATCACCGCCCTCGGCCGCGCTTACGGCTACGAGCTGATCGGCCGCAAGCTGCGCGCGGCGACCGCTGCCGACCGCGATCGCCTCGGCGTCAAAAAGGCGGGCAAGGTGGTCGCGATCACCTGCCGCCACAGCGCCGACAACGTGCCCTTTGCCGCCGAGGACAGGCTGATCGACCTGTCGTCCGTGCCGGATGCCGCGACCGCGGACTTCTCGCGCGAGCCACCTGGCTCGTGGCTGCTTCACCATGTCCCATGGACCGAAGCCGAGCACACGATCAGCGCTATCGTTGCGGACGATCGCACCGCGGAGGCGCTCGACATCGCCGTCGGCGCGCCCTGCCTCGTGATCGACCGCTACACCTGGCGCAGCGCGCGCACCATCACCGCGGTGCGCCTGCTCTATCCCGGTGACTCTCACCGCCTTGTCGCCCGATTCAAGGGAGGCTGAGAGGATATGTCGGCACAAATCGTGCAACGCTTCGGGCAACGGTCCAGATGGACCGACAGTGATCAACAGGACGTCAATCCATCGATCGGTAAGAGGACGACAATCATGCGTAATTCAAAGCTATTTGCGACAATCATTGCTCTCGCGGCCGCCACTCCCGCGCTCGCCGACGACGTCAAGGTCGGCGTCGGCATCTCCGGATGGACCGGCTTCGCACCGCTGACATTGGCGAAGGAGGCGGGCATCTTCAAGAAGAACGGCCTCGACGTCACGATCAAGAAGATCCCGCAAAAGGACCGCCATCTCGCGATCGCTTCCGGCGACATCCAGTGCGCCGCGACCACGGTCGAGACCTGGATCTCCTGGAATGCCAACGGTGTTGCCACCAAGCAGATCTTCCAGCTCGACAAGAGCTATGGTGCCGACGGCATGGCCGTACGCAACGACGTCGCCGCGATCAAGGACCTGAAGGGCAAGACCGTCGCCGCCTCCGCGCCCGGCACCTCGCCCTATTTCGCGTTGGCCTGGATGCTCAAGAAGAACGGGCTTGCGGTGAAGGACGTCACCGTCGTGAACCTCGAGCCGGCCGCGGCCGCGCAGGCTTTCGTCTCCGGCCAGAACGACGCCGCGATGACCTATGAGCCATACCTGTCGACCGTACGTGCCGCGCCCGACAAGGGCAAGATCATCGCCACCACGCTCGACTACCCGATGGTCATGGACACCTTCGGCTGCACGCCGAAGTTCCTGACGGAGAATCCCAAGGCTGCCAAGGCGCTCGCCGACAGCTATTTCGAGGCGCTCGAGATGATCGCCAAGGATCAGGCCAAGGCCTACGAGGTCATGGGCGCCGACGTGAAGCAGACCGGCGAGCAGTTCGGCAACTCGGCGAAATATCTGCGCTGGCAGGACAAGGCCGCGAACCAGAAATTCTTCGCCGGCGACTTCCTGACCTTCAACAAGGAGGCCGCCGACCTCCTGCTCGAGATCGGCATCATCAAGGCCGCGCCGAAGGTCGAGGACCTCTACGACGCGAGCTTCATCAAGTAAGCTTCTGCAAACCGCCGGTTCCACCACGAGGCGGAGCCGGCTCGTGATCGACTATTCGGATAGACAGTTTGATGCGTCCCCTGGACCCTGTTACATCAAGGCAGCGCGTGGCCTACGGCCTCGCGTTCTTCGTGCTGTTCGTCGCCCTCTGGTCCTGGGCGACGCTCGGCGGTCATGTGTCGAAGACCTTTCTCGCCAACCCGCTGACCATGGTGCAGGAAGGCTTCGACCTGCTGACCAAGCAGGGATTCGCGTTCGACATCGGCATGACGATCTGGCGCGTCGTCGGCGGCTTTGCGCTCGCCGCAATCATCGCGGTGCCGCTCGGCGTGCTGATGGGAGCCTACAAGCCGGTCGAGGCGTTCCTCGAACCGTTCGTCTCCTTCGCACGCTATCTGCCCGCTTCCGCCTTCATCCCGCTTCTGATCCTGTGGGCCGGCATCGGCGAGCTGCAAAAGCTGCTCGTCATCTTCATCGGCTCGGTATTCCAGGTCATCCTGATGGTTGCGGTGACCGTCGGCGCCACGCGGCGCGATCTGGTCGAGGCCGCCTATACGCTGGGCGCCGGCGACCGCGGCATCATCCGCCGGGTGCTGCTGCCTTCCTCGGCGCCCGAGATCGCCGAGATCCTGCGGCTGGTGCTTGGCTGGGCCTGGACCTACGTCATCGTCGCCGAGCTGATCGGATCGTCCTCCGGCATCGGCCACATGATCACCGACAGCCAGGCGCTGCTCAACACCGGCCAGATCATCTTCGGCATCATCGTGATCGGATTGATCGGCCTGATCTCGGACTTCCTGTTCAAGGCGTTCAACGCCTGGCTGTTTCCCTGGAAGCTCGCATGACGACGCTCAAGATCGAACAAGTCTCGCGCACCTTCCCCGCGCGCCACGGCAACGCGCCGACCCGGGCGCTTGAGCCGACCGACCTCGTCATCGGCAACAACGACTTCGTCACCATCCTCGGTCCCTCCGGCTGCGGCAAGTCCACGCTGCTCCGCATCGTCGCCGGCCTCGACCGTCCGACCAGCGGGCGCGTCACGCTCGACGGGCGCGAGGTGACCGGCCCGGGCGCCGATCGCGGCATGGTGTTCCAGTCCTATACGCTGTTCCCGTGGCTGACGGTGCGCGAGAACATCGCCTTCGGCCTGCGCGAGCGCGGCGTGGCGCAGGACGAGCGGAACAAGATCGCGGACGCCTTCATCCGCCAGGTCGGATTGTCCGGCTTCGAAAACCATTGGCCAAAGCAGCTCTCCGGCGGCATGCAGCAACGTACGGCGATCGCGCGTGCGCTCGCCAATGATCCGAAGATCCTCTTGCTCGACGAGCCCTTCGGCGCACTGGACAACCAGACCCGCGCCTTGATGCAGGAAATGCTGCTCGGGATCTGGGAGCGCGACCAGAAAACGGTGCTGTTCGTGACCCACGACATCGAGGAAGCGATCTTCCTCGGCAGCCGCGTCATCGTGATGAGCGCGCGTCCCGGCCGCATCAAGGCCGAGATCCATGTGGACCTGCCGCATCCCCGCTCCTACAAGGTCAAGACCACGCCGGAATTCGTCCAGCTCAAGGAGCGACTGGTCGAGGAGATCCGCACCGAGGCGCTGAAGGTTGCCGAACATGCCTGACACCCCGCAGCGCGCCGACGGAATTCGCGTCCTCGCCGACCTCCATGCGCTACGCGCCGTGGGTGCCTACAAGACCGGCGTGCACAAGCCGACCTTCTCCGAGCCGCACAAGCTTTCGCTGGAGTGGCTCGTTCAGAAGCTGCCCGAGGCCAACCTCTCCGCGACGATCGACGGCATCGGCAATGTGTTCGGCACCAGTACGAAGCCCGGGGCGAAGCTGCTGGCGGGCTCGCACCTGGAAAGCCAGAACTACGCCGGCTGGCTCGATGGCCCGCTCGGCGTCGTCTACGCGCTCGAGGCCGCGCGCGTGCTCAATTCCGATCCCTCGCTCAGCGGCGCGGTCGAAGTCGCCGCCTGGTGCGACGAGGAGGGACATTTCGGCCATTTCCTCGGCTCGCGCTCCTATGTCGGACAGGTGACAGAGGCCGACATCGACGCTGCGCGCGACCGCACCAGCGGCCGCACCATGCGCGATGCGCTTGCCGACATGGGTCTCGCCGGACGCCCGCGCATCACCGTCGAGCCGGGGCGGCACGTTGGCTTTCTGGAGGCGCATATCGAGCAAGGCGATACGCTCGAAAGCGGCGGCCTCGCGATCGGCGTCGTGACCTCCATCGTCGGCATCTGGCAGTACCAGATCAATTTTTCTGGCGAGCAGAACCACGCCGGCACCACGCGCATGGCGGCGCGGAAGGATGCTGGCCTCGCGCTGGCAAAATTCTGCGTTGCGATCGACGAACGCTTTCCGTCTGCCTGTGGCCCGCGTACGGTCTGGACCACCGGGCGCATCACGCTCGATCCGGGTGCGCCGAGCATCATTCCGGGTGGCGCAGAGATGCTGTTCCAGATCCGCGACGACGATCCGGCCGTGATCGCGCGGCTGGAGCAGTTGCTCTGGACCATGGCGGAGGAGGCCAGTGCGAACGGTCCCTGCACCGTCACCGTCGAGAAATTGCGCACTGGTGCGCCCGCCATGATGAATTCCGGCTTCCAGGACGCAATCGAGGCCGCGAGCAGGGCCCTGGCCGGCGGCCGGTCCCTCCGCATGCCCAGCGGCGCCGGGCATGACGCGCAGATGCTCGCGACCGTCATGCCCGCGGGCATGCTGTTCGTGCCTTCGATCGGCGGCATCAGCCATCACTGGACCGAGAACACCGCCGACGCCGATATCGTCACCGGCGCAGAGGTGTTCGTCGACGCCTGCCGGCGGATCCTCGGCGGCTAGAGCGAGATGCGGCTGCCGACCTGCGGCAGTCGATCGCGCGGCACAGCGAAGCAATCCAGAGTCTCTCCGCGGTGGGATTCTGGATTGCTTCGCTGCGCTCGCAATGACGGAGTATGACGCGATGGCGCGTCCTCCAAGTGACGTTGTCATTCCCCGCGACCCGGCTACGCCAGGGCTTCGCCGCGGTTGAGGCCTAGGGGCGCCGAAGCTTCAGCGTAGGCGGGCGGGGAGTCCAGTACGCCGCGGCCTCTCGATTCAGTCACGACCGTCTCGGAGTACTGGATCGCCCGCCTACGCGGGCGATGACACCGAGTGTGGGGTTGCGGACATGCCTTCGCATCCTCGCGGCTGAACTCGCCCGAGCTTTGCTTCGTCGTTCCACCCTCTTGAGCCAAGAGGGCGCAGGGAAGGCCGGGTGCCGGCTCGCACCCGCGGTCTGCTGCGCATAGAGCACACGCAGAAAACCGCACAGCAGCATACAGGTGAAGCCCAACACACGGCCTTCCCTGCGCGGTGGTCGGACGGCTTATGCCGTGCTCTCCCGGGAGCCGAGTTCGTTCTGGCCTCCCTCACCCCTGCGAAATCCACCGGCGCCGCGCCGGTTGACGCGACTGCCGCCTCCGCAAGAGCTTGACCGTAGCAACGACGGCCAGGACCACACGGTTTTGCCGTACGCGCGGTTCGTTGGCGCCACAGGGTTCGACGGCGTTGTGCACTTTGCCGCCGAAATGCTGGCACGACGAACCTGACAGCGCCGCTCGTCCGCACGCAGCTTCGGGCTCACGGAGAGCAATCCGCCCAGCCCTTCACCTCTCGTGCACGACGCTGCCGCGTCCACCGCAAGCCCGGCTCGCGACAATGACGACCACACGATCGCCCCTCAAGGATGAGCCGGGATGGGCGACACATACGACAAATCCGAATTTCGGTAAAGCGGAATATTTTCGCAAAAAGGGCTTGACGCCGACACGTATGGAAATGATCGGGTGTTTTGCCCGACAGGCCGTGGGCCGGCATCGGCCAACATCTGTCTACATCAAGCAACGGTTCGTCGAACGCCGGGCGGATGCTTGGTCTCGGCCTCGCCCTGCATCGTCGGAGAACCTTGAGCGCTCCCAACGGAGCTCTGGGGTTGCTCGCATGTTTTCGCGGGCCAGCCGTGACTATTCGGGCAGGCCTCTGACACAAAGGCGCGGCAATTCTGGTGCTCCTGGGGCACCCCACCCCCTGCCTGCTTCCCCGGGAGTTCTCATGTCTTCAGCCGACCGGCCGGCGACCCGCCTTGCGACCAGACTTGCCTTCTTCGTCGCGGGCTTCGGCATCGCGTGCTGGGCGCCGCTGGTGCCGTTCGCGAAGGCGCGGCTCGGCGTCGATGACGGGGTCCTCGGGCTGCTCCTGCTCAGCCTCGGCATCGGCTCGGTCGTCGCGATGCTGCTGACCGGCGTTCTCAGCGCGCGCTACGGCAGCAGACCGATCATCGTCGCAAGCGGGTTCATGCTCGCGCTGGTCCTGCCGCTGCTCGCGATCGCAAGCTCGCCCATGTCTCTGGCGCTGGCCCTCTTTGCGTTCGGCGCCGCGCTCGGCTCGATCGACGTCGCCATGAACATTCACGCCGTGGAGGTGGAGCGCGCCGCGGGACGCCCGCTGATGTCCGGCTTCCACGCCCTGTTCAGCATCGGCGGCTTCGCCGGATCCGCTCTGGTGACGGTGCTGCTCTCGCTGCAAATCGGCGCGCTCGCCTGCACGCTGATCTGCTCCGTCCTGATGCTGATCGCGATGTTTTTCACCTGGCCACGCCTGCTTCGCTCGGTGCAGATGCAGGAGGGCCCGTTGTTCGTGCTGCCGCACGGATCGGTGCTGCTGCTTGCGCTGCTCGGCGCCATCACCTTCCTCGTCGAAGGCGCAATGCTCGATTGGAGCGCGCTCCTCGTCATCGGCGCGGGGCTCGTCACCGAGGCGCAAGGCGGAGCCGGCTACATCGTGTTCTCCATCGCGATGACAATAGGCCGGCTCGGCGGCGACGCGGTCGTTGCGCGCATCGGGGACCGCGCGACGTTGCTCTGGGGCAGCCTCATGGCGATCGCGGGTTTTGTGGTCCTGCTCACGGCGCCTATCGCAGCGGTCGCCATCGGCGGATTCCTGCTGATCGGGCTCGGCGCGTCAAACCTCGTGCCGGTGCTGTTCCGCCGGGCGGCGCGGCAAACGGTGATGCCTACCGGGCTTGCGGTCGCGGCGATCACGACCGCGGGGTACGCGGGGGTTCTGATCGGCCCTGCCGGCGTGGGCTTCGTCGCAGGTCTTGGCGGATTGCCAATGGCGTTCTGGCTGCTGGCCGCATTGATGGGCCTCGTCACGCTGTCGTCGCGGATCGTCACGGCGGAGCAGCGCCAGATGTCGCGCGTCGATGCGTGAGCGGCACTGCGCCGAATTTACGGGATGGAAGAGCCGGGATCGCCACCGGCCGCAATGGTCCCATGCAAGCGCGGGTCCAGTCCCTCATCTTGGCATGCCAACCTAAACCCTTCTTTCAAAGGCATTATTTTGGCGGGCCGAAGCAAACCCAAGCCATCTGCGCCGGGCTGTCTGCCATGCTGCTTTCGGCCAGTTTACTGGACGCGTCGTTCTGCTAGACCACAACAAAATACCTTTTGACTCCCGTGGAGGGGGCAATGGCACGTGCAGGCTCATAGCAATCACGACTCGCATATTTCATTCGGGCCATTTCGGCTGTTCCCAAAGTCCCGGCTCCTGGAGAAGGAGGGGGAGCCGCTTCACATCGGCGGCCGCGCGCTCGATATTCTGATCTTGCTTGCCGAGCGCCCCGGTGAAGTCATCGACAAGAGGGAGCTGGTCAAGCGCATCTGGGCCGACGTGAATGTCGACGAGGGCAGTCTGCGCTTCCATGTCGCAGCGCTGCGCAAGGCGCTCGGCGATACCGGCAAGTCGACTCGTTATGTCCTCAACGTGCCCGGCCGCGGCTATTGCTTTGTCGCGCCGTTCGTTCAAGCAGCTCCGCCGGTCACCTCAACCTCAGTTGCAGCCGAAATCACCGCTCCTCGCTCCCTGCCTGCTCAGCTCGCAAAGATGATCGGGCGAGAGGAGGTCATCGAGAAGATTTCGAACGGATTGACCCTGCATCGCTTCATGACAGTGGTCGGCCCGGGCGGCATCGGCAAGACTTCCGTCGCCGTCACGGTCGGGCATCGCCGCTCGGCGGATTTCGGCGGACGCGTCTTCTTCGTCGACTTCGGTCCGCTGCGGGACGCCAGTCATGTCACAACCACCATCGCCTCGGTCCTCGGGCTGACCGTGAACTCGGAGGACCCGACGCCGGCCATCCTGACATTCCTGAGGACCGGACCGACCCTGCTGATCTTCGACAGTTGCGAGCATGTGCTGGATACGCTGGCTCCACTCGTGGAGCGCATCGTTCGCGAAGCGCCGCAGCTTCGCGTTCTCGCAACCAGCCGCGAGTCGTTCCGGAGCGACGGCGAGCGGATCTTTCGTCTGTTCCCGCTGGATTGTCCGCCGGAGCGCGAGGGCCTCGATGTCGCCGAGGTTCTCGCCTACCCCGCGGCTCAGCTCTTCGTCGAGCGCATCGCGCAGAGCTCGGGCTCGTTCCAGCTCAGCGCGGAAGAAGCGCCGCTGGTGGCGAACATCTGCCGGCGCCTCGACGGCATTGCGCTGGCGATCGAGCTCGCGGCGGGCCGTGTCAATGCGTACGGCATCGCCGGAACGGCATCCCTGCTCGACAGCCGCTTTTCGCTGCAATGGCGGGGGCGGCGCACGGCCGTGCCGCGGCACCAGACCCTCGCCGCGGCCCTCGACTGGAGCTACGACCTTCTGCCTCCGGCGGAAAGCGCCACATTGCGGCGACTGTCGGTGTTCGCCGGGCCATTCGCGCCGGAGGCCGCCGCCGCGGTCGCATCCGGCGAGGGCCTCAGCACCTCGGAGACCCTGGAGGCGATCGACAGCCTGGTCACCAAATCGCTGATCTCGCCATCCGGTTCGCGGACGCTACGCTATCGCCTGCTCGACACCACGCGCACCTACGCCCTCGGCAAGCTGAACGAGCTCGGTGAATACAGGACGTTTGCGCGGCGCCATGCCGAGCATTTTCAAGATTTCTTCGAACACGCGGAAGCCGATACATCGACACCGCTGCCCGAATGGTTGAGCATCTATGCAGGGGAGCTGGACAATGTGCGAGCCGCGCTCGATTGGGCTTTCGCGCCCGACGGCGACGCCAGGCTCGGCATCGCGCTGACGGCAGCCGCGATCACTCTTTGGGTGCGCCTTTCGCTGTTCGCCGAATGCCGAGAACGCAGCAGAACGGCATTGGCGGCGCTCGGAGACGGCAGGGACAACGACCGCATCCACATGCAGCTGCTGTCGGCACTCGGCTGGTCGCTGATGTATGGCGAGGGTCGCGCGCGCGAGGCGCGCCCGATCCTGGAGACGACTCTCGAGCTGGCGGACAGGCTCGATGACAAGGATTTCCGGCTGCGCGCGCTCTGGGGCCTGTGCATCGACCAGTTCAACAACGGGCAGTTCGGCAGGGCCCGCGTGCTCGCCGAGCGCTTTGCGAATGCGGCGGCGAACTCGCCCGACAGAACCGATCTCATGCTGGGCGACCGGCTGATGGCCGTCGCGCTGCATTATCTCGGCGACCAGAACGAGGCCCGGGTCCGCATCGACCGCGTCCACGGCTCGCTGCATGTGCTGGCGGAGAAGCCGAAGATCTTCCCGCTCGACCTCAGAATATCGACGCAATATTTCCGCGCCCGCATCCTGTGGCTGCAAGGCCTGGCCGATCAGGCCAAGGCCCTCGCCGCCAGGAATATCGAGGAAGGCCGCGCCAATGGTCACGCCCTGACCTTCTGCAGCGTGCTGGGCCAGGCCGCCTGCCCGATCGCGTTCTGGGCCGGCGATGTCGACGCTGCGGAGCGCCATGGCACCGAGCTGCTCGAGCACACCGAGCGCCACGCCATCCGTCTCTGGGGTTTGTGGGCGCGGGCTTTCAACGCGGCGGTCATCGCCAAGCGCGGCGACGTCGCGACGGGCCTGCCGCTGCTGCGCGAAGAGCTCAATCGCGCCGGCGATGCGCGCTTCCTGCCGCGATTTCTTCCATTGCTCGGCGAGCTTGCTGCGGGTTTCCTGGAAGCCGACCAGATCGACCGCGGCCTCGACGTGATCGACGACGTCCTGACCCGCTGCAACGACCGGCAGGAGCTCTGGTATCTGCCGGAGCTGACTCGCATCAAGGCAGAGCTGATGCTCAGGAGCGTGCGACGCTCAGGCGATGCCGAGGCACGCTTGCACGAGGCCATGGACATGGCGGTTCAGCAGGGCGCCCACTTCTGGCAGCTGCGTTGCGCTACCAGCCTCGCGCGATTGATGACCGGAGCCGGCCGGAGCGCGGACGCTCTGTCGCTTCTCGACGATGTCTGCGGAGCGTTCGCCGAGGGTGCTGACACCCGCGACATGCGCATTGCGCGCGACCTGATCGCGCAATTGCGCGCCTGACGGCAGCCTAACCTCCGGCAGCAGCCGCGCGGCGCGGCAGCTTCCAGTCGGGCCGGATGAAGTGGCAGGTGTAGCCGTCAGGATAGCGTTCGAGATAATCCTGATGCTCGGGCTCGGCTTCCCAGAACTCGGCTGCCGGCGCGACCTCGGTCACCACCTTGCCGGGCCACAAGCCCGACGCCTCGACGTCGGCGATGGTGTCTTCGGCGATCCGCTTCTGCTGGTCACTCGTGTAGAAGATCGCCGACCGGTAGCTCGTGCCGAGATCATTGCCCTGACGGTTGAGCGTGGTCGGATCGTGGATCTGGAAGAAGAACTCCAGCATCGTCCGGAAGCTCGTCTTCGCGGGATTGAAGGTGATCTCGATGGCTTCGGCGTGCCCTTCGTGATTGCGATAGGTGGCATTCTTCACATGCCCGCCGGTGTAGCCGACGCGGGTGGAGATCACGCCCGGCTGCTTGCGGATCAGATCCTGCATGCCCCAGAAGCAGCCTCCGGCCAAAACTGCGCGCTCTGTCGTCATCTGACGCTCCATTGGTTTGATTGAGATATTCAGCGCTTGTCCCCCGCGCTATGCAAGCGCGGATCATCAACGTCATCGTGATATTCGAGGCCCAGCGGCCCGATGGCCGAGACCTGCGTGACATATTCGCCTGATTTCGCCCAGTGAAAATGCCAGGTGTCGCCGGGCAGCACGATGACGCTGCCGGGCGGATAGGCTTTCACCATGTCGCCATCGAAGCGCTCGCCGAGCCCGATGTAGAAGACGCCCGACATGACCGTGTAGATGCGGTCCTCCGGATGCTTGTGCGGCATCAGCTTCGTGCCGCCGGGCACCTTCACCCGGACCAGGTAGGGTCCGGGCTCGGAGGGATGGCCGACCATCACCGCCAGCCGCGCGCCCGGCGGGAAAGCGGGGAACGGCTGCCATGCGACGTCCTCGGGCAGGATTGCCCGAAACCTGTCTTCGTCCGGCTGATGTTGGCGAGGCAGATCCTGGCGCGGCATGGCAGCGTCTCCATTGTTTCGATCAGCCCAGCTTGGCGTCGAGCGTGATCGCGGCGTTGAGCACCTTGGACACCGGGCAGTTCTTCTCGGCCTCGCCGGCGATCTTCGCAAAGCCAGCCTCGTCGAGGTTCGGCACTTTTGCACGCAAGGTCAGCGCGGACTTGCTGATCTTGAAGCCCTTGCCCTCGGGCTCGAGTGTCACCGCGGCTTCCGTCGACAGCTCGTCCGGCGTGAAACCTGCCATCTGAAGGCCGAAGGCCAGCGCCATCGTAAAACACCCTGCATGGGCCGCCGCGATCAACTCCTCGGGATTGGTCCCCTTCTCGTTCTCGAAGCGAGTCTTGAACGAATAGGGCGTCTGCGCGAGCACGCCGGATTCGCTCGTCAAATGACCGGTCCCATCGCGACCGGTGCCCTTCCAGACTGCCGTTGCCTTGCGGATCATCTCAATTCTCCTTGTTTGGTTTCAGCACCGGCGCTCGGTACCGGTGAAAGGCGACATCGGCGTGACCGCCTATCATCGTTCCAACCGGCCGAACGTCGCAGCGGTTCCGTCGGCTAGCTGCCGATCTGCCCGACGTGGAAACCGAGCCGGTTCTCGACATCGCCGGCGCGGTGGAAGCCGCGCGCCATCAGCGCCCTGATGCGGGTCTGGCTGGCGGGGCGGCCGAGCGCGGCGAGGAACGCATCCCACTCCGGCTTGATCTCGGCATCGGGCGGCAGGCTCGCGACGTCGACGAGGCGCTTGGTCTCGGCGATTGCCTCCTTGTCGAAGGACGCGATGCGCATCGCGAGCGCCTCGACGAAACCGTCGAGCTCGGCATCCGGCAGCGACCGGTTGACATAGCCGTAGCGCTCGGCGAGATCGCCGTGGATGTCGTCTGCGCCGAGCAGCACTTCGAGCGCGCGGCCGCGGCCGATCAGGCGCGGCAACCGGGCCATCGGCCCGCCGCCGGGCACGAGGCCCGCGCCGACCTCCCATTGCGACAGGATCGCCTTCTCGCGGCTGGCAAAGCGCATGTCGCTGGCGAGCGCCAGCTCGCTGCCGACGCCGGTCGCGCGGCCCCGGATCTCGGCAATGGAGACGACCGGCGCACGGCTGAGGCGCACCAGCATGTCGGGCAGCGCCTGAAGGCCGGTCGGCCCGGGCGCGATCTCGAGGGAGTCTTCCAACGGCGCGAGGAAATCGTAATGGGTGATGAAGAAATCCTCGACGGCGCTGTCGAACACCACGACCTTCACGTCCGGATCGGTCTCGATCTGCGTGATGATGTCGCCCAGCAGCGGCAGCTGCTTCGGGCCGAAAATATTCACCGGCGGCATGTCGAAGGTGACACGCCAGTAGGACGGCAGGCGGCGCTCAAGGCGGATGTCTGCCGTCGTGAAAGTGTGTTCGGGACGATTCATCTCTTGCACTCCTGATGCATGTGTTCGCATTTCAGATCGACTGCCGCAGCGGACGGAACGCGGTGCGCATCTCCGCACAGAACAGCGCGGGCTGCTCCCAGGCCGCGAAGTGGCCGCCCTTGTCGAGGCGGTTGTAGTGCATCAGCTTCGGATAGGCCTTCTCGGTCCAGCTTCGCGGCGCGGCGTAGATCTCGTCCGGGAAGACGCTGACGGCAACCGGGATCTTCACGTGCTTCGGCGCGAAGAACACCAGCTTGTTCTCCCAGTATAGCCGCGCCGACGACACCGCTGTGTTGGTGAGCCAGTAGAGCGTGATGTTGTCGATCACATCGTCCCGCGACAGGCCTTCGGTCTTGCCGTCGAAGACGCGCGCGATCATCGCGGCGCTGCGCGCATCGTGATCGAGCATCCAGGACGCAAGGCCTGCCGGCGAGTCCACGAGGCCATAGAGCGTCTGCGGGCGGTTCGACATCTCGATCGCGTAGCCGAGACCATGCTTGTAGAAATCGTCGAGCTGGTTGTAGGCGATGCGCTCGTCGGTCGAGAGATCCGACGGCCGCACTCCGCCCGGCTGAAGCGCCTTGGCGATGTCGTCGGGCACGGTCGCGGGCATGTTGGTGTGGATGCCGAGCAACTCGGGCGGTGCGATCAGCGCCATCTGCTCGGTGACGGCATTGCCCCAATCGCCGCCTTGCGCGACATAGCGGCTATAGCCGAGCCGCTTCATCAGCACGATCCAGGCGCGCGCGATGCGCTGGGGATCCCAGCCGAGCTCCGTCGGCTTGCCCGAAAAGCCGTGGCCGGGCAGCGAGGGGATCACCAGATCGAACGCGTCCGTAGCCTTGGCGCCGTGCGCGGTCGGATCGGTGAGCGGGCCGACGATCTTCATCTGCTCGATGATCGAGCCGGGCCAGCCATGCGTGACGATCATCGGCAGCGCATTCTCGTGCCGCGAGCGGACGTGAATGAAATGGATGTCGACGCCGTCGATGTCGGTGACGAATTGCGGCAGAGCGTTCAGCCGCGCTTCGATCTTGCGCCAGTCGTAGTCGCTCTGCCAGTAGCGCACGAGCTCCTGCACCGTCCTCAATTGCACGCCCTGCGATTGATCGGTGACGATCTCGCGATCCGGCCAGCGTGTGGCCGCGAGACGACGACGGAGGTCGAGCAGGTCCGCCTCGGGCACGTTCACGCGGAACGGGCGGATCGTGCCGTTCGCAGCCGCCCTCGCCGGCTGCAGCGGCAGCAGGCTCGACACGCTGGCGGCAACCGCGCCCATCGCGGCCTGGCTCAGCAATTGGCGGCGATCGGGGTTGAGGATGTCGGTGCGGACTTGCGTCGTCATTTGGATCTCCCTTGCTTCGACCGGTGCCGGGGATCGGGTTCGAGAGCGGCACATCGGTTCGTTCTGTGCAGACATTGGCGCGGGCAAGTCCGATTTGCTCGTTATGGCTTGTTAGGCCTCGTTAGCCCTTGCGAGTCCGCGCGATGAACCAGAACACGCGATGTCGATGCGGCACGGCGCGCGAGGAGGTCAGTCATCGCGCGCCGTATCGGCCAAAGTCAGGAGCTGGGTTGGCCTGCAGTTCACGACGGCCGCGGCTGGCCGGCCTGCTCGCGGACGATATAGTCGGCGTACCAGTCCGGCCAGTTCTCGTCGTGTCCGCCGCTCCGCGTCTCGTGCTCGCCATGCGCGATCGCCGCGCGGCGCAGCGCCGCCGCCAGATCGGTCGTCGAAGCGAATGTCGTGGCGCCGCTCGCGATGCGCCCGGGCAGTCGTGTCGTGACCTCCTGGAACAGCCAGCCATTGCCGTCGGGGTCGCTGAACGATGCGAACGAGCTGTAGCTGCCGCGCTTCGGGTCGGCACCGCCGAGCCGAACGCTGCCGAACAGATACGGTTCGTCGGGCCCGGCATGAACGTCGCCGGCACCGTGGAATGGCTCGCTGACCTCGACGCCGCGGCCGAGCAGCTCCTGCCGGGCGGCTTCCAGGTCGGAGACGATCAGGTACAGGCCTCGCGCCGAGCCGGGCGCTGCGGACGTCACGTTCTTGCCGAAGATCACCGAGCAGGCCGAGCCCGGCGGCGTGAACTGGATCACGCGCCAGTCCTCGCCTGACGAAAAATCGGCATCCAGCCGCCAGCCGAGGCGGGCGTAGAACGCCTTGGCACGGTCGACGTCGGACACGGGGATCACGACGACTTCGAGCTTCAGGTCAACGCTGCGCGATGTCGAGGGCCCGGTTCCGGTTTCGCGATCGATTTCGATGGTTGTCATGTCGAACTCCCTGATGTGAGACGCGGTTGCAGACACGGAAGGGCTTCATGCGACAGTCGGCATCACGATCGTCACCCGCGTGCCGCCCTGCCCCGCCTCGCCGTGCAACCGCGCGTGGATGCTGCGTGCGAGTCCTTCGAGGATCCGGCTGCCGGTGCCCTGAAGCGGACCGGTCGCACCGATGCCGTTGTCGGCCACCGTGCAGAGCCAGGCGCCGTCGCGGCTCGCCAATTCGATGCGGATCAGCGCACCGCTTCGGTTCGGGAAAGCGTGCTTTGCCGCGTTCGTGACCAGTTCGGTGAGCATCAGCGCGAGCCGATGACATTGAGCAGCCGGCAGTCTGCCGCTGTCGATCGCGGCTTCGCAGCGGATGCCTGCCGGCTCCAGCACCGCTTCGGAGAGGGCTCCACACAGGTTTTCGAAGAACGGCTCCACGGCGATGGCCGATAGATCGTCGTTGTCGGACAGGAGCTGATAGAGCCGGCCGAAGGCGACGATGCGCCGCTCGAGCCGGTCCACCGCCAGCGACACATCCCTCTTGCTCGCGCGCGTGAAGTCGCGGCGGACCGACGCACCGAGCAGCGTCAGCGTGTTCTTCATGCGATGGTGGGACTCCCGCAGCACGAGTTCCCAATCACGCGACTGATCATCGAGACTGGCGACGAATTGAGGTCGAACGACGTGGTCGTTCGGCCGAGCACCGATACCGGACATCATGGCCTCCCCGTTGAAACAGGATCTCACTCGAAGGCTATAGTGGATGCGCCGCGCGCGTTTTGCCCGTTAGACGTTGCAAGATTCTGTTATGATCGGCGGCGCCCGCGATCTCGCGGTGGACACCCGTGCGTCGAGGGTCAGGCGCGCTGACGAATTGTCGCACTCGCGTCGTAAACTGCTCGCGTTTAAGCAAAATTTGCGACACACGTCCCGGTGCGATCAGCGGTCGCCACGCGATTTCGCCACTTTCGGCCGGTTTACTGGACGCCTCGATCTGGTAATCAAATTGCAGACTTCAGCTCATTGATTGGAATTGTTGGCCCGTGCCGGACACTAACGAGCAGGATTCGGTCATAGCCTTCGGGCCGTTCCGCCTGTTCGTGAAATCGCGGCTACTCGAAAAGGACGGCGCCCCGCTTCACCTCGGCGGCCGTGCGCTCGACATCCTCATTTTTCTCGCCGAGCGCGCCGGAGAGGTCATTGACAAGCGGGAGCTGATCAAGCGCATCTGGGCCGACGTGAACGTGGACGAAGGCAGCCTGCGTTTCCACATCACGACGCTGCGCAAGGCTTTGGGCGATGCGGGCGGGGGCTCCCGCTACGTCGTCAACGTCCCGGGACGCGGCTATTGTTTCACGGCTCCGCTGCTCCGGCCTGCAGCATCGGAGAGCCGGACGAGCCCGCCCGCCGCTTCGCCCCCCTCGCTGCCCTCGCCGCTCGCGAAGATGATCGGCCGGGACGGTGCCGTCGAGAGGATTTCCGCCGAGCTTGCCCAGCATCGCTTCGTCACGATCGTCGGCCCCGGCGGGATCGGCAAGACGTCGGTCGCACTCGCTGTCGCGCAGGGCGAACTCGCGGCCTTCGACCGCCAGGTGTGTTTCGTCGATTTCGGCGCGCTGACGGATGCCCGGCTCGTCCCCGGAACCATTGCGGCCGCGCTGGGCCTGACCGTCAGTTCCGAGGACCCGATACCGGGCCTGCTGACGGTCCTGCGCAGCCGGCGCATCCTGCTGGTGTTCGACAGTTGCGAGCACATCCTCGACGAACTCGCCCCTCTGGCCGAGCACCTCGTGCGCGAGGCACCGCAGCTGCATATCCTGGCCACCAGCCGCGAATCCTTTCGCGCAGAAGGTGAACGCGTCCATCGGCTGTTTCCGCTGGATTGCCCGCCGGAGCGCGACGGGCTCGGCATCGCTGACATCCTTGCCTATCCCGCAAGCCAGCTCTTCGTGGAACGCATTGCCGAGAGTTTGAGCGAATTCGAACTGCGGGAGGAGGATGCGCCGCTCGTCGCCGAGATCTGCCGGCGATTGGACGGCATTGCGCTCGCGATCGAGCTCGCGGCCGGACGCGTGAACGCCTATGGCATTGCCGGGACCGCCTCGCTGCTGGACAGCCGCTTCTCGCTGCTGTGGCGGGGACGGCGCACCGCAATTCCGCGGCATCAGACCTTGAGCGCGGCGCTCGCCTGGAGCTACGACCTGCTGCCGCCGGCCGAAAGCGCGACGCTGCGCGGCCTGTCGGTGTTCGTCGGGCCGTTCACGCTGGAGGCCGCGCTTGCCGTCGCATCCTGCCAGGGGATCAGCGAGCCTGAAGCCGCCGAGGCGATTTCGAACCTGCTGTCCAAATCCCTGATCGCGACCTCGCCTGCGGAGCGGCGGCTGCGCTACCGCCTGCTCGACACCACCCGCGCCTTCGCCGCGGACAAGCTCGTCGAGAACGGGGAAGCGGACCGGGTCGCGCGCGCCCACGCCGAGTATTTCCGCGACTTCCTGCACGACATCGCCCTCAAATCCACGGGCATGCAAAGCGCGGGCGGCTTCCTTCCCTATGCCGACCATTTGCCGAATGTCAGGGCCGCACTGACCTTCGGCTTTTCGGAGAGCGGCGATCGGACGATCGGCGTGGATCTGGCGGCCTCGGCGGCGCAGTTCTTCCTGGAACTGACCTTGCTGACGGAATGCTACCGCTGGACCCGGCAGGCTCTGGCGTCGCTCGATACGAATGCCGTGGACGGCCGCCAGGAGATGACCTTGCAGGCCGCGCTCGGCGTCTCCGTGATGTTCACGCAGGGCAATACCGAAGCGGTCCGGTCGTCATTCACGCGCAGTCTCGAGCTTGCCCGGGAGCTCGATGACCTGCACTGGCAGCTCTGGCTGCTCCGCGGATTGCACATCTATCTCACCAGGGTCGGAGACTTTCACGGCGCGCTCGGAATCGGCGAGCAGGGCGAGAGCGTTGCGCGAAAACTGAACGATCCCGCCGCCACGCTGAACGTCGAATGGATGCTGGGCGTGGCGCATCATCTGATCGGCAACCAGGACAAGGCGATTCGGTTCTGTGAGAGCGCGATGGTGCACAATCCCGGCTCGCAACGGCTGAACATCGGCCATCTCGGGTATGACGACCGCATCGTCGCGCTGGTGGCGCTGGCGCGCGGACTCTGGCTCACCGGCCGGCCCGAGCGTGCGGTCGAGGCCGCCAGATACACCGTTCGCGAGGCCGAGCTGCTCGAACAGCCGCTGACCCTCGGCATCTCCCTGATCTGGACGATTTACGTGTTCCTCTGGGTCGGCGACTGGGACAACGCCGAAATCCTGATCGAGCGGCTGATCGACCATTCGGCGCGGCACTTCCTCGGCCCCTATCACGCGGTCGGCATCGGCCAGAAGGGCGAGCTGCTGCTGCGCCGCGGCGACGTTGCCGCAGGCATCGAGCACCTTCGCCGCAGTCAGGCCACGTTGTACGCGACACGGCACCGGATCATGACGACCGTGTTTGCGACGGCGCTCGCGGAGGGTCTCGCTTCCCAGAACCAGTCCGACGAAGCCTTGCAGGCGATCAACGAGGCGATCGCCCAGATCCCCGATCATGGCGAGTCCTTTGACATGCCGGAGATGCTCAGGATCAAGGGCGACATCCTCGCCCGGTCGGGCAACCCGGTAGAGGCCGAGAGCTGCTTGCGTAAATCGCTGGATCTGTCGCAGCGCCAATGCGCGGTCGGCTGGGAGCTCCGCGGCGCGATCAGCCTCGGCCGCATCTGGCGCCAGGCCGGAAAGGCCGGCGACGCACGCGACTTGCTCGCCCCGCTCGTCGCGCGCTACCAAGAGGGGCTGCAGACCCGCGATCTGGTCGCCGCAAAGGGCCTCCTCGCCGCCCTGAATTGACAGCATCTTCAACGAGATACCGCCGACACGCGCGCTCGCAACTCCTAACAACTTCTAACACGCCAAGCCGCCTACGCCCCGCCATGGTGGCGACACTTCATGGTGGATATGGCGGGACATGGCGCTTCTTGACGACGTAATCGATGCCAGCGGCGGCTTGGCCCACTGGAACAGCTTGAACCGGTTTACGCTCCACCTTTCCGTCGGCGGATCGCTGTTCTCCAGCGCGGGACATGCCCGGGAATTCAAGGACGTGACTGCGGAAGGCTCGACCCGCGCGCAATCGCTCCGGTTCACCGGCATCACCGGAGGCGAACACGCCGGCTCCTTTCAACCCGACGCGATTACGATCGAGAGCCTGGATGGTGAAGTCCTGCGGACCTGGCGCAACCCGAGCCTCGCGTTTACCGAGGCCGGCTTGCCTGCGCTTGCGGACGAACTGCATCTTGTCTTCTTCTGCGGCGTCGCGATCTGGAACTATCTGACCAGCCCGTTCCTGCTCGCCGATCCCGATGTCACGGTCGAGGAGCTGCCGCCCTGGCGTGAGGGCGCCGAGACGTGGCGGCGGCTTCGGGCACAATTCCCCCCGCACCTCATCACGCTCGCGCCTGAACAGATCTTCTATTTCGACGAGAGCGCCCTGCAACGGCGGACGGACCACGATCTCTTCGGAAACAAGGTCGCGCACTACTCATGGGCTCATGACAGCTTTGGCGGCATCGTAGTGCCGACACTTCGACGCGTGCAGACGCTGCAGCCTGACGGAACGGTAATCGCCAAGCCCGTGCTGATGGACGTCGAGATCTTCGACGCCGTCTTCGAGTAGGGACGAGCCCCCGCGGGAGCGGCGGCTACTCTGCCTCTCAACGCCTAACAATACATAACGAGCCAACAGACGGCCTCGGAGGCAGACTGCACTCGCGAGCAACGAACGACGTGTGCTCGAACGAGACCCAGGCTGATGCGTCTCCACCTCGCTGGAACGCGTCATCGCGGCAACGGCACCCAAGGAGAACAGTTATGAAAGTATTGATGGTCCTCACCTCCCACGATCAGCTCGGCAACACCGGACGCAAGACCGGCTTCTGGCTCGAAGAGCTTGCTGCGCCCTACTACGTGTTCAAGGATTCCGGTGCGGAGATCACGCTCGCTTCGCCCAAGGGCGGACGTCCGCCGCTTGACCCCAAAAGCAACGAGCCCGAGTTCCGCACCGACCTGACGCTGCGCTTCGAGAAGGACGCGGCGGCGGAAGCACAGCTCGACAAGACGCTTCGCCTCGACAGCATCAGGCAGGAGGATTTCGACACGGTGTTCTACCCCGGCGGCCACGGCCCCTTGTGGGACCTCGCCGAAGACCCGAACTCGGTCAAACTGATCGAGTCCTTCCTTGCCGCCGGCAAGCACGTCGCGATCGTCTGCCATTCACCGGCCGCGCTGCGCCACGTCAAGACCCCGGACGGCAAGCCGCTGGTCCAGGGCAGGGAGGTGACCGGCTTCACCAATGGCGAGGAGGAGGAAGTCGGACTCACCAAGGTGGTACCCTTCCTGGTCGAGGACGAGATGCTCCGCCTCGGAGCGACCTTCTCGAAGAAGGCCAATTGGTTGCCCCATGTCGTCAGCGACGGCCTGCTGATCACGGGCCAGAACCCACATTCGTCGGGTCCGGCCGCGCAGGCGCTGCTGGCTGCCCTCAGGGGCAAGCCGATGGCGAAGGCTTCGTAAATCCCGGCCGCGGTCACATCTGGTGAGGCGCCGGCGATGGCGCCTCACGACGCCGCGGAACATCTCTCAAGAGGACACGATCATGGACTTGCTTTCCTACGCGAAGACGATCGCAGAGCGCATCGAAGCGCACTCGGTACAAGCCAAGATACCGGTTGCAATCTGCATCATCGACATTCACGGCAACACCGTTCTCAAGCACCGCATGAACGGCGCGCCGGCCTTCTCGCTCGAGCTGTCGGAGCGGAAGGCCTACACGTCCGCGCTGGTCGGGCTTCGAACCACCGAGCTTTCCCCGATGGTGCAACCCGGACAGCCATTGTTCCCACTGATGGGTGTTGCGGGCGGACGATTCTGCTCGATGGGCGGTGGAGCGCCGCTGCACATCGACGGACAGCTTGTCGCCGGCATCGGTATCAGCGGCGGTACCGTCGAGCAGGACGTCGACATACTCGAAGCGGGGCTCCACGAACCCGTAGCCACTGATACGCTCGACATGAAGTTCGAGGTCGTCGTCCTTCCGGTCTCGGACGTCGAGCGGGCCAAGCGCTTCTATGCCGATCTCGGCTGGCGGCTCGACATCGACTACGCCGGCACGAACAACTATCGCGTCATCCAGTTCACTCCGCCGGGCTCCGGGTGTTCGGTGATTTTTGGCAGCAACCTGACCACGGCGGCGCACGGCTCGCTGCAGGGGCTCCATCTGATCGTGTCCGACATCGAAGCCGCATGTGCCGACCTGCGCCGCCGCGGCATCGCAGTCAGCGAGCCATTCCACGATCCCGTCGGCATATTCCACCATGCCAGTGCGAGCGATCTCGCGGCCGGCCCCAATCCGCAGCGGAAGAGCTATGCCTCCTACGCCTCGTTCAGCGATCCCGACGGCAACGGCTGGGTGTTCCAGGAGATCACCGCGCGGCTGACCGGACACATCGAGGACGACGACGAAAGCTTCACACCCGAACTCACGGACGTCGTCCGGCGCGCGGAGGCGGCTGCGCGCCGAAGCGCCGCCGCGGACGGTCGGGCCGCAGCGTGACATCGGAGCAATGACATGAAGGTTCCAGCTACCCTTGCACTCTCGGCGGCCCTGGCCTGCACGACTGTGCACGCCTCGGCACAAGACCTGCGATCGAGCCGGCGTTCGATCAGCTATCACACCGTCGATATCCAGGGCCTCGAGATCTTCTACCGCGAGGCCGGCCCCGCCGACGCACCGACCGTGCTGCTGCTGCACGGCTTCCCCTCCTCGTCGCGGATGTGGGAGCCCCTGCTGCCGCTGCTCGCCGACAGATATCACGTGATTGCACCTGACTATCCCGGCTTCGGCAACAGCAGCGCGCCGCCGCCGTCCGCATTCACCTATACGTTCGACAACATCGCCGGCGTGATCGGAGAGCTCACGGCGAAGCTCGGTCTCGGCAAATACGTCCTGTTCATGCAGGACTACGGAGGTCCTGTCGGCTTCCGCATGGCGCTGGCGCATTCCGAACGTGTCCGCGGAATCATCATCCAGAATGCGGTGTCGCACGAGCAGGGCTTGAGCCCGCTCTGGGAGGCGCGTCGCAGGTACTGGGCCGACCCGGCACACGAGCTCGAGGCGCTCAAGGCCAATTTCACCTCGCTGGCGGCGACGCGTCAGCGACATCTCGGCTCAAGTCCGCACCCCGAACGCTACGACCCCGACACCTGGAACGACGAATACGCGTTCCTGACGCGTCCCGGCCAGGCCGAGATCCAGGCCACGCTGTTCCTGGATTACCGGACCAACGTCGCCTCCTATCCCAAATGGCAGGACTGGTTGCGCAAGACGCGGCCGCCGACGCTGGTGGTCTGGGGCAAATACGATCCGTCTTTCAAGGTCGCCGGCGCCACGGCCTATCGCGACGACGTGCCGGATGCCGAGGTTCACATCCTGGAGGCAGGCCACTTCGCGCTGGATGAAGCCACCGACGAGATCGCCGCGCTCGTTCGCGACTTCCTTGCGCGCCTGGACAAGGGCTAAAGCATGATCCGGAAAAGTGCGCAGCGGTTTTCCGAAAAGATCATGCTTAAACAACAACCTAAAGCGCCGCGATGACGATTCATCCTAATCGCATCGCGCTTTAAGCTCGGGATTTCCGACCGCGTGTGATCAGGCCGGCTGATTCAGCATCAGCCGTGCCGCCCTGAGATCGGCGGTCTCGAACCCCTCGGAGAATCGGGCGTAGGTGCTGGCGAGCCGCTCAAGCGAATCTGGCACACCCTGCCGGTCTCGCAGCCGCGACAGCGACATCTCGGTTCGCAACTGCCAGGACAATGCGCCCTGGTGCTCGGCGAGCGTCGCCGACGCGACCAGACTTGCCTCGGCAGCTGCGAGGTCTCCGCCATGCGCCTCGAGCTCTCCCCGCAAACGGAGCAGCTCCGGCATGTCGAAGGCGCCGCCTTCCTGCTCGATCCGCGCAATGGTCTCGTGCAGCACCTCTCGCGCTTCCGGCAGCCGTCCGAGTGCCGCCAATCCCTTGGACAGATCGGCAGCGAACGCCGATGCGTAGAGTTCGTAGCGATCCGCGTGCAGACGTGGGAGCGCAGTCCGCAACAGGTCGATGCCGCCGGGGACCTCGCCGCGGGCGATCATGTTCTGCGCCCGAAAGCCGCTCGCGACGGCTTCGTAAGGAACGAGCCCGTGCAGGTTCGCATGCCTCGCCAGGCGACCGGTCATGGCCTCGACGGAGGACCAGTCGCCAACCCAGCCGAACACCGAGGCGGACCAGCATAATGCGATACAATGCATGACCGCGTCGCGCGGCGCTGACGCGCCGACGAGCGGGCGGATGCATTCGAGCGCACGATCGGGAAAGCCGCGCAGCCATAGCACGCGCGCAAGCGGAATCTGCGGCGTACGCGAATAGGCGAAATGCCCGGGTTGAGTGCCACGCAGCGCGGCGTCGTCGCGCAGGCCCTCGTCGAGATGAGCCTGCGCCTCGAGCTGGTCCCCGGCGAGGTGATAGGACACGCCGAGGAGCGCCTTGCTGCCGGCAACGCCTGCGGTATCGCCGATCAGGTGGGCAATCCGCTCGGCGTGGCGCGCAGTCGGCACCAGATGCCGATAGCCGCCGGTCCGGCGGTAGAACATATTGAGCCGCGACAGTAGCCGGAATGTATTGGCGTGGTCGCCGAGCGCCTCCGAAATCTCCAGCCCACGCCTGAGCGCCGCTTCCGCCTGCTCGCTGTTGCGCTCGGTGAACATGAGGGCGTGACCGAGCGTCGACTGGAGCTCGAGCTCCCATCTGCCGCCCCGCTCGGCCTCATCGAGCGCCGCGAGTGTGCGATCGGACCATATGCGCGCTTCGTTCAGCAAATTGAGCTCGACGAACAGCCTCGTGCAGCTACCCGTGAGCGGCACGCGCAGGCCGGCGCCGTCAGCATTGGCGTAGCTCCATGCCAGTGCCGCGCGGGCGTCGGCGAGCAGGCCCGCCCGCTCCTGCGCGCGGGACGCCTGGTCTCGGCTGCCCGGCTCCGTCATGCCGGCTTCGAGCGTTCGCTGAACATATACGGCATGACGGCGCGCGATTGTATCGGCCTCGCCGCCGTCGGCCAGCTTCTGCATGGCATAGGCACGCGTTGCATCAAGCAGACGATAGCGCCGCGACGCGCCGTCCGGCTGCGCCGATACCAGCGACTTGACCACGAGTTGCTCCAGCGCATGGACGACGCGATCCTCCGCCGTCGCCGCGTCAGCCGCCACCGCGACCGCCCCCTGTAACGTGAAGGGGCCCGCGAAGACGGCGAGGCGCTGAAACACGATGCGCTCGCTCTCGCCGATCAGGCCAAAGCTCCAATCGAGCGTGGCGCCGAGCGTCTGCTGGCGCGGCGGCGCCGTTCGCCGCCCGCGCCATTCGAGCTGGAGATGGCTGTCGAGCAGCGCCGCCATCTCGCGCAATCCGTAGAGACCGACGCGCGCGGCGGCCAGCTCGATCGCGAGCGCGATGCCGTCGAGCTTGCCGCAGATCCGGACCAGGACCTCCGCATCCTCGTCCGTGATGTCGTCCCGATGGCCCGCCGCGACGGCGCGGTCCACGAACAGACGCGCAGCGGGATAGTTCAACACCTCGCCGGCGCTAAGGCGGGCGTCCTGCGGCGGACCCGGCAAGGGGGCCAACTCGAAGATCTGCTCCCCTTCCACCAGCAGCGACTCGCGGCTGGTCGCGAGGATAGCGACGCCAGGCGCCTCACGGTAGATGGCTTCTGCGAGACGCGCGACCTCGTCGATGACGTGCTCGCAGCTGTCGAAAACGAGCAGCAGCCGTCGGCCGCGCAGAAAATTGACGATGCTGCCTGCGGGATCGTTGTGATGCACGACGAGGCCCAGCGCGGCGGCAACCGTGCTCGCGACCAGCGCGGCGTCCTGCAGCGGACCGAATTCGAGGAAATGGACGCTGCCCTCGAACCTGTCGCACATGTCATGCGCGAGCGCGGCAGCAATGGTGGTCTTGCCGATGCCGCCCGGCCCCCGCAGCGTGACGAAGCGATTACGGAGCAGGCGCGTTGCCAGATCGGCCACGACGTCGTCCCGCCCGACCATCCGATCCAGGCGACGCGGCAGAGCCGGTGGCGGGGCGGATGTTTCGGGTGGCCGCGACGCGGTCACAGGCGGCTCTGCACGTTCGCCACGCCGCACGGGCGCGACGAAGCAATAGCCTCGGCTCGGGATGTTGGTGATGTAGCGGGCGCCGTCCTTGCCGTCGCTGAGCGCCTTGCGCAGCTCCGCGACATGGACCCGCAAGCTGATCTCCTCGACGGAGAGGCCGGACCACGCGTAGCTGAGAATCTCGTTCTTCGGCACCACCTCGCCGGCACGGCTGACGAGCAGGCGCAAAATGTCCATCGCCCGGCTTCCGAGCTTGACCGGCACGCCGTCCTTCTCCAGCAGCCGCGAGCGGAGCGAGAACGGTCCGAACGAGACGGCATCGAGATCAAGGATCGGACCAGTGTCGCCGCTACCGCGGCCATGTCCTGCCGAAAGCTCGGTCACATCGCGCTCATCTTGCCTGCTTCTTCGAAACGCGGCGCAACTATACAAGGCGCCGCTGCGAGGTCCAGTGAAGGCATTGCAGCGGTCTCGCACCGGCGCGTCGGTCTACGCGATGCGCTCTCCTCAGGCTGCTCCGGTCTGCGCAAATGCATGACAAATTGACCCTAACCAGCCCCTCTGCGACGAGCTGTCACACCTGGTCCACACCCACAGAATCTAACAGTTCCTAATCACCACTAACGGGCGTCCTGGCCAGCTCACGTTTATCCTCTCAACATGGAAAGCATTGGTTTGCGCGCCTTCCGGTCGTTGCAAGCAACGGCAAAACCAGGAGAGGACGAACGATGTCGAGCAACTTGCACGTGGCGCATGCCTGGGTTGATTTTCCGGTCGCCCCGCAGGATCACGAGGGTCTTCGCCCCACACAGGCGATCGCCCGGGAGAGCCAATGGCGCCAGATCGATCGCACTCCGGAGGGCATGATCGAAGACATCACGATCTCGCGATGGGATGACCCGCGGAGCAACTCGTCGCACGAAACGACGACGCCGGACGATCGCTATTTTGTCGGCATTGCCCTGAAAGCCACGCGTGCGAAGCTGACACGCGGCGGCCGGATCGTCTTCGAAGGTGCCATGCCGGCGGGGTCGCTCTATGTCACCGCCCCGTCGAAGCCGCTCGGCGCACAATTCCAGTCGCCGTGCGCATTCCTGCACGTCCACATCTCCACGGACCATCTTCGAGCGCAGGCCGATGGGCTGAACGATCTCGTGCTGTTGCGCGATCCGCTCGCCGCCGAGCTCGCCAAGGCTCTGATCGAGCATGGTGATGCCGCGGATCGGGAGTTTACAAGCTGCATCGGCCAGACCCTGGCGATGCATCTCACCCGGATGGAGCTGCCGCGCGTCAAGGTCAATGCCTTGCCGAAATGGCGGTTGCGGCGGGTCGAGCAGCACATCGCCGATCATTTCGACCGCTGTATCAGCCTGTCCGAGCTCGCCAATGTCGCCGGCCTGTCCAGGATGCATTTTGCGGCGCAATTCCGCGCCGCGACCGGTTATCGTCCCCGCGAATATCTGCTGACGCAGCGGGTTGAGCATGCCAAGACGCTGCTCGCGACCACCGAGCGGCCATTGGCGGAGATCGCCCTTTCCGTGGGCTTCAGCACGCAGGCGCATTTTTCGACCGTCTTCAAGCGCATCAGCGGTCAATCTCCGGCGCGCTGGCGCCTTGCCAACGTGGACGGACAGCTCGAGGTCGAAGCGCGGCCGAGGCGGCACGCGCCTCCGGAGCGGGATTGGATTGCCAGCGCCGCCGCATAGCTGATCCGGCGAGCGACGGACGACAGGGACCCCGAGGCGTGTGCCTCAACTTGTTTGCTGCTCCCGATCTCGCCGCTGCAAGTCCTCGTGTCCCAGACGAGCTGCAACGCGCGAGCGTTGCGGCGCAGAGTCGGGACCCAGAACGCTCCACGGTAGCTTGCGGTGAGATGGGCCCCGGCTCTGCAGCGCATCGTCGAAGAGACGCTGCGCTGCGTCCGGGGCACGAAAGTGCAATACTGACGCCCCTACACCGGATCGAACGCCCGGATCGGCGGCAGATTGCCGGTGAACTTCTCTACCTCGACGGTCGTCAGCTGGCCGGTGCAACCTTGCGCCAGTGAGGAGGTGCCGATGTCGCGGGTGAGCACGTTCGGATTGCCGTGGACACAGAGCGGCGCCTCGTCTTCGGGATCCATCGGATCGTACCAGGCACCGGTCGGAAGCTGGACCACGCCGGGCGCGATGCCGTCGGTGACGTGGACGGCAGCGAGGCATGCGCCGCGCTCGTTGAACAGGCGAATGATGTCGCCGTCCTTGATGCCACGCGCGGCCGCATCAACCGGGTTCATGCGCGCGACCTCGCGGCCGCGATGCTTTGCGGCAAGCGAATGTCCGCCAAAATCGAGCTGGCTGTGCAGGCGCGTCGCCGGCTGGTTGGCGACGAGGAAGCACGGCGCCCCGGGCTTGGGCGTATCGGTCTTGTCGAGCCAGACCGGATGGCCGGGACAATCCGCATCGCCATGACCTGCGATCTTGGCCGAGAAGATCTCGATCCGCCCGCTCGGCGTCGGCAGGGCGTGATTGACCGGATCGTCGCGGAAGCGGCGCAGCCGGCCACCGTCATCGGGCTGCTGGGGCACGACCAGGCTGCCGCGCGCCCAGAATTCGTCGAAATCAGGGGCTTCGAGGCCGCGCTTGGCCAGCGATGCGCGAGTCGGCTCGTAGAGATGTTTCAGCCACTGCCGCGACGTGCGTCCTTCGGTGAAGGGTTCGCGCGCTCCGAGACGGTCGGCGAGATCGGCAAAAATCTCGTAGTCGTCGCGCGCGAGCCCAAACGGCTCGGCGATCCGGTGCATCGCGACCATGAGCGGATCGTTGCTGGAATAGCCGATGTCCTCGCGCTCCAGCGTCATCGTCGAGGGCAGCACGATGTCGGCATGACGGGCTGTGGCGGTCCATGCGAGTTCGTGCACGACGAAAGTGTCTACTTGCGCGAACGCCTTGCGCAAGCGGTTGATGTCCTGGTGGTGATGGAAGGGATTGCCGCCCGCCCAGTAGACCAGACGAATGTCCGGATAGGTGCGCGTCTCGCCGTTGTAGCGATAGGTGCTGCCGGGATTGAGCAGCATGTCGGCGATGCGCGCCACCGGGATGAAATCCGCGACACCGTTGCGGCCCTGCCCCAGCGTCGGCCCCGGCACGTCGTTGACGCGGCGGCCGTAATAGCCGATCGCACCCAACGAATAGGCGTAGCCACCGCCGGGAAGGCCGATCTGGCCGAGGGCTGCCGCCAGCACCATGCCCATCCACACCGGCTGCTCGCCATGCTCGGCGCGCTGAAGCGAATGGGAGACGGTGATGAGCGCGCGCTTCCGGGCAAGACGCCGCGCCAGCTTGCGGATCGTATCCGCCTCGACGCCGCAGATAGCGGCGGCCCATTCGGCATGCTTTGCTTGCCCATCGCTTTCGCCGGTGAGATAGCGCAGGAAGACCGGCCAGCCCTCGGTGTAGCGATCGAGGAAGGCCTGGTCGTGCAGGCTTTCGCTCACGAGCGTGTGGACGATGCCGAGCATCAGCGCGGTGTCGGTACCGGGCACGCAGGTGACCCATTCGGCGCCGGCCTCGACCGGCAGATCGTCGCGGAGCGGACTGACCAGGATGAACTCGCAGCCGCGCCGGCGCGCAGCCGCCATCGCGCCGCGCTCGACATGCTTGCTGATCGAGCCGCCGGCCACCATGGAGTTCTTCAGCGCCATGCCGCCGAATGCCAGCACGATCTCGGTGTTATCAGCGATCTGCTCCCAGGTGACGTTGCGCTTGGTGATGTCCTCGTAGCCCGCCAGGACCTGCGGCAGCAGCACCGAGGACGCTCCGGAGGAATAGGAGTTCACCGAGCGAACGTAACCGCCCATCGCGATGTTGAGGAAGCGATGCACCTGGCTCTGGGCGTGATGGAAGCGGCCGGCGCTCGACCAGCCATAGGAGCCGCCGAACACGGCGCCCGGCCCGCGCGTGTCGCGGATGCGTGCCAGTTCGTCCCCCAGGAGATCGAGCGCCTTCTCCCAGCTGACGGAGACGAACTCGTCGCGGCCGCGGCGATCGTCGGGGCCCGGCCCGCGCTCCAGCCAGCCGCGGCGGACCGCCGGCTGGGCAATGCGCGCCTGGTGGCGGAGCGCGCCGGGGAAATTGTCGATGATGCCATTCGGATCGGGATCGCCCGCATAGGCCCTGACCTCCAGCCCGGCCGCGCCCTGACGCGCGGAGAAGACGCCCCAATGCGAGGTATGCGGCTTGAAGCCGTCCGACAGGTCGAGACCAGGGTCGGGAAAGCCAATCGTATCGTCCATGGTCTGATCCTTGTTCCGGTACTGGCGCAATCGAGGTGGTAATATACCGATCCGCTCCGGACGTCGTCGAGATCAGCGTTGACGGAAACGCTGGCCTGCCCCGCGCAATGCCAGCCGTGGCGTCGCTAAGGCACCTCCCGACCATGATAGGACTGACCTGCACCGGTCGAGAGCCGGGGGACTTGCCCGAACTGCCCTTCGTGTCGCTGCGTCGGCGAGGAGAGTTCGTTGCGAGGCGATCGTCTATGTCGGCATTCGCCGGGCACCGGAGCCCGCACCGAGCGAATGCGTCATGCTGGCGGGGCCTGGCAGCATCCGCGTGCCAATCAGGAGCTCACGCGATCGTTCCCGCCCCGCTGCGTCAGCCTGGCCGAGCCGGATGAAGCGTGCGCGGATGCCGCTCGTGCAGTAACCGCGCGAGCTCCTCACGCTCCGTCGGGCGTCCCTTCATGGCGGTCTCGAACAGCGCCTCCTGGATGTCGCGAGGCATGTCGCCCCACACGTCCATCGCCGCGCGTCCGAGCAGGCCTGCAAGATGATCCTGTCCGTCGTTCATTCGGCTCTCCCGATCTGCCCACGGGAATGGAACAGCCACGGCCCCACGGCGTTCCACTGCCATCATTGTGAAAAGGAGACGTCGTTTATGGGATTCTTCACCAAGGACATCAAATCGATGGAAGACCTGCTGCTGCACGGGCTCCAGGACATCTATTACGCGGAACAGCAGATCCTGAAGGCGCTGCCGAAGATGATCGACAAGGCGACCAACAGGGACCTCGTCGCCGGGCTGAAAACCCACCTGGAAGAGACCAACAAGCAGGTCGAACGCCTCGACAAGGTGTTCGCGAAACTCGGCAAGGAGCCGAGCGGCACTCATTGTCCGGCCATCGACGGCCTCATCAAGGAAGCCGACGAGACCGCCGGGGAGATCGAGGACAAGGCCGTGCTCGACGCCGCGATCGTCGCGAACGCACAGGCCGTGGAGCACTACGAAATGTGCCGCTACGGCACGCTGATCGCGTGGGCCGAAGAGCTCGGCCACGACGACATCGTGCGCTTCCTCACGACCAATTTGAACGAGGAGAAGGCCGCCAACACCAAGCTGAACACGGTGGCTCTTCGCAAAGGCGTCAACGCCAAGGCCTCCAGCGCCGCGTGATTGAGGCCGGCTGACCGGGACCTGGTGGCGGCCCCGCTCGCGGCGCCGCCACGCTCCTTGCGACCGGCTCGCCGCCGGCGGGCACATTCGATCAGATGAACGGCTTCCCACCGGTGACGGCCAGCGTCGCCCCCGAGGTGTAGCTCGAAAGCGGATCGGCCAGCATGACATACGCCGTCGCGAGCTCCGCCGGCTGGCCGGCGCGCTGCATCGGGACCTGCTTGCCGAAGTTCTTGACCCTTTCCTCCGACATGGTCGAGGGGATCAGCGGAGTCCAGATCGGACCCGGGGCCACCGCGTTGACCCGAATCCCCTTCTCGGCCAGCATCTGGGCGAGCCCGCCCGTGAAATTCTGGATGGCCCCCTTGGTCGTTGCGTAAGCCAGCAGCGTAGGGTTCGGCATGTCCGAATTCACAGAAGCCGTGTTGATGATCGCAGCTCCCGGCCGCATATGGGGGACGGCGGCCTTGGTCAGATAGAACATGGCGTGGATGTTGGTCTCGAACGTCCGCTGCCACTCTTCGTCGCTGATATCCGCGATGTCCTTGAACGTGGCCTGATGCGCCGCGTTGTTGACGAGGATGTCGATGCCGCCGAGCTCTTCGACGGTGCGACGCACGATGGCGCGGCAGTGATCGGGATTGCTGATATCGCCGGGGATCAGGACGACCTTGCGTCCCTCCCGCTCGACCAGAGCCTTGACCTCGGCCGCATCCTCGTCCTCATTCAAATAGGAGACGACGATATCCGCGCCTTCACGTGCGTAGGCGAGCGCGACCGCGCGGCCGATGCCGCTGTCGCCGCCCGTGATGATGGCCTTCTTTCCGGCCAGGCGTCCGGAGCCCCTGTAACTCTCCTCGCCATGATCCGGTCGCGGCTGCATCGCCCGCGTCGAACCGGGCATCGGCTGCTGCTGCGAGGGATAAGGCGGCTTTGGATAGTCGGTCATGGACAACTCCCGGCGTTTGCTGCGCTAACGGGGCGGCGCCGGAAGTGTTCCTGGTATTGTCCGAGCCACGCCATGCCGCGAGGCTCGCGCCGCCCCCTTTGTGAGGACCTGCGTGCCGTTACGCCGTTGGCGGGGTTCCGATAGGCGCATCCGCTGACTGGGCACGACGATAGACATGACCCGGCTCCGCCCACAGGAACCCGTTGGAGAAAGGCACGCCCGGATAAGCGGCCGCGAGGCGGCGGTTGCCAGCATCGACGTCGTCGCGACGGTCCAAGACGTCGCGAAAGGTCCTGGCGACTGCGACCATGTCGCAATCCTGCGGCGACAGGCGCAGCGAGCCGACGTTGCTGTCGCGCAACATGCCGGCATCGCCCAGCAAATTGGTGCAGGTATGAGACAGGGTCTGCACGCCGTTGACGGTCAGGAAGTCCTGCTGCTCCAGCGTGTTCAGGAGCAGACCATCCGGATCCTGCTCGCAGACGAAGCGGCAATTGTCTTTGGCGAGCTTGTGAAGGCGCGCATGATAGCAGCGGGCGGAGATGGCGAGCGGTACCCTGCCGAACGCAAACACTTCGATCGAGACGTCCGGAACGGCTCTCGCGATCGTCGCCACCGAGGCCAGCGGCAGCTCCGGCGGCAGGCAGATGCGCCTCGCCCCGCGCGCGGCGTGAAAGGCCGCGCTCGCCTCGTTGTAGATGTTGACGAAGGGCCCGATGGCGTGCGGCCGGCCTGCGAGCGCCCTGAGACAGGTCAGATCATTCACCTCGACCAAGACGCCCTCGGCCGCCGCGAGCTGTTCGGTCTGACGGCGCTCGCGCCGCAGCGAGACCAGGATCAGGGAGCCCAGCAGGACCTGCTTGCCGGCGCTCTGCAGCCGTTCGACCACGGCCGGCAGGTAGGTCGCGAAGAACGGCGAACGCTTCGAGCAGACAACCTCGCCGACGGATACGACGTCGACCGGCGCTTCGTCGGCAATACGGAAATAGAAATCGCGCCAGCGATCCGGCGCCCAATTGTACAGAACCGGGCCGAGGCTGAGTTGCATCGCTGGACCTCACATATTCGATGGATTAGCGCCACGTCTTGCGATAGGCGCCGAGCGTGGAGGCCTGCCCCTCGGTGAACGGCTTCAGGCTCGCAATATCCGCCTCGCTTCCGCTCTCGAGCGCCGCGAGCGCATGACGGAAATGACGCACCACGCTTTCGACATAGGCGCGGCCGCGCTGGCGGCCCTCGATCTTGAGCGCGGTCACCCCGGCATCACGCAGGCCCTTGAGCAGCGTCGTGGCATCGAGGCTGACGGGATCCTCGAAGATGTAGCCGGCGCCCTGTGCGGTCGAGAAGCGCCCCTTGCACAGCGTCGGATAGCCCGCCGGCTCACTCGCCCCGAACCGGTTGATGGTGAAGCCGCCCAGGCTGGACGTCGTCCCCTCCGCGGTCTGCTCGTAGACCACATGGCTTGGAGGCGAGCAGACGCCCTGCATGTTCGGCGACTTGCCGGTCGCATAAGACGACAGCGAGCAGCGCCCCTCGGCCATCACGCAGAGCCCGCCGAACACGAAGACCTCGGTCTCGCAGGCCGTCTCCCGGGTGATCTCAGCGATCTCCGGCACGCTCAGGACACGCGGCAGCACGACGCGCCGCGCCCCGAACGCCTCGGCGTAAAAGGCGATGGCATCCGGATTCGCGGCCGCGGCCTGAACCGAGACGTGCAGGCGCTGGTTCGGATGGCGTCTCGCCGCGTAGTCCATCAATCCGATATCGGCGAGGATCAGCGCATCGGCGCCGGCACTCACCGCATCGTCTACCGCGCGCTTCCAGATGTCGACGGCAGAGGCGCGCGGGAAGGTGTTGATGGCCACCAGGATCTTCGCGCCGCGGCCATGCGCCAGCGCGATGCCCTTGCGCAGCTCGTCGCGGCTGAAATTCAGCCCCGGAAAATTGCGTGCATTGGTCTCATCGTTGAAGCCGCAATAGATCGCGTCGGCGCCGGCATCGATGGCGCTCTTCAACGCCGCCGGCGTCCCGGCAGGACAGATCAGCTCCATCATCTCCATTGCTCGCTTTGCTGCGATGAGCCGATTACGCGGCCACGGGCGACCTCGAAGGCGCGCCGCACCGGCGCGCCCAGCGGGCCGAACAGCGAGGACAGCTCGACGGCAAGATCGAGCTGGGCGTCGTCGATCGCATTGCGCAGCGCGAGCACAGCCTCGACGTTGCCCTCGACGACGAGCTCGCGCGAAAACATCAAGGCATCGCCATCGACCCGGCCTTCGAGCAGAGCCAGGAGATTGGCGAGCGAGGCCGAGATCCGCGCATCCAGACCTCGCGGCAGGTCGCGCACGACGGACAGCCGCGGCGGCCTGGCCTCGACCACGAAGGCAAGTGGCAGATCGATGGGCTTGATGCCGAACCGCGCCCGCGCGTGGTCGCCGAGCCGCTCGAACATCGCCGAGTTGTGCCGATGGATCCGCTGCAGGACGGCGGTGAGAACGAGCTGCAGCGGCAACAGCGGCAGCGGACGCATGGCAAGCGCGAGGAGCGGCGGAATCGTGGGCAACGGGCCGGGCGATGCGGCGGACGGATCATTCATGGACACACATCTGGACGGAATGCACGCCGCTGTATTTGAGCCGGAACAATGAACCTCGAAATCAACCCGGCTAGCTCTGGTTTTTTTGAGGAGCTGGTTCAGTTGCAACGTGATGTACCCCGCTTTCGCGGCTTGTCCGACTTCCTGCTCTTCGTCGAAAGCCGGGGCCAGTTGCGACGCATTCGCGAGAGGGTCTCGGTCGTCCACGAGATCACGGAAATCCACCGGCGCGTGCTCGAGGCACACGGACCGGCACTATTGTTCGAGCAGCCCGTCAAGGCCGACGGTGGTCCGTCGGACATGCCGCTCCTCACCAATCTGTTCGGAACGATGGAGCGGATCGCATGGGGAATGGGCATCGTGCCCGATCGCCTCGAAGAGCTTGGCGCGCTGATGGCCGAACTACGCGCGCCGCGGCCCCCGAACGGCATCAGGGATGCCTTCAACAAGCTCCCGCTCGCTCGCGCCGCGTTGGCGACGCGCCCACGCACGCGCGCGGCGGCGCCGGTCCAGGACTGCGTCACGATGGGGCCGGATATCGATCTCGCAAAGCTGCCGATACAGATCTGCTGGCCCGGCGAGCCGGCGCCGCTGATCACCTGGCCGCTCGTGATCACCGTGCCGCCTGACTCCGCGACGGCCGACCAGGATGAAAATGTCGGCGTCTATCGCATGCAGGTGCTCGGTCGCGACCGCGCGATCATCCGCTGGCTCGCGCATCGCGGCGGCGCCCGCCATCACCAGCAATGGAAGGCGATCGAACGCGACATGCCGGTCGCGATCGTCATTGGAGCCGATCCCGCCACGATCCTCGCCGCGGTGATGCCGCTGCCCGAGACGCTGTCCGAGCTGCGCTTCGCCGGAATCCTGCGCGGCGAACGGCCCGACCTGGCGCCATGCCTCACCGTCCCGCTCGCGGTACCCGCCGAGGCCGAGATTGTCATCGAAGGCTTCGTCTCCGCGACCGAAACCGCGCCCGAGGGACCGTATGGCGATCACACCGGGTACTACAATTCCATCGAGGCATTTCCCGTGATGCGCGTGACGGCGATCACCAGCCGAAACCAGCCCGTCTACCTCTCGACCTTCACGGGCCGGCCGCCGGACGAGCCGTCGCAGATCGGCGAGGCGCTCAACCGCCTGTTCGTGCCGCTGATCCGTCAGCAATTCCCCGAAGTGACGGACTGCTGGCTGCCCCCGGAGGCCTGCTCCTACCGCATCGCGGTCGCGGCGATCAAGAAGCGCTATCCCGGCCAGGCGCGGCGCCTGATGCTGGGCCTGTGGTCGATGCTGCCGCAATTCAGCTACACAAAGCTCCTGATCGTGGTCGACGAGGACATCGACATCCGCGATTGGCGGGCCGTGATGTGGGCCGTTTCGACACGAAGCGACTCCTCGCGCGATCTCGTGACACTCACCGACACGCCGATCGACTATCTCGACTTCGCCTCGCCGAAATCGGGCCTCGGCGGCAAGCTCGGCATCGACGCCACCACGAAGATTGCACCGGAGACGGATCGGGACTGGGGCATTCCCCTGGCCATGGATCCTGCCGTAACCGCGCGTGTCGATGCGATGTGGTCGAGCCTCGGCCTTTCCGGCGTGCCCGCACGCGCTCCAGTCCTCACATGAGCGGGCGGCACGGCATCGTCGTCGGCATCACCGGCGCCTCGGGCGCTGCGATCGGCGTTCGCGTCGTCGAGCGGCTGGCGGACAATCCACACTGCGCGGTGCACCTCGTGGTTTCGCCCGCGGCGGAGCGGACGCTGAACGAAGAAATCGGTATCGATGCGCTGGCGCGGCTGCGTGCCATCGCCTTCCGCTGCCATCCTCATTCGGACGTCGGCGCCTCGATCGCCAGCGGTTCGTATCCGATCGCGGGCATGATCGTGGCGCCCTGCTCGATCCGTACGCTCTCGGCCATCGCCTGGGGGCAGCTCGACGACCTTCTGACGCGCGCCGCCGACGTGCAGCTCAAAGAGCGGCGCCGGCTGGTGTTGCTGGTCCGCGAGAGCCCGCTGCATCTCGGCCATTTGCGCGCGATGCTGCAGGCGACCGAGATCGGCGCGATCATTGCCCCGCCGATGCCCGCGTTCTATCTGAGACCACAGTCGCTGGATGACGCGATCGACCAGATCGCCGCAAGGGCGATCAACCTGCTCGACCTGACAAACCTTCGCACGCCGGCAAGAGTCTGGTCCGGCTCGAGCTTCGATGGCGCGTAGCCGACGGAACGCCTTCGCGTCAAACCCGCCTCGAGCAATCAATTCACCTCGGCGAAGCCGAGCGACGCCTTTACGCCAGGCGAGATCATCCAGGGCTGCCAGGGCGGCTCAAACGTCATGGTGACGTCGACCGATTCCACACCCGGAACGAGACCCGCGCTGTTGGCAACGCCCTCCTTGAGAAAGGAGGCGGCAGGACAACCTCGCGTCGTCGCCGTCATCGTAATGTGCGCGACGCCATCATCGACCGATACATCGTAGACAAAGCCCAGATCTACGATGTTGTGTCCGAGTTCCGGATCGATCACGACCTTCAGCGCCTGCCTTATCTGGGCCACGAGATCGTCGTCGCTGGCAGTCATGCGCGTACCCTTACCGTCAGTTGATAGGCGTCCCTCTGCGGTGTGAAGCCGCCGCGCCACTGATGGCCGCGCCTGGTCAGCTCCCGAAACAGGAACACCGGTTCACGACTGAGCAAAGCGGAGAGCGTCTGCCCAGGCGCAAGTTGCTCCACCGAGGCCAGAATCCGAACCATCGGCTCCGGCGGATCGAGGTCGCGGTTGTCGAGATGGACGGCAGGCTCCGGCCAATCGCTGTCGCTCGTCGCAGCGGGCGCTGGTTCGGCCGCTGCGAACGAGCCGTCGTCCGGCATGAACCGGATCTCCCATTCGCCGCCTTCGAGTTCGGCTTCGCGATGCGCGAAGCCCTTGCTCGCCATGACGTCAAACAAAGGAACCGGCTTGAAGGGAGCAAAGAGCCGCAGGCCTTCGCCAGGCTCCAGCCGCTCCAGCGCAGCCATGATGATCGAGAACGGCTCGCCGCCTGCACGCAGGATCGGCCGGACGTCGACGTCGATGAATTCGGTCATTGCAGTCTCCTCTCAGTTTCGCGAGACCAGAATATGGGGCACGACTGCTCCGGCCGGCAGGCGCAACGGCTCCGCCACATCCGCAAGCCGCCTGGCCCTGACGAGTTCCTCAACGAGGCCAAGCGTCGCAAGCGTCACGACCGCGACAGCAATGCGGAAGCCGAGTCCCGCATCCAGCAGCAGCATCAACGTGGCTGCCCAAGTCCCGGCAAAGAACAGGACAAACCATTTTGACGCGCGGCGTTCGGCGACGAGATCCTGGACGCGGGGCGTCGGCGCTTTGCCCATCACCGGGCCGTACGTCTCGAGCCAGGTCAGGAACGGAACGATCTTGTAGAGATTGGCGAGCACGAGACCAGTGAGCCAGCCGAACGCGACCAGAAAGGCCAGCGCTCCGGCATGCGACTGTAAAGAACCGGTCACAACAAACGCGGCGCCAAGGATTGCGACTGCGATGAGGCTCCCCAGCGAAAGCAGGCTCATGCGGGTGTTGAGCTCGAGCGCGCGGCGTTTGCGGGTCCTGTACAAGCCGAGCACGTCACGGCCATAAGCGGCCAGCGATAGCAGGGCCGCAGCTCCAGCAAGCAGAAGCACCAAATTCAGTCCGGTCGCGCGCCACAGTGCAAGCACGCCACCGACAACACCGACCCCCAGCGCGGCGGCCCCGCCACGCCAGGCAAGCCGACCCAGCTTCGCATCGCCATCGGGCGCGAGCATGAACATCGCAAGCAGGCGATAGCTGACTCCCATGGCAGTGAACGTCAGCCATCCGCCAAGCCCCGCAATCGCGTGGATCGGAACGCCCGATACCAGCAGGTCCGGCCACAGTGCACCGACGGCCGTCCCGGACAGCACCAGAGAGAACAGGCCGCCGAAGGCCGCCGTGACACAGATGGAGGCAAGCCCGACTGCGACGAACCGCGCGGGCTCCGGCAGCGGGCGAGCCGACCAGAGCGTCATACCGAGATTGGCAACGACCAATGCGAAACCGGCCATCAGCAGGCCCGCGCCGGCCGGAAGCAGCCAGCGCGGCCCGTCGAAGTGGCCGCCCAGAGCCAGAAAGCCTGCGAGCAGGACAATCAGCCCGAGCGTCAGCAGCGCGAGGGCCGGCAGCGTCCAGCGCTCCGCATAGAGCGGCTTTGCGACCAGCACCGGCACGAACTGAAACAGCGCGCCGCACAAAACCGTGCTCAACCAGCCGACGCAAACCATGTGGACGATGACGAGCGTGTCCGGTCCGCCGATGTCGTCGTGCGGAAAGCCGAACCCGGCAACCATCATAACTTCCGCGAGCAGCAGCCACACGACTGCGAGCGCGAAGTAGCTGACGGTCCATCTACAGAGGCTGGTTCCGATCACCGGCTTGCTTCCCATCGCCTGCACGCAATTCCGTGCCAGCGCTCGAAAAAGGTAGGCAGCTGCAGCCACAACCTCTTTGTCGAGGCGCAAACTCCTCTCCTTTCTCGACCCGCCCCGACCAGAGTTCGATGCACCCTTCGGATTCTCGCGAATGCCGGCTCGCCCGGTCTGACGTGCAAGCGGCAGGCGCCGTGCTTCGCGGTGGATACATTGGTCATGGCAGGGAACGCGGGTCGAATTGCCCTTCACTGGGTCGGCGGAGGTGCAGAGCGGATTGCCGAACTCTCGGCTAGAGAATCCCCCGAGGGCCGATCACCATGGCGTCATCTTTGATGACCATGTTGCGGAGAGCATTTTGAAACTCACAGGTGCTTTAAGTGCGCAAAGACATCTCAAGCAATCGGACACCGGCTTGACTCCTGCAGCCAAATCGAACGAGCGGATTCTCGGACTCCTAAGCGCAGCCGGCGTGTTCTGCATCTGGTCCGGCTTTCTTGTCTTCTCAAGGGCCGGCATGCAATCCGGCCTGACGCCCTTCGATTTGACGGCACTTCGGTTCCTGGTCGCCGGCGCCCTGGTTCTTCCGTTCGCCAAGGCCTGGTGGCCGCGCCACCTGCCGCTGCACGCAATCCTGTCGATGTCAATTTTTGGCCCCGGCGCACTCTACAACATTTTGATGTACTTCGGGTTGAAGGGCTCGTCGGCAGCATACGGGGGAGCGTTCGCCAACGGTTCGTTACCGATCTTCACCATTTTGCTGGGTTTGTTTTTCGCACGACGCGTGCCGTCCTGGCGGCAACTCATCGCAGTTCTCATCCTGCTCGTCGGCGCAGTACTCATTGGCATTCCGGGCATGCGCGCCGGCGGCAGTAGTGTGGCATCGGCCGTCGCGTTCTTCCTCGCGGCGTCAGCTGTGCTCTCGATCTATGTGATGGGCGTGAAGCACTGGCAGGTCGAGGCGCGCCAGGCGCTGGTTCTGGTCAGCGTGCCGAACGCGTTGCTTTTCCTGCCGGTCTGGTTTTTCTTTCTTCCCTCCACCATCCAGGATGCGCCGTGGTCCACGATACTGCTTCAGGCCGCCTTCCAGGGCTTGGGTCCCGGTTTCCTGGCGGTCATCCTGTTCTCCATTTCCGCGAGGATTCTCGGGCCAACGCCGTCGGCCGGACTGGCTGCGGCGGTACCGGCAAGTGCAACGCTGTTGGCGATACCGGTGCTTGCGGAGATTCCAACCGCCATCGAGTGGATCGGCATCGCGATTGTCACTGCCGGGCTCGTTCTGCTTCTCGGAAGCCAACCCGAAACCAGGAGCCTGTCCAAATAGCGACGGCGATGCGGGAGACGTCCGATTCCCTTGGGCCATGAATCGCGTTAGAACCGAGGCAGAGAAGATCGTCGACGGTTTGCGACCGAGGTCTCGATCTCATGCAGCTCCTGCTACGTCGACGCCGGAACGGCCGCACGCATTTTGGGACTTAGCCGCGCGTTGAGCGTGCTGTCGTCGGCTGTCGCAATTCGCACCTGCACGTCCCTCGGCTTCGCCAGATAGGGTGAGGACGTGACCAGGACATCGGCGCCGGCCTCTGCATAGGCCGCGGCATTTGCCGCATTGACGCCACCGGCGGCGGCGATGATCGGCCGAACGCGCGTATAGGCCATGGATGCCATGCGCTTGACCAATGCAGCTATCTCGGCTGGCGAGAACTTCTCGGCTTGAATCACGTCGAAACCGGCCACCGCCGCGGCAAGTGCGGCATCGGCAGTCTTCACCTCGACCACGAGCTTCTTCTCCGGCGCCGCCCGGCGCAGCCGCTCGACCGCTTGAAACAGCGGCAGCTCGCCGAGAAAGACGCGGTGCTCGGGAAACACCAGCACGGTCTCGGACAGGCCGAGCCGGTGCATCACGGCGCCGCCCGCCTTCACGGCCGCCACCGCAAAGCGCTTGGTGCCCGGCACGTTCTTGCGCGTGCAGGCGACCGGGATATGAGGAGCGACCGCCCTCGCCGCATCGACGATGGCGCGGGTCTCGCTGGCCACACCCGACCAGATCTCGATCAAGGTCTGCGCCACCTTCCAGCTCCGCAGCAGGCCCGCGGCCGGACCGCGCGCCTGAAGGATCGGGGCGCCCTGCTCCAGCGCCGCGCCGGACGCGGCGAACAATTCCACCTCGCAGCCGGCGAGCGTGATGATCGCGGCGGCATCCTCGGCGAGCGCCAGCACCATGGGCGCGCGCGCGGCGAACTTCATCACGCCGATGACCCCGCCGATCCCGAGCGCCTCGGTGGTGAGATCGCCGTACGGGACGTCGTCCTCCAGCAGGCGTTCCAGTTCGGCGCGTGATGCGACGGTTGCCATGTCGTGCTTCCCTTCATTGGTGTCGACTTGCCGACGAATTGTCGGAAATCTGACGCGGATCATCGATCCCGCCGTCGCAAGAGGCGGGAAGCCCCCTCTTTTGACGCCATTCTTGCAAGGCGCACACCAGACTGCGACCGCATATCCGGCACGCCGATTGCTGGGATGCTTCCGGCCGGCGCCTTGCAGCAATCGGGCTGCGCTGAAGCAATTGCCGGCCGCTGGAGTTCACCATGAAGCTGCTTCGCTCGATCACCATTGTTGCAGGATTGTTGCTCGCAGGCGCATCGGCGCAGGCCGCGCAGACCAACGTCGCCGTGGCCGCCAACTTCACCGATGCCGCCAAGGAGATCGCCGCCCTCTTCAAACAGAAGACTGGGCACGAGTCGCGCTCAACTTGTCGGCATTGCTGCAAAAAGATTCCATCGCACCTGCACGCTTTGTCATCCGTTTCACGGAATTTGCTATCGCGACGCGCGACACGCTCGAGATCGAAATCTCCGCATTGATCCAGCGCAAATCCGCGAGACTTTTTCCGTGGCGGGCCGCTGCCGCCTGATTACACGTGCTGCCCTCCGTTGATCGGTACTTCCGCACCTGTGACGTAGCTGGCCGCCTCCGAGCAGAGGAAGAAGATCACCCTCGCGACCTCGTCCGGCGTGCCCACGCGATGCATCGGAATGATCGGCGCAAGTTGGGCCTCGGTCTCCGGCGACAGGATATCGGTCTTGATTTCGCCGGGAGCGATCGCATTCACGCGAATTCCGAACGGCGCGTAGTCGTGCGCCATCTCGCGGGTCAGGCACGCAAGCGCGGCCTTCGACGTCGCATAAGCGGTGCCGGCAAACGGATGCACCCGGGAGCCCACGATCGAGGTGACATTGACGATCGCGCCGGCAGCCCGCTTCAGCTCGTCGACGAGGCCCTGCGCGAACAGGACCGGCGCGAGCAGGTTGACGTGGAACACGCTCATCCAGGTCTCGACCGGTGTCGTCAGCGAGTTCAGCCGGGCGCCGTCAGCCGCCTTGGGCGAAATGCCGGCATTGTTGATCAGCGCATGCAGCGGCCCGCCGTTGAGCCGCTCCTTGATCCCGGCGACCGCCCGCGGCAGCGCGCGATGGTCGCTCAATTCCACCTGCACATGGTTGTCCGCCCCTGAATCCCAGGGACACCGCTCACCGTCGAACGGTTGCCGGGAACAGGTGATGATCCGCCAGCCCGCCTCCGAAAACAGCTTTCCCGTCGCATGGCCGATGCCGCGGGACGCGCCGGTCAGAACCAGCGTTTTGCGCTCACCATGTTCTGCCCGCGACTTGTCGCCGTGAAACGGACACAGTGCGACATCGGGTGCCGATGTACCCGAAGGGGCATCATCGCGATCCAAAAGATCGAGCGTCATGTCAACTCCTCGCCGCGTCCGGACGGACGCCAGACAATGACAACGGGAGCAACTTTGCAGGATTTGGGCCACGCCCCGCCGCCGGATCGCTGCGATTTTCACGGCTGAATGTCGGCTTCGCGACACGCTGCCAGATTTGCGACACGCGTGCGTGCGCTTTCGAACCAAGTGGCGCCGTCACGGCGCAAACCTCCTTCCCGAGTGCTGGCCAGCGGTTGAGAGCTGTTTTTCAATCATTCCAAATGGCCCGGCTCTTGCTCTCCTTGTTCCAAGCTTGATCGCATCTTGCTGCACTTACTCCGCAAACGTGGTTTCAAATGCCCCAGCCGAACGACCATCGACTCTTTGCCGTCATCCTCGGCACCAATGAGATCGCATCCGCGATCGGCATCCAGCTCGTGCGCGCCGGATATTGCGTCGTGATGTCACACGATCCGGATCCGCCGGTGATTCGGCGCAAGATGGCCTTTCATGACGCGCTCTTCACGGACACCGTGCAGCTTGAGGACATTGTTGCCGAGCGCGTCGACGACGGCGTGCAGGTCCATCAGGCGCTCCGTCGACCGGCGCAAATCCTGGTCACATGGCTCGGCCTGCTCGATCTGCTTCCGGTCCGCCACATTGACCTTCTGATCGATGCGCGTCTGCAGAAGCGCCGGATCACGCCCGACCTCAGGCGACTCGCCCGGCTCGCTATCGGGCTAGGTCCCGGCTTCTCATCGAACTCCAATTGCGACGTCGCGGTGGAGACCCGGCCCGGCAAGATCGGACTTGTCACCGACGCACGCTGGACCGACACTGCCGATGGCGTTGCGAGTTCACTGGGTGATGTCGGCGCAGAACGCTTCGTCTATTCGCCGTTCGCGGGACGCTGGCACACGCCGGTCGAGATCGGCGCCCGCGTCTACCGGGATCTCGCGCTCGGCCATCTCTCCGGCGTTCCCGTGCTCGCGCCGCGCGACGGAATCCTGCGCGGCATCGCCCGCGACGGCAGTGAAGTTCCGGCCGGCGTCAAGCTGCTGGAGATCGATCCGCGCGGGCGGCACGCCCAGTGGACCGGAACGGATGAGCGCGGGCGCGCCATAGCCAATGCCACAACCGCCGCCGTCAAGTTCCACACCGCACATCGCATCACGCAACGGAATCCGGCATGATCGTCTGCTCCTGCAACATCATCAGCGATCACGACATCAGGGGTGCGGTCGGCTCGACCGACGACGAACTCTTTTCGGCTGCGCAGGTCTACGACTGCCTGGGCTGCACCGTCAGGTGCGGACGATGCTCGCAATCCGTGCGGCGGATCCTCGAGGAGCAGCCGCCGCGCTGCGTACAAACGGGAACGTTCTGACGGGCGATCCCCCTCCTGGTCTTGCGGAAGCCCGGCTGCGTTCGCTGAGCAGCCACCCGGACGCCATGATCAGGTACGCGCAAGAGGCGCCTGACCACTAAAGCGCGATGCGATTGCGATGAATCGTCATCGCGCTTTATTGTCTGAGCATGATCATTTCGGAAAACCACTGCACATTCTTCCGGATCATGCTGTAATGTGCCGGTGCCCGCAGGCTTCCCGGATCGGCCACGCTGCATTTGTACTTTATATCTTCGCCGCCGGCGTGGAGCGTGCGCCTGGTTCGGACCATCACGTCACTATCGTTCGTCTCGCGAGTTGCGGGCCCGAGTGCGCGAGTTCAATGGGTCGATTTCTCGTCGCGATCAAGAGTTGCGTCTCCCGCGATCGCCGGGCGCCTTAAGAATTCCTCCGCTGCCGCGCGCTCGCCAGCAGCACCAGCATGAAGGACGCCGCCGTCATCAGCGTCGAGATCGCTGCAATGGTCGGGTCGATCTCGTCGCGCAGCGCGGTGAACATGCGCTTGGTCAGCGGCTGGTACTGGCCACCGGAGATGAACAAGGCGACGATGGTCTCGTCCATCGCCGAGATGAAGGCGAAGACGCCGCCGGCAATCACGCTGGACTTGATCTGCGGCAAGGTCACCGCGAAGAAGCTGCGCAGCCGGTTCATGCCAAGGCTGCGCGCCACCATCTCCTGGGCGGGATCGAAGCTCTGCAGGCCCGCCAGAACCGAGATGACGACATAGGGCAGGCCAAGCATCACGTTCGCCAGCACCAGGCCCGGCATGGTCGCCACGAGGCCGACCCTGGCGTAGATGAAGAAGATCCCGACCGCGATGATGATGATCGGCACCACCAGCGGCAGCAGCAGCGCCAGATGGATGACGCGCATGATGCGCAGCTTCGACTGGCTGATGGCATAGGCGGCGGCGATGCCGAGCGGCGTTGCAATCAGCACCGTCAGAAGCGCGAGCGTGAGCGTCACCCGCGTCGCCTGCATCCAGGCGGGATTGGCGAAATATTGCTGATACCAGCGCAGCGAGAACGAAGGTGGCGGGAAGGTCAGGAACCGCGCGCCGGAGAACGAGATCGGCGCGATGATCAGCACCGGCAGGATCAGATAGACCAGCACCAGGGCGCTGACCACATAGAGCGCAATCCGTGCGGGCGAGAGGCGCGTCATTTCTGTCCCAGGATGCGATCGAGCGCGACGAAGCGGCTGACGACGGCGAAGATCAAGAGCACGCTCAGAAGCAGAACAACGGCCACGGCGCTTGCGGCGCCGAACTGGTTGTAGAGCTCGACATTTCGGCTGACCAGCATCGACACCATCACCGTGCGGCCGCCGCCGAGCAGCTCCGGCGTGATGTAGAAGCCGAGGCAGAGCACGAACACCATGGTGCAGCCCGCGAGTACGCCTGGCAGCGACAGCGGCAGGAAAACGCGCACGAAGGTCAGCGACGGGCTCGCGCCGAGGCTGGCGCCGGCCTGCATCAAATCGCCGGGGATCTTCTGCATCGTGGCGTAGAGCGGCAGCACCATGAACGGCAGCAAGATGTGCACGGTTGCGACGACCGTGCCGAAGGTGTTGTGGACCAGCGCGAGTGGTTCGCTGATGACGTCGAGATAGCGCAGGAACTGGTTGATCACGCCGGTCCGCTGCAGCAGTGCCAGCCAGGCATAGGCCCGGACCAGCACGCTGGTCCAGAACGGCAGCACGACCAGCGACAGAATCAGGATGCTCCATCCCTTCGGCACGGAGTTGGCGAGATACGCCACGGGATAGCCGAGCAGCAGCGCGATGACGGTTACCGCGAGGCTGATCTCGAAGGTCAGCGCGAAGCTGCGCCAGTAGATGGCCTCGGTGAAGACGCGGCGGTAATGTTCCAGCGTGAAGCCGTCCTGATAGACCGATTGCCAGGCCAGCCAGCCGACCGGCAGCACGATCAGGAGCAGGATCACGAGCAGCGCCGGCGACACCAGCGCCAGCATCAGCCCGTTCTCGCGGCGCCGATGCTGCTCCGATGGATCGGACACTGATGTCTTCAACGCGGCCTCGCTGGTCTCGGTTGCTGCACCTCTCCCGCAGGCGGGAGAGGGAGAGGAGAACCGGTACCGATGCTCCTCCGGCTCATCTCTTCGCTCGGCCTACTTCTGCAGGAACGACGCCCAGCGCTTCTCGGCCGCTTCACCGGCCGGCGAGGACCACCAGGCGTAGGACATCAGCGCCTGCTTGGCCGCGTTCGCCGGCTCGCTCGGCAACTGTGCGGCGCGCTCCGGCTTGATCACGCCGGTCTCGAAAGCCTTGGGATTGCCCGGGCCGTAGTCGATGTGGAGCGGCAGATTGGCCTGGTGCACGGGATCGACGGCCTCGTTGAGGAATTTCACGGCCGTGTCGAGGTTCGGTGCGCCCTTGAGGATGCAGAGCGAGGTGCTCTGCAGAATGCCCTGGTTGTAGGTGAAGGCGACCTTGGCGCCTTCCTTGGCGAGCGCGCTGACGCGGCCATTCCAAGCCATCTCGATATCGACCTCGCCGTCGTTGAGCAGCTGCGCCGACTGTGCGCCCGAGGTCCACCACACCGTGATGTGCGGCTTGATTTCCTCCAGCTTCTTGAAGGCGCGGTCGACGTCGAGCGGATAGAGCTTGTCCGGCGCGACGCCGTCGGCCATCAGCGCCGCCTCGAGCGTGGCGATCGGGTGGTTGCGTAGCGCCCGGCGGCCGGGGAATTTTTTGACGTCCCAGAAATCGGCCCAGCTGTTTGGCGCGTCCTTCGCGAAGGTCTTCTGGCTGTAGGCCAGCACGCTCGAATAGAATTCGTAGGAGATCGAATAGGGGCTACGATAGGCCTCCGGCATCGCCGCCGCGTTCGGTATCCTGGAGAAGTCGAGCTTCTCGATCAGCCCCTGCTCGCCACCGCGCAGGCAATAGCCGGTTGGCGTGTCGACCACGTCCCAGATCGGCTTGCCGCTGCCGACCTGGGTCTTGATCGCCGGCCAGGCGTCGGGAATGGAATCCTGGTTGATGGTGATGCCGAGCTTCTTGGCGGAGGGATCGAGGATCGCCACCGTCTGCGCCTGCTGATAGGCGCCGCCCTGCGAGACGAAGGTGATCTGCTCGGCGGCATCCGCCGCCGAGCCGCCGAGTGCAATTGCGCCCGCTACGGCACAGCTCAGTCCAAAAGTCCGTGTCGTCATCATCCTCGCCTCCTCCATCGCCATAACAATGTCACTGACCGATCGCGTCGAGAAACTGATACCAGCCGGCGACCATGCGGACGGCCGGCTCGCGCAACGGATAGAACGGGATCGCTTTCATGCGCCGCGCGTCGAGCAGCGCCAACTCGGGCGTCTCGCCGCGCACAAGGGCGGCGAGATAGCGGCCCATCAGGCTCGACATCGCGACGCCGGCGCCGTTGTAGCCGACCGAGAACAGCGTGCGGTCGTCGAGCCGGCCGATATGTGGCACCGAATCCAGCGTCATGCCGACGAGTCCGGACCATGTGTAGGCAAGCGGAACGTCGGCGAGATCGGGGAAGATGCCGACCATGGCCTTGCGCAGCGCGTCGAATGCGGCTTGCGAGTCCTGCTTGCCGAAGGCGCCGCGGCCGCCGAAGATCACGCGGTTGTCGACCATGCGGAACCAGCGCATCATGCGCTTGGTCTCGGTGTAGGTGCGGCCCGTCGGCATCAACTTTCCGGCGAGATTACGCGGCAGCTTGTCGGTTGCGATGATGGCGCTGCGGAACGGGATCAGCGTGCGCTGCAGATGCGCCGTCGCACCGGTGAGGTCGGAATAGCTGTTGGTGGCGATGATCGCCTGCCTGGCCCGCAGGGCGCCTCGCGGCGTCTCGGCGACGATGCCGTCGGTGTCCCGCCGGAGCTTCATCACGGGCGATTCCTGAAAGATCGGAACGCCCCTACGCGCCAGGCCGTCGGCGAGGCCGCGCAGATAATTCAGCGGATGAATGCCGCCCGAGCCTGGGTTGAGCACGCCGCCGACGAAGACGTCGGAGCCGGTCTCCTCGCGCACGCCGCCCCTGTCGAGGATGCGGACCTCGGCCGAGCCCATCTCGCGCGTCATCCAATTGGCCTCGTCGATCGCGGCCCGCAGCGTCGTCTCGTTGTGCGCGGCCTTGACCTGGCCGGTGCGCGTCAGGTTCGCGCTGGTGATGCCGAATTCGGAGACGAGCTCCTCGACGATGTCGGTCGATTCATGCGCGATCTCGTACATGCGCCGAGCCATGTCGCGGCCGTGCACGGCGTCGATCTGCCGGAACGACAGCCGGAATTTCGCGGTGATTACCCCGCCATTGCGCCCGCTCGCGCCCCAGCCGGGACGGTTGGCTTCCAGCACGACCGGTGACAGGCCGCTTTGGGCGATGTGGTGCGCAGCGGACAGGCCGGTATAGCCCGCACCGATGATCACCACGTCCGCCTGATACTCGCCCGCGAGCACCGGAAAGTCGCGCGCCGGCTCCGCGGTGGCGGCCCACAGCGAGTTGGCCGATGGCAGCGCGCTCCACTCCCCTGTCATGCCCGCGCTCACGTACTTACGCCGCCGGCCCGATGGCCGCATCGGCCAGCGCCTTCAAGGTCGGGAAATGGAAGTCCGGCTTGGTCAACGTCTCCACGGCCGGCGTGCCGCCGAAACCGGCGATGCCCTGGCGGCGCTCGATCCAGCACACCTTGTAGCCGAGCTTCCGGGCGATTCCGATGTCGTGATACTGGCTCTGCGCGACGTGCAATATGTCGGACTGCTTGTAGCCGAAGGCGGACTGCCGCCCCTTGTTGTAGGCGAAGAACTCGGCGTTCGGCTTGGCGACGCCGGTATCGTCGGCGCATACGGTGTCGTCGAAGGGATCGCCGAGTGCATGGGCGTAAGCGGACAGCGCGACGCGGTCGGCGTTGGTCATCGCGACCAGGCGGAATTTGGTGCGCAGGCGCTTCAGGGCCTCGACGGAATCGGCGAAGGGGCCCCATCGCAGCACCGAGAGCTGGAACGCATCGCAGGCGGCATCATCGGCCGGCAGACCGAGCTCCTGGGCGAGATGGCGATAGACATGGAACATCGCCTCGCTCGAGCGCTCATAGTGCTTGTCGCGGCCGCGCTTGTACGGCTCGAAGATCCGGTCGTCGCTGAGCTCGGCCGGGGTCTTGCCCGAAATCCGGCGCACCGCGGCAAGGACGCCACTCTCGAAATCGATCAAGGTGCCGACGACGTCGAAGGTGAGGACCTTGAAATGGCTGAATGCGGCTGGGGTGGACATGGTCGTTTCTTCTCTCGGTTGAACGGGCGTGGGTTCAGTCCACCCGGGGCACGACGATGGTGTCTTCGGGGTGGAGAGTGACGGTGAGACCGCCGCCGAGCGGCGGAATCCGGCTGTAGGCCTGGTGATAGGCCGGCTGGCGCAGGCTGAGCTCGATGCCGCCTTCCAGGGCCAGGAAGATGCGCAGGCTCTCGCCCTGATAGACGATGTCGGTGACCGTCCCGGTCAGCCGGTTGCAGGCGGGATCCTGTGCGCCGTCGTCGATCAGCAGCTTTTCGCTGTGCACCGCCAGCATCAGGGCGTCGCCATCGGGAAGCGCGCGCGCACTGCGCAGCAGCACATTGCCGAGTGCGATACTGGAGGTATCGACGCGACGGACCGGGAGCATGGTCGCCTCGCCGATGAAGCTGGCCACGAAGGAATCGGCGGGATGGTCGTGCAGCCGCTCGGGCGTGTCGATCTGGATCAGCCGGCCGTCCTTCATCACGGCCACGCGGTCGCTCATGGTCAGCGCCTCGCGCTGGTCATGCGTGACATAGATGATGGTGGCACCGATGCGCTTGTGCAGCGCCCGCAGCTCGATCTGCATGGATTCGCGCAGCTGCTTGTCGAGCGCGGAGAGCGGCTCGTCCATCAGGATCAGGCGCGGCTCGAAGATCATCGCGCGCGCCAGGGCCACGCGCTGGCGCTGGCCGCCCGAGAGCTGCGCGATGCCGCGCTCCTCATACCCGGCGAGCCCCACCATCGCGAGCGACGCACGCACCTTCTCCGGCCAGGTCGCTTTGGACAACCGCCGCGCGCGCAACGGAAAGGCGACGTTCTCGCCGACGCTCATATGCGGGAATAGCGCGTAGTTCTGGAACACGACCCCGATGTCGCGCTTGTGCGGCGGCATGTAGGTGACGTCGCGGTCGCCGAAATGGATCGAGCCCGACGATGGCAGGATGAAGCCGCCGAGAATGCCGAGCAGCGTGGTCTTGCCGGAACCTGAGGGACCGAGCAGCGAGACGAACTCGCCGGCGCCGACATCGAGGGACACGTCGTCCAGGGCGCGAACGGCGCCATACGCCTTGCTCGCGGACCTGATCTCGACGCTTTCCGCTCGCTTGTCCAACGACCGACCTCACCCATCCCTGCAACGGCGTGCCTCACTGCGCGCCATAAGCCTGCTTTATAGACAGGGATTCTGGGCACTCACGTCTGGAGCGTGCAGTGCACCCAACCTTCTCTGGCGAGCCCTGTCTTTAGGCTGTGATGCCAATGACAACAGACTTGGCAAAACCCGGCAATTGCCAAATTATTACGGGCCTCATAACATGACGTTATGCCTGAGTTGCGCCGGATGCTGCCGTCCAGTAACGCCCTGTTCGTCTTCGACGCAGCGGCGCGCAATGGCAGCTTCACGGCGGCGGCCGCCGAATTGAACGTCACGCAACCGGCGGTGAGCCGCATGCTCGGTCAGCTCGAGGAGCATCTCGGCGTGCGCCTGTTCGACCGCACAGCGGGCCGCGCGGTGCTGACCGAGGAAGGCGAGCTGCTCTATCGCCGCGTGCTCGAAGGCTTTCGCAGCATCGAGAGCGGGCTCGTCGAGATCGAGCGGCGCCGCAAGGGCACCGAGACGGTGACGCTGTCGGTCTCTTCCGCCTTCACCACTCACTGGCTGATGCCGCGCATCGACAAGCTGCAAAAGCAGTTTCCGCAAGTTGATCTGCGCTTCCAGCTCATCTCTGGTGCGCTACGCGGACCGGTGGAGAACGTCGATCTCGGCATGCGCTTCCGCGATCGCGACGAGCCGTCATCCGGCGGCACCTTGGTGATGAAGGAAGTCATGCTGCCCATGTGCAGCCCCGGCTATCTCGGCGAGACCGATCCAACGGAAGGCAACACCATCATTCGTCTCGCCGAGACGCCGGGCGACTGGGCCGCGGATTACGCCTCGCTGCTCACCGGGCGCCGCGGCGCAGCCAAAGCGCTGAGCTTCACCGACTATGCCGTCGTCGTGCAGGCTGCGCTACTCGGCCAGGGCATTGCGCTCGGCTGGCTGACGGTCACCTCGCATTGGCTGCTCACCGGCGCGCTGGTGCCGGCCTCCGACACGCTCACCACCACGCGCCGCATCTGCGAATTCCTGCCGCCGCGCAACCGGCCGATGCGCCCGATCGCCGCCGAGATCCGCGACTGGATCACCGCGCAGATGAAAAGCGAGATCGCCGCGATCGATCGGCTTTATCCGAAGCTCGGCGCGATGGCTGCGTGCTATTGATGCGATCGCGCGGATCGTACTGCCGCTCGACAGGCTCTGGTTTAGTCCTCGCGTCGCAGACCGAACCGAACGGAGTCCGGCATTGACCTGACGCTCCGAGAGGTGCTGGTGGAGTCCGGCAAATGATCGAAGCCCGCACAAAGCCTCGCTTCACTTCAGATAGCTCGCAAGATTCAGGCTCAAGATCTTCCCGAGAGCCGAATAGGACGCCGTGAGTTGCGTCTGGTAAGTCGAAAGCTGCGCCGTGACGGCGGCGACGTCGACGCTGGTCAGGTCATTCGACAAGGTCTCCGCATAGCTCTTGTACTCGGTCTGGCGGGCGCTCGCGGTCTCGATCGAGGACGACGAGCTCGACAGCTTGGCCTGCACGGCGGCGGTGTCGTCGAGCGCCGTGCTGGCGAGGTCGAGCGCGCTGGTGATGTCCGAAGACGACAGCGTGGTGCTGTTGGCGACGAACTTCAGCACGCGCATCACTTCCTCGAACGCCGAATTGTCTGCGGTGACGCCGTATGACACGGTTTCGTCGGCGGCGACCCGCACCGAAGCGATTTCGTTGTCGCCATTGTAATAGCTGGTGTCCGCAGTCGTGGTCGAACCAGTGCCGGACGAAAAGCTCGTGAGATCGACCGGTGCGGTGTCCGTCTTGCCGCCGGCGAAGACGTACTGGCCGTCATATTGCGTGTTCATCAGCGAGCCCATCTGCTCCAGCATCTGCTGAGCGGAGCTGATCACCGAATTCACCTCGGTTGAACTTCCCGTCGAGGCGGCGGTGAGCTGGGACCGGAGCTGGGTGAGGATGTCCGTCACCGAGCCGACCGCCGAATACATCACCTGGACCTTGCTGTCGGCGAGCGTGGCGGCATCGATATAGGATTGCGCGCGCGTCACCGAAACCTGGAGGTTGACGACGTGCTGCGCATCCGAGCCATAGCCGCCGAAATCGGTCGAGACGACCCCCGAGGATTCCTGGATCTGCATGTGGGCCATGACCGATTCCACGCGCATCGCGTCGGCGATCATCCGGTTCGACTGGGCGAAGGTGGCAACCCGCATCGCGACCATCAGCGCGCCCCCGTTATGTCGACTGCACGGCGGTGAGCAACGCCGAGTACATGGAGTTGATGGCCTGGATCAGCGCTGACGCCGCCGAATATTTGTTCTGAAGCGTGCTCAGATTGGCTGATTCTTCGTCGAGGTTGACGCCGGACTGCGACGCCAGCGAGTTCGCGTAGGTCGACTGAGCGGTTTCCTTGGCCGTGTAGTCGGTGGACGCCTGCGAGGCCTTGCTGGAGACGTCGGACACGATGGCCGAGGCGTAGTCGGCCAGCGAACCCGTGGTGGCGGCAAGCCCGCCGGTCGACGCGAACGTCCGCGAGTCCGTCAGCCCATCGTACAAGGCATTGACCACGGTGGCCGAGCCGGACGACAGCACCGAGCTGCCGACCGTCAGGCTCGAAGACGAATCCAGCGTCGCGAGCTGCAGCTCGTTCGTCCCGGACAGGATCTTGCTGTTGACCGCGATGTCCGAGGCACTCGTTCCGGTCACGAGATCGTTGAGGCCGAAATATTCGGAGAATCCCTCGCTGGAGCTTCCGACCGAGCTCGTCATCTCGTTGATGGCGACGCCGTTGCCGGAGCCGGTCGCCGTGATCGAGAGATGGCCGTCCGAGTCGACCGAGGCGGACAATCCGGATATACCGTTGATGGCGGTGACGAGATCGCCGACCGTGGCGTAGGACGACAGGTCGAGGTCGGCGTAGGAGACCAGATTGCCGCTCTGGTCGGTGGCCGCGATACGCACCGAGCCGGAGGCGGACAGGGCAGAACTGCTGGTGACGGCCGTCGTCCCCGTCAGGCTGGTCGGCGCCGGCACCGAAGAGGCGCTGTTCGAGACGCTGTTCATCACGGACGCAAGCTGCTGCGCCAGCTGGTCGAGCTGGGACTGCGCGTCCGGCAGAGTATCGTCACGGAGCGTGATGAGTGCGCCGATGTCCCCACCGGTGATCTGGGAGGTGATGTCCACCCCGTTCACGGTGATCGCGCTGAAGCCGCTCGACGAAGAGCCGGCGGTGTAGGTCGTCGACGCCGTCACATTGGCGGCCGCCGTATAGCTGATCGTATGCGCGGAAGAGTCCACCAGCGCCTGGCCTGACGCGGTGTAGATCTGGAGATCGCCGTTCGACGCCGTGAAATAGCTGATATTCATCTTGGACGCGAGGTCCTGGAGCGCGGTATTGCGCTGGTCCTCGAGATCCGCGGTCGACTGGCCGGTCGCCGCCGTCTGCTTGATTTCGGCGTTGAGGTCCGCGATCTGCTTCAGATCCGCGTTGACGTCGTCGATCGACGAGGAGATGTCCTGGTCGGCATCCGACCGGAGCTTCTGGATCCCGCTCGAGGTCTCACGCAGTTGGCTGGCAACGTCATCCAGCGCACTGACGACGTTGGATTGCAGCGAGGCGCTGCTCGGCGTGCTCGCCAACGACGACAGCGCCGACTCCAGCGAGGCGATGCTGTTGGCGAGTGAGGTCCCCGACGACGAATCGCCGCTGCTGCTGATCGAACCGTAGAGCTTCTGGAGCGACGTCAGATAGGTATTGGCGGTGTCGGCCGCGCCGAGCTCGGAATCCGCGCTGACCAGCGACTTCAACAGCAGCTTGTCGACGGTCGAGGTGATGCCGGTCACCGTGACGCCGGTGCCGACGCCGTTGGTGACGCTGCTCGACTGGGTCGCGGACTTCTTGGTGTAGCCGGTCGTGTCGGCGTTCGAAATATTCGACGACGTCACGCTGATCTGCACGGACGTCGCGGACAATCCGCTGAAGGCGATCGATCGTGCGATATCGAGCGACACGGCGGTTTCCCCTCGTTCCGTCAGGCGCTGCGGCTGGTGCCGCTGGAAACGGTGCGGGCGGCCGCAACGCGACCGGACGCGCCATAGGGCGACACCGCCGCGATCTGCTCGCGGATCGCCTGCATGACGGCCTCGATGCGGCGGTTGCTGGCCTCGATTGCCGCGCGCAGGCGCACCAGATTCTCGTCCATCGCCGCACGCAGCTTCAGGATCTTGTCCAGAAGCTGCTCGCGCAGGATGCGATCCCTGACGGTCAGGCTGGTCGTTCCCGCCGCGCACTCGGCGACGGTCCGCTCGAAAATCTCCGCGAGCTTGTTCTTCTCGTCGACCTGCTTCAGGCGGGAGGCCGGCAGGCCTTTGGCGAGCTCGGCGTTCTCCTCCGCAACCAGCGCGGTCAGCGTGTCGATCAGCGCGATCAGCGACTTGATCCTGTTATCGCCGCTCGCGACGTTCGTTCTGGTGGCTTGCCTGTTGGCTTGGGCTACACTCATGGTCATCGCCTTCTTCTAGTTCTGCCGTTTGCCGCGGTCGGCCTGCGAGCTGCGCAAATACGCGCCGATCGCGGTCGTCCTGACGGTTGCCTGCCTCATTTCGCTCTCGATCTCCGCGGCCTCCCGCAGGAGACCGCGCCGCGTCGTCTCCAGATCGTCGAGCAGCGCGAGCAATTGCCTGCGGTCGCTACCCTTGACCGTCGCGGTCCGCGCCAGAAGCCGCCGCAGCCGGAGCAGCAGAGCCTCGCCGACGGCGTTTGCCTTTTCGCCTGGCATCGCTCACCTCATCGCCGAGATCAGGGTGTCGTACATCTTGTTGACGGTGGAGACGACCTGGGACGCGGCGGAGTACGCCTGTTGCGCCGAGATCATGCTCGAGAACTGGCTGGAGGTGTCGGTGGTCGAGGACTCCAGCTCGCTGCCGTAGATCGTGCCCGCGCCGTTCTCCCCGGAGCCCTGCAGCGCGGCGTTGCCCGACGTCACCGTCGCTGAATAGATGCCGTTGCTGGAGGCGGCGAGCCCGTTGGGATCGGCGAAGGTCGCCACCGCGATCTTGTAGATCGCGATGGTCTGGCCGTTGGAATAGGTCGCGTTGACGATGCCGTCGTCACCGATCGAGACGCTCGACAGCTTGCCGTAGGACAGGCCATCCGAATCGATGCTGGTGACGTTGACTGACGGCGTGGTTTCACCCGAGGCATATTGCGTGAGGCCGTCGGTCTTGCCGGCGGTTCCGAGATTCATGGTGATGGTGCTGTCCGCCGCACCGTCGGTCCAGCCGGTGATCGAGACGGTGGCCGGGTCAGGATTGGTGCTGGCGAGCGAACCGTCGCTGTTGAAAGTGATGTCGATCGTGCCTGACGCCGTGCCGGTCGCAGTCGTGGTATCCGATGCCGAGGTCGGATTGGCGAAGCTCGCGCTCCAGGTATTGGCACCGCTCTTGGTCCAGGTAACCTGCATCGAATTCGCCGCGCCGAGCGAATCGTAGACCGTCACCGAACTGGTGTAGGTGTCGCCCGTCGCGGCGTCCGACGGCAGGTTCGCAGCGATCGTGGTCTTGGTGGTGGCGCTGCCGCTGGTCGAGGCGACCTGGGTGTTGATGGCTTCGAGATTGCCCGCCGATTCATTGCCGACGACATTGCCATCGGCATCGGTGCGCCATCCCTCGAGATAATAGCCGTTGTTCTGGAGATAGCCGGCATTGTCGGTCGTGAAGGCGCCGTTGCGGGTATAGGCGACCGTGCCGCCCGACTTGGCGTCGGTCACCACGAAGAAGCCGGAGCCCTGGATTGCGACGTCCGTGGCGTTGGAGGTCGCGGCGAGCAGGCCCTGCTGGGTGATGTTGGCGCGGCCCGAGACGGTGACGCCGCCGGAAGCGTAGGAGGTCGTATTGCTGGAGGCGGTCACGAGCGAGTCGAACATCGCCGAGGTGGTCTTGTAGCCGGTGGTGTCGGAGTTGGCGATGTTGTCGCTGATCATCGACAGGGACTGGCTCTGGGCGTTGAGCGCCGAGATCGCCGATGACAATGCGCCGGTGAGACTCATGATGAAGCTCCGAGGAAATCAGGACGTGAGATCAGGATGTGACGCCGAGGATGTTGGCGGCGCTGACCGCGACGCCGTTCACCGTGAGCGAGGGCGTGGAAGTCGAGGTGTCGATGCCGGTTACCGTGCCGGTAACGGTCGTGTAGTTGAGGACCGAGTTGCCGGCGGTGTCCGTCGCCGTCACCGAGATGGTGTACTTGCCACCGTCGGAGAGCTGGTTGCCGCTTGAGTCCTTGCCGTCCCAGGTGAACGTGTTGGAGCCGGAATTGCCGGTGCCGGTGCCGGTGTAGACGACGTTCCCGGAGGAATCCGAGATGCTGATCGAGACGTCCGAAGCGGTCGACGACAGCGAGTATCCATAGGTCGCCTCGCCGTTGCTCAAGGTCGCCGTATCTGACTTCACCTCGACGGTGTGGCCGATATAGTTCACCGAGTTCAGCGTCACGAGGCTCGAGAACGAGCTCGCCAGCGACGACAAGTTGGAGTTGATCGACTGCTGCGAGGTGAAATTGGCGTAGGAGGTGAGCTGATTGACGAGGTCGGTGGTCGAGGTCGCATCCAGCGGATTCTGGTTCTGCAGCTCGCTGACCAGCAGGGTCAGGAAATCGCTGGATGTCAGCGTCGAATTGGACGACGTGCTCGACGACGACGATGTCGTGGTGGTCGCAGTCGTTGCAGAACTCACGGAGGAAACGGTCATCGGAGACTCCGGCCTTCTTTTGCTGCCGGCGACCAGTGTCGGCTCGCGGCGCTTGAAATCTGTGTGCTGATGAAACGGGTGGGCGTGCGGATTCAGGCGGCGATTCACGTGCGCGAGAACGGCATTCGACACGGCAAAATCTGCCGTGTGTGGGCGGGAGTTAGAGGAGCGACGAGGTCAAGGTAATTCGTTGCGGCGACGGAGCTGCTCTCTTGCTTCGGCTGCGGCAAAGCCATCGTTCACGATGTGAGCGTTGGGGGTGCCGATGCTTCCACAGCGTCGTGGCCCGGCTTGTCCCGGCCATCACGCCTCGCCGCGCAGCACGAAGACCGTGGATGCCGAGACAAGCCCGGGCATGAGGACGTCTAAAGCGCGATGAGATTTGGATGAATTATTGTTTGAGCATGATCGTTTCGGAAAGCCGCTGCACACTTTTCCGAATCATGCTCTGGCAGTCGATGTGAGAGAAAGAGCCGCTCAGCTCTCCGCCGTCTCGCCTTCGGTGCGCGGCTCGGCAGTGTCATCTTGCATTTTCGCGGCCGCAGCGACGATGCGGTCGGCGAGCCCTGCTGGCGCGCGCACTGGCGGTGCCGCGAACGCACGGCGCAGCATACGTGCCTCTTCCAGCAGGGCCTGCGCAGCGGACGATCGCGCCAGCAACGCTTCGGCGGGCAAGCGCCGGTCGTCGGGCCAGAGGGAGAGATCCTCGCCCAGCCGATCGATCAGTTCCTCAAACTCGGTGACGTCCATCGCCCGCCGATCCCGCCTCGGTCAGGCCCGTCATAAAGCATTGCAGGCGCGGCGGAAACCGGATTTCGGCGGCTTCGCGCGCCAAATGTGCCCGCAGCACTGCGGAAAGCGACGGAAACGGCGGGCTGGATGACGCCTGCCCTCCCCCGCGTCGCATTGGGGCAGACGTCTTCAGCCCTTGCGGGCCGAATCGGCTGGCCCAGGCTTGCCGCCCCGCACGGTCGTGTCGACGAACTCCCAGGCCTCCCGCAGTTCGGTCAACCCGGCGATGATGCGGCCGAAACTTTGGCGGGCGTGCGGACGGCCATAGGCTTTGTGGCTCGCCAGGATCATCGCGTTGTAGGTCTGGAACAGCCGCTCCGCCACGTCGCCGCCTTTGGCGAAATCGAGGTTGTGGCTGAGCCCACGCAGGATCGCGGTCGCCTTCATCAGGTGCTCGTGCCCTTCCTCGAAACGCCTTGCCTCCTGGGCGGCGAGCGATTTCTGGAGAGACGTGATCGTGCCACCAAGCAGCATCGAGACCGCCTTGAGCGGCGGCACAATCGTTGCCGTTCCCCGATAGGCCTGGTTGGCCATGTACGCCATCGGATTATGCATCATCAATCACTCGAGCTGTTGAGCAGGGCCTTGAGATAATCGAGCGTGCTGTTCGCACTCTCGATCGCGGCTTGGTATTTCGCGTACTGCGTCTGCAGCTGCGACTGCAGCGTCGCCGCGGCGCTGTTGATATCATCGACCTTCTGCTGGAGCTCGTCGTCGCGCGTCGTCAGACTGGTGATTTGCGTCTGCAGTGCGCCGGTCGAAGACGAATAGTCCTTCGCAATCTCGTAGATCTGCGATGCAATCCCGGTGGTCGAGGTTACCGTGATCGACTGCGAGGTCGAGCCGCTATAGGTGAAGGCCATGCCGGCATAGATCGAGCCGGATGCACCGATGATCGTGGTGCCGCTGACGGTAAACAGCGAGGAGTCGCCGCCGACCGAGGCCGAGGACAGGTTGCCGTCGGAATCGACGGTCAGTTCCAGGGTGAAGGATTGCGGCGACGTACCGGTATTGACGACGCTGAGCTGGCTCGACGACGTCGTGGTTTGCGCCGACAGCAGTTCGGTCACGCCGCTCAGGTTGGTGCTCAGGATCTCCGACAGCGTGCTGGTGTCGAGCTCGAGCTCGTTCTTCTCGTTGAAGGACAGGCCGAGATCGGCCATCGTCATGCCGCCCACGGTGCTGTTCAGGGCGTTCTGGAGCGCATCCATGATGTTGCGCATGGTTCCGTCGCCGAACAGGACCGCGCTCGAATCTGCGGTGCCGTCGGTCGCGGTCGTCTGCTGGGCGATGACCTCGTCACGAAAGGCATTGTAGTTGGTGACGAAGGTCTCCAGCGCCGATTGGATCTGGCTGGTGTCGGTCTCGATACTGATGTTCAGCGAGGTTCCGTCCGGCGTCGCCTGGAGCAGGCTGAAGGTGACCCCGCTCAGAACGTCGGTGATGTCGTTGGTGTCGCGGGTCATCGAAATGCCGTCCAGCGTGAATTCGGCCGACTGCGCCTCCTGGATGACGTTGGTGAAGCTGCCCGAGCTGTCGGTCACGCCGAGCTTGTTCATGATGTCGTCGCCGGACGTGCTGGAATAGGTGATGTCCGCCGCATCCGCGGTGCCGGTCAGCACCATCTGGAATGACGTGCTGGACACCTGCACGATGGAGGCCTGGACGTTGGTGGTCGAGGTCTGCGCATTGATGGTATCGACGACGTCCTGTAGCGACATCGTGCTGGTGACGGTGATGTCGGACGTAGCCCCGCCCTCCAGACCGATGGAAAACGTGCCGGAATAGCCGAGCTCGTCGGTCTGGCTCGATTGCGAGGCACCGGACACCTTCTGCGCGGTGGCGATCTGGCTGATCGTCAGCGTGTGGTCGCCGATCGCGGCCCCGTTCTTGATGCTCATCGAGAGCGCCGAGGAGGCGCTGACGTCGCCGGTCGAGCCGATGCTCGCCGCGCGCGTCGCAAAGGCGCTGGTGGACAGCGAGTTGACCACCGCAGTCGAAAGCGACGCCAAGCCGGAGTACAGCGTCTTCAGATCGCTCTGGAGCGTCTGGTAGGCCGAGATCTTGGCCTCGTTGTTCGTGATCGTCGTCGAGATCGTGTCCGCCTGCGCGGTCTTCGCATCGACGGCGGACTGGATCAGCGCAGACCAATCAATGCTGCTCGAATTGGTGGTCCCGCTCGTGGTGACGGTGACGCCCGAACTTGTGCTGCTGGTCGAACTGACGCTGGTCACTTTGCCTGAATATCCCTGGTAGTGGGCGGGCCGGCATCATGCCGGCCCGCCCGGATCATCATCAGCCCAGCAGCTTGAGCAGGTACTGGGGCATCTGGTTCGCCGCCGCCAGCGCCGACACCGCGGCCTGGGTCTTCACCTCCGCGGAGGAAAGCTTGGACTGTTCGGCCGCGATATCGACGTCCTCGATCGCCGAGTTCGCCGACTGCAGGTTCTGGGTCTGGGTCGAGATCGAGTCGGCGCTGAAATTGAAGCGGGACTCCTGAGCGCCGATGCTGGCACGGGCCGCGGAGACCGTGTCGATCGCCGTATCCAGCGCGGTCAACGCCGAGGTCGCGTCCGACAGCGTACTCACGTCGAGCGAAGACACGCCGAGCGAAGAGGCCGTGAGGCTCGTGAGAGTGATGGTGATGGTATCCGAGCCCGAGGAGCCGACCAGAACGGAGACGCCGGAGGCGAACACGCTCGAGCCGTCGAGCAGGCTTTGGCTGGAATAGCGGGTGCCGGACGCGATCGAGTCGATTTGAGCCGTCAGCTGCGAGAACTCCGAGTTGATGTAGGCGCGGCTGGAGTCCGTCACGGTGCCCGAAGCCGATTCCGACGCCAGCGACTTCATGCGTGCAAGAATGTCGGAGATGTTGGAGGCGCCGCCGTCAGCAGTCTGCAGGATCGCGGTGGCCTGCGAGGCGTTGGTCGCAGCCTGCTGCAAGGTGGTGACGTCCGAGGAGATGCGGGTGGAGATCGCAAGGCCGGCGGCGTCGTCGGATGCGGAGGTGATACGCGAGCCGCTCGACAGCTTCGAGAGCGAGCTGGTTTCCTGCGCGGAGTTGATGTTGAGGTAGCGGACCGCCGCATTGGCGGCAGTGTTGGTGTTGATTGCGGGCATCTGAAGCTCCTAATATTGATGGGCACGGAGTGCCGCTTCGTGGGAATCGACTTACGACGACGCGGACCGCAGCCCCGTCCGTTCGCTCAAACGGCGGAGCGCGAGGAGATCAGGCGCGAAAATCTTCGCGAGGCGATTTTTATGGTTAGCAGTCGGTAAACGCGGTGCGGATGTCGCGCTCGTGCTTGCGCAGGAGCTGGCGAAGCTGCTGGCGGCCGCGCTTGAGCAGCGACTCGACGGCGGCGACGGTTGTATCCATCACCTGGGCAATCTCACCGTTGCTCATGTTTTCGTGGTAGGACAGGATCACCGCGATGCGCTGTTGCTCGGGCAAGCGCTGCATCGCGAGCTCCAGCATGTCGTTTAGCTCATTGCGCTCGATGAGCTCGACGGCGCCCGGCTGACTGTCGGCGACTTCCGGCACGGCCTCGACGTTCTCAGTGCGCGGCTTGCGACGCAGATCGATGCAGCGGTTGGAGATGACACGGTAGAGCCAGGTCGAGAATTTGGCGCGGCCGTGCTGCCAGCGTCCGCGATGGCTCCAGATCTTGAGCATGGAATCCTGCACCACGTCCTCGGCGTCCGCGGCGTTGCCGACGATGCGCAGCGCAATGGCATAGGCGCGATCGATGTGACGCTCGACCAGCATGCGGAATGCGACTTCGTCGCCGGTAGCGAGCTTGTCCAGGAGTTCGCTGTCCTCGTCGTAGACGACATCGGCGGTATCAGGCGCGCCGCCCGGCGCGAGCGGCGCGGACGGCATCATCGGCACGGTCTCTTCGGCCGGCACCGTCGTCGCGATCTCGGCCTCGGCGGGAGCCCAGACATCAGCAGCGTAACTCATCCCGCAACCTCCAACCCGCAATGCCGGCGGCGCCCATGCCACACGGCTTCCAAGCGTTGAACGCGGGACGAAGGCAATCCAGGCGATGAATTTCTGTTGTTTTTCAAGATGTTACCTGGTCATTTTTGCCGAGTGTCGGGCAATAATTGCCGGTCGCGCGATCATCTTGCGCGTCGTACCTGCAATCATCACATCGTCTCGCGCCATGGCGGATCGTTCATCCTGAGCAGATGTCGTCGAGAGAAAACGTTGACATTACGCGGCACTAGGTGATCAAGCGCGATACGCGCCCGGTGCATGAAGAGACGATTGTTTCCGAGTGTGAATGAACGCGAGACGACTTCCGCACCCGGCAATTTTTTCCGAATCACCTTCTGCGAACCTAACGATTTTTTTGAATCTGTCAGTCGCGACGAACGCGAATTTGAATCGCGCGTGAACTTTTTTCGCTTCCGTGGCGCCTGACCTCACGCGCACGCACGTTAATCGCTCTGATTGGCGGGGATTACTGGCATGACGATCGCAACGACTGGCGCAGCGCGCCGCGCGCAAATTGTTTCTGCTTGGTCGTTCGATGTTTTCGATACATTTCTGCTTCGCGCCTGCACGACTCCAGATGGCGTGTTTGAAAGGGCTTACGAGCTTTCGTGCATTTCACGATCTTGTCCAAGTGTTTCCACGAGTTTCGTTCAGCATCGCATCCAGGCCGAATCGCGTGCACGCCGGACCGCGAAGGAGAAACGCGGTGTGGGTGAAGTGCACATCGACCAGATCTATTCCTATTTTCCGTTCAGGCTCTTCGGTCTGTCGCGCAGCGATCTCACAGAGCTGGTCGAATCGGAGTTCGCGGCGGAGATCGAGCTCTGCCGCGTCAATCCGGACATGCTTCGGCAATATCAGGACATGAAGTGCGCGGGCCACCGCGTCGGCTTCATCTCGGACACCTATTGGGATTCCGACCGGATGGCGCGATTGCTGCGGGCTTGCCATCCCGGTCTGAGCTGGGACTTTCTCTACGCATCCTGCGACCACGGCAGCAGCAAGAGCGGGTCGCTGTTCGCGACGTATGTGTCGGAGCAGAACATCGACGCCAGTGCCTCCTTTCACGTCGGCGACAATGAAACGGCCGACATCAGGGGCGCGAAGCGCCACGGCATTCGCCCGCGCTACTATCCGCAGGCCACCGCCCAGCTTGCAGCGAAGTTTCAGCGCGAGACAGCGCTGTTCGAGCTGTTGTGCACGGGCGCGCCGTCTCGGCTCGATCACGGCGCACGCACCCTGCGGCGCATGGTCGTCGCGCGCAGCGCCGAGAGGTCGCCGGCTTTCCATCTGGGAGTGACAGTGCTCGGCCCGGTGATGAGGGCATTCGACGCCTTTGTTGCACGGCGCTGCGAAGAGGTCACAGGTCCCGGCCGAAAGGTCGCCCTCGGCTTCCTCGGCCGCGACGGCTTTCTGCCGCACCGGATCTGGCAGCAGCTGCACGGCACGACCTCGGCCTATGTCGAGATCAACCGCCGCGTCAGCCTGATCGCCTCCGCAGACACGATGCAGCCGATCACCGATCTTCTGGGCAAGATCCTGAAGATCGACGCTCCAACCTTTCGCGACATGATGAAGATCCTGCCGCCGAAGGTCGCCGCGTTCTTTGCGAAGTCGCCCGACGGCATCGTGACCGGCCTCGAGATTGCGGAGGCGCTGCCCGAGCTGATGGGGGCGGATGAGATCGGCGAGCTCGCGGCTGGCCTGCGCGCGGGGTTGCTTTCCCATCTGCGCCACGTGATCCCTGGCTTCGACGACTGCACCGATCTCGTGCTCGCCGATCTCGGCTATTCCGGGAGCGTGCAGAAGGCGCTGCGTCGGATCTTCGAGCTGGAAGGCCTCGATATTCGCCTCCACGGCGCCTATCTGATCTCGCTCGATGACGCCTTCGACGACGTCGCGGAGGAGGACAGCGCCACGGGCTTCATCTCCGATCTCGTCGTCACGCCCCATGTGAAGCGCATGCTGATCCGCAACATTGCGCTGCTGGAGCAGGTCTGCTGTTCGGCCGACGGTTCGGTCCGGGACTACGACGGCGGCACGGTGCTGCGGGAGATCAATCCGCGACCCACGAGCCAGATCATGCTGGCGGCAGACATCCAGGCCGGCACGCTGGCCTTTGCGGAATGCGCCGAACAGGTCGCGGTGGATTTTCGTCTGAGCCCCTATGCCGCGCCCGATGTCGCCGCGCGCTGGTGCGTGGCGACCTTGGCCCGGCTCCTGCTGCTGCCGGACGAGGACGAGCTGGCGCTGCTGGGCGAACTGAAGCACGACGTCAATCTCGGCACCCATGCGCTGGCGCCAATGATCGACGGCGACTTCATCCGTCGGCAGATCACCGCCCGCGGCCTCTCAGCCGCCTGCACGACATCGGCGCCGCCGATGTGGCTTGCGGGCTGCTTCGCGCGCCTGTCGGCGTCTCACTCCTATCTCTACACGTTGTTCGGCGCCAACCGCCTGCCGGCCGACGTCTTCGAGGAGAGGCCCCGCGGCCCGGTCCAGGTCGGACTGTTTCGCGGAAACGGCGAAGCGACGCTGGAGACGGTGACGGTTCACCACAACGGCCTCGGTGAGCTGCGCGTCCGTATTCCGGTCTCGCGTGCGATGGGCATCGCCACGATCGTCCTGCCGCTGCCCAAATTCGCCGCCGAAGGTCTATTGCATGGCGTGACTATGCAGAGCGCCGCCGATGTCCGCGACGCCGCGGAAAGCCAGAGCGTGGTCGGCATCGCGGCTGAGAGCCTGGTCTTCGCCGGGATTGAGCGGAACGGCGACCATTATCGCGCCGAAAGCGAGGATGGCTGCCTGCTGATCCCGGTCGCCCCCATGACTGACGATATCGCGATCTACTCCGTGGCAATTACGCCACTTGGCGCCCATCCCAAATAGTCCGCCTGATCGCATCGCCTCGACCGTTGAAGTCCAAGGGCTGAGAGCGGGGGGTACGGACTTGACGGACGAAGACCTTGATCGGCTGTTGCAATCCGACGGCGTGAGGCTCGGCCGGGCCCAGCGCGACCGCCTGGACTGGCTGTTCAAGCAGTACGGCGCGCCGCGCGACGATTTCAGCGAGTGCCGGCGGAGCGGCGTTATCATCCTCAAGGAGCCGCCAAGCGGTGCGGCCGCCGAGCTGTTCTACCGCTCGCTAACGCCCGCCTGCGCCGTCGTCATTCCCAGAAGCGAAAACCCCGGCTTCGACTTCCTCAAGTCCAAGCTGACCGAGTTCGGCACTGTCGGCCCCTGCGGCGCGGACGGCCCGCACGAAATGTGGTGGGGCGGCATCGGCTGGTCGAAATTCCTCGCCGCCGCCGATTCATCCACCGTCCGTCCGCGGATCGTCTCCTGCTACCCGCGCGGGGGCGACGCAACCGCGGCCTTCGCGCTCCGGCATTCGCTCGAACGGTTTGACCTCGCCTGCCACATCGAGCCGATCGACACCCAGCTCGGCGACCGCTTCCTCTGCTTCGAGAAAGCCGAGTTCATGATGCGGATGTGGAACAAATATCGCGAGCCGCTGCTGTTCGTCGAAGCCGGCGCGGTGGTGCGCGAGGCGCCGCTGCTGCCGTCCTTCCTCGGCTGCGACGTGGCCTTGCACAAGTGGAATCGCTGGGAGATGTCAGCGCGCACGCTCTATCTCGGCCGCACCAAGGCTGCGGAGATGATGCTGCGCGCCTGGCAGCAGCTCGCCGCATCCTATCCTGCGATCTGGGAGGGCTATCTGCTCGACCAGGCCTGGAGCCTGACATCCTCGCAGACGCCTCTCGACACCGTCTGGCTGCCACGCTCGTACCACGCGCTCCGGGGTGACCTCGGCGCGATGCGTGCCACGATCCTGCACGACCAGCAAACGACGACGCTGGAGCTCGGTCCCGATCCCGCCTTTGCCGGCATCGCGCGCGCAGCCCGCCGCGCCGGACGTACCGGCGCTCGCGACGCCTTCATGGTCATGACCTCGAAAGCCGAGACCGGCACCGGCATCGCCGTAATCCTGCGGGACGTCTCCACCAGCGACGCTGGCGCGGTGGCTGCGACCGTGGAAGCCGTGACGGGCGCCTATGCCGCCAATAGCGGCGGCTACGGCTGGCTCGAACTGTCCCTCTGCGCCTGGCAGGACGACGTCGGCGCCGCCCGCGAAGCCGCCGCCCAGGCGCGTTACCGCATCCTGGAGATCGCGCCGGGACAGCGCATTGCCAACGACTTCTTTGCGACCCACGCTTCCGACGAAGCGGTCATGGCCGCCCGCCATCTCTTCCCCTGACGGACACCTCACGATGCTCAAGACCATCATCCTGCTCACCGACACCGTGCAACAGCAACGGCCGCTGGCCAATCTGCTCCGCGAACACAATCGCGATCTCACCTTCTGCTCGGCGCTGCGCGCGTCCGACCTCAGCGCGATCGAAGCCGACGTGCTGAGCGAGGCTCGGCTGGTGTCGTTTGCCGCCGACGTCGCCGCCCCGGAAAAGTTCCTGCTCCGGCTCGGCTATGGTGCCTACAAATTCTACGCCGCGCCGACGCAATTTCCGGGCCTGCCGCCGGCGCCCGACGAGAGCGACGAGAATCCGCGCTGCTATTCCGTGATCGCGCAATCGATGACGATCTGGCCGGATTTCAAGAAGGTTGTCGGCCTGGAGACCGTGACGATTCCCGACGGCACCTCTGATGCCGAGCGTGAGCGGATGGTGTTCTCTCGCCTCGCGCACCTGTTCTGGCAGATGTCGGGCATGATCGCCGGCCAGGCCGTCGATCTCCCCGGCATCATCGAGTCCGGCGAAAACCGGCGTCCAGCGCTCGCGATGATGAACTAAAGGCCGCTGGCGCAGTGCGAGGCGGCGCGGAGAGCGCCTTGCGGTGCTCCGGCGCCGCGATCGCGATCGTCCGGCGCGCCCCCGCACGGCAAGGCCGCAGCCGCACACGGCGGCGGGCGACCAGCTAGAACGAAGTGCCGCCCCCAAACCTGAACTCCTGAACCGTGTCGTATTTGCCTTTCGTCAGCGGCACGGCATAGTCGAAGCGCAGTGGCCCGAACGGCGAGGCCCAGATCAGGCCGACGCCGACGGACGACCGCACCAGATTGCCGTCGTCGTATTGCAGTCCGCAGGTCGGGCAGGCTTTGGTGTTGACTTCGCCCGTGGCCGACCATGAGGTCGGCCCCTGGTAGCCCCAGAGCGATCCGGCATCGGCGTAGACCGCGCCCTTCAGGCCGACTTCCTTGGGAAGGAACCAGAACGGCATCTGCAACTCCATCGACGCGCCCCAGTATTTCGTGCCGCCAAGCGCATCGCCGCTCCCGCCCAGGCTCCAATAGGTGGTGTCGCGCGGACCGATACCATTGGACGCGAAGCCGCGCACGAGGTTCGGCCCCATCTGGAAGTGATCCAGCATGCGCAGGTCCTGGTTGCCGAGCTTGCTGAGGAGACCGCCCTGGAGATGGATCACGCTGACGATATCGGACACGAGCGACGTGTAGTACTTGGTGTCGACCGCCGTTTTCAGATAGGTGACGTCACCGCCGACACCCGCGAAATCCTGCTTGAAGTCGATGAGCAGACCGTCCGTGGGGTTCTTGGTGTTGTCGAGCGTGTTGTAGTTCAGCGTGTAGCCGAGCGCCGACGTCCAGGTCGCGCCGTTCGCCAGCTCTCTCCGGACCGGCAGACTCGACTCACCGTCGCCATAGCAGCCGTATCCGTAAACGCCCGAATCCGTGGAATTGGTCGGGTCCACGCCGCCCAGAACGCTCCTGATGTAGGCCGGTGTCGGATTGAAGGCCAGCGACGTGTTCGATGCGTTGTTGTTGCAATTGTTGTAGGCGCTGGCGAGCGTGATGCTCTGCTGATAGAGCGAATAGCGGAGCTGGAGTGAGAGGTCCTCGCGCAACGCAAAGCCCAGGCGCGGAGAAAAGCCCAGCGTCGTCACGCCGTAACTCGTGTAGCTGTTCGCCAATTGCTGGCGCCAATAGGTGTCGAATCCGAGCGCCAGCCGGTAGTCGAGCAGATAAGGCTCGACGAAGGACAGCGATATACCGCGCGAATACTGGCCGTAGCTGACGGTCGCCTTGGCGTAGAGCCCCTTGCCCAGCAGGTTGCGCTCGGAGACCGAAACCTCGGCCAGCGCGCCGTCGGTGGTTGAGTAGCCGCCCGAGATCGAGAAATCGCCGGTCGATTTCTCTTCCATGTCGACGATGAGGACGACGCGGTCGCTCGACGAGCCCGGCTCGGTCGTGATCTTCACGCTCTTGAAATAGTCTAGGTTCTTCAGGCGCCGCTCGGCACGGTCGACCAACGCGCGGTTGTAGGCGTCCCCCTCCGAGAGATCGAATTCGCGACGGATCACGTAATCGCGCGTGCGCGTGTTGCCGCGCAGGTTGATGCGCTCGATATAGGTTCGCGGGCCTTCGTCGACATTGAAAACGACGGACACCGTGTGCGCCTCGAAATTGCGGTCGCCGGCGGGACGGACCAGGGCAAAGGCGTAGCCGCGGCGCGAGGCCTCGATCTGCATGTCTTCGGTCGACTTCTCGACCGATTCGACGTTGTAGAGCGAGCCGACATGGACGCGCGAATAGACGCGTAGCGAGGATGGATCGAAGTTCGGGATGCTCGAGCGGAAGTCGACCGCGCCGACGCGGTACTGCGCGCCCTCCTCGATCTTGAAGGTGACGAGAAAGCCTTTTTTCTCGGGATCGTATTCAGTGAGCGCGGCGACGACCTGGACGTCGGCGAAGCCGTTCTTGAGGTAGAAGCGACGAATCAGGTCGCGATCGGCCTCGACGCGATCTGGATCATAGATGTCGTTGCTGCCGAGAAAGCTGAACAGATTGCTTTCATGCGTCTTGATGACGTCGCGCAGTCGCGAGGCCGAGAAGGCGCTGTTGCCGATGAACTCGACGGACTTGACCGGGGTCTTGGCGCCCTCCTCGATCGTGAAGATGAGATCGACGCGATTGCTCGGCTGCTCGATGACCTCGGGCGTGACGCGCACGTCATAGCGGCCGGACCGGCGATAGATTTCGGCGATTCGCAGCGTGTCGGATTGTACCAACGCCCGCGAGAAGGTCCCGCGCGGCTTGGACTGGATCTCGGCCGAGAGTTGCTCGTCCTTGATCTTCTTGTTGCCCTCGAAGGCAACGCGGCCGATCACGGCATTTTCCACCACCGACACCACGACGCGGCCGCCGGACTGACTGATCTTCACGTCCTGGAACAGGCCGGTCCCGACCAACGCCTTGAGTCCGTCATCGAGGGCGGATTGATCGAGGCGACCGCCGGGGCCGGGTTTGAAGTACGAGCGGACCGTCTCGACCGCCACGCGGCGATTGCCTTCGACCACGATCGTCTCCACGCTCTGCGCAGCCGCCGGCTGCGGCAACAGCACGACGGGAATTGAACTCGCAATCGATACACCACTCATCGCCACCGCGATCAGCAAGCCCCGCAACACCGACATTCCACACCTCAAGAGCACCTCTTGCTCTGAAACGAAACGGCTGTGGCCGCGATGTGGCTTTGATATTGCTGTACTGTTTCCGGTCGTTGAAATTGATTGGCGGATCAGCCGCGCGAGTACGGCCGCCCCTGTCGACCGCGCGAGCCTTCGGCGGCCAAAGACCGACATGCGGACGGCCTCGCACGAGCCCATCAGGCGAGCGCGCAGCAACATCCCGCAACGCCTGAATTCTTTACAGCCCCTGAAGTCGGTGCGAGAGGCGGCGGCATCAGGAATTCGCACGGGGCATTTGCCGATGAACGCGCTTGTCGTGACCAGAACGGTGCTGGTCGTCCTCCTCTCCTCGACCCTCACCGCTCACGCCGCAACCACGCGCAAGCGCGATCGACAACAAGCGATGCATGATGTCGTCTATGAGTATGGTCCGCACGGGCCCAACCGGTCCTACCAGTCCGGCCCGCATACGCGCGTCTATGTGAGCAAGCGGTCGTGGCTGGATGGCGGGACCGAAGTACTTCCCGGGGAGCGTAAGTTCACCGACTACGCGTTGCCGCCTGGCACGTCGTTCGCACGCGGCAACAACAACCGGCCGCTCGATCGTCAACCCCTGAACCCGGATTCGGACCTGGGTGGATTTGCGCAGAGGATTCCGATTTCGTGGTGATCCGACTCTCCCGTGTCCCGGACGAACTACAACGCGTTGAGCGTTGTGGTGCAGAGCCGGGACCCGGGAAGCGACATGGTATAGTGCTGATAGATGGGCCCCGGCTGGGCAGCGCACTGTCGAAGGGATGCTGCGCTGCGTCCGGGGCACGAGAGTGGAGTATGGCGCACGTTCTCTCCGCCTCGTCATTGCGAGGAGCTCTTGCGACGAAGCAATCCAGACTGTCGCTGTGGAACGATTCTGGATTGCGTCGCTGCGCTCGCAATGACGGAGGATGAGGCGGCATCGCAGCCTCTGCGCGCATTTGAAATCGCAGACATGCCTTCGCGTTCTCGCGGCTGAATTCGCCCGAGCTTTGCTTCGTCGCTCACCCTCTTGAGCCGAGAGGGCGCAGGGAAGACCGGGTGCCGGCCGGCACCCGCGGTCCGCTGCGCGAAGATGTAGCGCAAGAAGACCGCACAGCAGCATACAGGTGTAGCCAATCACTCGGCCTTCCCTGCGCGATGGTCGGACGGCTTATGCCGTGCTCTCCCGGGAGCCGAGTTCGTTCTGGCCTCCCTCACTCCCGCGAAATTCACCGGCGCCGCGCCGGTTGACGCGACTGCCGCCTCCGCAAGAGCTTGACCGTAGCAACGACGGCCAGGACCACACGGTTTTGCCGTACGCGCGGCCCGCCATTTCGCCGCAGTTTTCCCAGCCCTGTCGACGGAGCTGGAAACTTACAGGCGAGACGAAGCCTGACAGCGCCGCTCGTCCGCACGCGGTTTCGGGCTCACGGAGAGCAATCCGCCCTGCCCTTCACCTCTCGTGCACGACGCTGCCGCGTCCACCGCAAGCCCGGCTCGCGACAATGACGACCTCATGATCGCCCCTCAAGGATGAGCCGGGATGGGCGACACATACGTCAAATCCGAATTTCGGTAAAGTGGAATATTTTCGCAAAGAGGGCTTGACGCAGCAGCAAAACAGGGTCGATGTCCTGCCTGGCAGGCACCGTGCGGAGGGCGCGGAATGCCCCGCAACATCTGTTTACATTCAGCAACATTCCGGCTGCCGAAAGGCCACGATCGCGCGGCTAGTGGGCCCTGTTCGTCGTACCCTTCCGAAGGCCATGGGCACCGCACGTCCCGCGGCAAGGCCCATGGATCTCAGCCGATTTGATGCCGTCACACTTGTTCGTCGCAGTTCCCACGCCATCCGCAGAGGAGAACCATCGCCCGACGCCGTCCCCACTGCGCGCCGCCCTGTCGCGCGCCGGATCGGCCTGCGTCGCGCTGATGTTGGGTGCCACACTGGTTGGCTGCGCGGTCGGGCCGGATTATGCCGGGCCGCCCCGGCTGGACATGCCGTCGCACTGGAGCGCGCAACCCACGTCCCGGCGGCAAGCCGGCACGCTGGATCGCTGGTGGCTGCGCCTGCGCGACCCCCTGCTCAACCGGCTGATCGAACAGGCCGTCGAAGCCAACCCCGATGTCGCCAAGGCCAAGGCAGTCGTGCGCGAGGCGCGCGCAACGGTGCAACAGACCGGCGCCGGCCTGTTTCCCTCCATCAGCGGCTCGGCCTCGGTGACCAACAACAAGACCAGCGCGGGCTCCGCCACGGCCGTCGTCGACACAGCGCCCTACACGCTGCACCAGGCGAGCTTCGATTCGAGCTGGGAGCTCGACCTGTTCGGCGGCACGCAACGGAGCATCGAAGCAGCGGTGCGTGGGCAGCAATCGGCCGAGGAGGATCTGCGCGACAGCCTCGTCACGCTGATCGGCGACGTTGCCGCCTATTACGTGGAGGCGCGCGGCTACCAGGCGCGGATCGCGCTGGCGCAGCGAACATCGGTCTCGCAACGCGACACCGAAAAGCTCACCCGCAGCAAATACGAGGCCGGCAGCGGCAACGCCGTCGATCTCGCCAAGGCGACCGCACAAGCGGCGAGCACAGAGGCGAACGTTCCGACCTATCAGGCGGCGCTCGCGGCCGACATTCACCGGCTCGGCATCCTGCTCGGACGACCGCCCGACGGCGTCGCTTCGCTGATGGCACGGTCCGCGCCCGTGCCTGCACCGCGCATGCCGTTGCCGACGGGCCTGCCCGCCGATCTCCTCATGACCCGCCCCGACGTCGCCAGCGCCGAGCGCAAGCTCGCCCAGACCACTGCCAAGATCGGCGCGGCCGAGGCCGACCGCTATCCTGCGGTGTCGCTGACCGGCTCGGTCGGCACCTCTGCGCTGCGCGCCGGCGACCTCGCAAAATATTCCAACGTAAGCTGGTCGGTGGGCCCCTCGGTCACGGTGCCGGTGTTCGACGCGGGCAAGCGCCTGGCGACCGTCAGGATCGCGGAGGCGCAACGCGACCAGGCGTTCGCGACGTTCCATTCGACCCTGCTCACCGCCTTTGAAGACGTCGAGAACGCGCTGGTGTCGATTTCGCAAGAGCGCGTTCGCACGGTCAAGCTGGCCGAGGCAGCGAAGAACTATCGCGAGGCCGCCCGGTTGTCGCGATCGCTGTTCGAGACCGGCAGCGCGAGCTTCATCGACGTGCTGGACGCCGAACGCTCGCTCTATTCGGCTGAGGATTCTCTGATCCAGAGCAAGGTGTCCGTGGCCAAGGATTACATTTCCCTCGCGAAGGCGCTGGGGGGCGGCTGGTCCGATCCGGTCGACACATCGACGCCGATCATCGTGGACACCAATACAGGGCCACACTTCCGGGAGGCGGTGAAGTGACTGATATCATCACCGCCAAGCGCGTGAAGATTGCCGCCGCGGTGGTTGCCCTCGTGGCAACCGGGGTGGTGGCCGCCATGCGCTTTCCGGCGACGTCGAGCAAGGGACAGTCCTATATCACCGCGCCGGTCACCGTCAGCGATCTGCGCGAGGAGGTGCTCGCCAGCGGCACGCTCAAGCCGGCGCGCCTGACCGCCGTCGGCGCGCAGGTGTCGGGCCGGATCACCGCCCTCAATGTCCGCGTCGGCGACAGGATCAAGGCCGGCGACGTTATCGCGCAGATCGACCCCGTCACCAAGCAGAACGATCTGCGCAGTTCGGAAGCTTCGCTCAAGAACTACCGCGCGCAGAAACTGGAGAAGGAAGCCGCGTTGGTGCTGGCGGAAGCCAACCTCGCGCGACAGCAGGCGACACTGGCACAACGCGCCACCTCGCGCAGCGATTTCGACAGCGCGGATTCGACGGTGCGGCAGACCCGCGCCCAGATTGCCGCGCTCGATGCTCTGATCGTGGGAGCCGAAGCCAGTGTCGAGACGGCACGGGTGAACCTCGACTACACAAGGATCACCGCGCCCATCGACGGCACGGTGCTCGCCACCGTGGTGCAGGAGGGACAGACGGTCAACGCGGTGCAGTCCGCTCCGACCATCGTCGTGCTCGGCCAGCTCGAGACCATGACGGTGCGGGCGGAGATCTCCGAGGCCGACATCGTCAAGGTCAAGCCGGGCCAGGCGCTGTATTTCACCATCCTCGGCGACCAGGACCATCGCTACGAGGCCAAGCTGGAGCAGATCGAGCCGGCGCCCGAATCGATCAAGAGCGACGCCAGCTTCTCCTCGACCACCACGTCGAGCTCGAGCACGAGTTCGAGCTCATCGAGCTCCACCAGCACCGCCATCTACTACATCGGCGTCTTCAACGTCCCCAACAAGGATCTTTCGCTGCGGACCTACATGACCGCCGAGGTGCACATCATCACCGGCGAGGCCAAGCGCGTGAAGGTCATCCCCGCGCTCGCGCTGATGCGGAAATCCGACGGCCGCAGCACCGTCCGCACCCTCGACGCGTCGGGTGACGTGCGCGAGCGCGAGGTCAAGACCGGACTCAATGACCGCACTACGGTCGAGATCAGGTCCGGCCTCGATGAGGGCGACCGGGTCGTCACCGGAGAAGCCAGCGAGCAGACCGCATCGCGCAGCATGTCCGGCGGCCCGCCGGGAGGTCTCTGAGATGGCCGATCCGATCATCGCCCTTGAGAACGTCAGGCGGGAATTCTCGGCCGGTGACACGCGCGTGGTTGCGCTCGACGATTTGTCGCTGAGCATCCAGCCCGGCGAGATGGTGGCGATCATCGGCTCGTCCGGATCCGGAAAATCGACGCTGCTCAACATTCTCGGCTGCCTCGACCGACCGACCACCGGCACATATCGTGTCGCCGGCAAGAACGCCTCCGAACTCGACGCAGACGAGCTGGCGGCGCTGCGGCGCGAGCATTTCGGCTTCATCTTCCAGCGCTATCACTTGCTCGGCGATCTCTCCGCGGCCGAGAACGTCGAGATCCCGGCGATCTATGCCGGGATGAAGGCCCGGGAGCGCCGCACGCGCGCAGAGCAGCTGCTCGCAAGGCTTGGTGTGGACGACCGGCGCGGCCACCGCCCTAACCAGCTGTCGGGCGGCCAGCAGCAGCGCGTCTCGATCGCACGGGCGCTGATCAACGGCGCCGAAGTCATCCTGGCGGATGAGCCGACCGGCGCGCTCGACCGGCGCAGCGGCGAGGAGGTCCTGAAGATCCTGAAGGAGCTGCACGGCGAGGGACGGACGATCATCATCGTTACCCACGATGCCGATGTCGCCGCGCGGGCCGAGCGCATCATCGAGCTGCGTGACGGCAGGATCGTTTCCGATCGCCGCACCGAGACCGCAGGCGCAGCGGCGCCGGCTGTTGCGGCGCCTCGGGCCTCATGGGACAGCGGCGCCGGCTGGCCCGGCGCGCTGCGGCGCCTGCGGGAAGCCTCGCGAATGGCGCTGGTGGCGATGGCCGCTCACCGGCTGCGCGCCTTCCTGACCATGCTCGGAATCATCATCGGCATCGCCGCAGTGTCCTCCGTGGTTGCGCTCGGCAACGCCTCTCAGCGCAAGGTGCTGTCGGACATTTCGAGTCTCGGCACCAACACGATCGAGGTGTTTCCGGGCAAGGATTTTGGCGACGCGCGCGCCGGCAAGATCAAGACGCTCGTCCTCGGCGATGCCCGCGCGCTCGGCCAGCAGGGTTTCATTGCCGGAGTCACACCGACGGTCTCGACCAGCACGACAGTGCGCTATCGCGGCAGCGAGTCCAACGTGCTCGTGAACGGCGTCGGCGAGAGCTATTTCCAGGTCAAGGGCGCCAAGCTGGCGAAAGGCCGCTTGTTCGACTCCGACGCGGTGCGCAACATCGAGCGGCAGGTCGTCATCGACGACAACACCCGCAAGACCTTCTTCGCCGACGACCAGAACTCTGGGATCGGCCGCGTCATCTGGCTCGGCAAGGTGCCCTGCCGCATCGTCGGCGTCATCGCCCAGCAGCAGGGCGGCTTCGGCTCCAACCAGAACCTCTCGGTCTATCTTCCCTACACCACCGTGCAGGCACAGTTCACGGGCGACCGCTCGCTCCGCAGCATCCTGCTCCGGATCAGCGACGAGATCTCGACCACGCTGGCTCAGGATGCGGTCACCACGCTCTTGACGAAGCGGCACAATACCAGGGATTTCGTCATCCTCAATACCGACGACATCCGCCGCACCATCACCAGCACGACGCAGACCCTGGCGTTCCTCGTGGCGGCGATCGCGGTGATCTCGCTGGTCGTCGGCGGCATCGGCGTGATGAACATCATGCTGGTGTCCGTCTCCGAGCGAATCAGCGAGATCGGCGTGCGCATGGCGGTCGGCGCCAGACGCAGCGACATCCTCCAGCAGTTCCTGGTGGAGGCGACCCTGATCTCGTCCATCGGCGGCATCGCCGGTATCCTCGTCGCGATCCTGCTCGGGACGGTGGTCAATATGGCAATGCCCGGATTCCAGGTCAGCTATTCGCTGTTCTCGATCGGCGCGGCATTCCTGACCTCGACCGGGATCGGGGTGGCCTTCGGCTTCTTCCCCGCCCGCCGCGCCGCCTTCCTGGATCCCGTGGTGGCGTTGAGCCGTGACTGACCGTAGGATTGCAGACATGACCGTAGTTCTTCGGACGAGACAATCGTCCGCAAATCGACCAACGATCGGCAACCCCGATGCGATCTCAAACATGACCAACGGCACGCAAAACATCCTGATCGTCGAGGATGACCGGCAGACCCGCGACCTCATCGCGCGCTATCTGCGCGAGCATTCGTTCGAGGTCCACCTGGTCACGAACGGCAGGGAGATGGACCGGCATCTCTCGCATAACCGGGTGGACCTGATCGTGCTCGACCTGATGCTGCCGGGCGAGGACGGTCTGAGCCTCTGCCGCCGCGTGCGCATGGAATCCATGACACCCATCATCATCCTCACCGCGAAGGGCGAGGATCTCGACCGGATCCTCGGTCTCGAGATGGGGGCCGACGACTATCTGCCGAAGCCGTTCAACCCGCGCGAGCTTCTCGCCAGGATCAACGCCGTGCTGCGCCGCCAGGCGAGCGGCCGTGCCGCCGGCGGCGCGGCGACACGCCTGAAATTCCTGGGCTGGATCATCGATCTCCGTTTGCGGGAGTTGCGCGACCCCGAGGGCGCGCAGGTGCCGCTGACCAGCGCCGAGTTCGACCTGCTGCAGGTTTTCTGCGAACGGGCCGGCCGCATCCTCACCCGGGACAATCTCCTGAGCATGACGCGCGGCCGGCCCGGCGGCAACTTTGGCCGCAGCATCGACGTGCTGGTCAGCCGGCTACGCCGCAAGCTCGACCGCACCCAGGACACGTCCGTGATCAAGACCGTCCGCACCGGCGGCTACATCTTCACGCCGGTGGTGGAGGAAGCATGAGCCGCGCCGCCGATATCGTCGCGCTGTTCAGCTTCAGGCGGATCAGTGGCCAGATCGCAGCCTTGGTTCTGGGATCACTGATCCTGATCCATGTGCTGATTGCCGGATACTTTCTGCTCAGCCGGCCGAACGTTCTGACGGACAGCCCGGTGGAGCAGTTCGAGCTGGTTGCGAGGATCATCGCCAATACGCCGCAGGGAGAGCGAGATCTCGTTCTTGAAAACCTCAGCCGAACCTTTCCGGCGCTGAAGCTGCAATTGAAAAAGGATGTTTCCGCCTCCATCGCTCCTTTGCCGGAACGGACGCGCCTGAACACCCCCTCGGCTATTGAAGGCCCGGTCGATCTCATTCGCGGTTCCACACCGGAAGACAATCGCCTCTGGTTCTATCTGGCAAATGGCGACGTGCTCGAGGCGACGATCGGGACATTCAAGATGCCTGCCTTCGTGAGCGGCCTCTGGACGAGCACGCTCCTGTTCCTGGTGGCAAGCGTGACGCTGCTCGGCGTCTGGGCCGGCCGCGCGCTCAGTTCGCCCCTGTCGGCCTTCGCGCGCGCGGCGGAGGACTTCAGCTTGAATCGCTCGTCCGAACCGTTGCCTGAGAACGGCCCGGAGGAAATCCGATCCGCGGCGAGAGCGCTCAACCGGATGCGCGAACGCGTTACCGCACTGATGAACGATAGAACTCGAATGCTGGCCGCCATCAGCCACGACCTGCGCACCCCGATTACGCGCCTGCGGCTACGCTCGGAATACATCGAGGATCCAGCACAGCGCACCCAGACCGTACGCGACCTCGATCAGATGCAGTCGATGCTCGAGTCGGTGCTCTCGCTGCTGCGCAGTGAAAGTGCTGCCAGACCGACACTGGTCGACGTTGCCGCGCTGCTCCAGATGGTTTGCGACCAGTTTTCCGATAGCGGCCACGCGGTGCACTATCTTGGTCCGGACAGAGCCGCATTCATGGTCCGGCCGGACGAAATCATCCGCGCGGTCACCAACCTGGTCGAAAACGCCACACGCTTCGGAACCGAAGTCAGCGTCGAGCTCCTGATCTCCGGGAACCAGATCATCATCGACGTCGTCGACGACGGTCCTGGAATACCCGATGAGAAGAAGACGGCGATGCTGGAGCCCTTCGTGCGAGGAGAAGAAGCCCGCACCATGGACGAAACGGCGGGATTTGGCCTCGGCCTCGCGATCACGCAGGCGATCGTGACCGCGCATGGCGGAACGTTGCTGCTGCTCGACAATGAACCGAGGGGTCTTCGCGTCCGCCTGCTGCTTTCCAATGCAGACCGTAGCCACGACTGACGCTGCCGTCCGCATCGTTCCGGAAGCAAGGGGGGCAAGTGGGGACGGACCGTCAAGACGGCCGGAATCGACCCGCAATAGACACCGGTGTCGAAGAGGCGGCGCCGGTTTACGCTGCCGGCAAAGCAAAAGAAAACGTCGCGCCGCCGTCCGGATCATTCGCGGCGAGAAGCTCGCCGCCGTGCTCGCGCACAATGCCGTAGCTGATCCAGAGGCCGAGCCCCGTCCCCTCGCCGACTCGCTTGGTCGTGAAGAACGGCTCGAAGATGCGGCTGATGTGATCCTTGTCGATTCCCGGACCGTTGTCCGAAATCCGGAACAGGATCTCGTTGCCCTTGCGCGCCGCCGAGACGACCAGCCGCGGCAATTCGGTGCCGCGCATCGCGTCGATCGCGTTCTCGACGAGATTGACGATGACCTGGTGCAACTGTCCCTCGTTGCCGGAGATCCAGAGTTCCGGCTCGAGCTCCATCTGCAGGTCGATGCGCACCTGCTTGGTGCGGACGGCCCACATCACCGCGGTGTTGATCAAACGCTCGATATCGACACGCTCGACCTCGCCGAGCTTGCTGAAGGAGAGTCGGCGCAGATTCTTCACGATCTCGCTGATCCGGACCGCCCCTTCCATGGTGCCCTCGATCAGCGGGCCGAAATCCTCCATGACCTCGTCGATGCGCAGGCTCTTCTTCAGTGCGGCGAGGTCGCTCGCCCGTCCCTTGCCGTGGATCGCGTCGAGATAGGCGACGATGGCCGCGCGGTAGCGGATCAAGGTGTGAATGTTGCCGTAGACGAAGCTGATCGGATTGTTCAGCTCGTGCGCGACGCCGGCGACGAGACGGCCGAGGCTCGCCATCTTCTCCTGCTCGACCAGTTGCCGCTGGGCACGCTGCAATTCGTGATGGGCCTTGTGCAGCGCCTCATAGGCGCGGCGCAGCTCGCCGATCGGCCGCCCCGTCAGCACCACGCCGATAAAGCGGCCACGATGATCGTGGCGCGGCGAGCTGTTGATCGCGAACAGATCGGTGCTGCCGCCGTCGGTCGCGAACCTCAATTCACCGTCGACGACGTCTGGCGTGCCGCGCGGCTTCAGTAGCGGCAGCAGCTTGGCGCCGTCGGCGCTATCGATGACGTCGGCGATGCTCCTGCCGACCACGTCCCCGACGCTGCGGCCGAGCGCATGCTGGAACGCGGAATTGACCTGCTGCACCATCCCCTTGGCATCGCAGACGATCAGGATGTCCGAGACGGATTCGATGACGTTGGTGACGAAGGCCTGCGCCTCCTCGAGCTCCGCGTTCTTGTGCTCGAGGTCGACCTCGTAGCGCAACAGGTCGGAATAGACCTCGTCCATCTTGCGGATGACTTCGATCCAGGCGCCTTCGCGCTCGCGGTCGAACTCGATCGCACCGCCGCTGGTGACCAGCTTGAGCAGCGAATCCGCCTCACTCGCTTCAGGAGAATGCGTCGCCTTTGGCATTTTTTCTCAGATCATACCTGGTCAGCTTGTTCCTGAGCCCTACCCGCGAGAGACCCAGCTCGCTGGCGACGCGGCTGATGTTTCCGTCGTTCCTCTCCAGGCAGTTCATGATAACCGACTTCTCGAGATCCTCCACCTTGTCTTTCAGCGAGGCCGATCCGTTCAGCTTGCCGTGGGTCGGCGGCGGCGCGAATCGCTTCCCGTTGCGGCGGCCGAGCAGCGGCGGCGCGCGCAGCTCATCCCGGTCGGCGAGCACGACCATGCGCTGGATCTCGTTCTGGAGCTCGCGTACGTTGCCCGGCCAGTGATATTTGCCGAATTCATCCAGGGCCGAACGCGCAAAGCGCAGATTCGGCCGGTTGAAGGAACTCTTGACCGCCGACAGCACACCCTCCGCAATCAGCGGGATGTCCATCGGGCGCTCGCGCAGCGCCGGCATGTGCACCGGGAATGCGGCGAGGCGGTAGTAAAGGTCGCGCCTGAAGCGACCGGCCTCGACCTCCGCCTCCAGGTCGCGATTGGTCGCCGCCACCACGCGAACGTCGACCTTGCGCACGCGCTGCGCGCCGAGCGGCCGGATCTCGCTCTCCTGCAGCACACGCAGCAGCTTGACCTGGAACGCCGGCGAGGTCTCGCCGATCTCGTCGAGGAAGATCGTGCCGCCATCGGCGACCTCGAACAGGCCGATGCGGTCCTGATAGGCGCCGGTGAAGGCGCCCTTCTTGCAACCGAACAGCTCGCTTTCCAAGAGCTCGTCCGGCAGCGCGCCGCAATTCTCGACCACGAACGCCTTGTTGGCCCGCGCCGAGCCGTAATGGATCGCGCGCGCCAGAAGCTCCTTGCCGGTGCCGGATTCCCCGGTGATCAGAACCGAGATATCGTAGTCGGCGGCTCGCCTGCCGAGCTCGATCACGGCGTGCATCGGGCTTTCCGTCGAATGCACGATGCGGTCGAAATCGTAGAGTTGCTTGGCCACTCCGCGCTTGACCGAGACGACCTTCTTGATGTGCCCCGAGGTCGCCTTGACGTCGACGCCGGCGGTCTCGGTCTCCTTCTGCAGCCGATAGAGCTGAACCGCCTCCTTGACGGTTTCGACCAATTGGTCCGGCTGCCAGGGCTTGGTGATGTATTGATAGATGCCGGCCTCGTTCAGTCCCGCGATGATGTCCTCGGAGTCCGAATAGCCGGAGATGATCATCCGCACCGGATCCGGCCAGAGCTCGCGGACGCGCTTCAGGAAGCTCACGCCGGATTCGTGCGGCATCCGTTGGTCGCACAGGATCGCGTGGACGATCTCGCCCTCCAGCAGCTTCTCCGCATCGGTCGCATTGCCGACGCAGAGCACCTCGAAATCCTCCCTGAGCACGCGCCGCAGCGCTTCCTGCGAACGGACCTCGTCGTCGATGACGAGAATGGTTCCCTGAATGCTCACGATGGCACCGCCATGCCGACAGGCCGATCTGGCGCACGCCGGGACCGGTGACCAGCGATGGTCAGCGGCGTGCGCGACTTCGGCACCTTGTGGATGAAATTGTAGCGCGCGACGTGGTAGCTCGGATCGAAGCCGTAGAAATTCAGCTTCATCCGCCGCAGCTCCTCGTCGCGGTAGCATTGCAGCGGCTTCTCGGCCTCGTCGGCGGCGCGCCGCTGCCGCTTGGCGGCGAGGCGCGAGGCAAAGCCGGCATCCGACGCCATAGTAGAGCCGAACTTCACGAGGCTAGCATCAGCTAGCGCCTCGCCCGACAGCACGCGATCGACGATGCCGAGGCGGCGGGCCTCCGCCACGCCCATCGGGAGCCGGCATTGCGTGATCCGGGTCGCGTTCGCGGCGCCCGCACGGCGCGGCAGCAGATAGGTCCAGTATTCCGAGCCGTAAAGATTGCCCATGTCCTTGTAATGCGGATTGAGGACGATCTGGTCGCTCGCCCAGACCTCGTCGGCGGCGAGACTGAGGAAGACGCCGCCTGCACCCGCATTGCCGCGAATGACCGAGACGACCAGGCGGTCGGTGGTCTCGATGATCGCACGGGCAAGATCGTCGATCGCATTGATGTTGCGCCAGGACTCATCCGCGGGGCTGTCGGCCGCCTCAATTTCTGCAAGATGAATGCCGTTCGACCAATAATCCGGGCCACCGGTCAGGAGCAGCACCCTGGTCGGGCGCGCCAGCGCCGCGCGATAGGCCTCGAGCAGGGCCTCGCAGTCGCCGGTCGCCATGGCGCCGTTGTAGAAGGAGAACGCGAGCTCGCCGACCTCGCCATGCTCGCGATACCGGATCGGGGCGTAGCCGCAGCCGGGCCGGCGCGGCAGCTGCGCCGCCTCGGCGGCGAAGACTGTCGCGGCCGGCAGCTTCAGGCTCTTCGGCGCGAGCTTCCTGACATGCCCGATCCAGACCGCACCATCGACCGTGGCGCGCGCCAGCGCGCCGTCGCATTGCGCGACGACCGTGCCGGGCACGCCGGAGATGCCGTGAGCCTCATGCGCATCGAACAGCCTGACCTCCTGGAAGAACAGGCTGTCGACCAGGCCCGGCATGCCGTCGGCGCTGTCGATCTTGCGCAGCACGGTCGCGGTGGTGTCGTGCTGCCAGTCGATCGCCCGGTCCGGCTGGCGACAAGGTCCGCGCACGCGAATGCGCGGGTCGTCCGCATCCATCGGCTGCGGGGCAGGCCGTCCGGATTCGATCGCCGCGACCGCTTCGAGCACCGCCGCAACCGCGCAGTACGTCACCTCGTTGCGGTAGATGCTGGACTTGGCTGCGCGCCGCATCGGGAAGCTGCGGAACGCCCAGACCGGACCAGCGTCGAACTCGCCGTCCGCCTGCAAGACCGTGACGCCCCCCTCGCTTGCACCATCCAGAATCGCCCAGTCGAGCGCCGCCGGACCGCGGTCGCCGGGCGGACCGGGATGAACGACCAGACAACGCACGCCGCGCCAGACGTCGTCGGGAATCGCCCGCTTCAGGAACGGTGCGATCACAAGGTCCGGCCGATGCAGCGCCACGCTCTCGCGCGTGACCTCGGCATGGATGTCGAGCTCGACCGCGACATCGTGGCCTCGCTCCCTGAGCTCGACATGGAGCCGCTGCGTCAGGCTGTTGAAGGAATGCGACAGAAGCAGAATGCGCATGATGGGCCCTAACAGATTCTCGGCAATTGCTCACCCGACAGCCAGTCGACGATCCTCCCGCCGCCGAAGCTCGTGGCCATCTGCACGAAATGATGATCGTCGGCCACGGCCTCGCCGATGTCGGCGGCGTCGCGGCCAAGCGGATGCGCCCGCATCGCGGCCAACACCGCACCGGCAAGCTCGGGAGCGACGATCGCGACCAGCTTGCCCTCATTTGCGACATGGAGCGGATCGAGGCCGAGCAGCTCGCACGCTGCCGCCACGCCCGGCTTGACCGGGATCGCCTCCTCGCGAAGATGGAAGCCGAGGTCGGACTGCTGGGCGATCTCGTTCAGCGTGGCGGCAAGGCCGCCGCGGGTGGGATCGCGCATCAGGCGGATGCCACGGCCGCCGGCTTCGACCATCTTCGCGACGAGGTCGTTCAGCGCCGCCGAATCCGAGACGATCTCGGTCTCAAAGGCGAGATTCTGCCGCTTCGACATGATCGCCACGCCGTGATCGCCGAGCGTGCCCGAGATCAGGACGCGATCGCCGACGCGGGCATTCTCCGCCGAGAGATCGAGCCCGGGGGGCACGACCCCGACGCCGGTGGTCGATATGAACAGGCCGTCGGCCTTGCCGCGCTCGACCACCTTGGTGTCGCCGGTGATGATGTGAACGCCGGCCGTGCGCGCCGCCTCGCCCATCGATTCAGCGATCATCTTGAGGTCGGCGAAGCGGAAGCCTTCCTCGATGATAAAGCTCGCGGAGAGGTAGAGCGGGCGTGCACCGGCCATGGCGATATCGTTGACGGTGCCGTGCACCGCAAGCGAGCCGATATTGCCGCCGGGGAAGAACAGCGGCGAGACCACATAGCCGTCGGTCGTCATCACCATGCGTCCGGCACCGACGTCGAATGCCGACTGGTCGTTGCCGCGTGCCAGCCATTCATTACCGAAGGCCTCGTGGAACAGACCCGAGATCAATTGCGCCATGGCCCGGCCGCCCGAGCCGTGGGACAGGTCGACGCAGCCGTTCCTGATGTCGAGCTTGCGCTGGTGGGCCTTCATGATGCGCGCCTTTGCTGGTGGTCGCGGAAGCGGCCATAAGTCCAGTGTGCGGCACAGGCGCCCTCGGAGGAGACCATGCAGGAGCCCATGGGCGTCTCCGGCGTGCAGACGGTGCCGAACAGCTTGCAGTCGACCGGCTTCTTCACGCCGCGCAGGATGGCGCCGCATTCGCACGCGGGGTTGTCGTCGACGCGCAGCTCGTGCATGTCGAAGCGCACCTCGGCGTCGTATATGGCGTAAGCGCGCTTCAGCTTCAGCCCGCTATAGGGGACCTGTCCGAGCCCCCGCCATTCGAACTGATCGCGCAGCTCGAAGATGTCGGAGACCTCCTCCTTGGCGCGCAGATTGCCGTCGCGGTTCACCGCGCGGCTGTACTGGTTCTCGACCTCGTGCCTGTCCTCGTTGACCTGCCGCACCAGCATCAGGATCGCCTGCATCATGTCGAGCGGCTCGAAGCCCGCGATCACCACGGGCTTGCCGAACTCCTCGGCAAAGAACTCGTAAGGGGCCGTGCCGATGATCGTCGAGACATGGGCCGGCCCGACGAAACCGTCGATCTCGATCCGGCCGATGTTGCGGATGTCGGGACTCTCCAGGATGTTCTGCATCGCCGGCGGCGTCAGCACGTGGTTGCAGAACACGGAGAAGTTTTCGAGCTTCTTCTTCTCCGCCAGCCGGATCATGACTGCAGTCGGCGGCGTCGTGGTCTCGAAGCCGATGGCGAAGAACACCACCTCACGCCCGGGATTGTCCTCGGCGATCCGGATAACGTCGATGGTGGAATAGACCATGCGGATGTCGGCGCCGCGCGCCTTCGCCTTCAACAGCGACGCGCCCTGCGAGCCGGGAACGCGCATCAGGTCGCCATAGACGCACAGGATGATGTCCGGCCGCTCGGCGAGCCGGATCGCCATGTCGATGCGTCCGGCCGGCAGCACGCACACGGGACAGCCGGGTCCGTGGATCATCCGCACGTTCTTCGGCAGCATGTCCTCGAGGCCGTAACGCGAGATCGCGTGGGTATGGCCGCCGCAGAATTCCATGAAGCGATAGGGCTTCTGCGGATCGGCTTCCGCACGGATCGCTTTCGCGAGCCCGAGCGCGATCTCCTTGTCGCGAAACTCATCGGCATATTTCATGACGCGGCTCCCTGCCCCTCGGCGCTGAGCTCGCGCAGCAGCTCAAGCGTCCGCCTCGCCTCCTCCGGATCGATCTTGGTCAGGGCATAGCCGACATGGATGATCACATAGTCGCCGACGGCGAGATCCTCGATCAAAGCGACCGATATCTCCTTGCTGACGCCGTCGATCGAGACGATCGCCATTGCGTCGGGCAGGAGCTTCGTGACCTCAGCAGGTATCGCGAGACACATCAGGCTGTTCCTTCCAGGCCGTATTGTTCGAGCCGGAGCGCGGCGATCCAGGCCTGGCCCAGGCTGAGACCGCCGTCATTGGGCGGCATTTGCCGCGGCAGCAGCGGCAAGAGACCGGCGGCGATACAGCCGCGCTCGATCTCGGAACTCAGGATCGCGTTGAGAAAGCAGCCGCCGCTCAGGGCGACGGCCGTGACGCCGGTCTCGCGCGCCGCTCGGCCGATCCAGTCGACGCAGGCGGCGGCGAGCGTGCCATGGAACAGCCCGGCCCCCTCGACCGGATCGATGTCCTCGGCCGCAAGGCGCGCAAGCAACGGAAACAGGGACAGCACCCCATCCTCGATTGACCAGCCGTCTTTCATGGAATGCGGCGCGCGAACCCGCGCCTCCAGCTTCATCGCGGCTTCGCCCTCATAGCTCTGCACCTGGCAAAGACCCAGCAGCCCCGCCACCGCGTCGAACAGCCGGCCGGCGCTGGTCGTCACCGGCACACCCGGCTGGTCGAGCAAGGCATGGAGACGCGCAGCCTGCGGCTGCGCGGCAAACCGGGCCGCGATCGCGTTGCCGCGGGCCAGGCCATGCATTGCGCTTGCGGCCATGCGCCACGGTTCGCGGGCGGCACGATCTCCACCCGGGACCTTCATCGGCGCCAGATGGCCGAGCCGCCGGAACGTCGCCCCCTCGTACAGCAGGAGTTCGCCGCCCCAATTGCCGCCGTCGCTGCCCTGGCCGAAGCCATCGAGCACCAGCGCCAACGCAGGCCCCGCGATGCCATGCTCCGCCATCACAGAGGCGGCATGGGCATGATGGTGCTGGACTGCGATCAGCCGCCGCCCGTTCGCTTCGGCAAAGCGGGTCGAGGCCATGTTCGGGTGCAGATCATGGGCGACGACGACCGGATCGACATCAAGGGTCGAGAGCAGATGGCTGACGGTTTCCTCGAAAAAGCGGACGCCTTCGGCGGTGTCGAGGTCGCCGATATGCTGCGAGACGAAGGCCTCGTTGCCACGCATCACCGTCACGGTCGACTTCAACGCGCCGCCGACCGCAAGGATCGGCTGCACCGGTCGCGCCAGCCGAACCGGCTCGGGCACCCAGCCGCGGGCCCGACGGATGAACTGCGTCCGGCCGGCAACGACCATGGCCACGGAATCGTCGGCGCGCGTGACGATGTCGCGATCATGCGTGACGACGAGGTCGGCGATGCCGGAAAGCCGCAGCTCCGCCTCGTGATTGTCGATCAGAAGCGGCTCGCCGCCGGGATTGGCGCTGGTGGCGACGATCGCCCAACTCTCGCCGGGCCGCTGATGCGCCGTGTTCAGTACCTCGAAGATCAGGTGGTGGATCGGCGCGACGGGCAGCATGACGCCAATCCGTGACAGTTTTGGCGCGATCGCGCCCGCGAGGCGCCTGTGCGACGTCATTAGCACGATCGGCCGCGCCGTCGTTTCGAGCAAGGCAAGCTCTGCAGCACTGGCGTCGGCGATCCCGCCGACGTCGTCGCGCGAGGCGACCATCACCGCGAACGGCTTCTGGTCACGATGCTTGCGTTGCCGCAGCCGCGCGACGGCTTCATCGTCGCGGGCATCGCAGAGCAGTTGATAGCCGCCGAGCCCCTTGATCGCCACGATCTGGCCCGCGGCGATCGCAGCCGCGATATCCGCAATGCCGTGGCCGAGCCGCGGGCCGCATTGCGGGCAAGCAATCGCCTCGGCATGGAAACGGCGGCTAGCCGGATCGGCATATTCGGCGGCGCAGGCCGCGCACATGGCAAAGCGTTTCATGGCCGTTGCCGCTCGATCATAGGGAAGCCGCTCGGCAATGGTATAGCGCGGACCGCAATGGGTGCAGTTGATGAAGGGGTAGCGATAGAACCGGCTGGCTGGATCGAACAGCTCGCGCAGGCATTCCTCGCAGGTCGCGGCATCGGCGACGATGCGTGTCGACACCCTGCCCTGTTCGCTCCCGCGGATATAAAACCCCTCGCTCGCCACCGCCCCGACCGGCTGCACCGAGATCTCGTCGATGCGGGCGAGCGGCGGTTTTTCCAGCGGCAACGCCGCGACGAAATCGGACGCGCGCTCGCCCTCGACCTCGATGACGACGCCATGGGAATCGTTGGCGACGAAGCCGCCGAGGCGGTAGCGCGTGGCGAGACCGTAGACATAGGGGCGAAAGCCGACGCCCTGCACCGCGCCGCGCACATGCAGGCGCAGCCGCCGTCCGTCCCGTGCTGTGGCCTCGCCGCCCATCGTCACTCCGCCGCCGTCATCGCGGCAGGCGTCGTCGCCGCCATCCGCTTGCGGATCCAGGCATAGAACGTTGGAAACCCCTCGCCGGTGCGTGCCGACACCGTCAGCACCTCGATCTTCGGGTTGACTCGGCGCGCATATTCGATGGTCTTCGCCAGATCGAAATCGAGCACGGGCGCGAGATCGATCTTGTTGATCAGCATCAGCGACGAGGCTGCGAACATGTCAGGGTATTTCAGCGGCTTGTCCTCGCCCTCGGTGGTCGAGAACACCACGATCTTGCAGGCCTCGCCGAGATCGAACGCCGCCGGGCAAACCAGATTGCCGACATTCTCGATGAAGAGCAGGCCGCCGTTCAGCCAGGGCAGCCGGTCATAGGCCTCGCCGACCATGGCGGCATCGAGGTGACAGCCCTTGCCGGTATTGACCTGGATCGCCGGCACGCCGGTGGCGCGAATGCGCTCGGCATCGTTGGAGGTCTGCTGGTCGCCTTCGATCACGCCGATCGCAAAGCTTGCCTTCAGCTCGGACACGGCGCGGACCAGCAGCGAGGTCTTGCCGGCGCCGGGGCTTGAGACCAGGTTGAAGGCGAGCACGCCGTCGGCCGCGAAGCGGGCGCGGTTGTCGGCCGCAAGCCGGTCGTTCTTGCCGAGGATGTCGCGCTCGACCTGGATGATGCGGTCGCTGCTCATACCGGCGATCTTCTGGCCCGCGGGATTGGCGCCGCAGTCGAGCAGCCCGGCCTCATCGGGGGCTGGGTCGTGGTCACCACCGTGGTGATGGTGGTGAACATGGCCGTGGCCATGACCGTGGTGATGATGATGGTGGTGCCCGCCGTGCTCATGGCCATCACCGTGATCATGATGATGATCATGCGCATGTTCGATCGATGCCTTGCCGTCGCCGCAGCCGCAGACCGTACACATCAGTCGACCTCCAATTCCCTTACGCGCATCTCTTCGCCGCCCGTCACCTGCAATTGGTAGCCGCCGCAGGACGGGCACGGCTCGTAACGCTGCCCGATCTCGACGGTTTTGGAACAGGCCATGCACCAGGCCGTGCCGGGCGTCTCGACGATCTCGAGCCGCGCGCCTTGCGCGATGGTCCGCCTGGCGACGGCCTCGAAGCAGAATTTCAGCGCCTCCGGCGCGACATGGCTCAGCGCACCGATCTCCAGACAGACGACGTTCACCTTGGTGAAGGCGCGCTTGCGCGCTTCCTCCTCGACGATACCGACGATGCCTTCGCACAGCGCCATCTCATGCATGGGCGGCCTCACGAAAATCCAGGCTGAAGCCGACGCAGGGATCGAAGGAGCCTACCAGCGCGCGAACCGCGTCCTGTCCCTGCCGGCCGGCCGCGAGCGTCGCGCCCTTGAGGCTCCTGACCAGCGGTCCGCGGGCGTGAAAATTCCACTCGGTCGGTGCCAGGAACTCGAACTTGACGATGCGATCCTCGTCGTCCAGCACGACGGCATGATGGAGGCGCCCGCGTGCGCATTCGACAGCGGCCGCCCCCTTGCCCGCGCCGAGCCGGTAGCTCGCAACGACGCCCTCATCGAGATCCGCATCGCCACGATCGAGCCAAGCGCAGAGCCGCTTGACCTCGGCAACCCGCGCCTTCAGACGCGCGGCGGGCCCAGCTTCCGCCGGCGAGACCGCTTCACGGCGCGCCCTGCGCGCCCAGACGCCGGTTTCCGGAATCCGGCCGCGGAGGTCCGGCGCATCGGCATAAGCCGCACCGTCCGCCAGCAGACGCGTGACGATGTCTGGATCGTCCGCCACCGTCAGGAAGGACGGTTCGGCCTCCGGCTGTGACACCAGCCTGCCATTGCATCCCGCGACGGAGGCGGCGAGCGCGCTGCCCGGCGCGAGCGTCTCGTCTTCTTCGCCGGCGATCCCCATCGCGCCGAGCGCGGCCTTGATCTGCACCACCGCGTCGCGATGCAAGGCCGGTGGGACGGCCTCATCCGCGCGGCCGAGCAGCGCGCCTGCCTGCATTGCGGCGCGCACCGCCGGCGCGTTTGTGCCGTCGAGCGCGAGCCGTCCGACGAAGAGGCCGCGCAGCAGTTCGGTCAGCCGCTCGACGACGACTGCGGTGACGCGGCGCCGCACTGTTGCGGGAGACGCCTGCCGCCCTTGTGCGGCTTCCACCGCCGACTGGAACGCCACGTGATGGGCGACCGAGCACAGCGAGAACAGACGCGGCAGCACGGGAAGCAGCGAAGCGGCGGGCTTTCCCGCAAACAGCCGCGTCAGCGGCGGCCGGCTGCGCGGCTTGATCGCGACGTCGGCGATCATGGCGCCGGACAACAGCACCGTGATATCGATCTCGTTGCGGAACGAGAGGCTCATCCGCGCCGCTCCGTCAAGGCACCCCGCAGGAAGTTACGCCGATCGATCGGGCTTGTCGCGGGCTCGCGGCGGCGAACCGCCTCATCGCTGTCCGCCGGCAGCATCAATTCGGCAAGCGCGGCTTCGGCCGTCGCTCGCGCGGCGTCCATGTCGGCAAACTGGAACATCGGCGAGAACAGCGAGCAGCTCGCGATCCGGCCGATCGGGGCGACCTCGCTGAGGGTGAATTCGATATCGCCCGCGGGAAAACGCATTCGCAGGGTCGCGCCCGAGGTGGCCGGCGCCACCGCGCCCGCCGCCATCACCACGTTCATGAACCACGGCGTGACCATGATGCCGACGATCGTGCCGTCGTAGGGGCAGAAACCGACCGCATCGACGCCGAGCGCATCGTTGTAGATGGGCAGATCGCGCATCGCGCGCTCGCCGATCTCCCGATAGCTTGCGGCCAGAAGCTCGCCCCATGCCGCCGCGTCGGCGCCGCCGGCAGGACCTGATGTACTCGCTGGCGCGCTGCCGGTCATGTTTCGATCGCCATGAACTTGGATTTTGGCGCGTCGCAGTTCGGGCAGCGCCACTCCTCCGGCAGCGCCGCGAACGGCGTGCCCGGCGCGATCTGCGCTACCTCATCGCCATCCGCCGGATCGTAGACGGTCCAGCAGATGCCGCATTCCAGCCGCGTGGCCTCAGTGACGTCCTGGCGCACGCCAAAATTCTCGAAGGCGCTCATTTGAAGTAGGCCTCGATGATTTCCTGCAGCCGCTCGGCGGAATCCTCGAAATCCTCGTCCGCTGCCAGCGCAACCGTCGGCACGCCGCCGACTTCGAGCGTATCGAGAATGATGGTGTCCATGGCGTTGAAGAACTGCACCGACCAGACATGGCGGATGCCGGTGGAGAGCACCCGGCAGGTGCCGTAGCCGCGCGACACGAGCTGAATCGGTCCGTTCCGGATCGTGTCCTGCAGGAAGCTCATGTCGACCGGGCTCATCGGCAGCAGCGTGAAATTGATGATCTGCGAGCGAAGGCCGGGCCGCCAGGCCTGTGCCCGCTCGCGGATCTCGGCGAGCACCGGCAGCACGTTCATCGCGCCCTCCGGCACCTGCCCGATCTCGAAATCGGCGGATGTCAGATCGGCCGCCGCGCGCCTGACGATCTCCGGAATCGCCCCGATCTCGAGATATTCGGAAGCGGCGTCGGTCTCGAGCCGCACACGCCAAATTCCCGCCAGCACCGATTCCTGGATCTGCGCCAGCGATCCGCCCGGCAGCGCGACGACGCCGGCGACCTCGCCCTCGCCGAGCACGTCGGCCACCAGCTTGCTCTCGAGATCGTTGAGATTGGCGAGCCGGAACAGGCTTGTCGGCGCCTCCGCCTTTTGATCCGCGATGGCATCCGCGATCCTCGAAAGCAGCGCGACCGCGTTCGGGCAGCTCTTTGCAAGCTCCGCACTGTCGAGCGTTGCAAGTTTTGCCAGCGCGCCGGCCGCCGTCAGGCTGCCCTTCGCTGCATTGAGACTCTCCTCGCCGATCGGAAACACGTTGACCGGCTGCTCAGCACCTTCGGGCGCATCCCAGAAGCCGGCCTTCATAGCCCGACCTCTTGTGCGCGATGCTGGGGAACGATGGTGACGGCGACTGCGGCGCCTTGCCCGCGCGGCCGGTCGATCAGCTTGGCAATGCGGTCGACATAGACCGACCAGTCCTGGATCTTGGCGATCAGTCCGAGCGTCTCGCCCTTGGCGACGAAGATCAGCGTCGGCTGCACGCGCACGCCGAAACGCTGGCCGAGCGCGCTCTCGTCGCTGCGCGCGATGATCGCACCGCGCAGCCGATTGCCGAACGCTACGATAAGTTCGGGCAGCACCACGGCGACATCGATTGCCTCCGGAAAGCGGTTGGGATCGCCCGCCGACAGCAGCACCGCGACCGCACCGGCCTCGTCCGCTCCGCCAAGGAAATGATCGACCGTCGCAGCATCGACCTCGGGCAGGCCACTCCGCGCCGGATCATGCTTTCCCACCTGGAATTCCATCGAACCTCCCCTGACAAGCTTGTGTTTTTGCTCGAACTAGAGGTTAGCAAGGCACGTGCCAGGATCGGTTATCACCTGTCCGGATTTATCCAATTGATCTATATCATCTATTTTCTGGCATCGACTGTCAGCCAAGCTTCTATGAAAAGATACTTTTCATCCCTGGTGATAGCCAGCTTTGCAGATAGAAATCGACCTTCCAGGCGCACAGCGGCCGCCGGGGCCGGCCGGTCACTTGTGTCGTCAATGCATTCATCGGGAGATGCGGCGGCGCTGCTAGCTGGACCGGAGGTGCTCCGGTAGTTGCGGCTCGCGGTCGATGAGGTCGGCGAAGAAGCGGTCGCAATCCTCGCCGTCGAGCGCCGCGCTGAGTCCTTCGATCGCATTCGCGATGAGGCGCGCCTCGTCCTCGTCCAGCAGCCGGATCGCGGTGTCGATATAGACCAGCACCTTGGCGCCGACCGGCGGATTCGAGAGCAGCAGCACAGAGACCCGGCGCTGCTCGCCGCGATAGGCGCACAGCGCCGACACTCCGTCGGTCTCGACAATCGTCATGGGCAGGCCGAGGCACATGGACAAAATCTCCGGCAGTGGCCGATCAGGCCGGCCGCGTCTCGTAGTGGAGATGATCGATGTCATTGGCGAGCAGCCGCTCGGTATCCGCCAATGGCTCGGCGCGTTGGCTCACCGTGACGCCCCATTCGGCCAGGATGGCGCAAGCGAGATTGATCGCCGGCGCGATCTGGTCGCGCACCGGCGGCGTCAGCGGCCCGCCCCAGTCCTCGAGATCGAGCGGCTGGCAGCCGATCAGCACCAGATGTTTCGGGCACCGGCCGAGCAGGTCGGCCGCGCTGATCACTTCCTGGAAGCCGGTCTGGTGCAGGCTCATCTTCTTGGCGCCGGTGAAACGCGGCACCTCGTCGTCACGCACAAGCTTCAACTGCCCGGGCTCGAGGCCATAGTCGATCGCGTCGAACACGATCAGGCGGTCCGCCTCTTCCAGATAGTTGACGAGATAGAGCCCCTGCGTGCCGCCATCGAGGATGGTGACATTGTCCGGCACGGCGTAGCGGCGGTGAAACTCCTCCACCGCGCGCACGCCAAAGCCTTCGTCGGCCCACAGGATATTGCCGATGCCGAGCACCAGGATGCGATCGTCTTGCGAGAATGTCGGCATCACTTGGCGTTCCCGTCTCTCAATCCCGGAATTGCCGTTCGCCCGAGATCATCGAGGAGATGATGCTCTGGCGCGACATGATGTCCTCGCGGATCGCGGCGTAGATGTGTACCATCACGAACACGACCAGCGCCCACATGCCGAGGTGATGCCAGGTATGAACGTCCTGGCTGTTCGGCCAGATTGCAAACACCCAGCCGAACAGCTTGTGCTGCCAGCTGTCGATGCCCTGCCCTTCCGAATATAGTGCAAAGCCGGTGACGATCATGAAGGCCACGAACAGCGTGAAGCCGGTGAACATCGCGGTCTGCGCCAGCGGATTGTGGCCGACATACATCTTCGGCTCGCGCTCCAGGAACGCGTACCAGCGGATTTCGTGCAGCACTTCCTTCCAGAACTGCTTGCGGTGAACCGGGATGTAGAAGATCTGCCGGGAATGGTGGTTGCCGACGAAAGCCCACAGGATGCGCGTGAGGAAGAATACCGCGAGCACCTGTCCCGCAGCGAAATGGGCGAAGCGGATGTAGCCCATCACGAAATTATCGGACGCCTCGCCCGCGACCGTCGGCAATGGCGTTCCGATCAGATAGCCGGTCACCATGAGCACGATGATCGAGAACGCGTTCACCCAGTGACAGATCCGCACCGGAGCCTCATAGACATAGACGGTGGGACGACCCACCGCTCGTTCTCCGGAAGCATCGGCTGCGATCGCCGCGAGGTCGGGCCTGGCGTCCGAGGCGGGAGCAACTGCATCCATCATGATCCTCTCCTACCTGACCTTGACCTTGGCGAGCTCCTGGCCGTCCGGGCTCATGACATGCGTCGAACAGGCCAGGCACGGATCGAAGGAATGGATGGTGCGCAGGATCTCCAGCGGCTGTTCGGGATTGACCATCGGCGTGTTCATCAGCGACGCTTCGAAGGCGCCGATGTTTCCCTTGGGGTCGCGCGGCGAGCCGTTCCAGGTCGTGGGCACCACGCACTGGTAGTTGTCGATCTTGGTGTCCTTGATCTTGACCCAGTGCGCGAGCGCGCCGCGCGGCGCCTCGGTGAAGCCGACTCCCTTGGCCTCCTTCGGCCAGCTCTCCGGCTTCCACTTGTCGACATTGGCGGTCGAGCTGTCGCCGGCCTTGATGTTGGCGACGAGCTTGTCCTGGAAGTAGCGCATCTGGCGTCCGGCCCAGACGGATTCGAGCGCACGCGCCGCCGTGCGGCCGAGCGTCGAGAACAGCGCCGACATCGGCAGGTCCAAATCCCGAAGGAACTTGTCGACGGGATCCTTGAACTCCGCCTTGTTCTGCGCGTAGCCGACGACCCAGCGCGCCAGCGGGCCGACCTCCATGGCGTGACCGCGCCAGCGCGGCGCCTTGATCCAGGAGTACTTGCCGCCTTCGTCGAGCTGCTCGATCGCCGTCTTGGTGCCCTTCGCGTTGGGTCCCAGCACGTAATTCGGCTCGGTGACACCGTCCCAGGGATGAAGTCCCTTGGTCTCGTCGGGATATTTGTACCAGGAGTGCACCACGAACTCCTGGATCTCGTCGGGATTGGCGAGATCGACCGGAAATACTTCCGAGAGATTGCCGTTGATGATGGCCCCGCGCGGCAGCTTCAGACTCTTGGCGGAATAGTCGTTGGCGTGTTCGGGCACGTCGCCATAGGCGAGCACGCTTTTGCCGGAGAGGCCGCCGCCATAGAGCCAATCCTTGTAGAATGAGCCGATCGCCGCCACGTCGGGCAGATAGACCATTTCGTTGAACTCGATCAGACGGTCGATGATCGAGGAGATCAGGTTCAGCCGTTCCATGTTGATGGCGCCGACAGCGCCGGTGCCGTCGACGTTGATCGGACAGGGCACGCCGCCGACCAGCCAGTTGGGATGCGGGTTCTTGCCGCCGAAGATGGTGTGAACCTTGACGATCTCCTTCTGGAAATCGAGCGCCTCCAGATAATGCGCCACCGCCATCAGATTGGCTTCGGGCGGCAGCCTGTAGGCCTTGCTGCCCCAATAGCCATTCTTGAACGGACCGAGCTGTCCGGACTCGACGAACTTCTTCAGCCGGGTCTGCAGATCCTTGAAGTAGCCGGGCGACGACAGCGGCCAGCTCGAGATCGACTGCGCCAGCGTCGAGGTCGCCCGCGGATCGGCCGAGAGCGCGGAAACGACGTCGACCCAGTCCAGCGCGTGAAGGTGATAGAAATGGACGACGTGGTCGTGCACCTGAAGGGCAAGCTGCATCAGGTTGCGGATCGAATTGGCGTTCTCCGGGATGGTGATCCCGAGCGCGTTCTCGACCGCGCGCACCGAGGTCAGCGCGTGCGTGCCGGTGCAGACGCCGCAGATCCGTTCGGTGAACGCCCAGGCGTCGCGCGGATCGCGGTTCTTCAGGATCACCTCGATGCCGCGCCACATCGTGCCAGTAGAGACCGCGTTGCGGATGACGTTGTCGGCGTCGACGTTGACCTCGACCCGCATGTGACCTTCGATACGGGTCACCGGGTCCACGACGATGCGCTTGCCGGAATTGTCGAGATTGAAGCCGTTGGGAGTCTGGATACCCATGATTGTCCTGCCCTGCCGTGTCTTTTCGATCAGCTATTGTGGTCGGCGTCTTCGCGCTTGGTCGCCAGCCGCTTGACGGCGGTCACAGCCGCATGCGCAGCCACCGCGGCGCCGACGGCGCCGGCCGCCACCATGCCGATCTGATCGGCGTTCTTCTCGATGCCGAACTGCTTGATGTTGGTGAGACGATCGTAGAACGAGCCCTTGTCCCAGAAGCCGTCCTCCGAGCAGCCGATGCAGCCGTGACCCGACTGGATCGGGAAGGACACGCCGCCGTTCCAGCGTACGGTCGAGCAGGCGTTGTAGGTGGTCGGCCCCTTGCAGCCCATCTTGTAGAGGCAATAGCCCTTGCGCGCGGACTCGTCGTCCCACTCCTCGACGAACTGCCCCGCGTCGAAATGCGGGCGCCGGTAGCACTTGTCATGAATGCGTTGCGAGTAGAACATCTTCGGCCGGCCCTGGCGATCGAGCTCGGGCAGCTTGCCGAAGGTGGTGATGAAGGTGACGACGCCGGTCATCACCTCGGCGATCGGGGGGCATCCCGGCACCTTGATGATGGGCTTGTTGGTGATCACCTTGTCGATCGGAGTTGCCTGCGTCGGATTGGGCTTTGCCGCCTGCACGCAGCCCCAGGAGGCGCAGGCGCCCCAGGCGATGATCGCCATCGCGTCGTCGGCCATCATCTTCAGCTTCTCGACGAACGGCTTGCCGCCGTCGATGCAGAACATGCCGCCTTCGTTCAGCGGCGGATTGCCTTCTACCGCGAGGATATACTGGCCTTTGTGCTTGGCGCGGGTCTCATCGAGGATCGCCTCGGCCTGGTGGCCAGCGGCAGCCATGATGGTGTCGTCGTAGTCGAGCGAGATCATCGACAGCACCGCATCCTTGACCAACGGATGCGCGGAGCGGATGAAGCTCTCCGAACAGCAGGTGCATTCGAGGCCGTGCATCCAGATCACAGGCAGGCGCGGCTTGGTCTCGAGCGCGTTCGCGATGCGGCTCGCCGCCAGCGGTCCGAGGCCGAGGCTCGTCGCCGTCAGGCTGCAGAATTTATGAAAGCTCCGACGCGTGATGCCTTGCCGCCTGATCACGCTGTAAAACGTTTCCGTCGCCGCGCCCATGAATCCTCCCGCCTTCGGCTTTGACTTTTCGATGACGCAAAGCACAGCAAGAAGCAGGCCAACAGCCTGGAGCGATTCAAAACTGGAGAGATTCCAGAATGTTGCGGATTTGAACCACCTTCAAGAACGGTACGCGAGGACGCTGCCAGCACGAGAAGCGGAAACAATTCGATTTGCAGCCGGCAACGAAGTTTCCGGTCAATGCGCGGTGCACACCATGCAGGGATCGAACGAGCGCACGACGTGCTGGATCGCCACCGCACGCGGCCCGGCGTCGCCGACATCGGTGCCGACCAGCGCCTGCTCCAGCGGGCCGCCGACGTCGAAGGAATCGCGCGGCGAGAAATTCCAGGTGGTCGGCGCGATGATCTGGTAGCGCTCGATCTTGCCGTCGCGCACCGCCATCCAGTGCCCGAGACTGCCGCGGGCGGCCTCGACCAACCCGACACAGCTTCCGTCGGGGAGTTCGCGCGAATTGTGGCAGAACGGCTCCGACAGCCGCAGCGCGCGCGTCCACTGCTCCATGGCAAGCGCGATGCGCGCGGTCTCGATCAGCCGCGCGATCACGCGGCTGCGCACGTTGGTGCCGTCCCGCGCGACCAGATCCGTGATCAGCGCCTGGCCCGCCACCGTCTGCCGCGCGATCGCGCCGACCTCGATCGGCTGGCCCGACAGCCGTGGCGCCTTGCACCAGCTGTAGGCCGCCGGCTTGTCGGGATCCGGGACTGTGCTGCTATGGGCCGGATCCGCGGAGGAATTCCGCATCCAGGCATGCGAGACGTCCTCGGTGATTTGCGTCAGCGGCAGGGGTTCGACGATTGCGCGCGGGCCGAACAGGCCGCGCGGAAACAACTCGCCGTCGACGCCATGATAGGCGCCGTAGCTCATCATCAGCCCCGCCCCCCGGCCGAGCCCGGTCAATGCCAGACTGTCCGCCAGCCGCAGGAAATGCGCGAAGTCGCCGCCACGGCCGTCGCGCCAGCCGTCCAGTTCGTCGGCGGTTGCGATCGCCAGCACGTTCTCCAGCGAATCCGCGAAGACGATGCGCTCCAGGAAGGCTCGGAACGCCGTCGTAATCGACAAGAGCCGGATCCGCTCGCCGAGATCGATGGCGCGCGTAGTGCCGCCGGGCTGGAACGCCAGGCTGTGCGGCCATTTTCCGGCAATGATGCCCATAGTCTCGAGCAGCCGCGCCCGCGCCGGCAAGGCATCGCGCGCCGCGCTGCCGCGGGTGGCGGCAAAGCGCTCGCGCGCCTCCTCATGCCAGCCATGGGCGGCATAGGCCTCGCGGGCAAAGTCCGGCATGAAGAAGATGTAGAAATGGGTCAGATGGTCGGCCGCGTTCTCCGCGGCATGGGCGATGTTGGTGGCGAGCAGCCCGTTGGGCGCCGCCTCGATCGACATGGCGTCGCGCAGGGCGGCCGCAGCCGCGACCGATTGCGAGACCGAGCAGATGCCGCAGATCCGCGGTGCAAGCGCCAGCGCATCGAGCGGCGGCCGACCCTCCAGGATCTGCTCGAAACCTCGGTAGAGCGGCGCCGTCACCTCGGCGCGCACGACGCGGCCGCTCTCGACATCGAGGCGGACTTCGAGATCGCCCTCGACGCGGTTGAACGGGCCGATCGTGATCCGCGTCATGGCTTGCCCTTCGTCGTCGCGCGCCCCGGCGGCACGACCACATGGTCGGCGGTCGCGTTCAGCCGCACGCGGCGCGGCGTCGCTGACTTCGACAACGCGGCGAGCGCGACGAACCACGCCTTCGGCATGTCGGTCGGAAGCCCGACCGGAATGCCCGCGAGCTTGGCGGTCTCCAGAAAGTTCTGCGCCCCTTCGAAGCCCGGCGAGGTGCAGGCGATGCAGGCATAGCCGCCCTTGGTGCAGGATCCGCCGCCGTTCCAGGAGCGCTGGTTGCAGTCGCCCACCGCCTGGGTCGCCTTGCAGCCGAGATGCTCCATCAGGCAGCCACGCTCCGACATGGTCTCGGCGCTGGCCTTAAACTCGTAGAACTCGTTGCGCGAGCAGCCGTGATGGGCAAGGTGATTGGCGACGAATTTAGGCCGCCCGTAGGAATCGAGGTCGGTGGCGGCGAGATCCTTGGTGGTCAGTGCCAGGATGGTTTCCATCATCCAGCCCGGATGCGGCGCGCAACCCGCGACGTTGATGACGGGAAGACCGAGCCGCGAGCGGAAGCCCGCGCCCAGCGCACCGCCGCTGTCGGACCCTTCGAATTGCAGGCCGACCGCATCGGTCGGGTTCGATCCGGCGGCCGGCACGCCGCCATAGGCCGCACAGCTTCCGACCGCGATCACATAGTCGGCGCGCGGCGCAAGATCGAGCATCCAGCGATAGACCGAACGGTTGGTGCCCGCGAGCATGTTGAAGCGGCCGGTGTCGTTCGGCCCCCGCGCCACTGATCCTTCCAGCAGGAGCAGGTCGAGCCGCACCTTGCCGTCGAGCACGGACTGCAGAACCTCGACCGCCTCCTCGCCGGTCTCTTCGCTGACCGACGGATGCCATAGCAAGTTGATGCCGAACTGCCTGAGCTCGTCGAACCAGCCGGACGCACCGCTTTCAAGGATCGACATCGTGCAGCCGCCGCAACTGGCACCCTGCAGCCAGAGCACGTTGGTCATTCCGTCCGATCCGCTCATGGCTCCTCCTCAGCCTCCAAGCATCGGCCCCTCGTAGCACACGAGCACGGCCTTGGCTTGAAGTAACTCAATCTTGCCTGGCCGACGTCCCACCGTCATGCTTCAAGTGCCGCCTGCGAATCCGGTGCGTGACAATCCAGGTGACGCCGATGGCGACCGGCACGAAGAGCGCAGTCGCGAGCGACGGCTCGATATGCACGCCGCCGTCATGCGCGCCCTTGGCAAGATAGCCGAACAGGCTGACAACGTAATAGCCGATCGCCGCCACCGACAGCCCCTCGACCGTACTTTGCAGGCGCAGCTGCAGCTTGGTACGCTCGTTCATCGCGCGCAAGAGGTCGCGATTCTGCTCCTCCAGTTCGACGTCGACGCGGGTGCGCAGGAGGTCGGCGGCGCGCGCAAGCTTGATCGACAAATTGGCCTGGCGCTCCTCCAGAGCGGCGCAGGTCCGCATCGCCGGCGCCATCCGGCGGGCGAGAAATGACGACCAGGTCGGATAGCCCGCGATCTCACCGCCTTCGACCACCCCGAGCCGAGCCTGCACGATATCGTAATAGGCCCGGCTGGCCCCAAATCTGAAGAGACTGCCGGCGGCGCCGCGCTCGAGCGAGGCGGCGAGCGCAGTCAGCTCGGTCAACAGATGATTGTTGAGCTTGAAGTCTGCTGCGCCCTGCATCTCCTCGAGCACCTCGACCAGCCGTCGCCCGATGTGATCCGCAGATGGTGCGAGCGCAAGCGCAGCCGGCAAACCGAGCAGCGCCAGCGTGCGATAGGTCTCGATCTCAAGCACGCGCTGCACCAGGGCGCCCAGACGGCCTGAAGACAGACCGTTGTTGCAGACCAGGATGCGCACGAAGCCCTGCTCGTCCACGCGGAAGTCGGAAGCAACCACAGCCTGGCCGCTTCGAACGTTGACCATGGCCAGGCTGCCTTTCTCGAACAGCTGTTCGGCGCGTTCAACCGCGGCAGATGTCTCCTCGACCTCGAGTTTGAGTGCGACCAGCAATTGTCCGGCCTGAGGAAGCGACCCGATCAGCGCAGCAAGCTCGTCATCCACATCACCAAACGGACGCGAGGCGCCCGCATGATTTCTGATCCAGGTGAAGGTCGTGAACTCGGAATGTTGCTCCCAGCGCAAAGTGACGGCGCCGACCGTCACGTGATGGTGTTTTGCAGATGCATCCGGCGTTGTCAGTCCATGTGCGGCGCAAAAGGAGGCAAAGCTCTGCCGATCAGCGGTAGCTGTATCGCCCTGGCTGAGAAATGCAAATCGCAGCACGGCGAGCGGTCCGGTTAGCCGGGTGAACGGGCGCGCATGGACTTCACCCAACACCGTGCCCCGCTGCGGATGCAACTGAAAGCAGGCGAGGTCCAGACCAGAGCTCATCGACGAACTATCTGCTTTTCGCTGCACGGCTTATTTCTCCTGGAAGTCGGCGCGGTAGCCGACGCACCCGTTGAAGGCTCTGGTCGCGGATGAACGGAACGCATTGTCTTCGGTCAGCGGGCTCGAGGCCAGATAGCGCCAACGCAAGGATCCGGACCAGCCGGTCTTCTCGCCGAGCGCATGCCGGCCGAGGCCACCATCGGCGGGCATTCGGAATGTAGTTGCCGGGTGGTCTGCGTCGGCAGGCTCGCCAATGGACCGTTCAGCGTATGCGAGACGTTGGCGCCGGCCAAACTCAGGCCGCCTCCGTCGCATCGACGCATTCCAGCACTTCTGGCGCCGCACCGCGCGCGTCATCGGCAAACATGCGGCGATAGGTCACGACCGAGACGAGCCAAGTGATCGCGAACAGGGCGACAACGGCGAAACCGACGTTCGCAAGCGACTCATTGAGGCCGTCGACCAGCGCCCAGGCGCCGCCGGAAAGGCCGAAGCGGTCGCCGACCAACCCGAGCGCCTCGATGCCGCCGATGAACAGCGCGACCGCCACGGAGGCGCCGGTGATCGTCAGGTTGTACCAGAGCTTTCGCAGGGGATCGACGTAAGCCCAGCGATAGGCGCTGACCATCAGCGCCGAGTCGGCGGTGTCGACCAGCGCCATGCCGGCGGCAAACAGCACAGGAAAGACCAGCACATGCACGAGAGACACGCTGCGCGCAGCTTCTGTGGCGGCGATGCCGAGCAAGCCGATCTCGGTCGCCGTGTCGAAGCCGAGCCCGAACAGCAGGCCGAGCGGGTACATGTGCCAGGATCTCGTCACCAGGCGGAACATCGGACCGAGACATCGCGCTAGAAATCCGCGGGCCGCGAGCTGCGCATCGAGACGTGCGGCGTCATGGATACCCTGCTCGCGCACCTCGCGCAGGGTTCGCCACAGGCCGGCGAAGAGCGCCAGATTGATGACTGCGACCGCCAGCAAGAACAGCGCCGACACCGAGGTTCCGATCAGGCCGCCAACTTCCTTGAGCAGACTGTCGCCGCCAAGGCTCACCATGCCGAGCGCAAGCAACATCGTCGCAACTACGACGACGCTGGCATGGCCCAGTGCGAAGTACAGGCCCGCGGACCGGGGCGCCTGTCCCGCCTGCATGAGCTTTCGTACGACGTTGTCGATCGCTGCGATGTGGTCGGCATCAACTGCATGGCGCAATCCGAACACCCAGGCAAGCAACGCGGTCGCCATCACCGTCGGCCGGTCGCCGAACAGCGCGAAAGCCCAAGTCCATGCGGCGATGTTGGCTGTCACAAGCCCGCCGAACAGCAAAATGGGATTGGCAGCTAGCGCGCGTCGAGAGCCTTCCCTCGCGCGATGCACTTTAGCCAAGACCGGAGCTCCTCTCGTATGATCTTTGCGTCAACCTTGTCATACCAAGGGGCAACATTTGGGCCAGACGGCAATCGCTGCTCCGAGGCGCCTGGTTCCTAGACCCAAGTTTTTGTCTTACGAGAAGAATTGGCCTTGCTGGCACTTTTGAAGCTCTGAGCTCACGATGCGCAGCCCTGGAAACCAACTAACCAAAAGCGCAAACATAGTTTGATGCTTAGTCGCGAAATGCTCACATCATGGCATGAGGTGGCCTCGCAAGTGCTATCGACGCTCACACAACCTTGCCAACAACTGCGCCAATTCCAGCCGTCAATCCCATCGCACAAGCTCCCCAGAATGTCACTCGCATGGTTGGCTTCAACAAGCCGGCGCCTCCCGCCCTGGCACCGATCGCGCCGAGCAGCGACAGGAAGAGCAGCGAACCTGCGGAGACGACCGGAATCAAGATATTGGATGGCGAGACCAGGACAAGCGCAAGCGGCGCCGCCGCTCCGACGGAGAAGGTCGCAGCCGATGCCAACGCCGCCTGCACCGGACGCGCAGTGCTGATTTCCGAAATGCCAAGTTCGTCCCGGGCGTGCGCGCTCAACGCGTCCTTTGCCATCAATTGCTTCGAAACCTCGCGGGCGAGACCGGCCTCGACGCCCCGCGCGACATAGATCTGGGCGAGTTCTTCCCTCTCAGATACCGGATCGCCCGCCAGTTCCCGCTTCTCGCGCGCGAGGTCGGCATGCTCCGTATCGGACTGCGAACTGACTGAGACATATTCGCCAGCCGCCATGGACATGGCGCCGGCAACCAACCCGGCGATCCCGGTCAAGAGAACATCGCTTCGGGAGACGGCAGCCGACGCCACTCCCAGGATAAGACTCGCGGTTGATATGATTCCGTCATTCGCGCCGAGCACGGCCGCTCTCAACCAGCCGATGCGCGCAACGAGGTGGGTCTCTTTGTGAAGGCGGGTCATCTGTCCAATACTCTCTCGACCGCCCTTGCCTGCCCTGCGGAGGCCGGTTGAAGAGCTTGCTAGCGGTAAACAGCCGACGTGATACTTCTTTCACACACTTCGTGATTCTCGATCACGATCACCGCTCAGTTGCATCACGATCGATCCCTTGATCTTAATCTCCGGAACTGCGAGCCTCCCGTAATGATCTAGATCAACAAGGGACTGCATAACGGCGGTTCTGAGCGAGCCAGGCGCTCGGAGGTCACCCGTCCTAGTGCGGCATATTTTCTGACAACTGGTCTTCCAGACGAACGCACGAACAGCAGAAGCCGCTGAGAGCCGTGCGCAACCGCTGAGACCTGCAATTCCCCGATGGCAGCAGTCCGCCTAAGCCTCGATCAGGCCGCGCTCATAACAGGATTTATCGTAAGGAAAGACGACCGCCGGATCCGGCCTGTGGAGGCGGCGGTGCTCTCCCGGTTAATTCAGCCGCCACAGCATGTCGCGAATAACATTGAGTCGCGCATGTTCCTTGTCGCCGGCCCGGACCACGGCCCATCTGGATCGACATTTGCATGGGCTCGTCAACTCGGCCACACTTCCCGAAGGGATAGGGGCCTGGCCAGAGGCCGCCCGATCGGAGCTTTCGTTGTCTACGCTGAAGGTTCTTCACACGACGACCTATCGATTCAACGAACACGTGTGCCTGTTGCCGCACCGCTTGATGCTTCGTCCGCGCGAAAGCCGCGAGCTTCGTTTGATTTCGTTCAACATCACGGTGACGCCCCCTGCGGCCCTGACCTGGGCGCACGATGTGTTTGGCAATGCAATCGCAACTGCCACGTTTCAGATGACCGCCTCCAACCTGGTGATCGCCAGCGTCGCGGAGCTTCAGCTCGACGCGGTTGCATGGCCGGTGTTCGATATCGCGGTCCCGGCCATGTCTTACCCATTCCGCTATTCCGATGACGATTGGACTGATCTCGGCGCCCTTGCTCTCCCCCAGTTCTCGGACACGGCTGGGGTGCTGCAAAATTGGGCAAGAATGTTCGTTCGAGGAAGTCGGACGGACACGCTGTCACTGCTAAAGGACCTCAGCGTCGGCGTTTCCGAGGCTGTCCGATATCAGAGCCGTGAGGACGAGGGCACCCAAACGCCGGTAGAAACCCTGAATCGCGGCTGGGGGTCATGCCGGGATTTCGCGGTGCTCTTCACCGAAGCAGCACGCATGCTCGGGTTCGGAGCCAGAATCGTCTCCGGCTACCTTCACAATCCGGAACAACAGAGCGTCGGATCGAGCGGAGCGGGTTCAACCCATGCGTGGGCGGAGGTGTTCGTACCGGGAGCCGGCTGGATCACATTCGACCCAACCAATCGCAGCCTCGGCGGCTTCAATCTGATCCCGGTCGCGGTCGCGCGCGATATCCGGCAGACGACCCCAGTGTCCGGCAACTTCGTCGGAAGCACCGGCGCCTTCGCCGGGATGTCCGTAGAAGTGCTTGTCACGTCATAGGTCGACGGGATCTTTGGCGATCGCCGTTGAGCTTCGCTTTTTTGACGCGCCTCGCGCGCCGGTTCGATCTGCTGCGTGAGTGCCGCATCCCCACGCAGCAGATCGGTGACGAGTTGCGGGCCGGCTATAGCCAATTGATCCCCGCCAGCGGCAACAGCCGTTGAAGGATCGCGGCCAGGCAGACCAGCCCCACCAACAATTTGAGAAGACCCGCCAAACGGGATTCATTGACAAACTTGTCGATGACCCAGAAGCAAATTGCCCCGACGACGCAAATGATCAAGATCCCGATTATGAGTGAAAGCATGGAAGCCCCCTTGTTCTGTCGTGGCAGCGACACGCATGCGCCACTGCGGATGAAAGGAATAAATCAGCGCTCGTTCATGCGCAGGGCGCTGCGTCGCGGACGCCTCCGACGATCAAACTAAGTCTGTCCAATCGATGCGCGCTCACGTTGCGCTGGATCAATATACGTAAGCTTTCCTGGATCATTATGACGCGTCCCTTCCCGAAGATGGCCGGCTGCGCTGAAGGCAGCCGCTTTGCCAAAATGCAACTGGAGATGCTGTCATGAACAAGACGTCCAAGACTGTGCTTCTTGCGCTCATCGTCGCCGCCACACCGTGGTTCGTCGCGCCAGTCACAGCGGCGCCGGTAAGCTCCGCGCTGATGCTGCGAGACGCGGTGGCGCCGTCGGTGGAGACCGTGCAATATCGCCGCGGCTGGCGCGGTGGTTATCGTGGCGATGCGGGCATTGGAATTGGTGCAGGCATCGCTGGCGCGCTGATCGGCGGGGCAATTATTGGCGCAACGCAGCCTTACGGCTATTACGGCTACGCTCCCGGCTACTACGGGCCGGCCTATGTCGCTCCGCCCCCCTATGTTGGTGGCGACGCGGTCGGCTATTGCGCGCGACGCTTCAGGTCCTATGACCCGTATTCCGGCACCTATCTCGGCTACGACGGCCTAAGGCATCCCTGCCCGTGAGGAGGGCGACCTAAAGTCTCGGCAGTTTGATATAAGTGATCATTCAGGCTGCCGAGAGGCATTCGCAATTGTCATTGATCCACATCAACTGACGCGCAAAAAACAAATCCGCCATAACTGGAACGCCTGCCCGCCGTTTCTATTCGTTCATTGTCCAGTTCCGGACGAACAAGAATTGGTGGATTCCATGAAAAGCACCCTATTGGCGGCGGCCGCAGTCCTTGCGCTCGCTTCGCCGTTATTCGCGGCTGAGACGGGCAAGACCGTTGGGCAATCGCCTTCATCTTTTTACCTGGCTCAGGATAGCGCGACCATGAAATGCCAGATCGTCGAGAGCCAGCCTGCGACCGGCAGCAACATGAAGGTTGTCGGCGCCGCCCACACGACAAAGGCTTCCGCAGAAGCGGCTTTGAAAGCCGACAAGACTTGCGCCAAGTGATCGATCAAGTCGCGGCGCGAGTACAGCGGCGGGTCTATTGCCTCGCTGGAAGCACGAGACTTTAGACCTGCCACGTGACCTTCAGAGCACTCTGGCTCTGCGTCAGTAGCTGCAACAAGGGCCAACCATCAAGCAGGCCAGCGACACGCAAGCCGCTTGCCGCTTGAGATACTCCAAGTTCGAGAGGATACAGCGATGAACAGGCAGACCAGGATATGCGCGATTGGCGCCGCGCTCTTCGGCGCCGCGATGCTCGGCTCGGTACTCCCCTCGGGGGCAGCTCCGATCTCGCCGAGCGCACCTCTTCTGACAGAAGGGACGTCTTCGTCCGGAGTGACGGAGGTCCGCTATCGACGCCATTACCGCGGTCGCGTCTATCGGCCGGCTCCCGGGGCGGCAATTGGTCTTGGAATTCTTGGTGCCGCGGCCGGAGCCGCCGCCTATGGGGCCTACGGCCCCCGCTACTACGGTCCGGGTTACGCGCCGGGCTACGCACCAGGTTACTACGGCGATCCCTACCCGTATCGCCGCCAATACTACGCCCCGTACTAAGGCAACTTTGACGCCGTTTGGCGCGGCAGGCTCTGGCGCAGGCCCGCGCCGCTGAATCCGCTCTCAAGCGGCGGTCCGTCGAAAGAAACGATCAGCGCTGCGGTTCAGCGAACGCGATGACGCGGCAGCGTATTCAATGTGAAGTTTGGAGATACACCTTTGGAGATACACCATGGACTGGAATCAAATTGAAGGAAACTGGAAGGAGCTCCGAGGCAAGGTGAAGGAGCAATGGGGCAAACTTACCGACGACGATCTCACCGCGATCAACGGCAAACGCGACCAGCTCGAGGGTCGGCTTCAGCAGCGATATGGCTTTGCAAAGGATCAGGTTCGCAAGGACATCGATAGTTGGTTTTCTTCCCTCAAGTAGGGTGTTAACCGAGGCCGGGGGCTCCTGGCCCCCGGGGCGAACGATGCACGCAAGACCAATCCGCCCTGGTTCGCTGGCGGGGGCCATTTTCGGCTTGCCGTAACGAGCGTCAGCCGGAAGAGGCATTCGTTGCGGGCAATGGTGAATTGATTGCAGGTCCGCTATCAACAGCGCGGCTGACATGGAACGCTAAGTACAATGCCGAGATGCGGAGGAAATTGACCTGCATCAATCTAGCGTTTTCCCGCCGCTCTAAACTCATCCAATAGTTGAGTGCAATGAGAAGAACCCTCTCATTGGGAGTTGGTATCATGGATGAGGAACGTTCGTCCGGCGATCCCGGTCTTCCTCCGGGCGTGCTTGCTCAGAGCTCGGGTCGATATTTGCCCCGTGCGGAGCTGACGGACTACCGGCTTGTTGCAGTTCAATTGCGAAAGGCGCTTGCAAGAACCGAGGCGCGGCTTCGTCAACGGGACGAGCTGATCCACCGACAAGAACTGCTGAAGGCGGAATCCGATCATCGCCTGCTGAACGATCTCCAGATGACGATCAGCCTTCTTACGCTGCAGAGCCGCAATTCAACGAGTCCGGAAGCGGCCTCACAATTGGCCGCGGCGGCTAGTCGCGTTTCCATGATCGCCCGAATCCACCATCGCCTCAATTCCCACGATGGTGTGAGAACAATCGAATTCAAGAAATTCCTTGAGGACTTTGGACGTGAGTTTGCAGCGATGTCGTCGTCGGACGCCTCCGCAGGAAAAATTAGCGTCGAAGGCTGTGAGATCAATTTGCCTGCCGTCACCGCCATTCCGCTCGGCTTTATCGCCAACGAGTTGATCACGAACGCGGCCAAATACGGCAAGGGTAGGATAGCCGTCAGGTTGGCAACGGATCCGAAACATGGCTGCGCGCTGTCGGTTTCCAATGAGGGCCCGGCATTGCCCGAGGGTTTCGACCCCGGCGCCGGCAAAGGGCTGGGGATGAGAATTGTTCGATCCTTTACCGACCAGATCGGCGGTGAGTTACGGATCGGCCGTGGCGCCGACGGTCAGGGTGCGCAATTTACCGTGCTGTTCTCCAGTGGCTGAGCATCGAGGATACCCCCTATGGACGAGGACCGCATCCCTGAGCGGAGAGACCGCAAGCGGACAAAAAACAAGCGTTGACGATCGAACCGCGGAGCATCGGTCACTCCCGTTTGGGACCCTCGTCCGCGCCGACAATCAGGAAAGCAGACAGTCGGCAATCGTACGGGTCACCGATCGTGGCCCGTTCGGCAGCGGAAGAATAATCGACCTCATCACTGATCACCGAACATAAATCGGCTTCACAGATCTGACGAAAGTATACCTCAAGAATCCATCATTTCCGGAAACTCGATCATCGACGATATCATCAACCGGTCGGCGCAAGCTTGAGGCGGGTCAGTATCGCCACCAGATCTTCGAATTTGAAGGGCTTCTTCAGCACCGGCCGGCCCGCGTAACCGTCTCTCAAGTTATGACCGGTGTTGCCGGTCGCATAGACAAACGGCACACCGTGCGCGGAGAGTGCGTCCGCCACAGGATGACTATCGTTGCCATCCAGATTCACGTCAAGCAAGGCGACGTCGAAAGCTTGCGCCTCGATCAGCGCGAGCGCCTTATCGACCGTCGCGGCAGATGTCACCGACTTGCAGCCGAGGTCCCCAAGCATGTCTTCAATCATGATGAGAATCAGCATCTCGTCCTCGACCACGAGGGCTCGCCGGCCGTAAAGGAACTTATCCACCACGAGCGTCTCCTGCCAAGGGAACGTCTATCGTGCAGATAAGACCGTCGGGCCGATAGTCGAGCTGCACCGTGCCTTCCAGCTCATGGGCGAGGCCACGCTCAAGCACCCGCGAACCAAATCCCTTGTGTGCCGGCGGCGTGACCGGGGGCCCGCCACTCTCCTTCCAGCTCAGCAAGAGCCGTTTTCCAGCCGGTGTCTTCTCTGCCGCCCACGCGATCTGGATTGATCCGGCCGCGTTGGACAAGGCGCCGTATTTCACGGCATTGGTCGCAAGCTCGTTAAACGCGATGCCGAGGGCCAAAGCTGATTTCGGTGAAAAGCGGATGTTTTCACCCGTGATCACGATGCGATCCGCCCGGCCGCCCGAAACTCCGAACGGCTCCAGGGCATCGTGCGCGATATCGAGCAGACCGGCGCCTTCCCATCTTTCGCGGGTCAGCAGGTCGTGCGACCGGGAGAGCGCAAACAATCGCGATTCGATGGATTGTCGGATCTCCTTAGGATCGGTGGTTGCTCGCAATGTCTGCCAGACAATCGATTGCACCGTAGAAAGGGTATTCTTGACGCGATGGTTCAGCTCGTCGATCAGCATCCTGGAGCGGACTTCCTCCTCCTTGTGCTTGGTGAGATCGATGAGGGATGCAAAATACTGAACGATGGCGCCGCCCCCATCGCGTACCGGACTGACGAAGAGCGCAGCCCAGAATTCGCTGCCGTCCTTGCGGCGGCAGAGGACCTCCGTGCCGCCGCTGGACGAACCCTCGAACTCGGCTTTGGTTCGTGTCAGGGCCTCGGCATCCGAACCGTCAGCCATCAGGAAATTGAATCCTTTGCCTAGCACTTCGTCCCGGTCGTAGCCGGCAAGGGCGACAAGACTGTCGTTCGCAAAAATGATCGGGTTGTCGGGTTTTGCCGCGTCCGTAAACAGCATGGGCATCCGGGTTGTTTCAGCGGCGACGACAAACGGGCCGAGGTCCTTCCGGAAGCTGTCGACTGCGGCTTCGGCGCCCTTCTGCCGGTCAGATTTTTCCGTTATGTCCGACATGTCCCCAACCGATCGATGCGCCTTGCGGCCAGCGCTGAGATGACGGTGCTGCGGGCTTCTTCCTCAGCCGAGCATTTTCATGATAGCATGATGATGCTGCTGCCGGAGCAAATCATTGCGGCGGTCAAAATCCAGTTCACCTGGATCTGCTTGCGGCGAACCGACGGACGAAATGGGGGGCGAAGCGGGCGTATGAAGGCGGACGTTGTATCACCCGCGGCTCCCCAGGCCTCCGTTCCTTCTCCGGCGGAGGCAGTTGAGAAGCTGCCGCAGGCCGCCCATCCTCTGCTACCGATCATGCCGGGCGTGGTGGCCAGACCCGCTCTCGCGGACGCACTCGTCAAAGCTACACCGATACACGGCTTCAATCTTGCCCGGGACCTGAGCTTGTTCGCGCGCGTGCTTCGGCAGGCTGACGGCGGGCGACGGGTGATGGCGATCTTCATTGCTTCGACTGTCGTCACCATTGCCAATATGTTGGGACAAGTCCAACTCAATGATTGGAATGGCCGGTTCTTCGACGCCGTCGGCCGCAAGGACCTGTCGGGCTTCGTTCATGATCTCCAGACGTTCGTTGTGATCATCGCCATTTTGTTGGCGCTCACGGTCGCAAACACCTATCTCCAGGAGCGCCTGAAGTTTCGACTGCGGGAATGGATCACCCTTCACCTCCTGGCCGAGTGGCTCAAGCCGTTGCGCGTCTATCAGCTCGGCTTTGCTGGCGAGTATGGTCGCAACCCGGATCAGCGCATCCAGGAGGATACGCGTCTTTTGGGCGACTACACCGCCGACCTTGGCTGCGGCGTCGTATATTCCTTGCTTCAGCTCATAGCTTTCGTCGGCATGCTCTGGACGCTCTCGGCGCAAGTCACGTTCCAGGTCGCGGGCTACGACATCGCCATTCCCGGCTACATGGTCTGGTGTGCGCTCGCTTATGCCTTGACGGGGTCCGCTCTGACCTGGATCGTTGGGCGACCGCTGATTGCCTTGAACGGTGAGCGATATGCGCGTGAGGCGGAATTCCGCTTCGCACTCGTTCGCGTCAACGAATCCGGCGAGAGCATCGCACTCCATGGCGGTGAGATCGACGAACGACGGCATCTCGAGGCCGCGCTCGCGGCGGTCGTAGACACGATGCGACGGATATCCTCCTCGCTTGCTCACCTGACCTGGATCACATCGGGCATTGGCTGGCTGTCGCTGGTCGTTCCGATACTGGTAGCCGCACCGGCCTATTTCGGCGGCAATCTGACGCTGGGCGGCCTGATCATGGTGGCGGGCGCGTTCACCCAGGTGCAATTGGCGTTGCGATGGTTCGTCGATAATTTTTCGCGGCTCGCCGACTGGCGCGCCGCGGTTCATCGGGTCGCGGCGTTTCGCGAAGCGCTCGACAATCTTCCTGCGGTCGAACAAGGCGCCGAGGAAATCAAACGCGCGGTGCACCCGGAGGGACATCTCGCTTTCGAAGCCGTGCGCATCCTTTTGCCGGACGGGCATATCGTTATCGATGACGCGACGGCCAGCATCACCCCTGGCGAGCGCGTCCTGATTGTCGGCGACACAGGACGAGGAAAATCGACACTCTTCCGCGCCGTGGCGGGTTTATGGCCATGGGGTTCCGGAACAATCCTCACGCCTCCACCCGATTCCATGGCGTTCCTGCCGCAGCGCCCCTATCTGCCGTTGGGCACGCTACGCAACGCCCTGAGTTACCCGAGCCCGCCCGAAGCCTTCCTCGATTCGGATGTGCGACAGGCCCTGGAGCGGTGCGATCTCGGCGATCTCATTTCCAAGCTCGATACGACCCAGCGCTGGGACAAGGAGCTTTCGCTCGGCGAACAGGAGCGCCTCGCCTTTGCGCGCCTGCTCCTTCACAAGCCGGGATGGGTCTTTCTTGACGAAGCAACAGCCGCGCTTGACGAAGACAGCCAGCGTCGCGTCATGGCTCTGTTCGATGATGAGCTGAAGCAGACCACCGTGTTGAGTATCGGTCACCGCCCGGATCTGGCCGTCTATCACACCCGAACGCTTCAGCTTGTTCATGGACGTGACGGTGACCGCCTCAAGCTCAAGCCGCCCCCGGCGCCACCTCCCCCGCGGCGCTGGCTGCAACGGCTCGACGACTGGCTGCTGAGGATCGGATCATAATGGATGACGGTCTCAGCCTGCTCCACATCTTTGATTTGCATCAACAAGTCTCCGCCACCTCCGCTACAAGATGAGTTCCTGATTGGAAACCCGCTTTGAAATCCGCCGCTGAGTCATGCATGAGGCAGCGACGTCGCGATCCGAACCGCAAAAGGAGATTGGGCAATGTCAATTTGGACCATCATTCTGATCATCTTGGTGATTGCGCTGCTGGGCGGCTTCAGCGGGATCGGTGGCGGTCCGTTTTACGGTACTGGTTACTACGGCGGTGGCGGTCTCGGCCTCGTGATCGTTATCCTGCTGATCTTACTTCTGCTTGGAAAACTCTGACCAACCGGCGGCCCGCAAATAGGTGATGAGCCGGGCTGTAACGCCACTATTCCACAGGTCTAGCCTTGAGATTGCTTCTGGCGAGCCTGTTCGTGGTGCGGTGGAGTTCGTTGAACTGGATGGGCCAGACCAGCCATCAAGGCGAAGCACACAAATCGAGAGTTCGGACAATGTCGCGCAATATGCTCTACCTCGTCATCGGCGGGCTCGCTGTCGTCACGATGATCCTAGGCTATCAATTCTACCTGGAGCGACAGAAGACCAGTGGCGTCGAGATCAGCATCGGCGACCGTGGAATCTCAATCGAAAAGAAGTAGCGGGACTCTTTCTCGGTGATGCCGCCGGCTATCATCGCCGGAAGCTTGAAAGTCGCGCACTCAACTTGGACTGCCAGTAGACCAACAATTTCCCAAGGTCCCGTCAAAGGAGTCGGACAATGTCGATCGGACTGATCCTGGTCATCATCCTCATCATCTTCCTGCTCGGAGGCTTCAGCGGCCGCTTTGGCGGCTACGGCTACGGCTTCGGTCACGGCGGCATGGGCGTGATCGGGATCATCCTGGTCATCCTCGTCGTATTGCTGCTGCTGGGTCGGCTCTGATCCCGTCAGGGGCCAGCTGCGTCGACCGCGCGGCGCTGTCCAGGAAAATCCTGTCACGAGCGTACAGAGTCCCAACAAGCGCCAACCGGGGCACGTGGCGACGGTTTTCCCGTCCGCCGTTACCTCGGGTGGAACTCGGCGGAAGAGCGCCGTTTATCTGATTCGATCTTTCTGAGCGGTCGCCAGGCCATGATCAGGCGAGCAAGGCATCCGCCATTGGTATTGCTGCCCGGTCAAAATGAGGGCTGCTCGAAAGAGGTAGCCGCCACTGGAGATCCGGATGCGCCAGTCGAAGCCGACGCAAGCCGCCGATGAAGAGGTGTTTGCGCCCGCGTCTGTCCTGCTGCAGCGCCTGCACGACGAGGCACCGACCGATCATTTCACTCTGGGTTGGCTGATGGGCCGCCTCCACAAACGCTCCTTCGGCCTCATCATGCTGCTGCTTGCTGTGGTCGCTATCGCACCGGGTGTCTCGATCGTGGCCGGCCTGCTGCTTATGATTCCCGCGTTCCAGATGATCGCCGGTCAGAACATGCCCGTGTTCCCACGCCGCATCGCTGTCCATCCGTTGCCGACCCGGCACCTCGCCGCTCTGGTGCAGCGAGCTGTTCCCGTGCTCCGGTATCTGGAGAAACTCATCCATCCGCGCTGGCCAACTCCGCTCGACGCGACGAACCGTGTCGTCGGCGCCGTCGTCGTGCTGCTGAACATCAGCCTGCTCTTCACGCCGGTCCCACTGAGCAACGTCGTGCCCGCGCTCGTCATCGCGCTGATCGCGCTGACCTATCTCGAGGAGGACGGGCTCCTGCTCTCGATAGCCCTGCTCATTGGCGGCGTCGTGCTGGCGGTCGAGCTGGTGGTTGTCTGGGAGACCGTCCTCGGCGCGAAATGGATCGTCGGGCTCTGGTGAACCACAATCGTGGCCAACCCGGAGGATGCCCTTCCGGGTGCGTCCTGATTGGTTTGTATCAATTCTCAAGCTCCCGCGGCAGCAACGAAGTGCCTGGGCCCAAGATGTTTCACAGGGCGCAGTCCTCACGGAGATACATGGTACGATGTGAATCCTCCCGATTCCGGCGGTCGCCTTCTTGCTGATCCTGCAAAAGAAAGGCCCGGTATCTCTACCGGGCCTTCTGTAATTACTGAGCTCCAACGAGCTGGATCTAAAAATCCATACCACCCATGCCGCCACCTTGAGGCATGCCGCCACCGACGGCGTTCTTCTTTGGCAATTCGGCCACCATGGCTTCGGTCGTGATCAGCAGTGCGGCAACAGAAGCCGCATTCTGAATCGCCACACGAACGACCTTGGTCGGATCGATGATGCCTCTTGTGACCAGGTTGACGTACTCGCCGGATTGGGAATCAAAGCCATAGCCATACTGATCCTTCTCCAGGATCTTGCCGACGATCACCGAGCCGTCTTCACCGGCGTTGATCGCGATCTGGCGGGCGGGAGCCGACAGCGCCTTGCGCACGATCTCGACGCCGGTCTTCTGGTCGTCGTTCTTGGTGCGCAGGCCCTTGAGATGCTCGGAAGCACGCAGCAGGGCGACGCCGCCGCCCGGCAAGATGCCTTCCTCGACGGCCGCACGGGTCGCATGCATCGCGTCATCAACGCGATCCTTGCGCTCCTTCACCTCGACCTCGGTCGCGCCGCCGACGCGGATCACCGCGACGCCGCCTGCGAGCTTGGCGAGACGCTCCTGAAGCTTCTCACGGTCGTAGTCCGAGGTGGTCTCCTCGATCTGCGCCTTGATCTGGTTGACGCGCGCCTCGATGTCGGCCTTCTTGCCGGCACCGTTGACGATCGTGGTGTTCTCCTTGTCGATCATCACCTTCTTGGCGCGACCGAGCATGGCGAGCGTGACGTTCTCCAGCTTGATGCCGAGATCTTCCGAGATCGCCTGGCCGCCGGTCAGGATCGCGATGTCCTGCAGCATGGCCTTGCGGCGATCGCCGAAGCCCGGAGCCTTGACGGCCGCGACCTTCAGGCCGCCACGCAGGCGGTTGACGACGAGAGTGGCGAGCGCCTCGCCTTCCACGTCTTCTGCGATGATAACAAGCGGCTTGCCGCTCTGTACGATGGCTTCCAGGAGCGGAAGCAGTTCGTTCAGGCTGGAGAGTTTCTTCTCGTAGATCAGGATATAGGCGTCGTCCATTTCAACACGCATCTTGTCGGCGTTGGTGACGAAGTAGGGCGAGATGTAGCCGCGATCGAACTGCATGCCCTCGACGACCTCGAGTTCCGTCTCGAGCGATTTGGCTTCTTCAACGGTGATGACGCCCTCGTTGCCGACCTTCTTCATGGCGTCGGAGAGGAACTTGCCGATCTCCGCATCGCCATTGGCCGAGATGGTGCCGACCTGGGCAATCTCCTCGTTCGAGGTGACCTTCTTGGAGTTCTTGACGAGATCGGCGACCACGGCGTCCACCGCGAGGTCGATACCGCGCTTTAGGTCCATCGGGTTCATGCCGGCGGCAACCGCCTTAGCGCCTTCACGGACAATCGCAGCCGCGAGCACGGTCGCGGTGGTGGTGCCGTCGCCGGCCGCATCCGCCGACTTGGAGGCAACTTCGCGCACCATCTGGGCGCCCATGTTCTCGAACTTGTCCTCGAGCTCGATCTCCTTGGCGACCGTGACGCCGTCCTTGGTGATGCGGGGAGCGCCAAACGACTTTTCGAGCACGACGTTGCGGCCCTTCGGGCCGAGCGTCACCTTTACCGCGTTGTTGAGAATTTCAACGCCGCGCAACATGCGATCGCGGGCATCGACACCGAATTTGACTTCTTTGGCTGACATAGCGATCTCCGTTTTCAACTGGCCAGATCCCAAAGGCCGCACAACTGGCGAGCTCTTGAGAGATGAGATTTGAATTGCCGGCCTCATCCTTCGAGAACCCGGCTATGCCGAATCCTCAGGGTAAGGAAAACTGTCTGGCGCTTACGCCGCCTTCTTCTTGGCGATCGGCAGGTCAGTGAGAACGCCCATGACGTCGCTCTCCTTCATGATCAACAGCTCCTGGCCGTCGATCGTGACCTCGGTTCCCGACCACTTGCCGAACAGCACGCGGTCGCCGACTTGCAGGTCGATCGGGATCGGCTTGCCGGCTTCGTCGCGGCGGCCGCGGCCGACGGCGATGACTTCACCCTGGGAGGGCTTCTCCCTGGCAGTGTCCGGAATGATGATGCCACCAGCGGTCTTGTCTTCGGCCTCTATGCGCTTGACCACGACACGGTCATGGAGCGGACGGAATTTCATGCGAGTCTCCCCTTGGCTTTTGTGATTATTTCTGGATTGGAGTCGTAAATGAACTACGTGCCGTAAACGGCGTCCATTAAGACGTCGGTCTTCGTTTCAAAAGTTAGCGGCGACCAGATCGTAAGACCCCCTGCTGCCGCGGACGTACACCCTGGCAGCGGCGGCACATATTGCATCACGATTGGAATCGAATGCGTTCAGGAAGCCCGATTCATTGGGGTGAGCGTCCGGTTGAAGTCGCCTCAGCGCGTCTTCCTCTATGAAGAACGATGCCTCTAACGCGCTATCGTATCCCCAAAAACGCACGGCATGCCGCGTTCGGTCATATGAACGACTATAATTGGGAAACTCGATCACGGTTGATTCCCAAATTCTCGCAACGGAACGAGATGCTGAAAGCGACCCGACCGCGCTTAACCGTAAGTGGCTACTCTGGAACCGGATTACAACCTGCCCACGGAAATTAAGTTACGACGATTCGTCGCGATCCGGTGGAGCGCCGCGATATTCCCCCATATCTCCGCGCAATAGATTCAGTGTTCATGGGTGGCTCGTACGTCCGGTATTTCTGCCGATCTCTCGGCTGTTGATCGTCGCTGCAATAGTTATCCAGTGGAACCATTCTCTCACGAGCCCATTGGCTCACTGACACAATTACTTTTGGAGAAATCTTATGAAAGCTCTCACAATCATTCTGGCTGCCACGGCAAGCACGCTTGTTGCGGCCGCCGCTTCAGCCGCCCCGCTTTCCGCCAACGCAACAGTTGGACCGGAGAGCGACCTTCAGAACGTTCGCATGGTCTGCAACGAAGACGGTCGCTGCTGGCGCCAGCGTGACGAACGCCGCGTCATCATCCGCGACAGGCGCGATGCTTACGGATATGCACCCCGCCAGCGTCACATCGAACGGCGCGGCTATGAGGACCGTGGCGGCATCGGCTTCAGCGCTCCCGGCGTGAGCGTTGGAATCGGGAACGGCCGATACTGAAAGACGACGAAATACCCCAGAAAAATGGCCGCGGAGAAATCCGCGGCTTTTTCATTGGGACCCATCCCGAATGGCAAGGATCGAATGCGTCAGGGTGTCTGCCGTGGATTTGTCCCGACCTGCCGACGCAAGGAGCGTTCGTCCCGACGCAACCGTTCGGCAAACCAAAACGCCCCGATCGCGACGAATGAGAGAAGAACAATTCCTCCACACGACAGGAAGGTAAGCGTAAGATTTACATCCATGATTCTCCCAAGAGAAGTGTCCGCCTCGAGCGGAAATACCGCCAAGGCGATCCGGCGGCGCCAATTCTTAAGCGGCTAGGTTGCTGGCAGACGACAACCCCACTCCCCCTGTCACAGTAAATAGTTTCGCCTGGACCATCGTTATTCCATGGACGGGCATTATATCTTGAACATCACCGCGCGCTTCTCGGCTGTTATCGGTGACTGAGAGCATTGTGCTCCCGCCGCGACCAAAAGGCGGTCTATATGTCAGACATCTCCCAGTTAGGACTCCGCGAGTGGCTGCGGCCTTCGGTACTGCTGCCGATCTTCTTCGCGATCGTGATCGCTGCTGCAGTGCTTGTTCAGTGGTAGTTGCTCCCCTGCGCGGACTCGAGCCGCCATCTCTGGCCGGCGGCTCATTCGGGCCAATGACGCGAGTCGAAACATCATTGGCCCACAGGCTGGGGATCCAGGCGGCCGACGCGCTGGATCGAGCCGGCAAGATGCCTCCAGGCCGCGGGCGCCTCGAGGCAATGCAAAAGGCGACAATCCTTCAGAACGCTTCTGACATGATGGAGCATTTCAGTCGCAAGATCGGAGTGCCGGCAGAATGACCGTCGTCAGCTGTTTTTGATGCCAGAGAGCGCGAAGTGTCCGACAGGCTGCAGAAGCTGATCCTCTAAGAGCTGCACCACCAGATCAAGAGCACGCTTACCGGCTCGCCCCAATCGTCTGCCAGAGCCTATGGGGGCGGTCACTGGTCACCGCCGAGGAATCGCACGGCTAAGAAGCATTGATTGCACAGTGCCTGGCTGGCGGCTGAGCAATATTGCTCAGCAAGTCGTCCAGGCGCGGACTAAGATTGATTTGCAGAACGAGCCCTTCGAGATGTCTCGAACGTCTCAGCGCGATAGATCCTGCGAAACCTTGCGTCGCTGTCGGCGCGGTACCGGGTGTCATGCGTTGCGTTGTGCGAACACCGAAGGTCGTGATCATTCCGGTCGGCGACGATGTCCCGACTTTGCCAGCCAATCCAAGAGCAATTGGACATGATTCAAAGTGCACCAGAAGCCCGCTCGTTGGCACAGTTGCTGGCGCGCTATCGCCAAGCCGACAATTCTCGCGCCATTTTTGAGCTGGTGATCACAGCAGTACCGTTCTTTGTCATCTGGGCTCTGATGCTGGCTGGTGTTGCCTACGGCCACTGGATCGGTCTGCTGCTGGCGGTGCCTGCGGCGGGCCTGCTCGTTCGTCTTTTCATGATCCAGCACGACTGTGGCCATGGGTCGTTCTTTCGGGCTCGCCTCGCGAACGACTGGGTCGGGCGATCCCTTGGCGTTGTTACCCTGACGCCTTACGATTACTGGCGGCGCAACCATGCCCGCCATCACGCGAGTTCGGGCAATCTCGATCATAGGGGCTCCGGCGACATCGACACATTGACCGTGAGCGAGTTTGCCGCGCGGCCTCGATGGCGCCAGATCCTCTATCGCCTGTACCGGCATCCGGCTGTGATGTTTGGCGTAGGCCCCACGTACTTGTTCGTCCTGCGGTTTCGGCTTCCGATCGGGATGATGCATGGCGGCTGGCGGCCGTGGCTGAGTACAATGGGTACGAACCTCGCCATCACGGCTCTGGTCGCCGGCATGATTTGGCTGGTCGGCCTTGGCCCATTCCTGCTGGTGCATCTGCCGATCATGATTCTGGCGGCGTCGATCGGTGTGTGGTTGTTCTACGTTCAACACCAGTTCGAGAACACGTCGTGGTCACGTGATGAGGCCTGGAGCTTTCACGATGCTGCGCTCTATGGCAGTTCGCATTACCACTTGCCGGCTGTCTTGCGCTGGTTCACCGCGAACATCGGCGTCCATCACGTCCATCATCTATGCAGTCGAATCCCCTGCTATCGGTTGCCGGACGTGCTCCGGGATCATCCGGAGCTCGCCATCGTGGGGAGAATCACCCTCTTCGAGAGCTTGCAATGCGTGTCGAGGACCTTGTGGGACGAAAAGGAGCGGCGGCTCATTTCATTCCGAGATGCGGGCCTCGGCCAGAAGCCGGAGTTGAAAAGGTCTCCATTCGCCTGACCCGCACGGATCTTGGAAGCCGCCGCGGTTACCATGATGCAGCGTGTGCCGCAGAGCGAGCCCACAGTCGCGGCGCCGGAAGCGATGTCACAGCGGCCCGTCGCAAGCCGGTCTGCGGGAATGCGTCACCATCGCCGACCCCAATTGCCGCCCCATCGACCTCCCCATCCGCTGCCACCCCGAAGCAACCGAACGATGAGCAGCAGCAATATCGCTCCGATGGTCGCATTGACGATCGCACTGATCATTCCGGTACCAAGATGGATGCCGAGCTTAGGTAACAACCAGCTTCCGACAAAGGCGCCCAAGATCCCGACAATGAGGTCACCGATGATTCCAAAGCCGGTTCCCTGGACGATTTGACCCGCCAACCAGCCCGCAGCGAGACCGACAAAGAGTATGACCAGCAGCCCTTCGCTCGACATATGCATCGTGACACCTCAGGCACCCGGTTTGGAGGTAGTATTGCAGGGTGGTCCGCCCTGCGTCTGTGCAAATTTGATCAGCTTGTTGGAATATCGGGTTTGGCGCGCGGTATCTCATTCGGTTTCCGACAATTCCATTGGTCGGATCGAACTCGACCCAGCCGGAACCGGGGACGTAAATTTGGCACCAGGCATGGGTGGCGCCCCCGCCCAGCCAGGCAGGTCCATCGCGATCCGGTACGCAGATAAAGCCCGTAGTAAAGCCATCGACCGACACGATCTTCGGGATCGGAGAACCATCCAGATCGGAGGCCTCTTCCTCATGATACGCAAATGGATGGTCCCTTCGCGTAGATCTGGTCCGCGTGGCGGTGGCCAGAATTCCGAGTCAGGCCATTCCTTTGTTCGGCACGTATTGGGGGACTGGCGAGGATGAGATCGGGATGAACGTGGACGTCAACGTCAAAACAGCGTCGGCTCTTTTGTAGTTATTTGCTAAATGAGATAGCATCAACCTCAAGCACCGCCAGAGTGCTAGAGCTTGCGCCGGCGCAACATACCAGAGTGCAGAGTGAGCATACTCAAAATCAAAGCGGTCGAGTCCATCTAGTAGATTTGAGGAACGCCAGTGAAGATCCGGGTCGGCTATGAGATGATCTACGATTTTCCGCAGCCCACACCCATGATCATGGTCCTGGGTGTTCATTTTACCCGGGCTTCAGATGTGATCGTGCCCGATTATCTGACCACTGACCCCTCGGTTGCGATCGTCCCCTACCGCGACGGCTTCGGTAACTGGTGCAGCCGTATCGTTGCCCCAGCGGGTCGAATGCGTCTGGCGGCTGATGGGATCGTTCGGGACACAGGCCTGCCGGACGTCGTTGTGCCCTCGGCTTCCCAACACGCGGTCGAGGACTTGCCGGCAGAGACGATCGTGTATCTGCTTGGCAGCCGCTATTGCGAAACCGACCAGCTGTCCGATGTCGCGTGGAAACTCTTTGCGAAGGAGCCGCCTGGATGGGCACGCGTTCAGGCGATCTGTGATTTCGTTCACAATCACATTCAATTCGGCTATGAGCACGCGCGCGCAACCAAGACCGCCCGGGACGTTTTCAACGAGGGTAAGGGCGTGTGCCGAGATTTCGCGCATCTGGCCATCACGTTCTGTCGCTGCATGAACATTCCAGCCAGATACTGCACCGGCTATCTGGGCGACATTGGCATGCCTCCCCCCTACGCCCCAGGAGATTTCGCGGGATGGTTCGAAGCCTATATTGGCGGGCGCTGGTACACGTTCGATCCACGCAACAACGTCCCCCGGATTGGACGTATACTGATTGCTCAAGGACGTGATGCCGCTGACGTCCCGATTTCCCAGACATTTGGACCCAACACCTTGGTCAGCTTCAAAGTGTGGACCGACGAGATCCCTTCCTAAGCGGGATACAGTGAGTCTGGGCCCCGGGTTTAGTCCCACAGAAGCGACTTGAGCCTGTGCCGGAACGAATGTCGGTGGCGTAACTTGGTGAAGGGCGACCGGATGCAAACGCCCCCCAAAGCATCCGAGGAAATGACGGCCTTGGAGCGCCCCCACGCTCTGGGGCCGTCTGTTCGGGCGGTCCTTCTAGTCGCGCTCTCTGAGCAGAGGCTTCTCGTGCAACACCGCACTCAGGAGCGAGTTGTGGACCTCGATATGGCCATTATAGCTGATGAGTCCCAATCTTCGAAACTTGTTCATGAAATAGCTGACCCGCGATCGCGTGGTTCCGATCATCTCAGCCAATGTTTCCTGACTGATACTCGCGCTGATCGGCTGCGGGCTGCCTTCCTTGCCGAAATTCGCGAGGAGCAACAGCAGACGAGCAAGCCGCCGTTCGCTCGAATTGAATAGCTGGTCGATCAGGTCCTCCTCAATCCGGCTGTTCCTGGTCAGAAGGTACGACATGAACAGCTGTGAAAATTTCGGCTCGTCGCGAATAGCCGCCATCATCGCTTCTTTGGTTATCGACGTGATGACGCAATCTTCCATCGCTGTTGTCGTCGCGATACGTAACGTATGACCATTCATGCATCCCTCGCCAAAGAACTGGCCAGGCTCCAGAATCGCAACGACCGCCTCCTTGCCCTGCTCCGATACGACCGTCAGCTTGACCTTCCCGCTTTGAATGTAAAACACCGAGTCCGCAGCGTCTCCTTGCTCAAACACATGCTGGTTCTTGCGAAATGTGAGAATTGCTTTGCCCGCGCCCATCTTGGCGAGAAATCTTTTGGGGTCGAACGCGTCCTTGGTCGATTTCGCCACGTATGGACTCCTTTGACTGGACGAAACTTACTCGCTTTCGATCAGTCGCCAAGCGAACGGAGACGAGCAGCTGCTTCTGCCGCCCAGAACCTGCAGGGGCGACCTCGTTAGGCAGACTTTACTCCCTGATTGCTCGCAATTCTACGGGAAGAGCCACCTTCCAAGCGGCGCGGTTCACTGTGCGCCCATCAGTAGGCCTTCGCCATTCACAGACAAGGCGGCGCTCGCCCTGCGCGCGACACGACCTTGAGGTGGAGCATAGAGAGTATGCGGACCCGGCAGCGCGACGCGCTGGTCAATATAGCTCACCATGGAGCGCTTGACGGGATCATTGCAGAAGGCAGCAGCGACACGCCTCTTTGCGGGGCCTGCTTTGCACCCTCGCTATTCGAACCTTCCATACCCATATCCTGTGTGTCTGATCGTACCGTCGGGCAGTTGAGTGCGGCGCACTTTCCTCGACAGGCTGCCGACATGAATAAGCGCCGACAATAGGAGGATTCCCATGTCACCTGCGCACTTTCGAATCGATGACGGGCCGCACAGCATGGACGGGCTCCGGCTCTTCGCTCGGGAGGGCAACGAACGGGTCGAGGCCTTCATGAGCCGGAAGGTGGTGGACGTTTGGGCGGAATCTGTCGAGCATCGCGGAGGACGTCAAAGCCTCTTCCGAGATCAATACAACGCACTCGGCAGACTGAACCTCCCCGCACTCCAACGGATTGTGCGCGCGAAATACGAGCGAGGCGCCGTATTCAACCGCCAACATCCCTTCGTCGAGATTCTATTCTCTGACATTGTCGAAAGTGGCGAGGCTTTGGATCTAAGCGAACTGGTTCGAGAGGCGTTGCCGCCGGCATTTCACAGGCTGACCTGAGATCTGAACGCTGCGACCGAAGCGGCAACGATGAGTGGCGCTCCGCTTAACCATGGTTGATGTCATGCGGTCACTTCAGCGCAAGCGAACAGAGAACCAAATCGGCTACAGCATCTCGCAACTTGTTCAATTGCGCTGCCAGATGCTCCGGTTTGCTCGGTCGCTCCCGCTCGGACCCGAGCGGAATCAGCGCCGGCAAATCGCATCTTCCTTGCGTAGCCTCTCTAGAAGCAAGCGGTGATCCGACGATGCGCCCTCCCTCGGAGGAGGAACGCACGGAGCGCAAGCGTCGACTGACAAGAGGCCCGAATCTCGCCAGGGGCCTCGACCAGCCTCGACCGGCCGAGGCAAAGGAGCCGCTCTCGCATCAATGCCATGCGACACTGGGCGCCATGACAATGGCGACGGCGCGTCGTCAATGCGAACAGCAGTCAACTAGAGCGTCCCAGATGCGTCGCTGCGCTTCGGCCTTCCTCGCGCATTCGGAAGTCTCTGCGTCGTCCGATTGTAGGAAATTTGCCGCAGAAGTCGATGGGTACGGAAGAATCCAGCGCTCCGAGATTGGATCATACCATTTTCCGATTTTCATCTACGACACACCGTGTTTGCTCGCTGCAAGGCCTACGCGGACACGACTCACGGCAAACCAGTCAAGGCCACCCTTGCAATGCGCGCCAACCTGCGAGTGCCAACCAACATACATAGGCTTCCGTTCCTGCGGAACATTGGCCAGCTCTTGCCGGCCTGTGCCATCGCACCTTTCTTCGCGCCGCGTGGTGCCAACCTGGTCCAGTGCTAGACGTCCCAGCGAGCAACAAGTGCCCTGTGGGAGCGTTCCTAAGCCTTGGCAAACCGTTGTGGGGCATTCCCGCCGATACGGGTCTCGGAAGCGGCTTCGTCGATGGCCGCCATCAACTGAGCAGTGGCAGACTGTTGGATCATATGCCCTGCTCCGGCGATGCGGCGCAATCTGCTGTGCTTGACTTCACCATGCAGTCTGACCGATTGCTCGTTGATGTCGATTATCCGGTCGTCATCGCCGGCAATTATGATGGTGGGCATCTCGAGTTGCTCGTAGGTCTGCGAGGCTTCGTATGCCGCGGGTATCATCAACGTCGCTTCCGCAGCACTGGCACGCATCTGTGACGGTCGCACCGCCATTTCCCTGGGGAAACCATCGAACTTTTCCGGGATTGGCTGCGGACCGAACATCTTGCGCAACATGGAAGGCCACAGGAGGCGGCTGAGAATTGGCGAGATGGTGTGAGTGATGGCATCGCCCATCCCGGGGATCGCCGATACCGAAGATGCCGCCACGTCGGCACGGACAGTGGGAAAATAGTATCCCGATGCCAGCACCAAGGCTTCGACAAATGACGGATGTCTTATCGCCAGCGCAAGAGCGACCGAAGCACCCCATGAATGTCCAAGCACAATCGCACGTTGAACGCTCAGCCGATCCAGCGCTTTTCTGAACAGATCTGCCTGTGCTTCGGGCGTCCAGATCACATTCCGCGGCCGCGAGCTGTGTCCAAATCCGGGGCGGTCGAACACGATCACCCTGTAGCTATCGGCCGCCAGATCGATCAAGCCGCTTGATTCAAAATCCTGGATCATGCTGCCGTTGCCGTGAAAGAGCACAAGCGGACGCCCATTGCCGCGTTCCACGTAGTGCAGCCGGACGCCATCGATCTCCAAGAACTGCCCACGCGGCGGGTTATCGCGTTCCGCTTTCCTGGCGAATTGCTGGTTTACGATCGCTATGGCACCGACAAGAGTAGCTGCCGCTGCAAAGGCCGCACGCGCAGGGTGCCGCCGCAAGACGGCCACATAGTCGGACAGGAGGGAGGGGGAACGTGTTCGCGGAAGAGCCATGTGCAGTACCTCAGTTGGTCTGCACGATGCCTCAGGCGAATTGAGAAATGTTGCAGCTCATCGTCAACGGGGGCGGTTGGGCTTTCGTTCCACACAGTTTTGGGGCGGCATCGCAAGCATGTACGCTGCGATCGTTACGAGGTTTTCATGCGTTCGTGTTCGCACCCGTCACGGTCGCTGTCGCTTCTCGCAGGAGCTGGAATTTCTCGCTCAAGCCGTGGCGCGATTGCCTCACTGAGTTGCGCATACCGAACGAACACAAGTCAATGAGACAGAGTTGGAACATAGCAACACTGATCTCGTTCAACTCCGTTACCCTTTCTCAGGAGCGAGTGTCCAATGGCCAACAACAAAGATCCCGATGAGAAGCAGCCCGGCGAGAATCCGGAAGGCAAGTATCACTTCAATCCCGGAAACATGGCTGGGAAAAAGCCGGAGGATGCAGAAAAGACTGACGAAAATCGCGGCGCTCCACGTGAGCACAAAGACCACAAAAAGCCCGCCGGCTAAACTGCTCGGTGGCCGCACGGGATGGACAGCGGCCATCTGCCTCCGCACACCTTCTGCCGCAACTCGACGGACTGCAGGCGAAATTGGTTGGCCACTGCCCGGTAGCGAACTCCCGAATCCGGACGACACGGGGGATGGTCTTTGGCGAGGCGCTTCCAGGACTTGAGTGCAGCGGCCCGGACAAGATGGCCGTTCATCTCGTCTCCGAGCGTGGGCCGCCGACCTGCCGAGAACAGGAAGCTTGCGAGGAACAAAGGGTGAGAAGGCGGTTTGTATCTGGCGGCAGAACCAGGAGACTGGGAGCCGCGAGGAAAAGCCGTTCGGTGTAACGCCCGGACGGCTTTTGTTTGACGGCGTGTTTCTTGATATCCTTGGCGTGTCATCCGGCGTCCGCGGCGTTTGCACCGGGATTTTGACGTGCCGGTGCTTCAGAAGCCTCCTCTCGCCATGTTGCGATGGATTGTGGTCAAGTGGGAGCAGCTAAGGCGACCTTTCAGAACGACGCCGTCACACACAGGGATGACGCCAGTTGGCCACGCGGCAAACTGGAGCGACGCGAACGTCCCACCCAGCGCGAAACAAGTCCGGCATTTGGAACGTTGGGGCTGAGCCGGGTTTGGTCAAGCAGGAGGTCACCATGACCAAGACATCAGACCACGGCATCACGCGCGTGCGCGGAGAAGACCAGCCTGCGGACAAGGAGCGGGCCCAACAGGCGCAGAAAATTGAGCTTGGCCACACACCGCCTGTGGTTAGGGAAGAGGCAAACGACCGAGACTGATCGGTATCATGAGCTGATCGCGCGGGCTGCCATCAGGATCCGGGCGCCTCATCATGCTGCCTTCTGCGGCTGCTCGAGCGCGGCAATAGCTCGAAAGCATCAGCGTGAGGCTCTCGCCCTTAAGCATCTGCGTCTTGATACTTTCCAGCAGGATCTCGGCCGCCTGCTGAGGATCTGCGATCCCACCCGAGCGGTCCAGAACGTTCTATGAGAGCTGGAAGTAGCAGGTCGTGCGGGAGAACCGCCCCGCATGACCTGCCGCTCCTTCATTTCGGAGCCAGCACTCTGGGTGAGGACAGCCACTCGCTGATTTGAGCGCCAGTCTCAGCCTGTCGAGCTTTGCGGATTGCTTGCTCCCGTTCAATACCCGGCGGAAGCGATCTTGCCTTCTGACGCAGGAGCCGCGCTTGTTCGGCAAGGCGTTCTTCAAGCGAGCTGGTTTGCCTGAAATAGCGTCGCTGCATGTCGCGCTCCTTGTCCAGAGAAGGCGGGAGCGCGATAGCGTTCTCATCACCGACAGATGCCGAGGGCCGCGCGGTGGTGGACAAAGTGTGGCACTTTCCGGTCCGATGTGCCGGTCAATATTGATCACCTCGCGAAGGGTGAGTGGGACGAGCGCCTCACCGCTCAGAAAGAATTGCGCGAAGCATCGGCTCATCCTCGACGATCAGGACGCCCAGGAGAGCTTCGCTCGTTCATATTAGGCCTTCTCAGGCGCGCAACAAATGTCGTCAGCCGGGACACACTCCCGCGGTCACACCTTTAAGCGCCGCAATCTGCACACATCTCGCTGAGCTCGCTCGGCAATGTGCCCCTTGACCGGCTTTCCTCGCATATCGCCGCAGGTCGAATGCCGCACACCTCCCCACACGAAGATGACAGGCGTCATCTGCGCGGCAGCCGGATAGAAAAGCACGTCCCTGTCTGTTCGTTCGACACCACAGAAATCTCGCCGCCATGGGCTTCGACGATCAATTTTGCGATGTAGAGGCCAAGCCCAAGGTGCGTGTTGTGCTCGGACAGATTTCCCACATCCTGCCCGCGTGTCCAGGACTGAAAGATTGACTTTTGCGTATCAGGCAGGATTGAAGACCCGAGATTGTGCACGCTGATTGTAACGGCATCGGGATCGTGACCTGCGACGGTCACCGTGATCGGGGTCGTTACGTCGCCATATTGGATAGCGTTGCCCATCAGGTTGGACAACACCTGTCCCAGGCGCGCGGAGTCGCATGAAACCAACGGATCACCGTCATGTGTGACCTCAAACTTCCGATCTGCGTTGACGGCACGAAACTCATCCGCGATTTCCTGACACAAAGCCGCAACGTCGACCCTGGTCTTTGTAACCGGGATTTGAGTGCCGAAAGACGAGCGCGTGAGATCGAGCAGATCGTTCAGAATCTGTGTTGCGCGCCCTGCCGCCATCCTGATCTCCGAAACGACCCTCGCCTGCTTTGCGTCGGTTATTGCAGATCGCTCCATCCAAAGAGCCCCCATTGAAACGGCGCCGAGGGGATTGCGCAGGTCGTGGCCAAGGACGCCCAGAAACAGGTTGCGCGAGTCGTTTATCGTCTTGGTGTAGTGCGCTACCGACTCCGTGACGGCCTGATCGATCGCTTCGTTGAACCGCGTCAAATCCTCGATATCGGTTCCGGCGAGCGTCCTATGGTGCGCAACCCACTGCTTGACAACGCTTGCCCGAAGCGCCCTGTACTCCGAGACCATCTGATCAATATCAAAGCCGTCGGCGAGACGTAGCGCGGCATGAAGCTCGGCCGCGCTTTGAGAAAAGGCGCTATCTTGCGGGCCGTCGCCCCGCGATTTATCGAACCGCTCCCGCGCGGTTTGTACAGTCTCGAGGTCGTCCGCCACAAACCCAAGAAGATCGACGATATGATCTTCAAGAGCCAGTTTCGACATCTGATCGCTAGCCGGGGACAGCGTTCGAGCGAACTCCGTCCATTCTTTCACGATAGGAGCGTGGTTCTGTCGAATGAAGTCAGCCAGGCGTTCATACTTTGGCCGCTCAGTAGAATTACTCAAAGCGAGCTCCCAAGTAGATGACTGCGAGAACCAATCGAGCCGGCACCGCGAGCGCCTCTGCTCGCGAAACGGCCATGCCCGGCCGGCATTCTGGAACAACAAGTTTCGAGTATAGCTACCGCCTTCCGCGCTGTCACAACTGACTGCCTCGGGCGGAGGAGAACGTTGCAACCGGAACCTCGGGGATAGCGTCCGCGGGCCATTGCACCGCCCCTGTAATGTGGAACCCATTCGCCGAACTCGCCGGCGCACCTCTGCCTTCTCATCTACCAGGGGTATCGGGGTTGCTGCCGCGGCGCCCAACAGACGTCGATACGCCGAGCTTCGATACCATCACGCTGGCAGACCTGCTCTGACGCTCCGGTGGCGGTTCCGTCGCGGGCAAGAAGCCGTGTCGAACGGTCGCACTTTGTGAACGTGTAAGCCCGGTTTCTTGGAAGTATGTCACGGCCGGCACTTGCCAGCCACATTGCGCTGTTAAACAGCTTGGATGACGTTGTAAGGCAGATCTCGCTCGCCGTCGCCATCATTTGGTGGTGATCGCGTCAGCATCGCTGCCGAGCGCCGTCAAGAACAAGCGGAGGTCACGATCATCAACTCAAATTCGTTGGCAAGTGCTGTCTCCTTCGGACAATCTCGTTCCATGGTCCGACCGAACTAGGTGATGCGCATGAATGCATTCAAGATAAAGATCGCACGCATCGAGATGATTCCGCCGAATGAACGCAGCGAGGACATTAGCCTGACGTTTCAATTCGAGAGCCGTCAGACCAGCTTTGCCTTGCCGATTTTTCTAAGCTCTTGCGAATTCGACGATACCGAGATCGTCAAGGTGGCTCGAAGCAAGTTACACGACGTTTTCCGGCAGCTCCGCGGCCAGTGCGAGGATTGGCAGCTGACAGAGGACGAGCGTCGCGAACTTGCAAGCATCAGCGTCCGGCCCGGCGTCAAGGCGCACGAGTAGGTCGGGACCACAAGTCGCTATTGAATTTGAATGCATGCCTCCTGAAATCGACTTTTTCGTCGCGGCGGGATGCGGATTCAGCTCTCGGAAAGGCCAGACGAGTAACCTTTCGAACAGGGAAAGCGAGATCAGAGACGTCAGCTGAAGCGCGGTTGACGCCACCGATCATGATAGAGGCACTCAGCGCCTCATTGCAGCCAGCAGCGCCGAAATCTCGATGGTCGCGAAGTTGGAGAACGTGTCCGACACCGCGTATGGCAGAATGATCCGGTCGTTGTGCCGCATCGCGCCGCAGGTATAAACGACGTTGGGGACGTATCCTTCGCGCTCGGACGGTTCGGGCCGCAACAGTGGCTCGCGCGAACGCGCCAGCACCTTGGAGGGATCGCGCTTGTCGAGCAGCACCGCGCCGATCGAATACTTGCGGACCGGGCCGACACCATGCGTCAGCAGCAGCCAGCCTTCATCGAGCTCGATCGGCGACCCGCAATTTCCGATCTGGACGAACTCCCAGGGAAATTGCGGTTTCAGAATGGCTTGGCCGCCATCCCATGTGTGCAGGTCGTCCGAATAGATCAGATACAAGTTCTCATTGTCTTGCCGCGCGATCATGGCATACTTGTTGTCGATCTTGCGCGGGAACAGTGCCATACCCTTGTTCCTTGCTGCTGTCCCCCGCAAAGGCGCCAGTCGAAACGATATGAAATCGCTGGTCTCAATCAATTCGGATCGGATCGCCCGCCCGCTGTAGGCTGTAAAGGTCGCGTAGTAGGTCTTTCGATCCCCGTCGCTGAATTCGACGAAGCGTGCGTCTTCTATGCCGTTCGATTGGGATTCCGTGACGGGAAAGATGACGCGCTCGGTCAGGTCTTCTTCCGGCTTGAAGATCAACTCGATGCGCTCGCCGTCCGGTCCGGACACGCGATGGCAAATCCGGGGAATCGACGCGAGCCGAGCCGTCGGATCAACGGCCAGACTGCCGTCAGCCGCGATGGTCCCGCGTCGAAACGTCAGCGACGACACATGCCCTTCGCCTATGGCGCGGAGACTGAGCACGAACCGCACGCTGTCCTTCGGCACTCCCGATTGATCGGGGTGCGCCACGATGCTGGGGTTGAACAAGGCAGAGGCTTCGAACGAATACTCATTGAGGAAATATGCGCCGATCAGCTGGCGCTGCGTTCTTGAAAAAACGCCATGCGTTGCGAAAGCGTCCTCCATTTCGTCTGCGCGGGCCTCGAACCTTTCCAGCAGGTTACGATGTCGACCCTTGAAATTGTCAAGGACGTCCGCGAGCTGGGCGGCAACCGCTTCCTTATCGAGTGCGAGAACTCGCTCAACGATATGATTGGCGCGCATCTTGTCGGTCGGGTTGAGATCGCGCGGCTCCGTCGCCGGCTTGAATGGCCGCACGATGACCCGCGCGGGGTCGGGGCGCAGATGAAGCGCCTGCCGATTCAGGAAGGTTGCTTGTGACACGATATCCTCGGCTCACTGGATAAAAGATGAAATTCAGGCACCCACGGCGCGTAGGGCCAGGGGCTTGGTCAGGCTGGTGTTGACGCGCGCAAGCTGACGGATCTCCGCAAGTCCAAGGAGATAGCAGACGACCGACTCGCCTCCGCGGTTTTCGTTGGCGCGATCTGGGTGCAATCCATCGCGGCAGCTTCCGGAGTGCGGATCGACCAGTGCCACGGACAGATCATTGCTGCCAAGAAACCAGCCGAAGGCGCGTAGCGCCATGGCTTTCCACTCCGCATCGCCGTCCGCACGCCACGCCGTCAGGCAGGCAGCGATTGTCGCCGTTGCTTCGACGGGTTGCTGATCGAACGCGCGCGGATGTCGCCGCTGCTCACCGAATCCGGCCGTGCCCACCGGCCGGAAATGACCTTCCACCGCCGTCTGCCGCGTCATCAGCCAGCGCAGTGATCGCAATCCGGCATCGAGGTATCGAGGCGTTTGCGTTGCCATCCCAGCCAGCATCAAAGCCTGCGGCAATCGCGCGTTGTCGTAAGCGAGCCCTTCTTCGAACCATACCCAGTCAGGCGTCTCTACCGACGCCAGACAGGACATTAACCTGTCCGCAAGAGCGTGCCGGACCTCTCTCGCGTGGAGATCATCCGGAGCGACAGTGCAATAAGCGTCCAGCCCTAGCAGCATGAACGCCCACGCGCGGGGTGAACCAAAGCTCTCCGCCGTGGACAGAGCCTTGGCGAACAGATCGGCGGCCCACCTGCGACGCGACGGGCTAGTGTCTCCGCGGGCCGCCTCTCCCAATGCCCATAGCGTCCGCCCGTGACTGTCTTCGGAGCCTTTGTCCTCAAGCCAGGTTCGGTTGAAGCCCATGAAGTTGCGAAAGTGCCTGGTTTCGGGATTCCACGCATGCTGCACGAAAGCCGCAAAGCGGGTCGTCAGGATGTCCGGCAACGGTTGCTCGCCGGGATTGTTCAGGGCGCAGGCCAAGAGGAGCGCCCGGGCATTGTCGTCGACGCAATAACCGTGCGAGCGGTCCGGCACCGATTGCACCGCGTGCTGGAACAGGCCGATATCGTCGCACATCGTCATGAAATAGCCGATCTGCATGTCAGGAGCCGCGGGGCCGGGCAGCTCCTGCGAGCCGGCGCCGGGGCGCGCGAGCACCCTGAGCCGGTGCCCCAGCCGCGCGGTCTCGAAGGTCGACATGTAATGCTCGGCCGTGCGTTCCCACGTCATCATTCGGCTCATTGCATATGCTCGTCGACACATCGCCTGCCGGCGCGCGTCATCGGTGAGCAATTCGGCGATCTCGCCGCCGATCGCCGCCGCATCGCCAAAAGGCACCAGAACTCCGCATCCATCGGCAAGCAGCTCGCGTGCGTGCCAGTAGGGCGTCGAGACGACAGGCTTCCCGAGCCCGAAACTGTAGGCCAGGGTTCCGGAGGTCATCTGCGCCTCGTTGAGATAGGGCGTGACATAGACGTCGCACATCGAGATGAACTCAAGCAGCGTGGCCTGATCCACGAACCGGTCGAGGAAGACCACGTGGTCTCCGACACCAAGCTTGCGGACCCGCGCTATCAGACTTTCGCGATAGGCTTCACCCTGATCTCGAACCAGATTGGGGTGCGTCGCCCCGAGCACGACATACACCGCATCCGCACGGGACTTCAGAATCGATGGCAACGCATCGATCATGACTTCAATGCCTTTGTTCGGGGATAGCAGGCCGAATGTCAGAATGACCGACTTGCCGTCAAAGCCGAGCCTGGCCTTCGCCGCGGCGGGCTCGGCAAAGGCGACATCGGGAATACCGTGGGGAATCACTTCGATCTTGTCGTCCGACACGAGGTAGACGCTGCGCAGCAGGTCGCGGCCCTTGTTGGCCATAACCACCACTTTGGACGACACATCGACAATGCGCTCCATGACCGCGCGTTGTTGCACCGTGGGATCGGCCAGTACGGTATGGAACGTCGTCACGACCGGCATCGTCAGGCGCTCCAGCAGTGCGAGGACATGAGCACCGGCTTCGCCGCCAAAAATACCGAATTCGTGCTGCAGGGACACGCTGTCAAACCGGCCGGCATTCAGGAAATCCGCTGCGCTTATGTAGTCTTCGATATTGTCGTCCTTGATCTGGAAAGCGACCGCCGGAGGATAGTCGTAGACCTGTCCACGATCAGTCATCGCCACGATGCAGGTCTCCAGCTCGGGTTGTGACGCCGATATCGCCCTCTGCAGATCCGTCGTGAAGGTTGCGATTCCGCAGCGGCGAGGCAGCGAGTTACCGATAAGGGCGATACGGTGGAGTGACGTCATATCTGTGCCTCGATGATCTTGCCCGAGGCACCGGATGCGGCGGGAGATCTGTTCATTCGTCCGGTGCAGTCTAGCAGCAGCGAAACCAGGGGATCCGGTCCCGGGTAGGCGACCAGTCCGCCCATTCCGTTCGGGCCAACCTCGATGCCGGCGCTGTCGGCCTCAACGAAGATGGCATCACCCATGGTCGCATTCGTCCGCCCGATCCGCCCCCTCCCCTCGATCACGAGGATCCAGGTTTCCCGATCGGTCTCGAGCGCCCAGTGCGAATTTGGCTGGAGATCGATCCGCTCAAGCACGAATTGTGGACTGGCGACGAGAACCCTTCGTGCGTCGGCGAGACGCCGCGGGGCGGATTGAGGCCGAAGTGGACCGGCATCGGAAGCGGCCACCGCATCGTCTTCGTGCAACTCGCGGTGCCGGCCAAAGTCGAACAGGCGGAACGTCGTGTCGCTGCGTTGCTGAATCTCGGCGAGCACGATACCGGCGCCGATGGCATGGATTGTGCCGCCGGGGACGAAGACGAAATCGCCCTTCGCAACAGGGCGCCATTGCATGAGACCGGCTATCGAGCCGTCCCTGATCGCTGCACGCAGGGCCTGTGATGTGAGGCGCCGCTTGAGTCCGAGCGCTACCCGCGCGCCCGGCGCGGCCGACAGGATGTACCATGCCTCGGTCTTCCCGTTCGGCAAATCGATGGCGCGCGCGAATTCATCGTCGGGATGGACCTGGATCGATAGAGGCTGGCTCGTAAACAGGAGCTTGAGCAGAAGGGCGGACCCTGGTGCGTCCTTATCGACGCGCTCAAACCACAACTCTCCGACCGTGTCGCCGGAAATGTCGATACGGCTCCATGGGCGGATGTCTGCAACTCCCCACGGTTTGCGCGCAACCTGCACGGAGGCATGTTCGACGGTCATGGATTGTCCTTACCCGCATCTCGAAGCGACTGCCGTTGGTGGTACCGTCGGTAGGATTTGGCGTGGTTAAAAGCGCCGCGCTTCGCGACAGGCGCTGTCACAGCGATGCGATCGTGTCCTCCGTCAGATGGCTACTCCGGCATCCGATAACAACCTTTGCGCGTTCAAATAGAACAGCGCGCCTTCATTCGTCGGCTCATTCATCCCTTGGAACTTTGGCGGCAAGCCTTGCGCAACAGTTCTCCGAGCTTCAGGGCCTCACCGCTGCCTTCGATGTCCGAGACAAAAAGCTCGGCTTCAAAAGCTGTAACGGCAAGATCGAGGTTGACAATTCCCGTCTGGACGCGGTCTTGTCCGACAAACCCGGAGATCATCAGGGACGACTGAGGTCGTCGGACCGAAAGACTGCAATCCCACGGCCGGCTGCTGCGCATCGCGGAACAATAAGCGCGCCATCCCGTTGCCGGTTAAGCCCCCGAACATATTCAGATGCGCACTGGCGCTGCCGGCGCATTCAACCAACCCGCTAACCCAGAATTGCGATGAAGGCACCCATGAAAAAGACGATCACACAAACCGGCGAGATTGAGCCGAGAAACATCCAAAGGGCTGATGTGGCGCCGACCGACGGCTTCTCGCTTGTGGTCGATGGTCACTTCAAGACACACTACGAGAGCGCGGCGGCTGCTCAAGAAGCCGGGGCCGAACTGCTGGGCAGGTTTCCAATGCTGCAAGTTCTGGTCTACGACGCCGCGACCAAGACGCGGTCCCCGCTGCAATAGAGTTCTCGGCCATTATCAAGTCCGGCAATTGCGCGCAGTCCCACAGGCTTCCGCAACGTGGTCGTAAAGCCCTGGGGATGTACGATCATCCTCTGTTGGGATCAGACGGAGCGAGGGGAGCCCCCCGCGCAGACGTATTGCTTCAACAAAGCCGTCCGATAGCCGTCTTTGGGATTGAGGACGAGTCTCGGGCTTGTCGAACTCCGGCCGGGTTTGGACGGAAAGCAGCCCTTCGCTGTCCCAATCCAGCCGCTTGTCAGAGCCCGACGCCCTGGTCGCCGTAGGCATCAACGAAGACTGACCTTCCACGATCTGCGCGGCTCGGCCGTGTGCGCCTGGCGCTCTCGGGCGCGACGGTGCCGGAGATGGCCACGTTCACCGGCCACAGCCCGAGAGACGTTGAGGCTATCCTTGATTGCCACTACCTCGGCCGCGACGTGCGCCTGGCCGAGAGCGCGATGGCGAAGCTCGCTGGTATGTTTTCGTCAGGTGTTTGTAAGATCGCGGCGAACGAAACGGGCTCGCCGTCGTCAAAGACCGATCGAAGACCCGCTGAGCGTTCCGGTTCTGATCCGCCTGAATAGGCTGTAAGTTTCTTTGATTTTATTGGTGGGCGCACCAGGGCTCGAACCTCGGACCCGCTGATTAAGAGGCGTATGATTCCCCAGTAAAATCAGTGGCTATTCCGACATACGTGTCTTCAAACCTGCAATTAGCCCCCAACAGGTTTTGCCCTTGTCGGAATGGCCCGGTAGCAAACTCTCGGCGAAGAGCAGCTCGTGTTTGGATGAGTTCTTGGAGTTATCGGGGGTTTGAGTCACTGGAGGATTACCGCCTTTCCCCACACCAGCCCAGCCTGCGCTACTTGCTTCAATCATCCTCTTAACCCGGCACGCCGGAAACCGGGCGAGTTCGGGTTTACTCGAGGCAATGCAACTGTTGAGGGAATACGAACTCTCTATAACGGAGACGAGCGAACAATCCCGCGAAGAGACGGACGGCAGCGCATTTTCGGCGACCTGATGGAATCCATCCATCAACACTGCCCGATAATCGGACGCTGCCGCCACATCGGTACGGCTTCCTCGAACGCCGCGGCGGCCTGCAGGACCTCCAGATCGTTGAACCGGCGGCTCACGATCTGCAGGCCGACTGGCAGTCCGGCAGGGGTCATCCCACAGGGGACGCTCGCCGCCGGGTGACTGGACATATTGAAAGGGTAGAGAAACTCTGCCCAAGCGAGCCAGTCCCAAGCATGCTCCGGCCAATGCGGCGGCCTCACCCGTTCGACCGGGAATGCCGCGACCGATGCGGCCGGCGTTATGAGATAATCCCAGTCTTCGAGGAATGATGAAATCTTGGCTACATAGGCCAGCTTGCGCTCCCGCATGTTGATGTAATCAGCAGCGGAGAAATTGGCGCCGGAAC